>JACPOR010000031.1:0-16555 GCA_016191425.1 Chloroflexota bacterium
CTGGAGGGCCAGTACCAGTTCCAGTGGTGGGCGCTCGATCTCATCGGCGCGCAGCCCCAGGGCGGGACCCAGAAGAAGGGCGCCGACAAGGGCATCGACGGCGTCATCAGCTTCTCGACCGGACCGCGCGGCGAGGTCGGTCGGGCGCTCGTGAGCGTCAAGAGCGGGACGGTGAACTCGAGCATGATCCGTGACCTCAAGGGTGTCCTCGAGCGCGAGAAGGCCGAGATCGGCCTCTTCGTCACCCTCGACGAGCCGTCCGCCCCGATGCGCCTGGAGGCCTCGACCGCCGGCGTCTACCACTCGGACCTGTCCGGTCGCGACTATCCGCGGATCCAGATCCTGACCATCGCGGAGCTCCTGGAGGAGCATCGCCGGCCGGACCTGCCGCTCCTCGTCCTGCCCACCTACCAGCGCGCCGAGCGGGTCGAGAAGAAGGCGGCGGAGCAGGCGGCGCTGTTCGGGGAGTAGGCAGACCAGAAGGCGTCCGCGCCTCGGAGAAGCTGCTCGACCGCGGACCGCAACCCGGGGAGATCCTCGGCGATCGCGTTCCAGACGATGTCGAGATCCACCCCGAAGTAGCCATGGACCAGATGGTCGCGCATTCCCGAAACGCTTCGCCAGGCGACGGACGGCGCACGAATCGTCGTCTCGGTCGACAAGGCTTTCGCGGCCTCGCCGATGATCTCGAGGTTGCGCATCACGGCGTCCTGTACCAGTTCGTCGGCCATGAATTGACCGCGCCCTCGAGCCGTCTACCTGGCAACCCGCTCGATCGCGTCGAGGATGTGGCGGAGCCGAGCGGAGTCGTCCACGGAGATCAGAGGGGCCGGGCGTCGGCGAGGACTGAGTCTCGGATGTAGCGACTCAGTCCATGTTCCGTCACGACATCGACCGGGATGCCAAGGAGATCGGCCACGTCCTGCTGGAACCCGACGAGGTCGAGCAAGCTGCGACCGGGTTCCATTTGCACGAGAAGGTCCAGGTCGCTGCTCGGGCCGGAATTCCCCCGCCCGTAAGAGCCAAACACGCGCACGTTCACTGCGCCGTGTTGCGCCCCGAGTTGTCGGATTTCTCTTGCGTGCCTGACCAGTTGCTGAACGGTCATGGGTTCTCCGCCATGGCGACGACGTGTTTTCGCGGCTGATCCTAGCGCGTCACTCCTCGACCGGTCGATCTATTCGCCTGCCGCTCCTGGTCCTGCCGACCTACCAGCGCGCGGAGCGGGTCGAGAAGAAGGCGGCGGAGCAGGCGGCGCCGTTCGGGGAGTAGGCGAGGGGAGCAGCTCCCGTCTACTCGCCGATGGTCCTGATTACCTGCGGCGCCCAGTAGCGCCGTCCGTAGCCGGATTCGTCAAAGGGCTCGACGACACCGGCCTGAACGAGCTTCTCGAGATTCGCCTTGGCGGCCGGATACGTGACCCCGAGCAGATCCCTGACGGCCGTCACGGTGATCACCGGCGACTTGAACAGGTGATCCACGAGCCGCACCAGGAGGGCCGAGGAGCGCGCATGGGTCACCGCCTCGCGCCACGCCGTCTGCAGATCCTGCAGACGCTTCGCGCGAGCAGTCGCGTCATGGGACTGCTCAGCAACGCCACGGAGAAAGAACCCGAGCCAATCCGCCCAGGCGCCGTGATCGCTCACCGCGTTCAGGTGGTGGTAATACGCGTCGCGCTCCCGCTCGAAGTAGGCGCTCAGGTAGAGGAGCGGGACCGGCAGCAATTTCCAGTGAACGAGCAGCAGGCTGGTCAACAGACGGCCGATTCGTCCGTTTCCATCGATGAACGGGTGGATCATCTCGAATTGCACGTGAATCAGGCCAAGCCGAATGAGCGGCGGATGGGGGTCCCTGTCTCGATGGACGTAGCGCTCGAACTCGGTGATCGCCTGGTCCATCTCTGGCGGTGGGGGCGGGACGTAGGAGGCGTCGGCCAGGAGGCTCCCAGGAGCGCCAATCCAGTTCTGGGTTGTTCGAAAGTCGCCCGGGCTCCGCTCCTGCCCCCGGACTCCAGTCATCAGGCGCTTGTGCAGCTCCCGGATCAGGCGGGCGCTCATCGGGAGTTCATCAATTCGGCCGAGGCCATATCGGAGCGCGGCCATGCAGTTCATCACTTCCTGGACATCGCCCACGGCCTCTCCCACCGGTCCGTGGGCAGCCTGCGCCTCGAACAGGTAGAGGTCGGTGAGCGTGGCCCGTGTCCCCTCGATCTTCGATGACAACACCGCTTCCTTCCGGATAAAGGGGTTGATCAGGAGGTCAGGATTGGACATGGTCCGTCCGAGGCCGCTGAGCTCCCCGAGAGCGCGATCCGCTTCGGAGAGCGACCGGAAGAGGTCGTCGGTGATGTCCAGCCGCGGGGGCAGCGGCGAAGGGACGAACGCCTCATAGGCCAGCTCGCCAGCGCCGACGCGGACCGTCCGACCGGCCTCGTTCTCCCGGATTGTCGGGTTATACCCAACCATCAATCTCGCCTCGGTGTTATAGGAAGACCATGCGATCCTATAACTTGCGAGCGGTGTGGTCAACGCCGCCGACAAGGGCATCGACGGCCTGAAGGCGGCGGAACAGGCGGCGCTGTTCGGGGAGTGGCGGACGGGATCCTCACCGTCACGACATCGACCGGGATGCCCCATCCGAACACGCGCACGTTCACGGCGCTGTGCCGTGCCCCCAATTGCCGGATCTCTCGTGGGTGCTGGTCCAACTGCTGAACTGCCATGGGTCCTCCGCCAGGGCACCGGTTCGGCTTCGTGGACTGATGCTGACGCCTCAATCGTCGGCGGGCAGGGTTCGACACGGGGCTCTTCCTCACCCTCATGGCGCCCGAAACGGGATTGACCTGTCGATCTTCGAGTCAACGGGCATCGGCACACGGCCCGGGACCGAGCGGTACGCTGACGCCAGACGGATTCGCGGGTCGAGTGTCATGACGTGGAGGTGAACCGGATGCCCGAACCTACCAACGAAGAGATCGTCCGGGCGTATACGCGGGCCACTGAAGACGGCGATATGGATCGGCTCCGTGCGCTCCGGCATGCCGATTGGACCTCGGACTGGCCACAGTCGGGGGAGCGCGTTCGTGGTGATGCGAACATGCGTGGGATCATCGACCACTACCCCGGCGGTCTGCCCGAGGTCCATACGGGCCGCGTCGTCGGCAGCGAGGATCGCTGGGTGATGACCCCGATGTACTCCGTCCTGCGCGTCGTGGGCAGTGGCGACTCATGGTGGGCCGACGGCACCATCACGTACCCGGACGGGTCCACCTGGTTCTACGTGGCCTTCTTCGAGCTTCGTGACGGGAAGGTGTACCGGGAGACCGAGTATTTCGCGGCGCCCTTCGAGGCCCCGGAGTGGCGCCGGCCGTACGTCGAACGGATGCCAGTGGACGTGCCCCGATGACGGCCCGGCCCGCGGATCCGTGGCCGTGGCCCGAGTCCCTGGATGGACCCACGGCGGCGCCGGACCACCACCGCGTGCTATGGGAAAACGATCGGGTGCGGGTCCTGGAGACCACGATTTCTCCGGGCGACACGACCCCGCTCCACACGCATCGCGCCGCGACCGTGATGTACGTCGTGTCCGGAACCAGCTTCATCCGGCGCGATCCGGACGGTGTGGTGATGTTGGACACGCGCGCGATGAACCCGCCGTTCGTGATGCCGCGGGTGCTCTGGTCGGAAGGCAACGGGGCCCACACGCTGGAGAACGCCGGCGCCGATCCGCTCATCGTCATCGGCGTGGAATTGAAGGACTGACCGGGACCGGCATACTCCGCGGGTGACCAGCCGGCAGCCTGACCCCAACGTGCCCGCTGGCCGGCACCGACCCGACTCGCTCTGGACTCCCGGTCGTCGCCCGCTGACGGTCGGGCTCGTCCTGACGATCACGCTCGTCGCGGCCGAGGCACTCGCGGTATCCACGGCCATGCCGATCGTCGCTCGCGAACTCGGCGGCCTCGAACTGTACGGATGGGTGTTTTCGGCCTTCTTCCTCGGCTCGCTGATCGGGATCACCGTGGTCGGCGGGCTGATCGATGAACGTGGGGTCGTCCTTCCGTTCGTCATCGGTCTCGGCCTGTTCGCGGTCGGGCTGCTCGTGGCTGGGCTCGCGACGTCGATGCCGATGGTCGTGGTCGGGCGACTGATCCAGGGTGTCGGCGGCGGCGCCGTCCCGCCGGTTGCCTATGTCGCGATCGGACGGAGCCTGCCGGAGCGACTGCGTCCGCGGATGTTCGCCACGCTGTCCGGCGCGTGGGTGGTGCCCGGCCTCATCGGGCCGGCCATCGCCGGGTTCGTCGCCGAGACGTGGCACTGGCGAGCCGTCTTCCTCGGCCTCCTGCCGCTGATCGCGATCGCCGGCACCCTGGCAACTCGCGCCATGCGGTCGATGCCCGCCGTCCCGGAGCAACCCAAGCTCGAAGAGCCGACCGTCCGGCGCGGCTGGACGGGACGGTACCTCCTGGCCGTGGCGACGGCCGTTGGCACGGGAATCCTGACGACCGCCCTGCTCCAGCCGAACGCCATTGTCCTTGTGTCAATGGCCACGCTCGGGCTCGGGATCGCCCTGCCCGCCTTCCACCGGTTGACCCCGGCGGGGACGCTCAGACTGGCCAGGGGTTTCCCGACGGCCGTCCTGCTTCGCGGCGTCCTGACCTTTTCGTTCTTCACGGTCGACGCCAACATCACGCTCCTGCTGCAGGAGGTTCGTGGATGGTCCGCCCTCGCGGCCGGCATGGCGCTGTCAGCCGCAACGGTATCGTGGAGCGCCGGGGCCTGGTACCAGTCCAGGCACTCGCATCGGATCGGACCTGAGCGGTTCGTTCGGATCGGCTTTCCCGTGGTGGCCGTCGGTATGGCGGGAGTGGCCCTTGCGCTGTTGCCCGAGGTGCCCGCCTGGACCGCGATCCCGTTCTTCGCCGTTGCCGGGCTCGGGATGGGCCTGAGCTACTCCCAGTTTGCGATCATCGTGCTGCGCGACGCACCCCTGAAGGGGCAGGGCTCGGCGACCGCGGCGGTCACCCTGTCGGACGCACTCGGTACGGCGCTCGGTACCGGAATGGCTGGGGCACTGATCGCGGCCGGCGTCCGCGCCAACGCGGGTGCCGCGCCGGGCCTCGGCGCCGCGATCGCGATGGGGGTATTCGTCGCGCTCCTCGGTTTCCTGGCCGCGCCCCGGTTGTGGCGACCGCAGCCGTCGACCGCCCTCGATACGAGGGAGTCGGCCGCGACCGTACGCTAGACTCGCAACGGCGATCGCGAGGCCCGATCATCATGCGATCGATTCGCCACGCGATGGTCGCCGATCCGTACAGCTACCCAGGAGGTTCCCGTACCGATGTCTGTCGAGGCGCTTCGCGAGAAGGTCCGCGAGATCCCGGACTTCCCGAAGCCGGGGATCCTCTTTTACGACATCACCACGCTCCTGAAAGACGCAACGGCGTACCGGGAAGCGATTGCCCAGATGCTCGAACCGTATCGTCGCGAGAAGATCGACCTGGTGGTTGGCATGGAATCACGGGGCTTCATCTTCAGTGCTCCGATGGCGTACGAGCTGGGAGCGGGACTGGTCCCGGTTCGCAAGCTCGGCAAGTTGCCGGCCGAGACGCTGAGCGTCGAGTACGCCCTCGAATACGGGTCCAACACGCTCGAAATCCACCGCGACGCGATCCAGCCGGGTCAGAACGTGCTCGTTGTGGATGACCTCCTTGCGACAGGCGGCACGGTCCACGGGACTATCGAGCTGATCGAGCGGCTCAAGGGCAACATCGTCGGCCTCGCCTTCCTCGTTGAGCTCGATTTCCTCCACGGCCGCGATCGTCTCGAAGGGCGACGCGTCACGAGCGTGATCCGGTACTGACCGGACGCGACCCTCGACCACCGGCCCCGTGAGCGGTCCTCCGCCCGATCCGTCACGTCGGCGCTTCTTCCGACAGCTCGCGGGAGACGTGGTGACGAGCGCCGCCCAGGTCGTCGGCGCGGTCAGCGCGGTGCGGGATCGTTCGGCTGCTGAGGCGGAATCCCTGCTCCGTGGCGACGAGCGGGGGGACGACCGGGGCCTCGACCCGGCTGCTTCAGGGGCGACCCCACCCCGTGCCACGGGGATCCGCAACCCGACCGGCTTCCGTACGCCGTTCCGCTTCGAATCCGATCATGTCCTGCTCGTGATCGATCAACGAACCTTGCCGAACGTCCTCGTGGAGCTGCCGGTCCGGAGCGCCCACGAAGGAGCGCGAGTCATCCGGGAGATGGCCGTTCGCGGCGCCCCGGCCATCGGCCAGGTCGCGGCCCTGAGCCTGGCCCTGAGCGCCTGGCTCGCGCGGAACGCCCCGCCGACCGTACGCCGGTCCCTGATGGGGACCGCTGCGAGGACGCTCCGTGAGGCTCACCCGACGGCGGTCAACCTGGGCTGGGCTGTCGGACGCGTGATGGTGCGGTTCGACGAGCTCGATCAGGCCGAGGCGTCGGGTGTCGAGATCGCCGCGGGGATGCGGGCGGAGGCCGAGGCCATTGTGGCCGAGGCCACCGACGACCACGGCCGGCTTGCGGATGCGGGACTCGCAGTGCTGCCCGAGGTCGGCGGGCGGGCGATCCGTCTCCTGACCCATGGCAATACCGGACCGCTGGCGTGTGGCCAGTTCGGGACCGCTCTCGGGATCATCCAGGCGGCGCACCACGCGGCGCGACCGGTCCACGTCTGGGTCGGCGAAACCAGGCCGTACCTTGAGGGAGCGCGGCTGACCGCGTGGGAGCTGGCGCAGGCCGGCGTGCCCCACACCCTCGTCTCCGATGTCGCCGCAGGGTCGCTGATGGCTGCAGGCGACGTCGACGCGGTGCTCGTGGGGGCGGACCGCATCGCGGCCAACGGCGATACGGCCAACAAGGTCGGGACGTACGCGCTCGCCGTCCTTGCCGCCCGTCACCACGTGCCCTTCCATGTCTGTGCGCCGCTGTCCTCGGTTGACCTCGCCACGCCGGACGGGACGACCATTCCAGTCGAGGAACGATCCGCCGAGGAAGTGGTGGTGATCGGTGGCACGCGGATCGCGCCCGAGGGAACGCTCGTCCGGAATCCTCCCTTCGACGTCACGCCGGCCGACCTCATCACCGGCATCGTCACCGAGGAAGGGGTGCTCCGGGCGCCATTCGGACCGTCGCTCCAGGCGGCGATGGCTCGCCGAAACACTCGACGCGAGGCCGAGAGGTCCACGGTGATCGAGGCGCCGTCACCGGCCGGCTCCGAGGCGCCGTCACCGGCCGGCTCCGACTCGCCGTCACCGGCCGGCTCCGACTCGCCGTCACCGGCCGGCTCCGACTCGCCGTCAGGTGCCGGCTCCGACTCGCCGTCACCGGCCGGCTCCGACTCGCCCGAGGTCGGAGCGTGACAAGCGTCGCCATCTCCCAGCGGTCGTCGACCGTGACCGCCTCGATGACGACCGACCGTGCCCAGATCCGCGCCTTCCTCGATCGCGACCCGCTGCTGGCCGCCTACGCCATCTGCGACCTCGACGACCGCGAGTTCCCACGGACGCGCTGGGGTGCCGCGTGGTCCGGTGGATCGATCGTGGCGATCGTGCTCGAGTATTCGGGTGGATCTCCCCAGCCGCTGTTCGTCATGGGCCGCGACGACGGCGTCGATACGATCCTGCGGGAGGTGATCAGGCCGCGCCTGGCCTATGTCGCCTCACTCCCAGACCTGTTGCCGACGATCCAGCGACGGTATCGGCTGGATGCCGGACCACAGATGGTCCGCATGGTGGTCGATCGCGACTCCTTCATCCCGGCCGGCGATCCGGGTGTTGAGCGCCTGGTGCCCGCCGACGCGCCGGAGCTGAACCGCCTGTACCAGCTCGGGTTCGGGGCCTGGCTGCCGCCCGCCGCGATCAGCGAGGGCGTCTACTACGGGCTGCGCGTCCGCGATCGGCTGGTGGCGGCCGCGGGCACCCACGTCGTCAGCCCGACGGCGCGGCTGGCGGTCGTCGGCAACGTACTGACACGAGGTGACGTTCGCGGGCGCGGCTATGCCACGGCCGTCACCGGGGCCGTGACGGCCGAACTCCTGCGCTCGTGCGACCATGTTGCCCTCAACGTCCGGGCGGACAACCCGCCGGCCATCAGTGTCTACCGCCATCTCGGCTATGCCGAGCACGTTCGCTTCGAGGAACGTCTGGCGCATCGGATCGGGTCGCCATGGTCCGATGTCGTGTCGACGATCCGTCGTCGCCTCAATCCCCGGAAGGAGTTCCCATCCACATGACCGATCCACGGCCCGCTGCCGTTCCCGCCCACGACGTGACCGACCTCGGCCGTGCCGCCGAGGGCGTCCGACGAATCGAATGGGCGGAGCGGGAGATGCCGGTCCTGCGACTGATCCGCGAGCGGTTCGCGGCTGAGAAGCCCCTGGCCGGGCTTCGAGTCGGAGCCTGCCTCCATGTGACGAGCGAGACGGCCAACCTCATGCGGACGCTCAAGGCCGGCGGCGCTGACGTGATCCTCGCGGCATCGAACCCGCTGTCGACGCAGGACGATGTCGCGGCCGCGCTCGTCACGGCCTACGGCATCTCCACGTACGCGCGGCGGGGCGAGGATCGGACGTCGTACTACGCCCACCTGAACGCCGTGGCCGATTCGCGACCGCAGATGACGATGGACGACGGCTGTGACCTCGTCTCGCTGCTCCACCAGGAGCGACCCGATCAGGTGAAGGATGTCCTCGCCGGGACCGAAGAGACGACAACGGGCGTGATCCGGCTCCGCGCCATGGCCGCCGACGGAGCCCTCGGTTATCCCGTGATCGCGGTCAACGAGGCGCTGACAAAGCACCTCTTCGACAACCGCTACGGAACCGGCCAGTCGACCGTCGACGGGATCATTCGGGCGACGAACCTGTTGATCGCCGGCCGGAACGTCGCCGTGGCCGGCTATGGGTGGGTCGGCCGCGGAATCGCGTCGCGGATGGACGGGCACGGCGCGCATGTCGCGGTGATCGAGGTCGATCCGGTCCGCGCGCTCGAGGCGCTCATGGACGGGTTCCAGGTCATGACCGCTGCCCAGGCAGCCGCCTGGGGCGACCTGTTCGTCACGGCGACGGGCAACGTCAACGTCTTCCGCCGCGAGCATTTCGAGGTCATGAAGGATGGCGCGGTCCTGGCGAACTCCGGGCATTTCGACGCGGAACTCGATCTCGCCGCGCTCCGGACGATGGCCGAGGGCCATGTCCGCGAGGTCCGCGAGAACGTCCAGGAATTCGAGATCGGCGGCAAGCGCATCCACCTCATCGCGGAGGGGCGCCTCGTCAACCTCGGTGCCGCCGAAGGCCATCCCGCCGCGGTCATGGACATGAGCTTCGCCAACCAGGCCCTGGCCGTCGAGTACGCGGCCGGGCACCACGCGGAACTGGCGCCCCAGGTGTACGTCGTGCCCGAGGCGATCGATGTCGAGGTCGCCCGCCTGAAAATCGCGGCGATGGGCATCACCCTCGATTCGATGACCCCGGAACAGGTCGCCTACGTCGCCTCGTGGCGGCAGGGAACGTAGCCATGAACGAGTTGACGGTCGCACCCTTCGGTAGCTGGTTGTCGCCGTACGCCATCGAGCGCCTCATCGACGGCGTGGTGTTCATCAGCGAGGTTCGCCGCGCGGGCGGCACGTGCTGGTGGCTCGAGGGTCGCCCGGACGAGGACGGCCGCCAGGTGCTGGTTCGTCGGGACCCGGACGGATCGCTGATTCGGCTGACACCCGCGGGCTTCAATGCTCGCTGCCGCGTCCACGAGTACGGCGGTGCCGCGACGCTCGTCTCGGGCGACCTCGTGATCGTCTCGGACTTCATGACGGGCCGGCTCCATCGCGTCGTTGAGCCTGAAGTGCTCGTTCCGCTCACGCCTGATCGGCAGTGGCGCTTCGCCGACCTGGATCACGACGCTCCCCGCGGGCGCGTGTACGCCATCCGGGAGGACCACGAGCCCGATGTCGTTGCCGCTCACGGGGAGTGGGTCAATGAGCTGGTGGCCATCGACCTCGCCACGGGCGCCGTGTCGGTGATCGCGGCCGGCGCCGACTTCTACGCCGCGCCCCGGCTCTCACCGGACGGACGTCACCTCGTCTGGCTCGAATGGCGTCATCCCAACCTGCCGTGGGACGGCACGGTCCTCCGAATGGCATCGATCGCCGCGGACGGGTCCATCGGCACGGCGGAGACCGTGGCCGGAAGCGCGTCCGACTGGATCAGCCAACCACGCTGGTCCCCGGCTGGCGTCCTCCATTTCGTGGCCGAGCCCGATGGCTGGATGAACCTCCAGCGTGTCGTGGATGGCCGTCTCGAACCGATCGCCGCGATGGAGGTTGAGTTCGCCTCGCCGGAGTGGGTGTTCGGGAATGCCGAATACGGCTTCCTGCCCGATGGCGCAATCCTCGCCATCGGTCGGAGCGGCGGTCGCGATCGGCTCTACCGGGTGGGGCCTGATGGCTCGTCCACGACGCTCGACCTCCCGTACACCGAGATCGGATCGGTTTCGATCGACGGTTCGGTGGCGGTCATGCGTGTCGTCTCGCCGACCGAGCCCGCCCGCGTCATTGCCTTCGACACGGCAACGGGCGATGTCGACGTGCTCCGGGTCGCGTCGCCCCTGCAACCTGATCCGGCCGACGTCTCGATCCCGCGCCACATCGAATTCCCGTCGACCGGCGGTCGCATCTCGCGGGGGAACTACTACGCACCGCACAACGCGCGGTTCAGGGCACCCGACGGCGAGCTGCCGCCGCTCGTGGTGACATCTCATGGTGGTCCAACCTCGGCCGCGTTCAGCGGCTGGACCACGACCATGCAGCTGTTCGCGAGTCGAGGCTTTGCCGTGCTCGACGTCGACTATGGCGGGAGCACCGGCTACGGTCGCGAGTACCGCCGGTCGCTCAATGGCGAATGGGGGATCGTCGATGTCGACGACTGCGTCGCGGGTGCCGAGTGGCTGGTGGCCCAGGGTCTCGCCGACCCGGCCCGGCTGGCCATTCGTGGTGGATCCGCGAGCGGATTCACGACTCTCGCGGCGCTCGCCTTCCGTCGGACCTTCACTGCCGGGACGACCCTCTTCGGGATCGGTGACCTCCGCTCATTCGTGAAGGACACGCACAAGTTCGAGTCTCGCTACCTGGAAACGATGGTCGGGCCGTGGCCCGAGACGAGGCAGCGCTATCTCGACCGTTCGCCGGCCCTCCACGCAGACCGGATCGTGGCGCCCGTGCTCGTCCAGCAGGGCGCCGACGATCGCGTCGTTCCGCCGGCGGAAGCCGAGCGGATCGTGGCCGCGCTCCGGGAACAACGCGTGCCCCACGCCTTCATCCTGTTCCCTGGTGAGGATCACGGCTTCCGGGGTCGGGAGGCGATCATCCGGTCGGTCGGCGCCGAACTGTCCTTCTACGGCCAGATCTTCGGCTTCACGCCCGCGGATGCCATCGAGCCGCTCGCTGTCACGTTCATCGACGAGGATCGAGCCTCCGGCGCCTGACCGGCTCAGGCGTCGAGCAGCTCCCGCAGACTTGCGAGTCCGCGATGGACCTCCTCGAACGACGTTGACAGCGGCGACAACCCGATCCGGATGGAATTCGGCGCCCGGAAGTCCGCGATCACGCTCCTGGCCATGAGCTCGGCAGTCAGACGGCGCGCGTCGGGATGGACGATGGCGACGTGGTTGGCACGCCGGCCCGGATCCCGTGGCGAACCGAGGGTGCACCCACGCGGTGCGAGCCAGGCATCGAGGAGCGAGATCGCGTGGAACCGCTGGCCGTCGATCATGCCCTTGATCCGGATCCGGTCGATGCCTGCCTCGGCGGACAGGGCGATGCCGACCTCGGCGGCTGCGAGGCCGAGCATGCCGGGCGTGCCGACCAGCCAGCCGGCAATGCCGGCGGCGCGCTCGAAGCGCGGACCCATCTCGAACTGCTCCGCCTGCGCGAACCAGCCCTGGATCGGCGGTCGGAACTCGTCCTGGAGCTCGCGGCGGACGTACAGGTAGCCGGGCGCACCCGGCCCGCCGTTGAGGTACTTGTAGGTGCAGCCGACGGCGAGATCGGCGGATCCCGCCGTCAGGTCGATCGGGATGGCGCCCGCGCTGTGGGCCAGATCCCAGAGAACCAGGGCTCCAGCTTCGCGGGCTCGGGCCGTGATGGCAGCGAGGTCAGCGATCGCGGCCGAGCGATAGTTCACCTGCGACAGCACGATCAGGGCGAGGTCCTCGTCCGCGACGCGATCGATCTCCGCGACCGCGAGCCCCTCGATGGGATGCTCCGGCAACCAGCGGATCTCCAGGCCACGAGCGGCGGCCAGCCCTTCCACGACGTAGCGGGCGGTTGGGAATTCCTCGGTCGCGATGGCGATCGCGTGGCGCTCCGGCCTGGCGTCGAGAGCTGCCGACGCGGCCCGGAAGAGGTTGACCGTGGTCGAATCGGTCACGACGACCTCGCCGCTGCGGGCCCCGATCAGCGGGGCGAGCAGGTCGCCGACGCGGAGCGGGGCGTCGAGCCAGTGCCCCCAGCCCCGGATGAGCTCCGTCGCCCACTCCTCGGAGGTGACACGCCGGAGCGCCTCGAGGGCTGCCCGAGGCGGCCGGCCGAGCGAGTTCCCGTCGAGGTAGACGACCTCGGGATCCGGGATCGTGAAGCGCATTCGAAACTCGCCGAGCGGATCGGCCCGGTCAAGGGCTCGGGCGTGCTCGAGGTCGGTGAGGTCCATCCGCGGAAGTCTATCGGCGGCGGCCCATCGGCGGCGGCCCATCGGCGGCGGCCCATCGGCGGCGGCCCATCGGCGGCGGCCTATCCGCGGAAGTCTATCGGCGGCGCCTCGTGCTACGCTCGCGTCCATGGCAGAGGTGAGCGCGTGACCAGCATCGTCGATGCTTCCGAGTACCTGTTCACCTCGGAATCGGTGACCGAGGGCCATCCGGACAAGATGTGCGACCAGATCAGCGACGCGATCCTGGATGCCATCATCGCGGAGGATCCGGAGGCGCGGGTCGCCTGCGAGACGGCCACGACCACCGGTCTCGTCATGGTCCTCGGCGAGATCTCGACCGAGACCTACATCGACTTCCAGTCGATCGTCCGAGAGACGGTCCGGGAGATCGGCTACACCCGCTCCGACTACGGCTTCGACTACGAGACGTGCGGGACGCTGGTCTCGGTCAAGGAACAGTCGCCCGATATCGCCCAGGGCGTCGATGCCGCCATCGAGGTCCGCGGCGAGAAGGTCCAGGTCCGCGAGCTCGGCGCCGGGGACCAGGGGATGATGTTCGGGTTCGCCTGTCGCGAGACCCCCGAGCTCATGCCCCTGCCGATCGCGCTCGCTCACCGCATGGCCCGCCGGCTGGCCGAAGCCCGAAAGAGCGGCCAGCTCCCGTACCTTCGGCCGGACGGCAAGACCCAGGTGACCGTGGAGTACCAGCGTGGGCGGCCCGTTCGGGTCAGGACGGTGGTGCTCTCGGCGCAGCATGATCCCGATGTCCGCATGGAGCGCCTCCACGACGACATCGTCGAGTCGGTGATCCTGCCGACGATCCCGCTTGAACTCCGCTCGAGCGATCCCGTGATGCACGTCAACCCGACGGGCCGATTCGTCACCGGGGGACCGATGGGCGATGCCGGACTGACAGGCCGCAAGATCATCGTGGACACGTACGGCGGCATGGCCCGCCACGGGGGCGGGGCGTTCTCCGGCAAGGATCCGACGAAGGTGGATCGCTCGGGTGCCTATGCGGCCCGCTGGGTGGCCAAGAACGTCGTGGCGGCCGGTCTGGCGGATCGATTCGAGATCGAGATTGCCTACGGCATCGGGATCGCCCATCCCCTGTCCGTCTCGATCGAGAGTTTCGGCACGAATCACGTTCCTGATAAGCAGATCGAAACCTTGATCGCGCGGTCGTTCGATCTTCGCCCCGCCGCGATCATCGCCGCACTCGACCTGCGCCGGCCGATCTACCGGCAGACCGCCGCCTACGGCCACTTCGGCCGTGTCGATCTCGATCTGCCGTGGGAGCGGATCGACAAGGCGGCCCTGCTTGCGTCGCAGGCGGGCCTGCCCGATCCGGACCTGAGCGTCGCCCGCTAGGTCCGACCCCAGGCGTCCATCGGCGTTTTGTACGATGCCGACCATGTACGTGGTGATTCTGGCCGGGGGGGGCGGTACGCGCCTCTGGCCGCTCAGCCGGCCCGAGACGCCCAAGCCGTTTCTGCCGCTCCTGGGCGAAGACTCCCTCCTACAGCGGACGGTGGCGCGGGTGGTCGGCCACGCAGAGCTGGGCCTCACGACAGGCGACGTGACGGTCGTCACGGATCGACGCTATGGCAGCCTGGTCCGGACGCAGTGTCCGGGCGTCCGGGTGATCTCCGAGCCGGTTGGCCGAAACACCGCAGCGGCGATCGCCCTTGCGACCGTCCTCATCGAGCGCGACGAGGACGACGTGATGTGCGTCCTGCCGGCCGATCATCTCATCGCGCCAGACCGTGAGGGGGTGTTTCGCCGGGTCCTCGCCGGGGCGGCGCGACTCGCCGGAGGAGCCTTCGAGGTCGATTCGCCGCTCGTCACGCTCGGGATAGCGGTCGATCGGCCAGCGACGGAATATGGGTACCTGCTGCCCGTCGTGGAGCGAGGCGCCAAGGTGGGCGACCTCCGCGCCTATCCCCTCCGGGCGTTCGAGGAGAAGCCCAGCCGGGACCGGGCAGCGGAGCTGCTCCACGAGCCGGCGGTGGCCTGGAACGCCGGGATCTTCCTCTGGCGCCGCCGCGCGATCCGTGACGCGCTCGAGCGGTATACGGGCCTCGTGACCCTCCTCGGTTCGGTGGGCAGCAGCGAGGCCGCGATGATCAATGCCTACGAACAGGCCCGATCGATCTCGATCGACCATGCGGTCATGGAGAGCGCAGCCCACGATCGACGCGTCGTCATGGCGGCGATGGACGTCGGCTGGAGCGACCTCGGTTCCTGGACCGCCCTTCTCGCAGCGCTTGGCGCGAACGCCACAGGACGCGTGATCCAGGCCAACGAGCCGGCCGACGTGCTGCCGGACGATCTCCTCGTCGAACGGGTGAGCGGGCGCCTCGTCGTGGAACCTGGTCCCCGGGGTATCCTCGCAACGACGCCGACGGCCCTGCTTCGTGGCGCCGCGCCCGATCGCACTATCGTCGAGGCGCTCGTGGATCGAGTTCGCCGCTGGGAGGAACCCTCGTGACCGACGCCCTGGCGCCGACCCGGATCGTGTTCGGCACGGACGGCTGGCGCGCCCGTATCGCCGAGGACTTCACGTTCGACGCGGTGCGCCGCTGCGCCGATGGCGTGGCCCGCTACGTCGTGGAACGGGGCGAACAGGCGCGCGGCGTCGTCATCGCCTATGACCGGCGATTTGCGTCTGAGCAGTTCGCGATCGCGGCGGCCGAGGTGCTCCTGGCGAATGACATCCCGGTCGCCTATTCAGCCACGGCCGTCCCGACGCAGATGAGCTCGTACGAAGTCCTCGAACGCGGCGCTTCGGCTGGGATCGTCATCACGGCCAGCCACAATCCCTGGACAGACAACGGGTTCAAGGTGAAGTCGCCGACCGGCTCGGCGGCAGGTCCCGACATGCTCAAGGTCATCGAGGCCGGCATTGCCGCCAACGGTGCGGTCGTGCTGCCGCGCCGGCCGATCGCCGACGCTGAGGCAGTCGGCCTCTTCGAGCGGTTCGACCCGTTCGAGGGGTACGAGCGCTACGTCCGGCGAACACTCGATCTCGATGCGCTCAAGGCGGCCGACGCGAGCGTGCTCGTCGAGCCGATGTGGGGTGCCGGATCCGGGTGGATGAGTCGCCTTCTCGGGGGCGGGAAGATCCGGATCAACGAGATCCACCTGGAACGGAACCCGTACTTCGGCGGGGTCAACCCGGAACCGATCCGGCCGAACGTCGACGAGGCTCTCGGCATCCTGGCTGGAGGTGGCTACGACATGGGCCTGCTGCTCGACGGCGATGCCGATCGGGCCGGTGCGGCCGACGAGCGGGGCACTTTCATCCACCAGCTCGAGGTGACCGGCCTCCTGATGTACTACCTCGCGGAGCATCGGGGTCTGCGCGAGCCGGTGGCCATCTCCGTGAACAACACGTCGATGGCCGCGCGACTCGGGAAGCACTTCGGAATCGAGGTCTACGAGACACCCGTCGGCTTCAAGTACATCGGCCCCAAGATGATCGAGACCGGGGCGATGATGGGCGCCGAGGAGAGCGGCGGCTTCGGCTTCGGGATGCACCTTCCGGAGCGTGACGGCATCTACGCGGACCTCTTGCTCCTCGACCTGTTCCTCCGGGAACGTGCCCGCGGGATGTGGCCGGTCTCGAAGATGCTGGCCCACTTCCACGAGCTCGCCGGCCCGTCCTTCTACCGGCGTATCGATGTTCATTTCGACCGGGCCGAGTACGACGCGGTGAAGCGGCACGTCCTCGTGGGACTCCGGGACGAGCCTCCGACCGAGTTGGCGGGCCAGGCCGTCACCGGGACGCAGGTGTTGACCACGAACGATGGGATGAAGTTCTTCGTGG
>JACPOR010000031.1:16624-17673 GCA_016191425.1 Chloroflexota bacterium
CTTCGTGGCCGACGGCAGCTGGCTGCTGATTCGCGCGTCCTGCACCGAACCGCTGCTCCGGATCTACACCGAAGCGACCTCGGCCGAGCTCCGCGAGGCGATGCTCGTCTCCGGCGAGCGGCTGGTTCGCGGCAACTGAGCGTGGGTTCGGTGACGCACACTCACGATGGTTCGCGCCGGGTCGACAAGCCGTGGGGGCACGAGCTGATCTGGGCGCAGACGGATCGCTATGTCGCCAAGATCCTGGTCATCGAGGCCGGCCGGCGGCTGTCCTACCAACGCCACGAGGTCAAGGACGAATGGATCCGGCTGCTCTCGGGAACGCTCCTGCTGACCCTGGAGAACGACGACGGCATGGACGAGAACCACGAGCTTCGACCCGGTGACGACGCCCACATCCAGACCGGTCGACGCCACCGATTCACGGCCATCGACCGCTGCGAGATCATGGAGGTGTCGACGCCGGAGCTCGACGACGTGGTTCGGCTCGCCGATGACTTCGGCCGGGAGGGAACCACCGCGCCCTGAGGTGTAGCCGCCCTGTTTTTCCCCCGGCCCGTCCCGTCCCCGGGGCCGTGCCGCCGTCCGGGGTGGTCCCGTCCCGTCCCCGGGGCCGTGCCGCCGTCCGGCCCCCTCCCGTCCCGCTCGAGGCTCGCGCCGCCGTCCGGCGGGGTCCCGTCCCGTCCCGCTCCGGGGCGCGCCGCCGTCCGGCGGGGTCCCGTCCCGTCCCGCTCCGGGGCCCGCCGCCGTCCGGCGGGGTCCCGTCTCGCCCCCATTCCGGCGCGCGTCCCGCTCCGGGGCCGTCCCCCCGTCCCGCCCCCGGCACCCCCACGCTCCGCGCCCCCCGCCGGCGCCTGACGTGCAAGCTCCGCCTCGATCCGCCGCAGGACCTCGTCCGTCGTCTGCCGGTAGTAGGGAAGCCGCTCGGCGGCCTTCGGGGTGGGTGTGCCCTGCGCCCGTCGCGTCCCCTCTTCGTAGGAGCGCCGCAGGCACTCCACGACGGAGCGGAAGGACTGCGTCGCCTCCGGGAAGAAGAACCGCAGGCGGGC
>JACPOR010000032.1 GCA_016191425.1 Chloroflexota bacterium
CATCCGTCAGATCGGGCGGCTGGGGCATCTGCTCGGCAAACCCGGCAAGGCGGGCCGGATCGGCCTCGGCCATGAGGGTCTGGAAGAACGCCTCCATGCGTGATTCGTACCCGGCGACCGACTGCTGGACCCACTCGATCCGGTGCTCGATCCGGGCAGCGTGGTCCTCGCACTGGAGGTCGAGGCGCCGGCGCCGATCGGCAATGCGCTGCTCCGTTTCTTCGCGGAGCCGGGCCATCCGAGCCTTCGACCATTCGCGGATCTCGGCGACATCGGCATCCCCGGCGCGCCGGATCTCTGCGTTCTGGTTGGCGGATTCGGCCTGGATATCGTCGGTGCGCTGCTTCGCCGTCTGGGCGACGGCGTCGAGAGCTTCCTTCCGGGCTGCCTCGGCTGCCTCGCGCATCGCTCGAATGAGTCCCGCGACGAGCGGGTTCGGCGGCCGCGCGGGCGCATGGACCTCGGCAGTCTCCCGTGACGAGGCCGCCTCGGAGGTGATCGTTCCGCGCGACGCATCGCTCGCCGGCCACGCCTCGTCCCGCGGATCGGCGGCGGCGATCGTGGAGTCAGAAGCGTTCGGCACGTCGTCCTCGTTCAGGTTGGCTGGTTCGGTCGTCTCCGGCTCCGGGTCACGGGCCGGGTCGGCGAGCGAATCCGTGGCCCACGGGAGCCTGAATCCGGAACGTTGATCGGTCGTGGCCATGAGTCATCGTCCTCGCACAGGGTTCGCAGGTCCGCTTCGGGCATGGTGGTCCGTGGCGGTGCGTCCCGGCAGTGGGCCAGTCGTACCGTGTGGTTGGCCCGGAGGTACCGGCACGATCGCCTCCGCGCGTCATGTCCGTGGCTTCGTGGATCTCCAGGGCGAAGTAGGATCGACGCCATGCACCCCGGCGCGTCCCCCCCGCCTCCCGAGCCGACGGCCTTCGACGGTCGCCCGGGCCTCATCGACACGCGAGGTCGGGCCCTGCGTGACCTCAGGATCTCTGTCACCGATCGATGCAATTTCCGCTGCACCTACTGCATGCCGGCGGAGGTCTTCGGGCGGGACTACGCGTTCCTGCCGCATTCCGAGGTCCTGACCTATGAAGAGATCCATCGGCTGGCGGGGCTGGCGGTGGGCCTGGGTGTCCAGAAGCTCAGGATCACCGGTGGCGAGCCACTGATCCGCAAGGCGCTGCCGGATCTGATCGCGATGCTCGCCGGCCTTCGGACGCCCGAGGGCGACCGGGTCGACCTGACGCTGACGACCAACGGCTCCGCCCTCCGCGCCCTTGCCCGACCCCTTGCCGAAGCCGGCCTCAACCGCATCACCGTTTCGCTCGACTCCCTCGACGACGAGATCTTTCGACGAATGAACGGCGTCGACTTCCCGGTCGCGCGGGTTCTCGACGGGATCGCGGCCGCGCGCGATGCCGGGCTGGCCCCGATCAAGGTCAACATGGTCGTGAAGAAGGGGGAGAACGAGGTAAGCATCGTGCCGATGGCGCGATGGGCTCGTGACGAGGGCCTGATCCTTCGGTTCATCGAGTACATGGACGTCGGGACGACCAACGGGTGGCGGCTCGACGACGTCCTGTCGGCGGCCCAGGTCGTGTCGGCCATCGACGCCGAGATGCCGCTCGAAGCGGCCGAGTCGAGCTATCGAGGCGAAGTCGCCAGCCGCTGGCGATATCGCGACGGCTCGGGTGAAGTCGGGGTGATCGCCTCGGTGACCCAGCCCTTCTGCGGCGACTGCACCCGTGCCCGGCTGTCAGCGGAGGGCAAGCTCTACACGTGCCTGTTCAGCGCCCAGGGCACCGATCTGCGGGCACCGCTGCGGGGCGGCGCCTCGGACGCCGACCTGCGAGACCTGCTCGAGAGCATCTGGTCGGCTCGAACGGACCGCTACTCGGAACTGCGAACGGACGCAACAAGCCGCCTGCCACGCGTGGAGATGTTCGCCGTCGGCGGCTGACTGGCTGCCGCGGAGGCCGAGTGCCTGGCTGCGCCGGTGGGCGGAGCCACTTCGCCGCACGGGGCCGCACGGGGCGGGCGGAGCCACTTTCGCCGCACGGCGTTGCGCGGGCCGCACGGGGTGGGCGGAGGCACTTCGCCGCACGGGGCCGCACGGGGTGGGCGCAAATACGATCCCGGTTCGTGGTAAGGACGGAAACGAGGGTCGATCGGACGGCCATTACCTTCGATTCGTGCTCAGCGCGATCGTGTTCGAGACGGCACCGCACGGGAATCGGTACGTACTACGACGCCGGCTCGTAAATGGTGGCTGCGGGTGTCAAGTGCGACGTATGCCGTCGGCCGACCAGCTTCCGCACCCTCGGGCACCTGACCCGCCGGCACAGGCACTCGCGGCAGGTGGCATCTGCGCCTGAAGGCGGGCACGCAACGCCAACCCCGGTTATCCACGCGTCGTCCACAGGGGTTGAGCACTTCGTGGACACGACTCAGGAGCCCGTCTGGATGTTCGTGGATAACCGTATTGCCCGGCCTGGAGGCCGGCGGTAGATTTGGTCTTGCCCGAAGGGGCCGTCACGTGACGTAGGAACCGAGATCACATCAAGGGGAATTCGTTTCGGACCGGTCGCTTCGGGCGCTTCGTTGCCCGGCCGCGATTGACCTTCGTGTCCCGTCCCCGGGCTGGTCGCCCGGAGGGACGTGACCGGCATCCCGATGTCAGTACTTCCGTCGGGTGACAGAAGCCCAGAGCCTCTGTCTCACCGCACTTCGGGCGTCGGGCTGGCCTCGGGCCGTCGTCGACCTCGCAGGCACTCGCTCGTGACCGGCGACGGCGCCGTATGTAGCGGTGAGCCATTGAGCCACGACGCGGTCCTGCCTGATGGATCGCAGGCCGGCCCCCGGCGTGTGGCCTGCCATTCGCCGGTTCGCGGCCGACCCTGCCCCTGCCCAGCGCCCCCGTGTGGCCTGCCATTCGCCGGTTCGCGGCCGACCTGGCTCCTGGCCCAGCGCCCCCGTGGCCTGCCATTCGCCGGTTCGCGGCCGACCCGCTCCTGGCCCATGCCCCCGCGTGTCGCCGGCCTTTCGCGGTACCTGGCCCTGCCCTGGCCCAGGCCCCTGCTGGCCCGGCCTCGGTCCTCAGGCGTCCGTTCGACGGCGGGGTGCCGCCGCGGTCTCTCGATCCTCGACCGGATCGAGCCCCGGCGAGGCGCAGACGTAGTAGCGAAGGGTGGTGCGGCCAGTGTTCTCGACGCGGTGCGGCTGGCCGTCCTCGATGCGGATGCCCTTGAGCGGCTCGAGTGTCTCGGTCTCATCGCCGACGGTGACGACGCCCCGACCCTCGAAGACGACCATGGCATGCTCAGATCGCGGGTGTCGATGCCATTCGTCCACGGATCCCGGCGCGACCTCGACTTCCTCGACCATGAACGCCGCCGACCCGAAATCGCCGGGCCCGGCAATCCGGCGGCGCCGGAACCCACCCCTTTCGATCACGAAGGCGTCGGTGCCTCGACGAACCGGCTCATCGTCGGATTCCCAGCGCCGGAGCATGGTCCCGATGCGGCGTGGGTCGGGATCCGTCGACGCGAGGAGGGCCAGGGCGTCAATGGTGCCCTCGTTCCGGATGAGGTGGTGCTCGGCCGGCGCCTCGTACAGGACGTCCCCTACCCGGACGACCGCCCTCCGTTCCAGCGCCTCGCCGTGCTCGAAGATCAGCTCGCCTCCGGCGACATAGACGATCGTCTCGATGCCATGCCGATGTGGCCCGATCTCGACGCCCGGCCCGATCCGATCGAACTGGAGCCGGATTCTCACGACTGGACCGGAAGCTCGCGTCCTTCCGCCCGGGCGGCCCTGGCCTTGTCGGCCCAGGCCTCGAGCACGCGATCCTTGTGGGGACGGATGGGACAGTGTTCGTCCCGGTTGTTCATCTCGTCGCAGTAGCCGAGGGCGACACACTTCGGTGCCAGGAATGAGCCGAGGAACGGGCTGACGCTGAAGATCTCGTGCCGGACCAGCTGGAAGAGTCGGCGGATCTCCCACTGGGCCATCGTGCACAGACGCAGGCCGGACATATGGATGAGGGCCCGCAGGTTCGTGGTCATCACGAGATTGGTCCGGGTCCCGTTGGGGAACACGAACCGGGCATCCTCGCCGGGAATGCCCGCGCCGACCAGGTCGCCGTACAGCTTCATCGAGTCCTCGACCTGATCCTCGTACCGTGCCCGGATCTCCGGGTCGGCGCCGGCGATCGAGTGCGGGAGCATGGTGGCCGCCTGCTTGTAGGTCACGTAGCGCTGGCTCTGCTGGTCGAACGCCACGCCCGCCCGGTGACGAACGAGCTGGTGCGAAAGCGTCCGCGAGACGCCGCTGATCCCGAACGTGAAGACGATGTGCTCGATGGTGCTGCCGTGCCCGGACTCAATGACGCCGTTGATGAGCCGCTGCATCTTGGCGACTTCGATCTCCCCCTCGGTCGCCCGGCGGAAGATCTCTTCCGGCGGAAGCTCCGAGTAGCAGGTCCGGCAGGCCGTGTAGATGAGCGGGACGTAGAACTGCTCCACGATCTCGCGATTCGGGAACAGCAGCGTCGCCTTCATGCCGAGGTCGGCGCGGCCCGGGTTCTTCGGGATCCCGGTCTTCTCGCGCGGGGACGCTTCTGCCGTCATGGGCGGAGTCTAGTCCGTCACCGCCTCCGACGCCGGTGCCGAATCGGGCTCGATCAGGTGTGGCTCGGCGTCCCTGAACCAGAACCAGTACAGCCAGGTCGCGACGGTGTACAGGACGATGATCGTCGCGAAATTGACCATATAGCCGGCGTCGAATCCCAGGGCCGCGTGCACGACGGAGTAGTACGCACCCGCGATGACCCAACCGATGGACCACATCAGCGACATCGCCGCAGCCAGCGTCGCCCGCTCGGCCTGGCTCACCTGGTCCATGGCGAAGGCGTTGAAGATGGGGTTACCGGCGTTCATCAACGAATTGCGCACCGCCATCGCCGCGATGACCATCCACAGCACGGGGCTGAAGCCCAGGACGATCAGGAACGGAATGCTGGCGCCCTGGACGAGGATCACCGAGCGCAGGCGGCCGAATCGTCGGGCGATGGTCGGCTGGTAGAGGATCGCGAGCATCGTCCCGATGCTCGTCACGGCAAACACGCCGTTCAGCGCGGCGAGGTCGAGCCCGAATTTGGTCTGGACGAACAGGTTCAGGAAGGGGATCACCTGGCCGGCGCCGATCGAGATCAGCAGGCCCGGAAGGAGCAGGCGGAAGAACGTCCGCCGATCCCGCACGGTCAGCCCGAACCTCGCGATCGACCACTCGCTCGAGCGGATCGTACGGAAGGCCGCCGGCTCCCCGGCCGCAAGGAGTCGCCGCGTTCGCAGGACGGACGGCCGGTCATCCGACAGGCGCAGGACGAAGACCAGGCCCGCAAGGAGAAGCACGGCCATGAAGACCAGGATGATCCGGTACGTGTCGGGGCCGTCGGGCAGGAACCCCAGCCCGTCGGCGATCGTCCGGGCGACCACGCCGCCGAGGGCAGCCGCAACGATGTTCGTGGCATTGGAGATCGCGAACTGGAGCGCGAACAGCTCGCTCCGATGGCCTGGCTCGGAGTGCTCCGACATGTAGGGTACGCCGACGACCTGGAAGGCCATGTTGCCGGCGCCGAACAGCGCGGCGAGGATCAGGATCGCCATGGCGTCCGGAGTCAGGATCATGCCGATCACCGCCACGATGCTCGCCAGGGTGCCCGCCACCATGACGAGGCGCCGGCCGATCCGGTCCGACCAGGCCGAGACCGGGAATGCCGCCGCGGCCGAAGCCACGGAACCAGCCGTCGCGATGATGCCGATGCGCGAGGCATCGAAGCCCAGGGACGCGAGGTAGAGGTTGAAGTCGATCCACCACAGACTCAGGGCGGCGCCACCCACCAGCGTCACGAGAAGGAACCGCCGTGCATCCGGCTGGAAGCCGCGGTAGTTGTCCGCGAAGCGCTGCGGCGCCCGGAGGAGGCCCGAAACGGTCACGAGCCCGGCGCCTCCTCGAGGTCATCTCGCAGATCATCGAGGAAGTCGAACCGGCAGGCCTCGCGGTCGTCCCGCTGCGCGCCGCCGGCGCCGGCTTCATCCCAGCCCCCATGGACCAGCTCGATCTCCGTACCCTCCGGGTCGAGCGGGGTCAGGGTCCACGCAACGAGGGTCTCCTGTCGCGGTTCGGCATCGATCGACGCCCACCGATGGGCGAAACGGCGCCCCGGCTCCAGGGCCACGATCGAGCCCTCGACGGCGCCACCGTCGCCGAAGTCCAGGCGGCACGGCGCGTCGACCGAACCGACGACCGCCTGCCGCCGTGAACCACTCCTCGACCCGCTCCTGATCAACGACGTATTGCCATGTGCGATGCACGGTGCGCTGGTCCGGATGACGAGGCGGATCGGGGTCACGGAGGCGTTGTCCATGAAGATCTCCTGGAACGCTCGCCGGGCCGGTCGGGGCCCGGCATCCTCCGCGGATCGGGTCGCTTCCGGTTCGGCAGGAACGTCAGGTGCAGCGAAACGGAACAATGCGGAGGATCGGCGCGAGGATCGGCGCGAGGATCGGCGCGAGGATCGGCAAGGCCTTCATCGTAGCCGCGTCAGCCGGCCGCGTGTGGGCTGGTGGCGAGTTCATCGAGACTGATCCCCAACCCATAGGCGACCGCCTCATCGAGAGTCATCGCTTCCCCTTCGGTCGTGTGGCGAGCCAGTTCCTCCGGCGTGAGTTGCTGCGCGACCGCGGGCCGGTCATGGAACGCAAGCTGCTCGTCCACGAAACCGGCGAGTTGGGCTCCGGTTGCGGCGGTCAGTCGCCGTGCGGCTCCGCGTAGGCGGGCCGCCCGGGACAGGTCGACCTCCGCCACGGCGTGGGCCGAGAGATCGTCGAAGACCAGGGCCATGCCGGAGGCATCGCTCGCGTCGTAGAAGTGCCGAAGGGCGTGGTGGAGGATGGATCGTGATTCCTCGACCTCGCCAAGCCGCAACACGGCACTCCCGAGCATGTGCAGCGACCATGCCTCCATGGTGACGTCGCCGACCTGGCGGAAGCGGTCCAGCGCGTTGCTGAAATGGGCCCTGCCGTTGCCGTCCTCCGCGCGGAAATAGGCCCGGTTGCCCATCGCCCACAACACGTTGGCCTGCCCTCGGAGGTCGCCGATCTCCTCATAGAGCGCGAGCGCCTCGGCCAGGGCCTGCGCGCCGAGACCGCCGGGATCGGCACTCCTGGGGTCCTGCTTCGGATCGGGGCTGACGGCAAACGAGAAGGAGTAGTTGTAGAGCGCGTTGGCGATCTCCGTCCGGTCGCCCTGGCCCCGCCATATGCCCAGTGCTTCGACATAGGCCTCCTTCATCTTCGTCAGGTCGGCCTGCCACCAGTAGACGCCACCCAGTGCCTCCATGAGCCGGGCGCGAAGGACGGGATCCTCCTGGGACCATGGCGCCGCGGCGATCGCCTCGAGGCGCCGGCGCGCCTCGTAGAGATGGCCACGTTTCTGCCAGAAGCGCCACATGGCGAAGGCAAGGCGGATGGCACAGGCACCATCCCCGACGAGGGGCGCCCGATCGAGGACCGCGCGGATGTTGTCGTGTTCACGCTCGAGGCGTTCCAGCAGGGCTCGCTGGTTCGAGCCTGACAGCTCAGGAGCGGCGGACTCGGCCAGGTCCAGGTACCAGCTCGTGTGCCGAGCCCGGATCGCCGCCGCATCCGGCCGCTGGTCGAGCATCTCCGAGGCGAACTCACGGATGGTTTCCAGCATGAAGAACCGCGGCGGGTCCGCGCCGGCGGACCGGATCAGGCTCTGGTCGGCGAGGGCCATCAACCCGTCCAGGACATCGCCCCCGATCTCGTCGGCTGGTCCGCCGATCATGTCCGCGGCTTCGAGTTCGAACCCGCCCGCGAAGACGGACAGGCGGTCGAGCAGGCGCCTCTCCGACTCATCGAGGATGTCGTAGCTCCAGGCGATGGCACCGCGAAGGGTCTGTTGTCGCGCCGGCACGTCCCGTGCACCCGCCGCCAGCACGTTCAACTGGTGCTCGAGTCGCGTCAGGATGGCCTCCGGTGCCAGCAGCTTGATCCGCGCGGCCGCGAGCTCGATGGCGAGCGGCATTCCCTGAAGCCGGGCACAGATCGCGGCCACCGCCGGCGCGTTCGTGTTGGTCACGGAGAAGTCGGGGCGGACGGACAACGCCCGGGCGATGAAGAGCCGGACCGCTTCGTAGGTCGCGAGGTGCTCCGGGTCGAGTGGGCCGGTGGCCCGCATGCGAGCCTGCTCGTACCCTCCCAGGGTTCCGGGATCGGGCGGAACGGGCAGGCCGGGGATCGGGTACTCCTGTTCGCCCGAGACGTGCAGGACGGCCCGTGACGTGGCAAGGACCTTGAGTCCCGGGGCCGCCCGAAGCAGCTCGGCGACCACCGGCCCGCCGTTGACCACCTGCTCGAAGTTGTCGAGAACCAGCAGCACCCGCTTGCCGGCCAGCCATTCGACCAGCATCTCCTGAACCGATCGATTGCCGGTCTCGGCGAGGCCGATCTCCGATCCGATCCGGGATGCGACCAGCGCGGGATCCCGAATCGCCTCCAGGGTCACGAAGAAGACTCCGTCCGGGTGGTCCTCGGCGGCAGCTGCGGCAACCTGGAGGGAGAGGCGTGTCTTGCCGGTCCCGCCGGGCCCGGTCAAGGTGACCAGCCGGTTGGACGCCAGGAGTTCGAGGGCCCGAGCCAGTTCGTCCTCGCGCCCGACGAACGAGGTCAGCTGTGTCGGCAGGTTGTTGGGATGGGCGTCGAGGCTGGCGAGCGGCGGGAAGATGGACTCGAGCCCGGAGGCGTTCAGCTGGAAGAGATGTTCGGACTCGCGCAGGTCCTTGAGCCGATGCCGCCCGAGGTCGGTGAGCGTGACGTCGGACGGCAGGGTGTCGCTGGCAAGCGCGCGCGCAGTCTCCGAGACGAGCACTTGGCCGCCGTGTGCGACCGAGGCGATTCGTGCCGCGCGATTGATGGCCAGCCCGACGAGGCTTCCACCGGCGGAGGTCGCCTGGCCAGCGTTGATGCCCATCCTGACCCGGATCCGGCCGCTTTCGGGCCAGTTCTCAGCCGCCAGCGCTCGTTGGGCCTCGACGGCGGCTGCGATGGCTCCGCCGGCCGTGGGAAACACCACGAAAAACGAATCGCCCACGGTGCCCTCCTCGTGCCCGCCGTGGGCCTTGAACGCGGCGCGGAGCAGGGCCCGATGGCGTTCGCGGATCTCCGCATAGGCCATGGTCCCGAGGGCCTGCTCGATCCGGGTGGAACCTTCGATGTCCGAGAACAGGAACAGGCGAGTTCCCTCGACCTCGGTCCGCGGATCCGGCGACGACGGACTCATTCGAGCCTGCCCGGGCGCGTCGGCATCAATGACGCGCGGTGTCGGTCGCTTCGCGCAGGCGTGTCGCCACGCCGCGGAGGATGGCCAGGGTGACCGCGGGGTTGGCGAGGAGGGTGGCTTCGAAGTCCCATGTCGCGATCGCCATGCACGTCGTCGGCACGTCCGCGGCGACCTGGGCGTTCCGTGGCCGCCCGTCGAGGACAGACAGCTCACCGAAGAAGTCGCCAGGACCCAGGTGAGCCACGACCATGCCGTCGATCACGACGCGGACCATGCCCTCGACGACGACGAAGAATCCGGTACCGATCTCGCCCTGGCGTGCGATCACGTGGCCCGCCGGAAAGGAGACCTCGGTGGCGACGGCACCGAGCGCGGCGATGCCCTCCGCTCCCACGCCGCGGAACAGCGGGCAGGCACGGAGCAGATCGGATCGATTGTCCGGGGACAGGGACACGGCTCCTCCTGGGTTCCCCTCGATGCTGAACTGCGATTCTGCTCGCGTCAAGGGTCCGGTCTCCGGCCGCCGCCCTGGCACGGCGGGGCCCCGGCCCCGGGCCCCGCCGCGGCCCCGGCCGCGGCGGGGTTTCTGCCCGGGTCCTGCCGCCGCCCCGCCCGCGGCCGGGTTTCGGGCCCGATCCGGGTCTCCGGCCGCCCTGCCACTGCCGGCCGGCCCGGTCTCCGGCCCGGTCTCCGGCCGCGGCCAGCCCGGGCCCGACCGGTTTCCGCCCGGCCGGGTTTCCTGGCCAATGCTCGTGGGGGGAGCACTATCCCGGTTCCGGTGCGGCTCGGCCGCGCTCGGTGCTCGGTCGGTGCCCGGTCTAGGCTCGGTCGGTGCTCGACCTGAACTCGGCCACGCACGAGACCCTCGCTCCCCCGGGCGGAGCGGCGCCCGTTGGGAGCTCGCGGGGCACCGTTCGCGGCCGCCTACCCGGACAGTGCTCCGGGGGCGGTCATCAGCCAGGATTTCGCGCCCCAGGGGGCCACGCGCGCCACGGGGGCAGCGTGGCGCCACGGGGTGGGGCAGCACGGGCCCCCGGCAGCAGGACGGGATCACGCCGGACGGCGGGAGACGGCGGGAAGGCGGCGGGACGATCGGGACGGAGCATCGGGGACGGGCAGCAGGCACCGGGGCCGGGACGGTGCACCAGTCACGGTCATGCGCCATCCAGTCGGCGTGATCCGATGCGCGAGGACGCGGTTAATGGGGGCGGACCCCGCTGGCGCGCGTTGCCCCGCACTGGTGCCGCGCGCTGACCTGCGCGAGGATGCACAATCGACACCTGCCCTGAAGTCGGGGCTGGAGGAGCCCGATCGATATGGCCACACGTGAAGAAATTGCTGAGGCACTGGCGGGGATGACGCTCTTCGCCGACCTGGCGATGCCCCAGTTGCTGGGCGTCGCGGGTCGTTTTGAGGAGGCCTTCTTCGCCGAGGGATCGAGGGTGCTCCGCCAGGGGCTCACGGGGTCCGCGTTCTACGTCATCCTCGACGGCGAGGCTGCGGTGCTGGTCGACGCCGTGCAGCGGGCGACGCTCGGTCGCGGCGAATTCTTCGGGGAGGTGTCCACCCTCCTCGGTGAGCCTCCAACGGCCGATGTCGTGGCCGTCCGACCCCTGCGCTGCGTCGTCCTGCCCGGGTCCGAGGTCGAGTCGTTCCTCATCGACCACCCCAAGGTGACGTATCGCATGCTCCAGGCGCAGTCGAGACGGCTGCGCAACGCGAATCGCGCTCGGGGCTGAACCCATGGCGGACCCTGTGCGCCCATATCCGCCCGGCACCTACCCGGTCATCGTCATCGGGTCGGGACCCGGCGGCTTGCAGATTGCCTATGAGCTCCGACGCCGCGGCATCGATCACGCGGTCCTCTCCGCCGACCATGGGCCAGGCGGCATGTTTCGTCGCTGGCCGTTCTTCCAGCGCCTGCTCTCCTGGACGAAGCCGTACGCCGAGGCGGAACGCAATTCGCGCGCGTTCGAGCGCTGGGACTGGAACAGCCTGATCGCCACGGAGCCTGAGCTTCGAGGCATGCAGACCGAGTTCATGGATGGGTCATCGGACTTCCCGTCGCGCCCCGAGATGGAGGCGAGCCTGGCGGCGTTCGCAGAACGAGCCGGGATCCAGGTCCGGCAGGACTGCCGCTGGGAATCGACGCGCCGGGATGATACGGCCCAAGGTCCCCGTTTCACGCTGACGACATCAGACGGCATCTACGTCTGCACGCACCTGATCCTCGCTGTCGGGATCGCCGAGCCATTCTCACCTCCTACGCCGGGGATCGAGCATGCCGTCCATTACGCGGATACGCGCCCGGCCGAAACGTACGCGGGCAAGCGGCTCTTCATCATCGGCAAGCAGAACTCGGGTTTCGAGCTGGCGTCGGGCCTCCTCCAATGGGCGAGCCGCATCACGCTGGCCTCACCCTCACGGGCCAGGACGTCCATCGAGACACACTCCCTGGTGGGTGTCCGGGCGCGCTACGTTCAGCCATTCGAGGACTCTGCGATGGGTGGCGGCGTGGACATCCTGAGCGCCTCGGTCGACGGGATCAGCCGTGTCGAAGGTGGTCTCCGCGTCGACCTGAAGCGCAGTGACAATGGCATGCCGGTTTCCGTGGATGCCGATGAGGTCATCGCCGCCACGGGCTTCACCTGCCCGCTCCAGGACCTGCCTGACCTTGGGGTTGCGACGTTCGGACAGGCTCGCCTCCCGGCCCAGACGGCGTTCTGGGAAAGTGCCACCGTCCCCGGGATCCATTTCGGCGGAACCATCACGTCGGGAGCGTCGGGGCTCAAGAAGCACGGGATTCCGGGCTATTCAGGTGCTGTCCAGGGTCATCGCTACAACGGTCGGATCCTCGTCGAGCGCCTCGCTCAGGAGCACTTCGGCGTCGCGATCGAGCGGCCCGCGATCGCGCTTGCCGACCTGGCCAACCATGTGCTCGCCGAGGCGACCAATGCCCCGGAACTCTGGCACCAGAAGGCCTATCTGGCCAGCGTCGTGAGCGTCAGCGCCGATGCCGGCATACGTGACGACGGGATCGTGCCGTTGACGCACTTCCTCGACACCAGCGGCCCGGACGCCATCGCGATGACCATTGAAGCCGACGGCGAAGGGGCGATCTTTCCGGTGGCCTACATCCGGCGCGGCGGCGCGGTGGAGGAGCACGCCCTCGAGCCGCATCCGCTCCTTGCCTTCGAAGGCACGCCCTATCGGCGCCAGATCGGCGCTCTGCTCGACTTGATCGCTCCCGGCGCATCCGCCTCGTGATCGTCGGGGACATCGAGACGCGTTGGTTCGACGGCCCCCGCCGGACGGATCGCCGGACCGCGCTCCGATCCTGACGTGGCGGCATCGTTCATCGCCGGGGCACTTGCCGGCTACGCCATCGCCATCCCCGTCGGTGCCATCGCGATCCTGATCCTCGACCTCGGCATCCGGCGTGGCTTCCGGTCCGCCGCAGCTGCCGGCGCGGGCGCAGCCTCAGCTGACGGCCTGTACGCGCTCGTTGCCGTCATCGGTGGCACGGCGATCAGCCTGGCAATGGAGCCTCTCGAGAGGCCACTCCGGGTGGTCGCGATCGGCGTGTTGCTTGGGATCGGGCTGCGCGGGCTTGTCTCGGCATGGCTGACCCCTCGAAGCGACGGTCGAAGCACGTTGACCGCCGAGCCAGCCGTCCGAACGTATGCACGCTTCCTCGGCCTCACATTGCTCAATCCGGCGACCGTGATCTACTTCGCCGCGCTCGTCCTGGCCGTCCCGAACCTCGCGAATGAGCCCGCGGAACGAGTCACGTTCGCGCTTGGGGCGTTCCTTGCCTCGCTCTCGTGGCAGACCACGCTCGCCGCGATCGGGGCGGTGGCGCATCGCCGGCTGCCCGCCCGGTTCCAGGCCCTGGTGAGCGTGCTCGGGAACCTCGCGATCTGCGGCTTCGCGATCCTGCTCGCGAGCGATCTCTAGGCCAGCTCCTTCTGGGTCAGACCAGGTCTCGCGGGCAAGGCCAGGTCTCGCGGGTCACACGAGGTCTCGCGGGTCACACGAGGTCTCGCGGGTCACATCAGGTCTCGCGGCTCAGACCCGGCCTCGCGGGATCAGCGCGGCTCTCGCGGGATTGCCCCATCCGGTCTCACTTCGTGAAACAGCTCCCCTCGAGGCGGTGCGGAGACGGGGCCCGAAGCGACACTAGGCTGGCTCTTCCGGGGACAGGGTTCGGAACACGAGCCAGCCCATGACCGCGCCGACGAACGGGGCCGTCAGGTAGATCCAGATGGCCGCGAAGTCCAGGGAGACGATGGCCGGTCCGAGGGCGCGTGCCGGGTTCACGGACGCGCCGCTGAACGGGATCCCGACGACGTGGATGGCCAGCAGCGTCAGCGGAATGACGATGATCGCGTGGCCGGCGTCCTTCTTCGTCACCGTGAGGATGACAGCCACGAAGATGGCCGTGAGGACGACCTCCGTGAGGAATGCGCCGCCATTGCTGACGCCGGGCATGTTCTTGGTGCCGGCCACGACGGCCTGGCTCGATAACGCCAGGATCATGGTGGATGCGGCGATGGCGCCGATGACCTGGGCCACCACGTAGCCGATCGCACCCATGAGGTCGATCCGGCCGTCGAGCAGGGCGCCGAGCGTCACAGCCGGGTTGAAGTGTCCCCCGGAGACGTGGCCGCCGACCGCGATGGCAGCAAGCAGGCCGAGCCCGAACCCGAATGGGATCACGACGAGCGCGGGCGATCCGGGCATCCCACCCGTGGCCAGGATCGCCATGGAGCCCATGCCGACGAGGATGAACGTGCCGACGACCTCGGCCAGGAGCTTGCGAGTGTCCACGGTCCCTCCTCCAGTCACCCGAACGGGCGGTGTCGGCATGATACCGACCGCCGGTCAGCCGCCGGTGGGTTCAATCACGCCGGTGCGTCCCGGCGCCGCGGAGGAACACGGCATACCGCCAGGTCTGGCACAGCACGTCGACGAGTTCGACGCGATCGACCGCCGAGATGAGGGCCACCGCGTTCGCGGGTTCCGCGCTCGCCGCCGCGGCCAAGGCCGAGATGGTGGCCCACGGCCCGTCCGGTTTCGCACCGATCGTGATTGCCCGCGGGGCCCATGAGCACGGCGACCGGGATTGGTCCCGCACCCGCCGAGGTTCGGGTGGTCGTGCCATCCGGGCGATGGTATCGCCGGGAACCGGCCCGGGCGCGCCGCACCGGACTACGCCGCGCGCTGCCCCTCGACGGGCCCGGCGTCGGTCACTTCCCAGGTCGTCGAGCAGGCCTCACAGCTGAGCGTATCGGCAATTGGCAAGTCGATGGCCAGCGGTTCGTCGCAGCAGGGGCGGTCGATGAAGATCATGCGCCCAGCTTCCACGCACGGCGTGACAGCTCGCGTGGCACGATGCCATGGTCCACACCGGAAGAAGGAACTCGCCTTGGTCGCCACCTCTGGTCCGGGTCTCGTTGTCGACGTCGCCGACCTTCGCAAGCGCTACGGCCGCGTCCAGGCGCTGGCGGGTCTGACGATGACCGTGCGGGCCGGCGAGATCTTCGGATTTCTCGGCCCGAATGGCGCCGGCAAGACCACGGCCGTCAAGCTGCTCCTCGGCCTCGCCAGGCCGAGTGGCGGACGCGGCGCGGTGCTCGGCCGTCCGCTGGGCGACCGGGAGGCGCGACGCCATGTGGGCTATCTCCCGGAGCTCTTCCGTTTCCAGCCGTGGCTCCGCGCGCGGGAGGTGCTCGGCCTCCACGCCGACCTGATCGGGATGCCCAGCGCTGGCCGCAGCCGCGCCTTCGACGACGTCCTCGGGCTCGTGGGCCTCGTCGAACGGGCCGACACTGCCGTCAGTGGTTTCTCCAAGGGGATGCAGCAGCGCCTGGGGATCGGCGTGGCCCTGCTCGGGGACCCTGCCCTGGTCATCCTCGACGAGCCGACCTCGGCGCTGGACCCGATCGGGCGCATGGATGTCCGCGGAATCCTCCGGGCGGCCCGCGAACGCGGGGCAGCGATCCTCCTGAACTCGCACCTCCTCACCGAGGTCGAGCAGGTCTGCGATCGCCTGGCCATCGTCGATCGTGGTGTCGTGGTCGCCGAGGGGACACTCGCCGACGTCCTCGGCGCTCGTGAGACGCGTATCACAGTCGAGGGGCTGCAACCCGACGGGCTGGCTGCCCTGCAGCCGTTCGGCACGACCCGATTCGACGGCCGCGACCTGTTCGTTGGCAACCTCGTCGAGGAGCGCGTGCCCGACCTCGTCACGGCGCTGGTCGGGATGGGCGTGCGGGTCCACGAAGTGGCCTCCGGCCGCGAATCTCTCGAGGCGCGATTCCTCGAGCTGGTCCGCGCCAACCGGGCGGTCGACGCATGATCACGATCGCCCGGCTGACGATCGGCGAAGCGGCCCGTCGCCGCATCCTCTGGGTCCTGGTGGCCCTCGCGGTGCTCGCCGTCGCGCTGACCGGCTGGGGCATCGACCGCCTCGTGTCGATTGCCCGTGCGTCCGGGACGGAGGAGCTCACGATCCAGCTGGGCGTCTCCCAGATCCTGATCTTCATCGCCTTCCAGTTCAGCTTCGTGCTTGCCATGACCGCCGCGTTCCTCGGGGCGCCCGCCATCGCCAACGACATCGAATCGGGCATTGCCCTGGCGCTGCTGGCAAGGCCCATCCGTCGCTCGTCCTACCTGCTCGGTCGATGGCTGGGCCTGGCCGTCGTCGTGGTCGCCTATGGCGGCGGATCCGCACTCCTCGCGATCCTCGTGGTGAGCCGTGTCTCGGGCTATACGCCGCCGTCGATCATCGGGCCCCTGGCCTATCTCGCGACGGAGGGCCTCGTGGTGCTGTCGCTCAGCCTCCTCCTCTCCACGCGGCTGCCACCGATCGGCGCCGGAGCCATCGCGGTGGTGGTATACGGGCTGTCCTGGGCCGCCGGCGCCATCGAGCGCGTCGGGATCGCGATCACCGCCAACAATCCGGGCGTCAACCTCGAGATCGTCGGGCAGGTCGGTCGAGCGATCCTTCCGACGGATGGCCTGTGGCGTGGTGTGATCTATGGCCTGGAGCCGGGGGTCGTGGTTGCCGCGGCCGCGGGTCAGCCCCTGGCCGAAGCGAATCCGTTCTTCGCCGCGACGCCGCCAACCGTCGGCTTTCTCGTCTGGACGGGGATCTGGATGATCCTGGTCATGTCGTTGGCCGCGATGTCCCTGCGTCGCCGCGAACTCTGATCCAGATATGCACGGCGGACAACGCGGGCTCGGACCGCCGCTCCGGGCTCGGACCGCGCCGCTCGGACCGCGCCGCCGCTCAGGGCTCATACCGGAAGCAGCCGGGCAGGTGGTCATCAACCAGGCCCACACTCTGCATGAACGCGTAGACGATGGTGGAGCCGACGAATCGGAAGCGCCGTCGGCGGAGGTCTCGGGACAACACGTCGGACACCGCGGTCGTCGCCGGAATATCGGCCGTGGTCGCGGCCGGTCCGAGGCGAGTGGCAGGGCTCGGGACGATCGCGCCAAGGTATGCACCGAAGGTTCCGAATTCGGACACAATCGCCTGGAATGCGCCGGCATTGCTGATGGCGGCGTCGATCTTGGATTGATTGCGGACGATTCCGGCGTCGGCCATGAGACGCGCCAGATCGGCGTCATCGAAGTCCGCCACAAGCGCCGGGTCAAAACCGCGAAACGCGGCCCGGAAGGCGTCGCGCTTGTGGAGGATCGTCCGCCACGACAACCCGGCCTGAAACCCCTCCAGGACGAGACGCTCGAAGAGCTCGACGTCATCGCCGACCGGAACGCCCCACTCATCGTCGTGATAGGCACGCATACGGGCGTCGCCAGGATCGGAGGTGGCCCAGGCGCATCGAGCGGCATCGTCCATGACGGCGAAGCATAGGACCGTGGCCGCGTACTCTGATGCCATGGGCGTCCGAGTACACCTCGGTCACGGGGCGAGCGGAAATGCGGCGTCGATGGCGCCGTTCGTCGCCGGCCTCGAACTGCGCGGGATCAGGAGCGTAGGGGTCGACCTCCCGAAGAGGCGAGCCGAAGATGCCGTTTCCGCGTGGCGAGCCGCCGTTCCCGACGGGCCAGGCTCGGCCGTCGGCGGCCACTCCTACGGGGGTCGTGTCGCAAGCCTTGCGGCCGCCGAACCCGGCACCGACTACGCCGCGCTCATCCTGTTCTCGTATCCGCTCCACCCGCCGGGCGCCCCGGAGCGAACGGATGCACGGATCGCCCACTGGCCGCGGATCACGTGTCCCGTTCTGCTGCTATCGGGCGAGTCGGATCCGTTCGCCCGGCTCGACCTCCTCCGTGCAGCCGCTCCGCTGCTGTCCGGCGCCGAGCTGGTCACGTACCCGCGCCTCGGCCATGGGCTCACGCCGGTCCTCGACGATGCACTCGACCGGGCCGCCGCCTTCCTTCGGGCGATCGAGGGCTGACGGTCGGGCCTGCCGTTGCCGGTCTCGCTGTCCGTGCCGGTCCGGCCTCCGGGGCCCGGCGTGGTCCCGCCCCCGTGGCGCGCGCTGCCCCAACCCCGTGGCCCGCGCTGCCCCAACCCCGGGGCCCGCGCTGCGCCCGGGACGCGAAATCCTGGCTGATGACCGGCCCCGGAACACTATCCGGGTAGGCGGCCGCGAACGGTGCCCCGCGAGCTCCCAACGGGCGCCCCTGCGCCCGGGGTTGCGAGGGTCTCGTGCGTGGCCGAGTTCAGGTCGAGCACCGACCGAGCCTAGACCGGGCACCGACCGAGCACCGAGCGCGGCCGAGCCGCACCGGAACCGGGATAGTGCTCCCCCCACGAGCATTGGCCAGGAAACCCGGTCGGGCGGCGGCCGGGCGCCGGACACCGGTCGGGCCTGGGCCGGGGCCGCGGCGGGGCCCGGGGCGACCTGTGACCGCGGTCTGGATGGTGCTCCCCCTGCGAGTGTCAGCGAGTGCGTAGCGTGAGCCGCGTCCTCGCCGACGTGCGAGGGTTGGCTCTCGAGGGCGGGCGGCTCGAGTAGCCGGTGCGTAGCCCGGCCGGCGCGGTGGCTCGAGTAGCCGGTGCGTAGCCCGGCCGGCGCGGCTCGAGTAGCCGGTGCGTAGCCCGGCCGGCGCGGTGGCTCGAGTAGCCGGTGCGTAGCCCGGCCGGCGCGGTGGCTCGAGTAGCCGGTGCGTAGCCCGGCCGGCGCGGTGGCTCGAGTAGCCGGTGCGTAGCCCGTCCGGCGCCCTCGAGGCGCTGCACGGGTTGAGGCCGGTCGTCCGACCACGCCCTCAGCGGTGTCGGGGCATCCTCGCGGACCTCTGCTCCCTGCTGCAGTGCCGGCCCGGGTCCAAACCTGTTGCATCGAGATGCCACATTCACGGAGCACTGACAGCCGGTTGCCTCGATCGGCGGACGCGGCTATCCTCCGTAATCCGCGCCACCTCCCGGAGGGGGACTATTGCCCGACGCATCTGGCCGCCTGCGAGCGGTCTTCACCGCCACCGTCACCGGGATCCTGCTCGTCGCCCTCGTGGTGCCACCGCTCACCGAGGCTGCGGATCCGCCCAATATCGATCGATTCATGGCCGCTCTCGGTGCGGTTGAATCGAACGGCCGGTACGACGCCGTGAACTCGACTTCGGGAGCGCTCGGCAAGTACCAGATCATGCCCGAGAACTGGGCCTCCTGGGCGCGCCGCTACCTCGGCGACCCGAACGCTGCACCGACGCCCGCGAATCAGGACCTCGTCACCCGTCGCAAGCTGACGGCCCTCTACAACTGGCTCGGCGACTGGCCCTCGGTGGCCCACTGGTGGCTGACCGGCGATGGCAATACCGATCCAGGCGCATGGTCAGACTTCTCCCGCGGGTACGTCGACACGGTGCTGGCGGTCATGGGCTCAGACTCCCTGCCGGTCCTCCCGAGCGTCGTCACGGCCCAGCTGACGGCGCCGCAGCCGGCGTCCGGCGACTCGACCATCTACGACGAATCGAACCGCGAGATTCATTTCTCCGGCGGTTGGGGCCAGGCTGAGTACTCGACGTACAACAACGGCGTGGTTCGTTACGCGATCGACGAGGGGGCCACCGCCTGGTTCACCTTCCAGGGCACGTCGATCACGTGGATCGGCCCGAAGGGCCCCACGCGTGGGCAAGCCAAGGTCTATCTCGACGAGGAGCTCGTCGCCACCGTCGACGTCTACTCGCTCCACTTCCGACCGCGGACACCGATCTTCAGCCAGACGTTCGATCGACTCAATACGCACACGATCACGATCGAGGTCGTGGGCACGCCGGGCCGGGAGACGATCGCCCTCGACGAGTTCGTGGTGGGCGGCTAGGTCGAGCGCGGCCAGCCGGGACCAGGACATCTTCGGCGATCCGATCTCCACGGCCAAGGCGCTCGCCGGGCTCATCGACTGCGGGCCGTCGGGTCGTCCTGCCGGTCAGGGCGGCCGTCAGGGCGGCCGTCGGGTCGTCCTGCCGTCGGGTCGTCCTGCCGTCGGGTCGGCTCCTGGCACGCGGATGTCACGACCGGCCTGGTCGAAGCCCGGGCGACCCTTCAGCTCAGTAGACGAAGACCGTCCCGGACATCGAGGGATGGATTTCGCAGAGGAAGAAGTAGGTGCCCTTCGGCAACGGGCCGACGGGGACGGCGATTGTCGTCGCTGCCACGGGGTCGAACCGGAAGAGAAGGTCGCCCTCGAATCCCGATCTGGTCCGGATCGCGATGTTGTGCGCGTCGCCGTCTTCGTTCACGAGAACGAGCGTGGAGGGCGTGTCCGCCTTGAACAGCAGTTGGGTCGTGTCGAACCTCAGGTTTCGGGCCGTCACAACGATCGCGTCCGACGGCCAGGAGGGAGCCGGTGTCGCTGCCGCGCGACAGGCGGTCGCCAGGAGCACCATCACAACCAGGAGGACCATCGAGCGGCTGCCCATTGAGGACTTCGTGGACTCCCGCCCGATCACCGAGGTCCCAGTCGATCGGGTCATCGGACCTCGAGCACCCGATAGAGAGCCGAGCCGCGCGGCGTCCTGACCTCGACATCGGAGCCCGCAACAGCCCCGATAAGGGCTGCTCCCACCGGCGACGACGTGCTGATTCGCCCCGCGGCGGGGTCGGCATCCGTGGTCCCGACGATCGAGTACGTCATCGTGTCCCCATCCACCTCGACGACGACGACCGATCCGAGAGCGACCATGCCCGTCACGACGTCATCGACGATCACGGCATGGCGCTTGCGATCCTCCAGCAGGCGAACGCGGCCCTCGAGGAAAGACTGTTCCTCGCGAGCGGCCTGGTATTCCGCGTTCTCCTTGAGATCGCCGTGCTCGCGCGCCGCCTTGATCCTGGCGACCACGCCCGGCCGCCGGATCTGGGTCAGCTCGTGCAGCTCGAGTTCGAGACGGGCAAGGGCATCGCGGGTCATCGGAACCGCCTCGACCCGCGCGGCGCGCGCCGCCGCATCGCGTCGGGCGGCCGTCGACGGGGTCGATGGGGTGGCTCGCATCGCGGCCGAAGGCCGTGCCCGGGCGGGCCTATCGCCGCGCCCGGGAACAGGCCCGCCCGCCCGGGGCCCTGTTCGTATCACGCCCGTGCCGCGGTCCTCGGCCCGGGCGCCGTCCGCATCACCCGGAGCGATGGTCACGACGTGGGTCGGCGCAGGAGCTGCGGTCTCGTCGGGGGCAATGGCGCCGCTGATGCCGTGTGCCTGCCGTTCGCCGGTCGAGCGCCGCGTATTCGCCCACGGCAGAAGGAGGGCACCTGCGGGACGCCCATCGAGCGAGCCACCAGGACCGCCTGCCCGAGGCCCCGCGCCATCCGCGAAGGCGTCGAAGATCGCGTCCAGATATTCCTCGGTCGCGTCGGTCTCGGCCCACCAGATCCGGGCTCGCTCGATCCCGACGAGCGTGTGGAGCCATTGACCTTCGGCATGCGGTCGCCGGTCGCCGAGGACATGGTGGGCCAGGGCCAGGACTCGGCCGCCCACGCTGCCCGTGGTGGCGCCGGCAAACAGGACGGTCTCCTGCGGCAGCCACAGGGAGCCGAGGCGCGCCACGAGCGCACGGGACGTCGGGTGAACGCCGTCGAGCTTGAGGGCCGGCAGCCGCTCGATCCACTTGCCGACACGATTGATCTCGATCGGGGCGTGCGGCTTCGGTTCGGCGATTTCAACGAGATAGACACCCGGCGCCTTGCTCGTGAGGGGCCGGCCCCAGATCACCGGTCCGTCCGGCAGCAGCCCGACCGCTCGCAGGAGTGCCGCCGCGCCCCGTTCCGTCGCCATCCAGCCTCCACTGACGTCCGATTTCCGGACACCTGCCGGAGGCGGGTATCGTCGCACCGTTATCGCCGACTCGCCGAGGAGGGCAAGGGATCACCACTCGACGCCGCTTTCTGATCGGGCTCGCCATCCTGGTGATGGCCGCCGCCGGCACAACGGTCGCCGTCGCCGGCCTGCCGGAGCTCAGGGCGCTCGCTGGATTCGGGCCGGATCCCAATCTCGCCGCGCCGACGCCTACGCCGACGCCTACGCCGACGCCCACGCCGACGCCCACGCCGACGCCGACGCCGGACGTCGCCATCGGTCCAGTCGCCACCAAGTCGCCGGACGTCGCCATCGGTCCAGTCGCCACCCAGACGCCGGAGCCCAGCCGCGCCATCCGGCCCTCGAGCCCCTACGTGCCGGCCCTGATCGATCAGAGCGGGATCCGGGATCGCCTGCAGGCGGCACTCGACGAGGGCCGTTCCCTGCTGGCGGCGCCGGGTGTCGTGGCGAGCGTGCTGTTCCCGGACGGTCGTCAATGGACCGGCGTCTCGGGGGTGGCCGATCTCGCCACGGGTCGTCCGCTCACAGCGGGGACGCCGTTCGCCCTTGCCTCGATCAGCAAGACATTCCTGGCCGCCGAGGTGCTCAGCCTCGTGGACGCCGGGCTGATCCGTCTCGACGAGCCGATCGCCCCGCTGCTGCCCGGCGTCCTCGTGGGCGGAGATCCGATCGACGCCCGGATCACGGTTCGCGAACTGCTCGACCACACGAGCGGTCTCGGCGACTTCCTGGTCGACCAGAAGCTCGAGCGCGCCGCCCTCGCCGAGCCGACGGTCGTCTGGACACCGGAGATGGCTCTTGCGTACGCCGGCCGGCCGGTCGCTGCCCCCGGCGTCGGGTACCACTACGCGAATACGAACTACGTCCTCCTCGGCCTGATGGTCGAGCGGCTGACCGGGCGGACGCTTGCCGAGGAGTATCGGGCGCGGTTCTTCGAGCCCCTCGGCCTCACGACGGCGATCTACCAGGGCGTGGACACACCGTCGGTGGAGATGCCGACGGCCTACCAGTACACGTCCGGATCGTTGAGCGCAACCCCCGTCGACGTGACGGACGGGACGGACATCCGTCCATTCACGGCCATCACGACGGCTGCCGGAGCGGCAGGCTCGGTGGCCGCAAGCGCGGCCGACACGGCGCGTTGGGCCCGGGCGTTGTACACGGGAATCGTCCTTCCGGCGGCCGACATCACGACGATGGTGGACGATGCGACGGACACCTCGGCCCTTCGGCCCGGCTATCCGTACGGACTCGGCGTCCAGGTCCTCCCCATCGACGGGCGGGTCTCGTACGGCCACTCGGGCCGTTTCGTCGGTGCCCGGAGCGTCATGCGCTGGTTCCCGACAGAGCGGATCGCCATCGTGGTCGTGACCAACCAAAGCCGGTTCGACCCCACGATCATTCTCCGGGACCTCCTCGCCGTCGTTGCCCCCGAGTCGATCGGCGCGGGGTGGCGTGCGGAGTGACCCACGAGGCTCCCAGGGACAGGCCCTCCGGGCCCTTGGTGGTGCGCGGGCGAACCGGAATCTGGCGGTCGCGGTACCACCGCGTGGCCGTTCCGGTACTCATGGGGCTTTCGCGCACGCACCGATCCCTCCATCCTCAGCGCCGCAGCGCCGCACCGGGGGAGCGTCATGCACCAGGTGGAAGCCTTCGCCGCGGGAGGCATCATGCGGGGGGCCATGAGTGGCCCGCCCGAGTTTTCCGCGGATACCGAGGCCATGACGCCGGTCAGCATCGATCATGCGACGTGGCATCCACTCGCCGGGGGCGCGGCCGAGCGCAAAGGCCACGTCCGCCTTGACTCGGACGACGTCCTGGTCCTCTGGGCGGACGGCCAGGACCTGCCGATCCACGCGACATGGCACGATGTCGAACTCGAGATGGGTCCCTATGCGATCAGCGGCGCCCTCCCGACGATCCCGGGCTTCGATCCCGGCCGCGCACTCGCCCGGCCGGGTGGACCGTTCGTGCTCCTGCGCGACGTTCGCGTGACGCTGGTCGGCAACCCCGAGGGCGGGCGCGTCGAGCGACCCCACGCCCTGGTCAATCGCTACGTCGTTGATCGAGTCGTCGCTGCGATCGATCTCGGCTACTACTTCCCCGGGGCGATATTCGCGACCCCGGCGGCAGCCGGGCGGGCCTGATCAGCGCCGCGACCCACTCCCCGAGCGCGGCCGTGAATCGCTGCCCGAGTGCGGCCTCGAATCACTTCGGTGGGCGTAGTGGTGGCCCCGAGCGGGACGGGATTCCGAGGCTGGCCCACGGAGCGGTTGGGGCTCGGCATTCCGGTCCGGCACGAACCCTTCCTCCACGGTCCACGGGATCGCCATCTTCAGGAGTCGCTGCACGCCGCGCAGGAGGTCGGTCTCGTCGATCGAGACGAGGCTGATCGCGTCGCCAGTGGCGCCGGCGCGCCCGGTCCGTCCGATCCGGTGGATGTAGTCCTGGGCCTGCCACGGGAGTTCGAAGTTCACGACGTGGGGCAGGTCCTCGATGTCGAGGCCGCGGGCCGCAACGTCGGTCGCCACGAGGACACGGATCGACCCGCCCTTGAACGCCTCGAGGGCCCGGGTGCGATCCGGCTGCGAGCGGTCCGAGTGGATGGCAACGGCCTCGAGGCCGCGACGATCAAGGTACGTGGCCAGGCGCGTCGCGCCGATCTTCGTGCGGGTGAACACGAGGACCTGCCGCCAGTCCTCCTTGGCGATCAGGTGCGCGAGGAGGGCCTCCTTGCGATCGCGATCGACCGGGTACACGAGCTGTCGGACGGTCTCGGCGGCGATGTTTCGCGCCGCGACCTCGACGACCTCCGGGTGGTTGAGGATCGATCCTGAAAGTCGCCGGATGTCATCCGAGAAGGTGGCCGAGAACATCAGGTTCTGGCGCTGGGCCGGAAGCATTTCGATGATCCGCCGGATATCCGGCAGGAAGCCCATGTCGAGCATGCGATCCGCTTCGTCCAGGACGAGGATCTCGACCTGGCCGAGGTTGACCGTCTTCTGTCCGACATGGTCGAGAAGTCTGCCCGGGGTCGCGACGAGGATCTCGATTCCGCCGCGAAGGATCTTGGTTTGCGGTTCGATCGGAATGCCGCCATAGACCACGGCCGGTCGAAGGGGGATGCTCCGGCCATAGGTCCGGACGCTCTCGTCCACCTGCATGGCCAGTTCCCGGGTCGGAACCAGGATCAGGACCCGGACCGGATGGCGCGCCGGCGAGAAGCTCGTGCTGGCATGTTGTCGGAGTCGGTCGAGGATCGGCAGCACGAAGGCTGCCGTCTTGCCGGTTCCCGTCTGGGCCGCCGCGAGCACGTCGCGCCCGGCAAGGACGTGCGGGATCGCAGCCGTCTGGACCGGTGTGGGCTCGGTGTAGCCTTCCTCGGCCACGATCCGAACGAGATCGGCCGCCAGGCCGAGCGATTCGAAGGTCAACACGTCTCCAGATCTTCCGCGTCATCCACCGTCGCCCATGGCGTCGGGTCATCAGAGCGGGCGGCGCGAGGATACCGGATCGAGGCGCCGTCCGCGCGGGATCGGTCCGCTACGATGCGCCCGATGAGCGCCATCGGGACCCGAGCGGTTGCCGCGCTGCACCGGGCGGGCGTCGATCACGCCGTCCATCGGTATGAGCCGACCGAGCGTCACGGCGCCCGCCGATCCGATCGACCAGCCTACGGGCTCGACGCCGCGGCGGCGCTCGGTCTCTCCCCGTCCGTCATCGGCAAGACCCTCGTCGTCGCCGCCGATGGCGTGCTCATGCTCGCAATCGTGCCGGCCGATCGCAGCCTGGACCTGAAGGCGTTCGCGGCCGCCGTCGGGGCGCATCGCGCCACGCTCGCCGAATCGCGTCACGCCGAGCGGGCTACCGGCTACCTCACCGGCGGCATCAGCCCGATTGGGACCTTACGATGCCTGCGAACCCTGCTCGATGCCCGAGCCGCCGACCTCGCAACCATCTACGTGTCCGGGGGCCGGCGCGGCCTCCAGGTTTCGCTCAGGCCAGCGGACCTCGTCCGGCTCGTCGATGGGGAGGTGATTCCGATCAGCAGCCAGGATCTCTGATAGCACCGAGTACATACGAAAAGTGAAAGGCCGTATTGACAAAAGGAAATGTCATGTGCGATAACCTCGTCAGACAACACAACGAGGACTCGCCAACATGCCACACGATGTCATTTCAACCTGTCCCGTCTGCAGCGGCGAGCTGGCCGTCACCCGGCTGCACTGCCGGAGCTGCGGGACCACCCTCGAGGGTGACTTCAGCGTCGGCCGGTTCGGCCGTCTGAGCCGCGAGCAGCTCGCCCTTCTCGAGAGCTTCCTCCGGTCGCGGGGCAACCTCCGTGACATGGAGCGTGAGCTCGGTCTCTCGTACCCGACGGTGCGCTCGCGCGTCGAGGCCCTCGTGCGCTCGCTCGGTTTCGGGCCGCGAGCCGAAGCGGACGATCCCGTCGCGGATGCACCGGGACTCCCGACTGCGGGAGCCGATGCCGCGGCGATCCTGTCCGCCCGCCACGATGTCCTCGATCGACTGGCCCGCCATGAGATCGGCGCCGAGGACGCCGCCGATGCGATCCGGGCACTGGGAAGGGCTTCCCGATGACGACCACCGGCCACGACACCCTCGACCACGTAATCGGCCCGGGTGGGCAATTCCACCTGCGCCAGATCAGCGGCTCCATCGAGGTCCACGGCGTGCACGGCGACCGTGTCCGCGTTCGCGAGAGGTCGGGCAAGGCGCTCGCCGAGATCTTCCGGATCGACGCGAGCGACGGCAGGCTGTCCCTGACCGCGCCTGACCGGGGCGGTATCGATCTGATCGTCTTCGGCATCGGACGCCGGTCGTCCGCCAACCTCGAGGTCGAGGTTCCATCCGGCGCGAGCATCACCATCGAGTCGGCGAGCGCCGATCTTGGCGCGACCGGCCTTCTCGGCCGGACGGCGATCCGGACGGCGTCCGGGGACATTGACCTGGCGGAACTCAGCGGGACGCTCGAAATCGAGACGGTGTCCGGCGAGGCCCAGGTCACGGCCTCGGCCGCGCTCGCCCTGCAGGTCCGGACGATCTCGGGCGACTGCACGGTCCGTGCCCCCGAGCTCACCCGTGCGACGATCGAGACGACGTCCGGCGATGTCCGGCTCGACGCGCTCGCCACCGGATCGGGGCCGTTCGACATCCAGACGGTGAGCGGTGACGTCACGATCGTGGGCCGTGAAGGCCTGCGGGTCGAAGCGCGCACCGTAATCGGCGAACTCCGGAGCGAACTGCCGCACCGCTTCGATACCGCCCCCGGGCGGAAGCAGCTCATCGTCGGTGACGGCCGCACCTTGATCGCCTTCCGATCGGTCAGCGGCGACCTTCGGGTCGTCATCCCGCGCGATCGGGAACACGGCAGGACGTCGACGCCGGCCGTGTCGGTTCCGGCAATCACCTCCGAGCGCACGTCCGAAGCGACGTCCGAGGCCACCTCCGGGGCCCCGGCCATGGCTCAGGCTCAACGGCCCTTTGCCCATGAGCCGACGGCTGCCGGCAGGGCCGTCGCGGGTCACGACGCGAGCCTCGAGGCGGGTCACAGGGCGAGCCAGGAGGTCGCTCGACTCGACATCCTGCACGCCCTCGAACGGGGTGAGCTCAGCGTCGAGGCGGCGATGCAGCGCCTCGCCGAGATCGAGGAGGCCTGAGTTGGACGACGCCTTCGAGCGAGTCCTGCGGCTGGTCTCGGAGGGCCGGCTCACGGTCGACGAGGCAGGACCGATCCTCGACGCCCTCGCACCTGCCCGGCGTGGCCGGTCGACCGGTGCGGCCGAGACCGCCTCCGCGTCCGAATTCGGGGATGGCATCGCTGCCGGGTTCACCGCTGATGCCGCGACTCGAACCGGGCCGGGCGCACCGCGATTCGCCAGGATCGAGGTGCGGGACGGAGGCAAGCGGGTCGTCGACCTGCGCATACCGATCTCCCTGGGTCGGATCGCCCTTGGCCGAGTGCCGGGACTTTCGGCCGCCCACATCGCCGATGTCGAAGAGGCCGTCGCGAGCGGCAATCGCGGGCCGATCCTCGATGTCGAGGACGCCCATGGCGACGGCGTTCGAATCGTCCTCGAGTAGCCGCTCACCCGCCCACAAACCTGTAGAAGGGACGAAGTGAAGGAAGGGAAGACAGCATGTTTCATCTGACGGCCTTGACCTCTGAGCGCATCCACGACCTGCATGCCACGGCTTCTGAGTTACGCGCCGAGCAAATCGCGGGCGCCACACAGAACCCGCTGCGAACGCTTCGACTGTTCGTTGGCACGGCACTCGTGGCCGCAGGGACCACGCTGGTGAAGAGCGCCAAACCGGTCGCCACGAGCCGAGCCGCGCGGTGATCCGGCTCCTCGCCGACCGCAGCTCCTCGCCGACCGCAGCTCCACGCCGACCGCAGCTCCTCGCCGAGCGGCGGGGTAGTATCCGCCGCATGACGACCGTAGATCGCCTGTATCTGACCGGCAACGAGTCGGCCGATCGCCTGCTCGCCACCTCCGCACTCGCCCTCCTGATCGGGTTCGCCCTTGACCAGCAGGTCACGGTCCAGAAGGCCTTCAGCGGTCCCCTGGACCTCCGTCAGCGCCTCGGGCATCTCGACGCCGCCCGGATCGCGGCGATGGAGCCCGGCGACCTGGATCGCATCTTCCGTGAGCGACCCGCCCTCCATCGATTCCCTGGCGCCATGGCCGCGAAGGTCGCCCAACTGTGCGGGGTGATCGCCGGTACCTATGGCAACGACGCGAGTCGTATCTGGACGGAGGCCACGGATGGTCGCGACCTTCGAGACCGGCTGCAGGCCCTCCCCGGATTCGGCGACATGAAGGTCCGCGGTGTGATTGCCGTGCTCCACAGGCGGCTGGACGTTTCGCCTCCGGGGATCGAGTCCGTCATGCCGACCTACCCAACCTTGGGCGACGTCGATTCCGCCGAGGCGCTCGCCGAATATCAGGCGCGCAAGCGCGCCTACAAGGCGGAGTTGCGTGCTGCGGGGAAGTCCTTCACCGCCTGACGCCCATCGGCGTCACGTCACATGGTCACCGGATGGGGCCCGGGCTCTCGCCGTCCCACCCGGTCCGTGGCCCTCCTGGCCCGCCCTGCCCACCGGTCCATCCGGCCTACCCGGTCCGTGGCCCTCCTGGCCCACCCTGCCCACCGGTCCATCCGGCCTACCCGGTCCGTGGCCCTCCTGGCCCACCCGCGGTCACTGCCGCAATGACCCCGGCCATCCAGGCTGATGTCCCATGCCTGGAGGTCGTTGATGGCACCGGTCCCGGCGATCCTCCGTGCCGAACCCCCGGGCACTGCCTGCGTGCCGACCCCCGGGCATTGCCTGCGTACCGCCCCGCCGGGCAATCCTGGCCTATGACCGCCCCCGGAGCACTATGCGGGTAGCCGGCCCCGAACGGCTGCCGAGCGAGCCCGAGATGAGACCGATCCGCCGGATGTGGTCCGAGCGTCGTGCGTGGCCGGGCCCCGGTCAGGCAGCCGCCGGCCCGGCAGGCTGGTTCGAGCGGGCGCGACATCCTCCGCTATCTGCATAGTGCTCCCCCCACGAGCATCAGCCAGGAAAGCCGGGGGTCAGGACGGGGCCGGGGGCCGGGGGCCGGGGGCCGGGGGCCGGGGGCCGGGGGCCGGGCGCGGTCAGACCAGGCCGAACCGGGCGGCGTCGGCCCGGCGGCGTCGAGCGAAGCCGGCGTCGGGCCTGGCGGAGTGCCTGGCGGCGTCGAGCCGCGCCACGCGCCGCCTGAGTCCCCCGATCATCGCGGATCGGGCGCCGACGACCGTTTGACAGCGAACGCTGGGCGGGCGACCATGAGCCCGTCATGGCACGAATGAACAATGCACATGTGCCTCCAAGCGGAGGCGGGCGCAGGGCGGCCGCAAGACGGAGGCAGACGAAGGCGCGCGGAGGGCGAGTTCAGGACGGAGGCGCGCTCAGGACGGAGACGAGCTCAGGTGGGAGGCGAGCTCATGACGGAGGCCGACGACGGCAGACGAATGCGGGCAGAGGGCGGCCTCAGTGCGAAGGCAGACGACGGCAGGCGGAGGCGGGCGATGACGCGGACGATTGACGTCGCCACGCTCGTTCGGGTGAGTCGCATGTACTACGAGCTCGGCGAGACGCAGGAGTCGATCGCCGAGTCCCTGGGCGTCACGCGTCCCCAGGTCTCGAAGCTTCTCAAGCAGGCGCGCGCCCAGGGTGTCGTCGAGATCCGGATCGTCGATCGCATTGAGCCACCCAGCAACGTTGCCGCCGACCTCCAGCGCCGGTTTGACCTGCGCAGTGTGCATGTCGCGCCAGCCTTTGCCGGTTCCGATGAGCTGACCCGGCGACGGGTCGGGCGCCTCGCGGCACAGGTCCTGACCGCGGCCCTCCGCGACGGCATGATTCTCGGCATCGGGGATGGATCGTCCGTGGCGGCCCTGGCCGACGAGATTGACCCAACGACCTCGGTCGCCGCGACGGTCGTCCCGCTGTGTGGCGGCTTCTGGGGCACCACAGGGGGCCACGAGCCATACCGTCGAGTCGCCCAAGCCCTGGGAGCGACGGCCCACGGACTCCTCGCTCCGGGGCTGCTCGATGACGCCGCGACCCGGGATGCCCTGGGGGCCCATGCCGGGATCCGCGAGGTCACCGATACGTGGAACCGGCTGGATGTCGCCGTCTTCGGGATTGGCGGGCCGGCCTGGAGCGAGGCTCTCGTCGGCGTCCAGACACTGCGAGAACTGGAGGCCTCGAACGCCATCGGCGAGATCCTCATCGCGCCGTTCGATGTCGAGGGCCGATTCGTTGCCAGCTCGCTGCGAGATCGATCCATCGCCTGCGATGCGCGGAGCCTCCATCGTATTCCGACGTCGATCGGCATCGCCAGCGGTGCCACGAAGATCGTGCCGATCCTCGGGGCGCTCCGGTCCGGCGCGGTGAACGTGCTGGTCACGGATATCGAGACCGCGGAGCGCGTCCTGGAGATGCTCGGTCCGGAGTCCCGGACATGACGCCTCCCAGCACACCGTCCCCGAGCACGCCGTCCCCGAGCACGCCGTCCCCCGGCACGACGGCGCGCAGCACGCCGTCCCCCGGCACGACGGCGCGCAGCACGCCGTCCCCCAGTACGCCCGCCCCCAGGACGCCGGCCCCCAGCACGCCGTCCCGCAGGATGGCGTTCCTCGGTATTGACATCGGTTCGTCCGAGCTTCGATGCGGCCTCGTGACGCCCGACGGACATCTGATCGGGCTCGCCCGAGTGAACCACGACATGGCGGTCGACGCAGAACACGGACGGGCCGAACAGGACCCCGATGCGTGGTGGGTCGGCCTGATCCGGGCCCTCCACGAGATCACGGAGCGGGTCGCCGTGGACGTCGCCGGCATCGCCGTGGATGGCCACGGGCCGACGCTGACGGCGGTCGACGCCTCCGGGCGACCGACGAGGCCTGCGATCACGTGGCTGGATCAGCGGGCGGCGCTCGAGCAGGCGGAGCTCGCCACCGCCACCGGCCTCCAGGGCTGGGCGCTCGGTGTCCTGCCTGCCGCGCTCTGGCTGGAGCGGCACGAGCCGGAGTCGGCTGCACGGACCAGCTGGTACCTGAACACGTGGGAGGCGCTGACGTTACGGCTGACCGGCGTGGCGCGAGCCAGCCTCGTGCATGGCCAGGCGTGGCCGGCGAATGACACGCTGGCAGCGCACGGCCTCCGGCCGTGGCGCCTGGCCGAGCCGATCGAGGCCGGCACAGTCGTGGGCCCGCTGAGCGCAACCGCCGCTTCGGTCCTCGGGCTCCCCTCCGGCATTCCGGTCGTCGCCGGGGTGGTGGATGCGTTCGCGAGCTTCCACGGCGGCGGGATGCTGGAACCAGGCGATGCGATCGATGTCGGTGGATCGGCGGGCGGGTTCGGCGTGTACTGGGATCGGGCCATCGCGGCCGCGGGATCGTTCTCCACGCCTGGCCCCCTCGAGGGAGGCTGGGTCGTAGGTGGGGCGATGGCCGCAACCGGCAAGGCCGTGGAATGGCTGCGCGACTCGGTCCTCGGAGGGGGAGTCCCGGCGCACGTCCTGATCGACGAAGCGGGCCGCGTGGCACCGGGCGCAGATGGCCTGGTTTTCCTGCCGTACCTCGCCGGCGAGCGCTCGCCGATCTGGGATCCCGAGGCCCGCGCGGCGTTCGTCGGCCTGACGCTCCAGCACGGGCGGGCCCACCTGGCCCGCGCGGTCCTCGAGGCATCCGCCCTGGCGATCCGACACGTGGCGGAGCCGATCCTCGCCGGCGGCGTCCGGGTTCGCGCGATGCGGGTGGCCGGCGGCCCGGCGCGCAGCAACGCCTGGAACCAGATCAAGGCGGACGTCACAGGCTTTCCCGTCGAGGTGCCGCGGATCCTCGAAACGGCCGTCACCGGATCGGCCATCCTGGCCGCGACAGGGACGGGGGCCCACCCCGACCTGCGGTCTTCGATCCGGGCGATGACCGCCATCGAGGCGCGGTTGAAGCCGGATCCGGCTCGAGCCGCGATCTACGACAGGACCTACGCCGCCTATACCGCCATCCATCCGGCGGTTTCGCCGATCCTTCGAGCTCTACGGGAACACGCTGCGGAGGGCGTCGGATGAGCGCCACCGTGGAGGGCGTCGGATGAGCGCCACTGTGGAGGGCGTCGGATGAGCGCCACTGCTCGAGGACGGATCGAGCTGGCCGATCTGTCGCTGTCGTTCCCGCGGCGGGATGCGGCCCGGCTGCCGGTTCTCGACGCCATCAATCTCACCGTCGGAGGGGGCGAGATCGTCACCCTGATCGGGCCCAACGGCTGTGGCAAGAGTTCATTGCTGCGCGTGGTCGCCGGGCTCATCCCGCCGGACTCCGGGAGCGCCCGCCTCGATGAACAGCCAATTGTCGATCCGGACCCGAGGATCGGGCTCGTCTTCCAGGAGCCCCGTCTGCTGCCATGGCGAAGCGTCGCGGCCAACGTCGGCTATCCCCTGGAGCTGGCCGGCGTCCAGGGCGTCGAGCGGGCCGAGCGTGTCTCCGGGGCACTTCACCGCGTAGGCCTGACGGCGGCGGCCGACTCCCTGCCCGCCCAGCTGTCGGGCGGCATGCGCCAGCGGGCGGCGCTTGCGCGGGCGCTCGTCCGCGAACCCGATGTTCTGCTGCTCGACGAACCCTTCAGCGCCCTCGATTCGATGACCCGCGACCGCTTCAACGTCGAACTCCTGGCGCTTTGGGAACGGCTCCGAACGACGATCGTGGTCGTCACGCACAGCATCCCGGAGGCCATCTTTCTGGGTCATCGGGTCGTGGTGCTCTCCAGCCGGCCCGGCCACGTGGTTGCCGATATCGACGTTCCGCTTGCCTCGCCGCGGACCCTCGACGAACTCGACGCAGCCGTCGTGTCGGCGACGGCTCGGGAGATCCGGGCGCACCTCGAGACCGACGCGGCATGAGGTCGACGACGATGCTGTCGATCCTGGGCGGTCTCGGGTTCCTGATCCTCTGGAAACTGGTGGTCGTGGTCGGCGGCTACCCGCCGTTCATCCTGCCGCCGCCGGAGGTGGTGGCAAGCCGGCTCGTCACCGCCTGGACCAGCGGCCAGATCGGCCCACATGCCTGGGCGACACTCGTGGAGGTTGCCCTCGGCTTCGGGGCCGGGGCGGCGCTCGGTCTGGTGGCCGGCTACGGCCTCGGGCGATCGTCGATCGTCGCCCGGGTCGTCTCCCCGTACCTCGTCGCGGCACAGGCGACGCCGATCCTCGCGCTCGCCCCGGTCCTCGCGCTGTGGTTTGGCCCGGGTCTGCTGAGCAAGGTCGTCATCGCCGCGCTGATCGTCTTCTTCCCGGTGGCCGTGTCGGCGATGGTCGGGATCCGTTCCGTCGATCTCGGCCTGCTGGAGCTCGGCCGAAGTCTCCGAGCGACGCGCCGGCAGATCCTCCTCACCCTCGAGATCCCGGCGGCCCTGCCTTCGATCTTCGGCGGCCTGCGGATCGGGATCACGCTCGCCGTCGTCGGGGCGATCGTGGGCGAGTGGGCAGGCGCTGAGCGTGGACTCGGCGTCCTCGTCAACATCGCCCGGGGCAGCCTGTTCGACATTCCCCTCATGTTCGCCACGCTCGTGACGATCGCCGCGTTCGGCGTGGTCCTCTATGTCGTCGTCGTCCTGGTCGAGCGCCGCCTCGTGCGAGCACGCTGACCCCCAGCCAAGGAGCTTCCGTGAATCGTCGCCGTGCTCTCGCTCTCGGCCTCGCTCTCGCCACCCTTTTCGCGGCCTGTGGCGGCGCCGCATCGCCGTCCCCGACGACGCCTGTACGGCAGGCTCTGACCGTGGGTCTGGGCTATATCCCGAGTGTCCAGTTCGCCCCGTTCTACCTCGCCGACCAGGCGGGGTACTACCGGGATGCCGGTCTCCGTGTCAACTTCCAGAACAACATTGACCCGGACCTCGTGACCCTCGTCGGCCAGGGCAGCGTGGACGTGGGCCTCGCCGACGGCACCAGCCTGATCCCGGCGGTCAGCCAGGGCATCCCCGTCCGCTACATCGCCACGATCTACCGCGACTTCCCCTCCATCGTCTTCGCCAAGACGACCTCGGGCATCGCGGCCGCCGCGGACCTCAAGGGCAGGAAGATCGGAATCCCGGGTCGCTACGGCTCGTCCTGGATCATGCTCCAGGCGTTGCTCGGTTCGGCCGGCCTGACCCCGGATGACGTGACGATCGTGGAGTACCCCGACTACGGACAGGGTGCCGCCGTCCAGCAGGACGCCGTCGACGCCGCGACGGGGTTTGTCAACAACGAGCCCATTCAGCTCGCGCGGGCCGGCGTCCCCACGACGATCCTTCGGGTCGATCAGATCGTCCCGCTTCCCGGGCCCGGCCTCATCAGCGGGACCGCGACGCTGGCCGCGAGGGAACCCGCGATTGCCGCGTTCGTGAAGGCGACGCTGAAGGCGATGGCCGATATCGTCACCGATCCCGAGAAGGGGCTCGACGCGACCTTCGCCGCGGTCCCGGACCTGGCTTCGGACCGAGACGGCCAGAAGGCGATCCTCGAGGCGACGATCGCTGCCTGGCAGGGCGCATCCGGGAGCGGGATCTCGCTCGGAACGATCGACAGTGCGAGTTGGACAGCGTCGCTCGATTACATGGTGAGGCTCGGGCTCGTCCCGAATCCGGTCACGGTCGAGGACCTGGTCCGGAGCGATCTCCTGCCCGACTGATCCCGGTCGGGCCGCGAGACGCAGCCCTGCGCGACGGGCTCAGGCGCGGGCGATCGCCGCGTCGAGTTCGTCGTCGCTCGGTTCCCTGAGCACGATCGACGGTGCTGTCGGGTCCCCAATGAGAATCGTCGGCGTCTTCCATTCCCCGTCGTTGTACGAGCGGATCAGGGTGTCGGCCTCTGGCTCGAGTTCGACATTGCGATATCGGTGGGGAATGCCCAGGGCAGCCAGGTGGGCCCGCGATCGGACCGTGTCCTCGCAGGTGTCGCGACCGAGGACCACGATCGACGGATAGGAGGCGTCATCCATGCTGGTCAGTGTGCCTCAGGCGTCGAATCGCGGTGACTCGCCGCGGGCGGCCGCGGTCGCTGCCGCGAGCACCGCGTCGCGCAGGTCGGCGTCAGTGGCCGCTGCGCCGCAGGCCGCACACGCGATGCCGGGATGATCCACGGGCTCCAGCCCCTCGGTCGGTGCGTGGAGGCCGTGCAGTCGCAGCCCGGAGATATCGATCACGACGCGGTCGAGCGCCCGTACGGGACTGTCGATCTGCCAGGCCGCGTCCGGACCATGGCATGCCGGGCAGAGGGGAACGGCAGTCGGGCTCATCGATGCCGGCCACGGGATGCGGCACCTGGACGAGCCCCCGCATCTGGTCGCTGGCCCCAGGGCCGCAGGCTGGAGGGGCGCTCGCTCGAGGGCTGGCCATCGGCATGCCGGGCCAATCGCTCGCCGGGCAGGATCGCGTACTGGCCGATGGACGGCCGAGGAGCGCCGCCCGGGCGTCCGTGGCTTGCGGCAGCGCTGACATGGCCGGGATGGGGCCGCGCGGCGCCTGCCTGCGGTCGTCCACCGAACCCGGGGCGTGCCGGCCCGGACCCGGGACGCGCCTTGTTGGCAGACCAGCCGTTGCCGCCGCCGGACTGCGATCGCCGGGGCATCGACGGCCGAGGCCCCGGGCCGCCCATGGTCCGGAGGCGGATCGGCTCGGGCCGAATGGCACGATCAGGCTCGTAGCCCGGGATCACCTCGGCGTCGATGCGTTTGCCGAGGAGCGTCTCGATGTCCCGGAGGAGCCTGGTCTCATCGACGCAGACGAGCGAAATAGCATCGCCCATCGAACCAGCACGTCCCGTCCGGCCGATTCGGTGCAGGTAGTCCTCTGGGACCATCGGCAATTCGTAGTTCACGACGTGAGGCAGCTCCTCGATGTCGATGCCGCGCGCGGCGACCTCGGTCGCGACGAGAATGCTGACCTTGCCGGCTTTGAACTCGCTGAGCGCACGAACGCGCTGGTTCTGGCTCCGGTTGCCGTGGATCGCGGCCGCCGTGATGCCGTCCTTCTGGAGTTGTTCGGCGAGGCGGTTTGCGCCGTGCTTGGTGCGGGTGAAGACCAGGGCCTGGTCGATCCGACCCGAAGCCACGAGCTCACGAAGCAGGTCGCGCTTCCGTTCCCGGTCCACGTGGATCACCAACTGCCGGACGAGCTGAGTGGCCGTGTTCCGCGGCGTGACCTGGACGGTCGCCGGGTCATGGAGAAATCCGTCGGCGAGGCCCCGGATGTCGTCGGAGAAGGTCGCCGAGAAGAGCAGGTTCTGGCGCTTCGGCGGGAGGATCGCGAGGATCTTCCGGATGTCGCGAATGAAGCCCATATCGAGCATCCGATCTGCCTCATCGAGGACGAGGATCTCGACGGCGCTCAGGTCGACCGTTCCCTGGCCGATGTGATCGAGCAGCCGGCCCGGCGTGGCGACGACCATTTCGGCGCCGCCGCGTAGGGCACGGAACTGGGCGTCATAGCCGACGCCGCCATAGATCGGGACGGAGCGGATGGGGCGCCGGGCGCCGTAGATTCGGACGCTGTCCTCGACCTGGAGCGCGAGCTCACGGGTGGGAACGAGGACGAGGACCCGCACTGACTGACGTGGGGCACGCCGGCCCGGCGCCATGCCCTGGCCGGTTCGATGTCCAGGCCCGGGCTCGGTGATCGACTGGGCCGTTGCATTGAGCCGCTGGAGGATGGGCAGCACGAACGCCGCCGTCTTGCCGGTGCCGGTCTGGGCGCCTGCAAGGACGTCGCGGCCCTCGAGGACGAGGGGAATGGCCTGAGCCTGGACGGGGGTGGGCTGGGTGTAGCCCTGGTCCGCGACAGCGCGGAGGAGCTCGGGCGACAGCCCAAGTTGATCAAAGGACACGGAATGGTGCTCCTGACGGGGCCCTCCCGCTCAGTGGCGGGGCCCGGTCAGGGCAGGAAATGGATCGAAATCAGCGGTATGTGACCGGGGCGCTGACCGGAGCGCCCATCGAACTCGAGGTGTGGAGCATAACCGGGATCGACGCCGTTGTCGCCACGGCGCCGCCGGCGTCCCAGCATCGAGTGCCGGCACCGCGCCGACATGGCCACGGGCGCCGACATGGCCACGGGCGCCGACATGGCCACGGGCGCCGCCGCCGGGATCCCAGCATTCATGCTGGCCACCGGTGGCCCGGGCCACGGGTCGGTGTTGGTCGCGGTCGGACCTGGTCGCAACCCGCGCGGGTTTCATGGCCAATGCTCGTGGGGGGAGCGCTATCCAGATGGCGGAGGGGCAGAGGAGGCCCCGCGGAACCCCGGACGCGCTCGAATTGGCTGCAGCTACGCACGACTCCCCCACGAAGACCGTGTAATCGCCCCGATTTCGGAGCCCGTGGCTGCCGTTCGCGGCCGGCTATCCGCATAGTGCTCCGGTGGCGGTCATCAGCCAGGATTGTCCGCGGATCGGTTCCGGAACATGATTGTTTGCGGACCGGTTCCCGAAACGGACGGCGTCCTGCGCCTCGTTGCTAGTTCGGGCGGCCACCACCGCCGAGGTCGGCACCCTGATCCCGCAGGAAGCGCTCGATGTCGGCGATCAGGTCATCGCCGGCCGGCAATCGTGATTCGTCGGCCATGCCCTCGAGTCGCTCGACGTAGTGGCGAGTGCTCTCATCCAGGACGGTCGCCGTGTCCAGTCGCTTCCGCAGGGTGACTGCTTCTTCCGGGAGCAGGCCGAGCGGGGGATCGAAGCCCAGGTGGCGGCCGAGGGCCGTCAGGAGCTCCACCGATGCTCCCGGGTACGGGCCCGAGATGTAGTGGGGGATCTGGGCAAAATAGCCGACCGAGGGAACCCCGGCATGGGAGACCGCCACGTCGACGATGGAGATGCACGCAGCCGGAACGCGGAGTAGTCCCTGGGGGCCGGGCTGGACGCCGCCGCGGAGGAGGCCAGGCTCCGACTCCGTCCCGAGGATCGGCACCGGACGTGTGTGCGGGACGGCCGCCGGGATCGCGCCGAGGCTTATCCACTGGCTCGCGGCGAACCGGCGCACGAGGCCCACGAGATCGTCGGCGAACTGGTGCCATCGGAAGTCGGGCTCCGCCCCGCTGAGGATCAGCAGGTCCCGCTCGCCGATCCGGCGGTTCCGCATCTCCAGCGTTGGCCACGTCAGGCGCTCCGGTCGTCCGTCCTGGATCTCCAGGGTGGGTCGGCGTGATCGGAAGTCGAACAGTTGGTCGCCGTCGAATGCCGCCACGAGTTCGCCCCCGGCAGCGAGCTCCTTCAACGCGCTGGTCGCCGCGGCTCCCGCGTCCACCCAGCCATCGAACGCCACGACCACGACGGGGTCGATGAGCTTGCCCGGATCGTTCAGGTGGAAGAGGGCCATGTCAGGCATCATCTCCGCCGGGCCAGCGCGGCGCAACGTCAGCAACCACGGGCAGGTCGTCCCAGTCGGACCTGACCGGCGTGAAGACATCGATGACCACGGCCCCGTTCGGGCCCGTCGCGACCTGGTGGGGGAGATCCGAGAGGATCCGCCACGTGCCACCTGGTCCCAGGGTCCGCGTCTCACCGTCGATCGTGAAGGTGACCTCGCCGGCCAGGACCATGCCCATCTGCTCTGCGACGTGGTGGTGCTCGGGCACCACCGATCCCGGATCAAGTTCCACGACGGCAAGCGTGATGTGCTCGCCCTGGACCCGGCGCGCCCGCACGGAATCGCCCCAGACCTGGAGCAGCGGGGCCTCCATCATGTCGGCGAGATTGCTCATGCCCGGAGGATACCGCCGACGCGATGATCCGCTGGGCGAAGCGGTCGGAGTGACCGCGAACGTGGTCGTACCGCCACGGCAATCCCTCGGTCATATGACAAGCACCCTTGACATGGCCACCCTGTAAAGGTACCTTGACACCACATGCAGAACGAGGTCCGCAGCCTTCGCGAGGCAATGGGATTGAGCCAGGGCGACCTCGCGACGAAGTTGTCCGTCTCCCGACAAACCGTCAACGCGATCGAGACCGGCCGGTACCTGCCCTCGCTGCCCCTGGCGTTTGCCATTGGACGGTTCTTCCGCCGGCCGGTCGAGGAGGTCTTTCATGACGACAGGCATTCGTAGGAGTCCGGTCCTGCTGGTCGGGATCTTGATCGGCTTGGCCCTTGGCGCCACCGAGCTTGCCACCGGCGAGCCAAATTCGCGCGCGGCCCTGTCGACCGCGATTCCAATCGCGTACGCCGTGCTGGTGACAGTCGTCGGCCGGCGCAGCGAAACCGTCAGCGTCCTTGCGGGACGTCCCGTGGACGAGCGCTGGGAGCATGTCAACCTCGAGGCCAGCGCCTGGGCGCTCGGCGCGACGGCGATCGTCGTCCTCGTCGCATTCGCCGTCACCGAGGTCACGCAGGGCGACTGGACGCCCTACGCGTTCACGGGCGCTGTGATCGCGGCCAACAATATCGGTGCGCTGGCGATCATCCGCATCAAGGGCTGACCTCACGCTGGTTCCCGGCTCGGTCAATGGGCCGGAGTACGCCTACCTCTCGTTCCAAGGTTCGTATGCCCCCGATCCGCATCGCTGCAACTCCACTCCAGGCGTAGGCCGGACAAGCGGCTCGTGTCGGATGACCTGGACCGGTTCCGCCTCTCGGGGTAGCGAAAGTTCTGGTCGACAAGACGCTAACTCACTGCCATAATACAGTCATGGAGACAAGAACCGGCCCAACCAGCTCATCGGCCGTCCCTTCCAGCTACGATCCCTCGCGATTCCCGGCCTTCGCCGTCACGGTCGACATCGTGATCCTGACGATGTCGGGGAGCACGCTCAACGTGCTCCTCGTGCGTCGCGGGGAGGCGCCGTTCCAGGGCATGTGGGCGATCCCGGGCGGGTTCAAGCGCCCCACCGAGACCCTGGACGAAGCGGCGAGGCGCGAGCTGTCCGAGGAGACCGGCGTCGACGCAGCCAGTCTCCTGAGTCAGTTCGGGGCGTACGGCGATCCCGGCCGTGATCCCCGGATGAGTGTCGTGACCGTTGCCTATCTTGCGGTCCTTCGCGACGTGGGTGAACTCGTCGCCGGCACGGATGCAGCGGAAGCGGCGATCGTCCCGGTCGCGGACGTTCTGACGGAACGGCTCGACCTGGCCTTCGATCACGAGCGGATCGTGCGCGATGCCATCGAGCGGGTCCGCGTCGAACTCGAGATCACCGGCATCGCGACTGCCTTTGTCGGCACGGCCTTCACGCTCGCCGAGCTGCGCGCCGTCTACGAGGCGATCTGGGGCGTGCAGCTGGATGCGGCGAACTTCCGAAGGAGCGTCGTCGCTGACGAGGGCTGGGTGATCCCGACCGGGCGCCGAACTCGACCCGGCGCGGCCGGCGGCCGGCCCGCCGAATTATTCCGGGCCGGCCGGGCATGGAGCCGCGGCGGACCGGTCCATCGCGTGGCACGACCAGGTGGGAGGGACCGGAACCGATGAGAGCCGTTGTCCAGGATCGGTACGGGCCGCCTTCCGTGCTCCGCATCGCGGAAGTCGAGCGACCGAGGCCAAAGGACGACCAGGTCCTGATCCACGTTCGCGCGTCCACCGTCTCCCAGACGGACGCTCACGGTCGTGCCGCGAACCCGTTCTTCTGGCGCCTCTTCGCGGGCCTTCGCCGGCCGAGATGGCAATCGCTCGGGGTCGAGCTGGCAGGCGAAGTGGAGGCCGCCGGCTCGGCCGTCACGAAGTTCAAGGTCGGTGACCGCGTCTTCGGGCAACCGCCCGGATTCGGCGCGCATGCGGAGTACATCTGCGTCTCGGAGCGGGCACCGATCGCCCTGATGCCGGCCGGGATGCGATTCGAGGAAGCCGCGGCCGTCTGTGACGGTGCGTTCCAGGCGCTGTCAGCCCTCCGTGTGGCGGAGGTCGGGGAGGGCCGGCGGATCGTCGTCTACGGCGCTTCCGGATCGCTCGGTACCTCGGCCGTGCAGCTCGCAAAGCATTTCGGCGCGGACGTCATCGGCGTCTGCAACACGAAGAATGTCGAGCTCGTGCGTTCGCTTGGGGCCGATGAGGTCGTCGACTACCTCAACGAGGACTTTACGAAGCTCGGGCAGTCGTACGACGCGATCATCGACGCCGTCGGCAAGTACGCGTTCCTTCGCGGTCGGCGATCGCTCCGGCCGGGTGGGATCTTCGTGGCGACCGACTTCGGGCGGTCGATGATCGAGACCATCGTCGTCCTCATCGCCAGCCGGTGGATCGGCTCGCGGCGGATGCGGTTCGCGACGGGAGGTCGGAGCCAGCAGGATGCCGAATTCATGCGCCAGCTCATTGAGGCCGGCGAGTACCGGCCCGTCATCGATCGCACCTACCCGCTGGACCAGGTCGCCGAGGCGCACGCGTACGTGGAGACCTGGCAGAAGGCAGGCAACGTCGTGCTGCTGGTGAGCGGGGAAGCGGAGGCCTGAGAACGGCCGGAGCCATCCCGTCGGGCCACGGGCGACCCGGCCCCCGGCCCGGAAGAAGCGTGCCGTCGCTCGAGTCGTGCCGGCAACGCCCGAGATCACCCCAAACGGGGTCTGTCCTTGGGACCGGCTGAGCCGGACGGGTCGAGGTCTACTCCGTTATCCCACAGAGGTGTGACGTACGAGTGGTCAATGGCCCCGCACCGACCGGAACGATGAACGTGGCGTACGCCGTGGCGTCTATCGTCGCGCTCTCGTTCTTGACCAGGATGCTTTCGTCCGGGCCTGCCTCGAAGAACGATTGACCCTGTGAATACGTAGTCTTGACGCAGTTCTCGTCCCAGACTGCCAACGTCCCGGTCCTGATCACGACGAAGACCGGACCGGGGTGATTGTGCCAGCCGCTGCTGGCGCCATTCGTCGTGGACGTCGCTTTCGCAAACGTCACTTCCGCCGTGACGACATCTACGGGATTCTTCGTCTGCACCTTGATGCCGTCGCCGTTGTATTTAACCTCGCGGGTGAGCGTGCCGCGCTGACTGAGTGTGATGACATTTGTGGGGTTCGGAGTATGCGTTGCCAGCACGGTCCCGACGACCGCGAGCGACGCGAACAGCGCGAGCAGCACCACCACCCAAGACCTTTTCATGAGGCCCCTCCCTTGTCCCCGGGCATGCCGGGACACGGGCAGGTCGGTCTCGTCAGTGGCTCGGCGCGATCGGGACGTCCGCTGCAAGATCGCGCGTCTCAGCCCCCCGCCGTCGCGCGAATCTGCGGCCTCTCCTCGACTTTGTCAACGAGGAATCTCGTGCGTGTTTGATGCGCTGAGGAATCTTGTGCGCCATCTCAAGAATGGCGCGAAAACGGCCGACCGTGGCCAGGATCGCCTCGAGGGAGGCCGTCCAGAAGCATGGATTGGCGGTTCGCGTTGTGGAGCGCGACGTAGCGCCGATCACCGAGACGAGGTCGGGCACGATGTCGAAGACGCCGAGGCCGCTCGGTGGCCCGCCCGCGGAGCCGGCGCTCAACGAGGTTCAGCCAGGACGGGCTCGTCGGTGGGAAATGCATTTGAATCCGGGCGAGGGCGGAGGTGGGCACGGCGCGCGAGCCACTTCAGCGCGTCCGGATGCGTGCCCGAACGCGAGCGCAATACCGCCGCCGCGTTCCCGGTAGCCGCGGGCCGATCATCGTCGCTCGTAGGCCCGCAGGAGCCTGATGAGCATCGCCGCATAATCGTCCTGGACGTGTCTGGGTCGGTACCACTCGAAAGCGAACGGCTCGGTGTTTGTGGCCCGAAAGGGAAGGATCAAGAACTCGCTGAAGCAGGGCTCTGCGACCTCGCGGAGTCGTCGCTCGGCCTCGGGGGCTTCCTGCGCCGGGTGAGGTCCGTACTTCCCAGTCGGGTATTCGCGTTCGCCCTCGTACGAGACGTACTCCTCGGCCATGTTCAAGCCGACGATTCCGACCGCGAGCGCATCAGGGCTCTTCTTCTTGAAGTGTCCCGCCTGCCCGCACAGGTCGCTCGTGACTCGGTCGATCTGTTTGATCATCGCCTTGGCGAGGATCTTGACTTCGGCCCCGATGTCGACCTCGGCCGTCGGCGCGACTGGAATGCTGTGTCCAGGAAACGAGCGCGGACTATGGCCTGGAACGATCGGGCCGAAAGATCCATCACCTCGTCGTGCCCTGAGGCCGGGGCTGATCCCTTTTGGGTTCAGCGCGATACGTCCCGCATCGACATCGGATCGAAGGCGACTGCGGAGATCCAGTTCATACAGATCGTCGAACAGGTAGTCGGCGATCCGGTTGCCGAGTTGCGAGTTGCGGTGCAGATACGGACCGACCTGGAAGGTCCGCTCGAACTGGGCGAGGAGCTTGAAATCCGTCAACCGTCAACCCGCCATTTCTGCTCATGCCGCCTCGATCGCCGCCTTCGGGAGGTCGCGAACCTCAAGCGTCGCGGATCCGGGAAGTCTGCTCCGTAGTCGATCCGCTGACTGAGCCAGATACTTGGGGTCAATCTCGACGCCGATGCTGTTCCGTCCGTGGACGGCAGCGGCCAGGCTTGTCGTCCCCGTCCCGACGAACGGATCGAGGATCGTATCGCCCGCGAAGCTGAACATGCGGACCAAGCGGCTGGCGAGTTCGAACGGGAACGGCGCCGGATGATCGCGGGTCGAGGCCCCGGTTACCCCCGTCCAGACCTGCTGGAACCATTTCTTGTGGTTCGCTGCGGAGATGAGGCTCAGGATCCGGGTATCCGTCGACGGGCTCCGATAACCACCGGGCTTCCGGAGGAGCAGCAGGTACTCGATGTCGTTCTTGATGATGGCGTTGGGTTCGTAGGGCTTGCCGAGGAAGCCGGCTCCGTTGCCACTCGCCTCGAAGACCGCGTTCGAGATCTTGTGCCAGATGATCGGTGCGAGCCCGTCAAATCCGAGCTGGCGGCAGTGGTCGGAGATCGTGGAGTGCAGGGCGATTACGGTGTGGCGACCATGGTTCTGGCGACCGGGATGGCGGAGAGGTCGCGGGCATCGCCCAGCAACAAGCGATGCGCGGTCGAGACCTCCCCGAGGACCCGCTCGACGACGGCCGTGAACTTCGGATCGCGGGCCAACCGCGGCAGGTCGGTCTGCAGATCGGTAATGTGGCCGGCCTCGGCCAGAGCGAGACCGGCGGCTTCCGCGATATCCATTTTCGTTACCTCGATCCGGTCTGGATCGTTCAGCTGCAGCCGCTCGTGGAACCGCAGTTGAGGCACTTGTAGCAGCTGCCGTTGCGGACCATGATCGCGCCGCAGTCCATGCAGGAGGGGGCGTCGCCCTGGGTGGCGAAGGCGACCTTCACGTTCCCGAGCGCGAGCGTGATCCCGCTGCCCCCGTTCCCGTTGCCGCTCCTCCCATTGCCATTCGCCGCATGCCCATTCGCCTGCCCATTGGTGGCAATCACCGCCAGGTCGGCAACCTTCCCAGCCTCCGCCGCAACCTCGCCGGTCGCGGTGGCGCTGGCATTGGGCGGAGTGTCCTCGGCGGCCTCTCGGCCGGAGGGAGATCCAGATTGCGGTAGATCGGCTGAGGAGCCGGCCGCCGCCGACGGTGCCGGCATCCCGGCCGCGAGCTTGTCGAGCGGAGCGGGACCCGCGCCGGCGAGCAGGCCGGGAGCCCCGCCACTGCCGTAGGCCGGAGCCGGATCCCCGTACGAGCTCCGATCGATGAGCCCCAGGTTGGCCTTGTCGTCATCGGAGAGGAACCGGCTCCCGAGCCATCGGAAGATGTAATCCACCAGCGACTTGGCAATCGGGATCTCGCTGTTGCCCGTGAACCCACTCGGCTCGAACCGGACGTGGGCAAACTTGTTCACCAGGTCCTTGAGCGGCACGCCGTACTGGAGGGCGACGCTGACGGTGGTCGCGAAGGTGTCCATCAACCCCGAGACCGTGGACCCCTCCTTGGCCATCTTCAGGAAGATCTCGCCGGGCTGACCATCGGGGTACAAGCCAACCGTGATGTAGCCCTCGTGGCCACCGATGTCGAAGCGATGGGTCACGGCGCTGCGCTCGGCCGGGAGCCGGCGACGGTGCGGCTTGACCGCCTCCGCCTGGGCGATCGCGAGCTGCTTCTTCAGCTGCTCGACCACGGCCGAGTCGGCGGTCTCGGCGACGTCGCCGTCCTTCTTCTTGCCGGTGCTGAGCGGCTGGGATCGCTTGCTGTTGTCCCGGTAGATCGCGATGGCCTTGAGGCCCCGCTTCCAGCCCTCGAGGTAGACCTGCTCGATCTCCTCGGCCGTGGCGGCCTCGGGCATGTTCACGGTCTTGCTGATGGCGCCGGAAAGGAACGGCTGGATGGCGCCCATCATCCGGACGTGGCCCATGTAGTGAATGGATCGCACGCCGTTCTGGGGCTTGAACGCGCAGTCGAAGACCGGCAGGTGCTCGGGCTTGAGGTTGGGTGCGCCCTCGATCGTCTCGTGCTCGTTGAGGTAGGCGACGATGCCCTCGACGTCGTCGGGGCTGTAGCCGAGCTTGCGGAGGGCGGCCGGGACCGTCTGGTTGACGATCTTGATGAAGCCCTCGCCCACGAGCTTCTTGTACTTGATGAGCGCGATGTCCGGCTCCACGCCGGTGGTATCGCAATCCATCATGAAGGCGATGGTGCCCGTTGGGGCGAGCAGGCTGATCTGCGCGTTTCGATAGCCATGCTCCCGGCCGAGCTCGAGGGCCGCATCGGAGATCCGATGGGCCTGCTCGAGCACATCAGCCGGGACACCCTCCGTCGGGATCTTGTAGGCGGCATCCCGGTGCATCCCCATGACGCGCAGGAACGGGGCCTCGTTCTTCTGGTACTCGACGAATGGCCCGCCGTGGTCGCGGGCGATGACTGCCGACTGGTGGTACGCCTCGGCCGTCATGATCGAGGTCAGGGCAGCGGCGAAGTTGCGCCCGGCGTCCGAGTCATAGGCCAGGCCACGGGACATCAGCAGCGCACCGAGATTCGCGTAGCCCAGGCCGAGCGGCCGGAACTTGTGCGAGTTCTCCTCGATGCGGGGCGTCGGGTACCCCGCATTGTCGACGAGGATCTCCTGGGCCGTGATCGTGACCCGGCAGGCGTACTTGTAGTCCTCGACGTTGAACTCGCCGTCCGCGTCGACGAACTTCATGAGGTTGACTGAGGCGAGGTTGCAGCTCGTGTCATTCAGGAAGCTGAACTCGCTGCAGGGGTTCGTGGCGTACTGGCGGTCCGAGTTCGAGACCGGGTTCCAGTCGTTGATGGTGGTGTCGTACTGGATGCCGGGATCGCCGCACAGGTGGGCGGCATCGGCCATGCGGCGGAAGATGTCCCGCGCCTTGTACGTGCCCATCGGGGCCCCGTCGACCACGGCGTGGGTGGTCCACTCACCGTCGTCGACCACGGCGTTCATGAACTCGTCCGTGACGCGGACGGAGTGGTTGGCGTTCTGGAAGAAGACGCTGCCATAGGCTTCGCCGGTGAAGCTGGGGTCGTAGCCCTGCTCGATGAGAGCCCAGGCCTTCTTCTCCTCGAGCATCTTGCTGTCGATGAAGTCGAGGATGTCCGGGTGGTCCGCGTCCAGGATGACCATCTTCGCGGCTCTCCGGGTCTTGCCGCCCGACTTCACGACACCGGCGAAGGCGTCGTAGCCCTTCATGAAGGAAACGGGGCCCGAAGCCGTGCCGCCGCCGGTCATCTTCTCGCGGGCCGAGCGGATGGGGGAGAGGTTGCTGCCGGCTCCGCTGCCGAACTTGAAGAGCATGGCCTCGGTCTTGGCGAGGTCCATGATGCTGCCCATGTTGTCCTGGACCGAGTTGATGAAGCAGGCCGAGCACTGCGGCCTCGGCTCGACGCCCACGTTGAACCAGACCGGCGAGTTGAACGCCATCTTCTGGTTGACGAGCAGGTGCGTCAGCTCCGACTTGAACGAGGCAAGGTCCTCATCCGTGGCGAAGTAGCGCTGCGTCTCGGCCCAGGCCGCGATGGTGTTGACGACGCGGTCGATGAGCTGGCGAACGCTGGACTCCCGCTCGGGCGTGCCGACGTGCCCGCGGAAGTACTTGGAGACGACGACGTTGGTCGCGAGCTGGCTCCAGGACTTCGGGACCTCGACGTCCTTCTGCTCGAAGACGCTCTTGCCTGATTCGTTGGAGATGCCGGCGGTCCGCATCTCCCGCCGCGGCGGGCCTTGCGGTGCCCACGGTCTTGTTCACGCCGGACATCACGGGGACGGGCGCGCTCTCGGCTCGGGCCATGTTCCTGTCTCCTCCATCCCCACCCGCGTAATCTCGCCGATGGGTACGCCTTCTCCGCTCGGGACGCCGTTCTCGCTGGCGCCGCGGCGGGATCCGCTTCCTCCGGTTCCCTCATCGGGTCCCGTTGCTGCAGTGGACCGTCAGGACCGTGGGCGGGTCCGCGACGGCTATCTGCCGACATTCATGAGGGCTTGTCCTCGCGCCGCCGGTGTGCCGCCGCGCGGTGCCGCCGGTAGCTGCGAACGAACCCCCTGCGTCCGGTCGCGTCGTGGGCCTCTTGATCCGGTTGGGCACCCTTCGGAGACCTGGGTCCTGCGACCCGGGGAGACTCCTTGGCGACCGAACGTTGGGCTGGACGACGACGATCGAACGACCTGCAAACAGTACGTCGCCGCCATGCGCCGGTCAAGCCCAAAAACACAAGATGTTGTGGTGGCGATTGGGTCCCATGCGCTACATGTGGTGTACGTTCGGACTCAGGCTCGGCATCCGCCGAGGTCGGATCGGGGGGACGACAGGCCCGCTCGGGGCCGATTTGGTCCACCGATCCGGGGCGATTCTCCACGCCATAGCCGGATTCATCAACCGCCCGGCGGCTCTTTGTCCACGAAGGCCCGGCGGTCTATCCACGGGGGCTGTGGCCAACGCGTCGTCAACGTACAGAACACATGATCTGTTTGATGGCCCGTGGCAGGATCGTACAGGTCCTGGCGTGGACAGCGCTCCAAGGGCGCAGTCGCGCTGGCGCAGCCCCACGCCCGACCGCAGCCCCACCCGGCGCCGCACCGGCGTGCCGCGACCGTGCTGCAAATGGCGATGAGCTACTGGCCGCGCAGGGCCCGATAGAGCGTGCGGGGCGTGGGTCGCTGGCCGTAGAGGAGGACACCGGAGCGGTACAGGCGAGCGGCGATCCAGAGCGCAACGGGGATGAAGGCGACAAGGATCAGGATCGCGGCCACGACTTCGAGCGGCGTGGCCGCGCCCTGGCCGAGCCGGGAGAGCATGAGGTAGGGGCTGAAGAATGGAATGAACGACATGATCACGACCAGCGGCGAGTCGATGGGAATGAGCCCCGTGCTCGAATACGTCGCCACGAGGTAGCCACCGACCGAGACGAGCGTCAGCGGGGCGACGATCTGGTTCACGTCCTCCTGCCGGCTGACGAGCGACGCGGCGCCCGCGTAGAGGACCGAGTACAGGGCAAACCCGAGGACGAACATCACCCCGAAGACGCCGAGCAGGCCGATCGATATGCCCGAAGGGAGATCGACGCCGGCGTTGCCGCCGAACACGAGCGTCGCAATCTGGCCCTGGAGCAGGATCGCGATCACGGACGGAACGAGCACGATCACGTATTGCACGATGGCGAGGCCGCCCACGCCCACGACCTTCCCGGACAGCAGCTGGAATGGCGTCGCCGCGGCCAGGACCACCTCCATGACGCGGCTGTTCTTCTCCTCCGCGACGCTGAAGGCGACCCACTGGCCGTACAGGATGATCGCCATGAACAACAGGATCGACAGCGCGAAGCTGATGGCGAACGTGCCCGCCAACGCCTCCACCGACGCTGCCCCGGCCGGCGCCCCTGGGTCGGCCTGTTCCATCACGAACTCCGCCGGAGCGAACAGCCTGGCCTGGTCGATGGCCGGGATCCCGGCCCGGTTGAGTCGATCCTGGATTGCGATGGAACTCGCCGCCTGGCGGATCACGAGCGAACTTCGGGCGAGTGGCCCGTCCTTCGAGTACAGCGTGAACGCGAGATCACCGTCGCCCGTCCGGGAGAGGGCGAGAACGGCGGACGTCGAGCCGTCGGAGGCTCGCGTGCGTGCCGCGTCGAGATCGGTTGTGCTCTCGACCCGGAAATCAGGTGATGCGTTCGCGTCCGGGGAGCCGGTCGCCGACGCATTCAGGAGGACATTGAGCGTGGCCGTCACGTCGACGGTGGGCTCGCTGGAGCCGACGACAACCTCGATCCGCTCGCCCGGGCCGCCCTGCTCGAAGAACCGGATGATCACGGGCGAGAGGGCGAGGGCGACGCCGACCACGACGAGGAATGCGGTTGTCCAACGGAACGTCCGGGTCCGGCCGCGGAAGACGAACTCGCGCCGGGCCACGGCGACGATGTTGCGGAGCGTGGATCGCCGTGACGGGCTCATCCGGTCGCCTCAGCTGACGGGGACCCGGCCTGCGCGAGGTGCCCCTCCTCCGAGGGCGGTCGCCCGATGCGCTCGATGAAGACCTGCTCGATGGAGGGATCGGCGATCAGGAACTGCGTCACACGCTCCCCGCGGGCGATGGCCGCGTTCAGGACCTCCTGTGGATCATGACCGGGCGCCACGTTGAGCTCGACATGATCCTGGCCCGGCCGGATCACCGTTACGCCCTCGAGTTCAGACAGCCACGGCAGGTCCCAGTCCCCCTCGACGCCAAGGCGGACGACGCGCCGGCCACTTGAGCGCTTGACGTCACGGATCGGGCCGCCGAGCACGAGCTTCCCATGGTCGATGATCGCCACGGCTTCGCAGAGTTCCTCGACCATCTCCATCTGGTGGGTCGAGAAGATGAGGGTCGTGCCCCGCTGGCGCATCTCGTCGAAGGCCTCCTTGAGCAGCGAGACGTTGACGGGGTCGAGCCCCGCGAACGGCTCGTCCATGATCACGACCTCTGGCTCGTGGAGGATCGCGGCGATCAGCTGGACTTTCTGCTGGTTGCCCTTGGACAGCTCCTCGGCTCGCCGCCGTTCATAGTTGGGGATCCGGAAACGGGCGAGCCAGTCACGAGCGCGCGCGGCGGCCTCGCGGCGCGGGATCCCGTAGAGCGAGGCGAAGAACACCAGTTGCTCCAGGACCTCGAGGCGGGGGTAGAGGCCGCGTTCCTCGGGGAGGTAGCCCCACGTGTTGCGGGGTACGTGGGTGGTTGGCGTGCCGTTCCAGGTGGCCGTCCCGCCGTCCGGGCGGAGGATGTCCAGGATGATCCGCATGGTCGTCGTCTTGCCGGCCCCGTTGGGGCCGAGAAAGCCGAAGACCTGCCCCTGCTCAACGGAGAAGGAGATTCCGTCCAGTGCGGTTGTGGCTCCGAAACGCTTGACGAGGTTGTCGAGGACGAGGCTCATGGGGCCTCAATGTACCGGGCGAGGCTCGGGCTCACACGGGCCGTTGGTCACCAGCATGCTGGTCCGTACTTCAAGCCCGCGGGACGCATGCAGGCCCGAGCTACAGCCCGCTGTATGCGTGCAGGCCGCTGAACCAGAGCGACCCGGAGTAGGTGACCAGGACCATGAGAAACCCGACGACGAGCAGGAGCGCAGCCGGCCGTCCGGCCCAGGAGCGCTGGTTGCGCGCGTGGAGGTAGATGGCATAGATGAGCCACGTGACGAGCGCCGCGGTCTCTTTCGGATCCCAGCCCCAGTAGCGGGACCAGGCGATCGAGGCCCACCAGGACCCGAGGATGATCATCGTGGCGAAGACCGGGAAACCGATGATGACGGCGCGGTAGGCGACCTCATCGAGAACCTTCTGCGACGGCAGCCACGAGTATCGGTCTGCCCGGCCCTGGACCAGGTAGGCGACGCCGGCCGCGAACGAAATCGCGAAGATCCCGTAGCTGAGCACCGCCATCCCGACGTGGATCGTCAGCAGCGGCGCGTTCTGGAGGGCGGGTACGAGCGGCTCGATCTTCGACGGCAGGGAGGCCGCGTAAAGGGCGAGACCCAGCGCGACGCCCATCGGCACGAAGCCGAGTGACCGGATGGGGTAGCGCCGCGACAGGACGAGATAGCCGCCGAGGATCGACGCGGCGAACGCGACGGAGAACTCGAAGAGGTTCCCCCACGGACCACGGCCCACGACGACGGCGCGCAGGAGCATGGATCCGAACATCGAGGCGAAAGCGAGGACCGCGAGCGCGTAGGCGCCGCCGGACAGGGCGCTCCGGGCCGCGAATGGCGAGGGGCGGGCCGCCACGGCCGCCGGTTGAGCCGCCGCCCGAGCCGTGGCCGCTCGAGCCGCCGCGCCCGCTGCGGCCGCTGCGCCCGCTGCGGCCGCTGCGGCCGCTGCGCGAGCCTGGACGAACGACCCGCCGGTCACACCGGCCCAGGCGGGCTGGGCCGTGGCCGGGGTTAGGGACGACAGGGCTTCCGCGGCGGGGCGGCCGTTCGCCAGGAGCACGGTATGGCCGATATGGGCGGCAAATCCCACTGCCAGGGCGACGGTGCCTCCCGTGAAGAGGAGCTGCGACAGCGATTCCATGGGTGACTCCGGGACGCTGGGCCGACTCGCGGGTCCCGATCAGCTCGGCGTCTCGAGCCGGCCGGGAATGGTGCCGCCACCCTCGATTCGCCGCATCAGGCGGCGGCCGCGCCTCCGGGAGGCGGTCCGGCCGGGCGGAGCGCCCGACCGCGATTCTCGATCTTCAGGACCAATCCGCAGTTGCCGCAGGTGTCGACGCGGGCGTGGCGGCCGGCCTCGCACTTGGGGCAACGGACCAGGAGCTCGCGATGGCAGATATCGCAGCGCGTGGAGCCGGACGGGTAGACAAGCTGATCCACCGGGCAATACGGCTCGCCGCTCGGATAGGTCACCTCGCCGCCCACCACTGCGGCGGCGACGGGTCCTTCGACGATCTTCAGGTGCGCTCGCGGTGCGCGAACGATGTAGATGAACCAGCCGAGGAGCAGCAGCGACAGGAGTGGGGCGACCACCCCGACCAGGAGAAGGATCGGCAGCAGTCCGATGAGGGCGCCCCAATCAGGAATGACGATCCCCGAAATCAGATCGAGGGCACCACGCCACGCCTGCTGAACTGCCTCAGTCACCCCGAAATCCTAGCAGTCAAGGCCAACCACGGTCCGCCCTGTTTGCGGCTACTACTCACCGCGGTCCGGCGCATCGAGCCGGCGCGGGGGGCGCCGATGGCCGATCGTTGTGCCGGCCTTGGGACCGGGTATGGATGGGCCGCCCCGGGACGGCCCAGAGACGGGCCCGTCGCCGCGGCCCAGCCGTCCGCCGGCGCGACCACCCCTGAGCGGAGCGTCCTCGAAGGCCTGCCCGATGCGACGGGCGAGCCACGCGGTTCCCGCGACGCGGGCTCCCTTGGACTGCACCAGGTTCCGCAACCCGCGATCGTCCGTGACCACGAGGATGCCCCATGTCCCGCCGGGCCCGTCCGCGTTGAGCTGCGCAAGCACGCCCTCATCGATCAGGCGGTCCGCGGTTTCAGCCCCGGAATAGGCGACACGCAGGCCTGTCGCCAGACGACCCGCCACCCCGCCAGTCGGGCGCCCGTCGAACACGAGATCGATGACCACGGACGGGGGAAAGGCCGCACGGAGTCGACCGATGACCGCGCCAGCGGGAACGGGTGGCGCTCCGGTCAAGGCCGCTCCGCGTTCCCGAATCGGTCCACGACCCAGCGCAAATAGCAGATTCGAGCCGTCGATGAAGACGCGTTCGACGCCGGCCAGCGGGTCCGACGTCGCCGCGGCACCGGGCGATGGTGCCGGGGGAACAATCAGGCGTCGCGGGCGACGGGTCATGCCCAGGCGCCGAGTGGTCGAACGAAGTCGATGATCAGATCGGCCAGCTGCCCCGGGGCTTCCATGCCGACCATGTGGGCCACATCGGGGATCTCGACGCGCCGCGCCGTGGGAACAGCGGCCTCCAGGCGGATCGCCGCTTCCCGAGTGCCGAGGACATCGAGCGCGCCGACAACAGCCAGGACCGGGACCTGGATCTCGCCGAGTCGATCGTTGGCGGACCAGCCGAGCGGGACCGGCGTTCCCGTGATCCGATCGGGATTGAGCAGGGGCAGGTCCATCGCCCGCACCGCCTCACGGATCTGGGCCGGCACCCTGGTAGCCGGCTGGCCGACGCCGTCGACCCAGATCCGAACTTCGAGGTCGACCAGGGTCTCGATGTCGTGCGCCTCCTCGGCCGCGTCGGCAGTCTCGAACAGGGCCAGTTCCTCGACCGAGGCTCTGCCCTCGAACCCGCCGATCCCCCCGCCGACCCAGACGAACGCGGCGGCTCGCTCGGGCGTCTCGAGGATCGTGTCGAGGGCGATCATCGCGCCGCGTGAGTTCCCGACGATGACGGCTCGCTCAACACCATTGGCATCGAGGACGGCGCGAAGATCCGCGCGATTGGAGTATTGGACGTCGCTGGTTGTCGATGAACCGAAGCCGCGGCAGTCGTAACGGATGACACGGTGGCCGGCCGCGACGAGGCGTGGAACAAGTTCGTCCCATGCTCGCAGGTCCACGATTCCGGCGTGGACGAGGAGGATCGGCGGACCTTCGCCATCGATCACGACGTTGAGGTGGCCGCCGGGAACCGCGATCAATCGAGTGGCTGTCGGCACCGGCCCATCCTACCGGCTAGCATCGGCACCCATGCTTCTCCTTGTTGATCTCGATGGCGTCGTCTATCGCGGCTCCGACCCGGTGGCCGGCATCGCGGCCCTGCTGACGGCGCGCGCGGCCGCCGGCGACAACGTCGCGTACATCACCAACAACTCGATGCACTATCGGGCCGACTACGTGACACGCCTGGCGTCGCTCGGTGCCCCCGTCTCAGCCGATCGAGTGATCACCTCACCAAGGGCCACCGCGATGTACCTCGTGGAGCGCGAGCCTGGGATTCGGCGCGTGCTCACGGTCGGCGCCTCGGGGTTGGACCGCGAGCTGCGCGATGTCGGCCTGGAGGTGGTCGGCTCCTCGTATGCCGCCGAGCGCATGGCCAAGGAGGGCCTCGATGGATGGACCGCGGCGGGGCACCCGGATGCGGTCGTGGCCGGACTGGATCCGCAACTGACATATCTCCGAATCGCCGCAGCGGTCGATTGCATCCGGGCCGGCGCCCGATTCATCGCCACGAACAGGGATCCGGTCTATCCCACCGAACGCGGGCTCCGACCCGGCGCCGGCAGTGTCATTGCCGCGATCGAATCGGCGAGCGGGGTCGTGCCGCTTGTGATCGGCAAGCCCGAACCGCTGTTGCTCCGAGAGGCGGCCCGCGCCGTCGGCGTGGACCCGCGCCATGCCGTGGTCATAGGCGATGGGCTGCACACGGATATCGCGGCCGCGATCGCGGTCGGCGCCCGGAGCGTGCTGATCCTCACCGGTGTCTCGACCCGTGCGCAGGCGGAGGCCCTGCCGCCCGATCGACGGCCGACCGCCATCGCAACGGACGCGACCGAGCTGGCGTCCGTCCTGGAGCGCCTCTCCGCCGACGGCTGATCCCGCGGCGGCGAGTGCGGATCCCGTGCCCAAGGGTGGTGTGATGTCGATTGGAGGGGATGCGGGCAAGGCCGCGAAGAACGTCCGGGGATCTACTCGTGCAGCTCCGGAATGCCGGCCGCCCAGGTATCGAATTCGGCACGGAGCCGAGCCAACACGGGCTCCTCGGCAAACGCGACATCCAGCGCGAAACGGTCGATCTTCCACAGCTCGGGGAGCGAAAGGCCGATCCGCTCGATGGCGTTCCGGTACTCCTCGGACAGTGTCAGGTCGCTCACCGTCAGATCGTCGGTGTTGAGAGTGACCGGGTTACCCGCCCGATGCAGCCGCGCGATGGGATGTTCCGCAACGGTCGGCACGATCGCGGCCTGCGCGTTCGAAGTCGGGCACAGGTCCAGACAGACGCCCCGGTCCCGGAGTTCGGCCATGAGCGTGGCATCGTCGGCCGCCGCGGACCCGTGGGCGATGCGTTCGGGGTCCATGTCGAGCGCCCGGCGAACCTGGGCTGCGCCGCCCCACTCCCCGGCGTGCAGCGTGATCCTGAGGCCACCCGCTCGGGCGGCGTCGAAGGCGCGCGCGTTCGTCGTCGGATCGGGGAACCGCGCCTCGGGACCTGCGAGGTCCCAACCGGTCAACCCCCGATCGACGAACGGCGCCGCGGTCTCCGCGAGGTCGGCATTCGCGTCGGGGTCGTGGGAGCGGAGGGCCGTGCAGATGAGTCGGACCGTCGAGCCCGTGTCGCGGGCCGCCCGTTCCACTCCGGACACCACCGCGGCGATGCCCTGGGCGAGTGGCAGGCCCCGCTCGACGTGCAGCAGCGGCCCCCAGCGGATCTCCATGTAGCGAACGTTGTCCGCGGCCTTGTCCTCGACCAGCTCCGCGGCGATCCGCTCGATGGCTGCCTCGTCCTGCATGAGCGCGATCGGCAGATCGAAGGCGCGCAGGAGGTCGGCCTGATCCCGAGATCGTGGCGGCCCAACGAGCACTCCGGTCATGCCGGCCCAGCTGGTCGGTGCATCGACGCCGCGGGTCCGGGCGATCTCGATCGCGGTGTCGACCCGGAGCGAGCCGTCCAGGTGGAGATGCAACTCAGCCTTGGGCATCCGTTCGATCAGGCGAACCGTCCAGTCGGGGACAGGGCCGCCCGTGGCGTAGGGACCGCCCGTGGCGTAGGGACCGCCCGTGGCGTAGGGGCCACCCGCGGCATTGGGGCCGCCCGTGGCGTAGGGACCGCGAACCTCCTCGCGAGGGTCAGACATGGCGAGGCGCCTCCGAATCAAGCATGCCTCGATCGTAGCCGGCCGACACCGGCATCGACGCTTCATCGCGAACCGGGCCTCGAGCGACTACGCTCCCACCGATGAACGGCGTTCGGCGGAGTCTTCACGTCCTCGCCCGCGTGGGATACCTCCTGGTCTTCGCCGGGCTGCTGCTCGCGATCGCATTCGGCAGCGCCGGGATCGTCGCGCTTTGGGCCCATCCTCCGGGGACGGCGGCCCGAGCCGAACTCACCTGGCAGGGCGACACGCAGCTCGGCGCCATGCTCGACAGGTCGCAGGTCGACCTCGTGTCAATCGCCGAGAAGACGGATCGGCTGGCGGTCCTCGCTCGTGGCGCCATCGGGGCGCTCACCGCCGATGACCAGGGGCCCTTCAGCGACGCGCTGACCGAAGGATCCGCTCTGGCGAGCTCGATCGAGCGTGACTCCGGGTCACTTCGAGAACGGCTCACGTCCCTGCCCGGCGCCGGGACCTTCGATGTCCTCCGCTACGACGGCGGCGTGCTCGCCCGTCGCGTCGGCCTGCTGGCCGCCCTCGACGCCACGCGGGGACTCGGACGCTCATGGGCAACGCTGACGACGGGCAGCCTCCAGGCGTCGGCGCTCATCGGGCTCCTGGTCGCGCACGACACCACCGTCGGCCGGGCGGCCGCCCAGGGGCGCGCCGCAAACTACGAGGCGGCCCTGGCCACGCTCGACATGGCGATCGCCCGTCTCGACGATGCGGTCGTGATCAGGGACCGGCTCGCGAACACCACCGACGTGTCCACCCTCGACCAGTGGATCGAGCGCAATCGCCGCTACGACGAGGTCCTCACGGCGCTCTACGGTGCCCTTCGGGACTCGGGTGGCGTCCTCACCGACGCGGTTCGTGCCGCCCGCCAGGACGAGAGCAACGCCCGTGCGGCCCTGCCCCCGGACACTCGTGGCCTCGTCGTGATCATCGCCGACATTGGACGGGGCGGCCTCAACCAGGCGGTCATCGCGATCGATCAGGCCAGGGCTCGCCTGACTCTGGCGATCCAGGCCCTGTCGGCTCCGTAGCTTCGGGAGGCGCCGACGCGCCCTGCTGCCGGGCGCGTCCCGCGAGACGACCGTGCCCTGCTTGGGGGAGGTGTGCCCGCGGGACGACCGGCGGCGCTGGGCGTCCGGACGATCACGTCGTCGCATCGCCCTGAAGTACACTCGCGTTCAATGCAGGGGGCCGTCCGATCGTGCGTGAAGCGGCCGATTCCAGGAGGACAGGATTCGTGCGTTTGCGCGTGGTAATCGATCAGCCATGGGACGTTCCCGCCGATGTGCTCGTCGTGCCGATCGTCGGCGAAGCGTCCTGGGACGGCGCTCTGGGCGAACTGGATCGTCGTGCAGGGGGCGAGCTGCGAGCTTTGCAGGCCTTCGGTGAGTTGCGTTCGAAGCAGTTCACGTCCTCCCTGGCGGCGTCGGGCGACGTGCGCGCGGGCCGGATCCTCATGCTGAGCGTCGGACCGGCCGATCAGATCGATCGCGAGACGATGGTCCACTCGGGCGCGGCGGCGATGCATCGGCTGGCCGGGCGACACGCCACGTCCATGGCGTTCTGGCTGGAGCCGCTGATCGCGACGGTGGGCGGTGATGCCGAGACGCTCAGCGCCCTCATCGCGCGCGGAGTCGTCGAGGGCGGGTACGACCCGGCCACGATCTACTGCACGAATGTCAGGACGGCTCCACCGGTGCTCGACGAACTGATCCTCGTGGCGCCGGCCGGGTCGGACGTGCCGGCGCTGACGGCCGCCGCCGACCGAGGCCAGATCATCGGCGAGGGCGCGAACATTGCCCGAACGCTGTCCAACCGCGCCGCCAACGACGTCAGCCCGGAGGTCCTGGCGGAGGAGGCCTGGGCCATCGCCGAGAAGCACGGGCTGTGGATCGACGTCCTCGGTCCCGACCGGGCCATCGAGCTCGGCATGGGCATGTTCATGGCGGTCGGCCGTGGCAGCGACAACCCGCCCCGCATGATCGTCATGCGGTCCGGCAAGCCCGGCCAGCGAGATGCCCTCGATCGTCACCTTGCGCTGGTCGGCAAGGGCGTCTGTTTCGACTCCGGCGGAATCAGCATCAAGCCGTCCCATCAGATGGAAGAGATGAAGATGGACAAGTCCGGTGCCTGCACCGTGATCGCGGCCATCGCGACGGTCGCGCGCCTCGCCCCTGGCACGCCACTGCTGGCGCTCGCCCCGGCCGTCGAGAATATGCCCGGTTCGCATTCCTCGCACCCCGGCGACCTCGTCAAGGCGATGAACGGCAAGTGGGTCGACATCACGAACACCGACGCGGAAGGGCGCCTCATACTTGGTGACGCGATGACCTACGCGGAGCAACTCGGCGCCACCCATCTCGTGGACATCGCGACGCTCACCGGGTCCGTCTCCCGCGCACTCGGCGACATGGTCGCCGGCGCGTTCGGCAACGAACAGGCATGGACGGACCAGGTCCTCGGGGCCGGTGCTCGGGCCGGTGAGCGGTACTGGCAGCTGCCGCTGGTCGAGGACTACTGGATCGACATGGAGTCGTGGTACGGCGACATGGTCAACAGCGACGGGGCGGAAGGTGGCCTGGTGAAGAGTGCCCTGTTCCTTCGCGAATTCACGACGAGGCCATGGGTCCACCTCGACGTCGCGGGCACCGCCTATTTCCGGAAGACCAAGCCGTTTGCGCCGCGGGGAGCCACCGGCGCATCCCACGCGACCCTGGTCGAACTGGCGCTCGCCGGCGCCCGGCCCGGCTGATCACGCCACTCTCAGCGGTCCATGACCCCGCTCCTCGTCTTGGCCGCGGTCACCGGCGGCGCCTGGGGCTTCGTTGCGGACCGAATCGGCGCCCGCTGGCCGGCCCATGAGGACGGGTCCACCCGCCCGGTCGACTGGCGAACGCTGGCGGTGATCGTGGCGGGCATCCTCGCGCCCACGTTCCTCGTCCTGCGCTACGAGTCCGACCCGGCGACGCTGGCGTACCTGGGCGTCCTCGTGGTCGCGCTCATCCTCCTGTTCGCGACGGATCTGGATCAGCGCCTGCTGCCGGACGTGATCACCCTGCCGATCGTGGCCTATGCGCTCCTCGGGTTCGCTGGCGGACTCGGGCCCTTCGTTCGGACCCCCGGCGATCTCCTTGTGGCGGCCATCGCCGCAGTCGCGATCCCGGGTCTGCTGTACCTCGTGTCCATCCCGTTCGGGGCGGGTGCGATCGGTCTCGGCGACCTCAAGCTGCTCGTCGGCGTCGGGCTCCTGGCCGGCGCCGCGCGGCTCGTGGCAACGGTCCTCATCGGGGCTCTTGCCGCTGCCCTCGGGATCGCGATCCTGCTCGCCCTGCGGCGGATCAGACTCAAGAGCTACGTGCCCTACGGGCCCTTCCTGATCATCGGCGCGATCTGGGCGCTGACCATCTCACGAGGCCTGTAGGCGACGCACGAGCGATCCGGGCAATTGGAAGACGGGGTGCGGTATCATGCCCCGGTTGCCGGTAGTCGTTCCAACGTGGTGCCCAACGTGGAGCGGCGGTCTCACCCGGCGAGCGAGCCGAACGCGCAGCCAAGCACGTTGACGGAGATCGTTCGCACGATGACGACGCCACTCATGCGCCGCCGAACGCCTGACCAGCGAGGCTGGTCCCGGCCGGCTCGACCCGGCCCCGGGCGCGGCGTCCTGCTCCTGCTCGTCCTGACCACACTCCTCGGCGGTGCCTTCGTCAGCGTCCCGGCGCGTCCCGTCTCGGCGGACGATCTCTCCGATGCCATCGCTCGCCAGAAGGCGCTCGCGACCAGGATCGCGAAGCAGAAGGCCCAGGTCGCGACCCTCACCAGACAGCAGAAGGCGCTGAGCGCGACGCTCGCCTCGACCAGGAACTCCCTCAACCAGGTCAATACAGACCTCACTTCCGTGCGCGGCCAGATCGTCCAGGCGACCGTCGCGGTGGCCGCGGCCCAGGCAGACGTCGAGGCACTTGATACACAGGTCGCAAAGCTGGATACCGAGCTGACCGACCTCGAGGCGCGCGAGGTCGTGAAGCCACAGGAGCTGGCCGCCCGCAAGGCGCTCCTGGCGGATCGGATCCGGCAGGCCTACGACACGGATCGCACATCGCTGCTCGAGACGATCCTGTCCGGCGATACGTTCACGGACGTACTCGCCGAGGTCTCGTACCAGCTCGACTTCGCCCAGCAGGATCGTGAGCTGGCCGAACAGATCGTCGCCGACCAGAAAGTGCTCGCGGTTCTGCATCAGACCGTCGAGGCGACGCGGGCGCAGACCGTCGAGCTGCGGACGGCGGCTGATGACCAGCAGGCCCAGTTCCAGGCGCAGCTCGTCTCGCTCGCGGACTCCAAGGCTCGCCTCGCCGCGCTGGAAAAGGAGACCGAGCGACTCCTGGCACTCCAACGGGCGTCCTACGAACAGATGAACAAGGACAAGGCGAAGCTTGCCGCCGCCATCGCGGCGAGCGAGAAGGCGGAGGCCGAACTCCAGAAGAAGATCGACAAGCTCGTCGCCGAGCGCGCCCGGGGGGGTTCGATTCCATCGATCTACAACGGCACCGTGGAGTGGCCGTTGGCCGGCAGGATCACCCAGGAGTTCGGGTGCACGGGTTTCGCCTGGGAGCCACCCCTCGGGAACTGTCGCAACTTTCACCGCGGCATCGATATCGCGGCCCCGATGTACACGCCGGTCCGGGCGGCCGCCCCGGGAGTGGTCCTGTTTGCCGGTCCGAATCCGTACGACCGGAGTCCGAAGGCATGGATCGTGATCATCGCCCACGCCGAGAACCTCGTGACGTGGTACGCGCACGTCGACAACAACCCGAAGCCGCCGGTCGTCCGTGCCGGTGATCGCGTGGTGGCCGGGCAGGTCATCGCCTTCGTGGGAGTGACGGGTCGAACCACGGGCCCGCACGTCGACTGGCGCGTGGAGTTCAACAAGACCTTCAAGAACCCGCGGCTCTTCCTCTGAGCGGTGCTAGGATCGAATTCGTTGTCACGGCCCGTGGACCCCGAGGAGTATCGCAGTGAAACGGACGCTGGCGATGGTTCTGGCCGGTGGCGAGGGTGAGCGGCTGTCGATCCTGTCGTCGGTGCGCGCGAAGCCCGCGGTGCCGTTCGGCGGGAAGTACCGGATCATCGATTTCACGCTGTCCAACTGTGTCAACTCGGACATCAACGACGTCGTGGTCCTGACCCAGTACAACCCCCGATCCCTGAACGATCACATCGGCCTCGGCCGGCCCTGGGACCTCGACCGCGCGCGGGGTGGCGTCAAGCTCCTCCAGCCCTACATCGCCCGTGGTCGGGTCGCGGAGTGGTATCGCGGGACGGCCGATGCCGTGCTGCGAAACCGCAGCGTGCTCGAGCATTCGGATGCGGACATCGTCCTGATCCTCGCCGGCGATCACATCTACAAGATGGACTACCAGCCCTTCATCGCGGCGCACCGCCGAAGGCGAGCCGACGTGACGATCGCGGTTCGCCGGGTGCCCCTGGCCGAGGCAACCCGGATGGGCATCCTGGCGATGGATGAGACGGACCGGATCACCGAGTGGCAGGAGAAGCCGAAGCAGCCCAGGAGCGACCTCGCATCGATGGGCGTGTACGTCTTTTCCCGCAAGTCGCTCCTGCGCTGGTTGGACGAAGAGCGGATCGACTTCGGGTCGCACGTGATCCCGGCGATGCTCGATGCCGGGGCCCGGGTCTACGGCTACCGATTCGCCGGCTACTGGCAGGACGTCGGGACGATCCAGTCCTACTGGGAGGCCAACATGGCCCTCCTCGTGGATCACCCGGAGCTCGATCTCAACGACAAGGAGTGGCTGGTCCACACGAAGTCCGAGGAGCGGGCACCGGCAAAGCTGGGCCCGACGGCACAGGTCCATCGGAGCCTCATCAGCCACGGCTGCGTCATCGACGGGACAGTCGTGAACAGCGTGCTGTCACCGGGCGTGCGGGTGGGGATGGGGGCCGTCGTGCGCGATTCGATCGTGATGTTCGATTCCGTCATCGGGTCCCGGGCCGTCATCGACCGGGCCATTCTGGACAAGGAGGTCATCGTGGGGCCGGGCGCCATCATTGGCGAAGGCCCGGATGATCCCCCGAACAAGGCCGAACCGACCCGCCTCAACACCGGGATCACGGTCGTCGGCAAGCAGAGCGTGATCCCCCGCGGCGCGCGGATCGGGCGGAATGTCCGGATCGGCGGCAACGTCCGCGCCGCCGACTTCACGCGGAAGAACGTCCCGTCCGGCGGCTCCGTGGATCCGGCTCCCTCGGGTCGTGGCCGGCGCCGTGGCAGTGCGTCGGACGAGGCGGATACGGCGGCGGGCTAGACTTCCCGCGTGCCCGATCCGATTCCCGCGACCGCGGACGCCGTCGCGTCCTGGCTTCGCGACCTCGCCATTCCCGCCGACGCCATCAGCGAGCGTGAGGGCGTCGCGGCCTGGGATCTCGTCCTCGACGGTCGTCGCCGCCACGACCTGCGGGTCACCCTCATCCTCGATCCATCGACTGGGTTGATCATCTGGGCCCATCTCGCGCCGCCGCTCGGGGATGGATTGCGCAAGGCCTATCGAGCCCTGCTGCGCTGGAACGACGAGTTCCCGCTCGTCAAGTTCTCGCTGGCCGATGACGGGCGGCCCATCCTCTCGATCGAGATCCCGCATCGCTGGCTCGATGCCGACGAGTTCGGCCTCGCCCTGACCCGGGTGATCGGCATCGCCGATCGACTATTCGACGAAACGAGGCCGTGGGTCTGGATCGGCGGCCACGTCCCGGCCGCGTACGCGGCGCGCGAGGGCGGGACGCGGGTCCTCCTCGACCGATACGCGGCCCGGCTCCCGGAGTTGTTCGAATCGTGAGGTCGGCAGCCCGGCGACCGGGGGCGCTGCCGGTGCTCCTGGTCGCGCTGATGGTCCTCGGGGCCACGGCCGCGGCCTGGTCTCCATTCGAGGTCCGCGCGGCGACAGCGCCGCTGACGATGGTCACGGACACGACCTACGACATCCTGCCCGAGGAGAATCGAGTCGCGGTCACGGTGAGGATCGCCGCCACGAGCCAACTGCGCGATACGACCACCCGCCGCTACTACACGGATCGCGCCTATCTCGCGGTGCCGCCGAGGGCAGCGAACCTCCGGCTGACCGCGGGGAAGGGAACACCCTCCGTCTCCGTCATGTCACGAACGGCCACGAGTGCAATCCTGCTGCTGAAGTTCGGTTCGCAGCTCGGCGCTGGCAAGACGACGGAGCTGACGCTCACCTTCGACATCGTCGACGAGGGCGGCGAACCCGATCGGGCATTCCGGATCTCGCCATCCCTCGTGAGCATGACGGCCTGGGCGTTCGGAACCGATGGCGTCGCGGGTTCGACGGTGCGGGTCCGATTGCCGGCCGGCTATGTCGCGACCATCGGCCGCGGTCCGCTCTCCGGACCATCCACGGAACCCGACGGCCACGTGGTCTATGCGAGTGAGGTCATTGCCAGTCCTGGCGCATACGTGGCCGACGTCATGGCCGATCGACCGGGCGTCCTCGACAACCTGAAGAGGTCGACATCCGTCGGGGCGCGGACGGTGACCCTTCTCCTCCGGTCGTGGCCCGATGATCCGGCCTGGCGGGCGAGAGTCTTCGATATCCTGTCCCGTGGCCTGCCGGCGCTCGGCACGGCCATCGGCGTGGACTGGCAGATCGACCCGACGCTCGAGGTCCGCGAGACAATCGTCCGGGCCGAGGGGGCCGTGTCCAGTGCGGGAAGCGCGGGAGCCGCCGCTTTCGATCCGTCCGTCGGGCGGCTCGACATCCCGTACACCGCAGACCCCACGGCCATCCTCCACGGCGCCGCCCATGGCTGGTTCAACGCCTCGCTCGTCGTCGACCGGTGGGTCGCGGAGGGGTTCGCTGCTCTGTACGCGGAGCAGGCCGGTGCCGCGATCGGTATCGCGGTGCGATCGCCGGCCATGACCGAGGCTGCCCTCGACGATTCCGTGCCGCTCAACGCCTGGGTCGTCGGCGGCCCGAACGACAACTTCGGGCATGCGGCGTCGCTGGAGCTCGCCCGGAGCATCGCCGAGCGGGCCGGTCCAGCCGCGCTCCAGGCCGTCTGGCGGGACGTCGCTGACGGAATCCGTGCCTACCGACCGATCGACCCGGATCGTGAGGGGTCGGCCGCGGAGCCGGAGCGAGGCGGGGGGCCGGTTGACTGGCGGTCCCTTCTCGACCTGTTCGAGGAGCAGACGGGCACGTCCTTCGAGGGGCTGTGGCGGGCCTGGGTCGTGCGGCAGGGGGACACACAGCTGCTGGACGCCCGGGCCGCCGCCCGCAGGATGTACGAACAGACGGTCGCGGCAGCGGCCCCGTGGGTCCTTCCGAAGTCGATCCGCGATGCCATGCGGGCATGGCGGTTCGACGATGCCACGGCCCAGATGCGGACCGCGACCGAGGTGATCGGCCAGCGTGAGAACCTCGTCCGCGCTGCACGGGCCGCCGGGCTGCAGCTCCCGGACGCGCTTCGGAAGGCATTCGAAGGCACCGAGGGGATCCAGTCCGCGGCGGCCGAGGCCCTGACCGAGCAGGCGGTGATCGACTCGATCGAAACCACGCTGGCCGACGAGCCGACAAACCCGGGGCCCATCACCCGCATCGGGCTCATCGGCAAGAACCCGGGAGTCGAGATCACCGCCGCACGCGCCGCCTTCGCGGCAGGCGACCTCGACGCCACGGTCCGTCGCGCGGATGCCGCCCGTGCCATCTGGACTTCTGCCGAAGAGGTCGGGCGTGGCCGCGTCGCCAGCGCGGCGACGATCGCCTTCGCCGTCGCCGCGTTCCTGTGGGTCCTGGTGAGCCGTCGGCGAACGATCCGGCGGCGCCCTCGCTGAGCGCGACCACGCATGAACCCGGGGCGCCCTCACGGCTCACCCGAGCGCCTCGGCATGGAGCCACCAGAGTCCTGGCCGGGCGACCGTACGGTACACTCGCGGCCGGTCCGTGGCCGGTCCGTGGCCGGTCCGCGGGCGGACGTCGCGCTGGGCGGCGAGGCACCGGACGCGAGGAGGCGCTGCAGGGGTGGGGTTCAGCGGCCAGTCGGGCACGATGCGATGGGGCGCGGTCTCCTGATGCCCCCTCGTCGGCCGCACCCGTCATGGGAGATCCTTTCGGGCGATTCGGCCGACGTGTATTTCGCGCGGGCCGAACGGATCCTCGAACGCGAGGGCCTCGATCCGGTCGTCGTGATGGAGATCTTCGCCCGCGAGGACGCCCTCCTGTGTGGGATCGACGAGGCCAAGACGCTTCTCGCCACAGTCCTCAAGGATGCCGACCCCAACGAGACGCTTGTCGAGAGCCTCGACGACGGGGCGGCGATCGGGCCGAAGGAGGTCGTCCTCAGGATCACCGGACGGTATCGGGCATTCGGGCTATACGAGACCGCCATCCTCGGGATGCTCTCCCAGTCGACCGGCTGGGCAACGGCGGCCAGGGAGGTCGTCCAGGCGGCCGCTCCCGAGCCGGTGATCTCGTTCGGCGCGCGGCACGTGCACCCGGACGTCGTCGACGTCCTCGACTATGCCGCGATCGTGGGCGGCTGCGTCGGTGCCTCGACCCCGGCCGGAGCGCGGCTTGCCGGCCTGAACCCGACCGGAACCATGCCCCATTCGCTCGTCCTGATCATCGGCGACACGGTCGATGCAGCCCTCGCGTTCGATCGCGAGATGAGCGAGGACGTTCCGCGGATCGTGCTCGTCGACACCTTCCGGGACGAGGCAGAGGAGGCGCTTCGCGTGGCAGAGGCGCTCGGTGACCGACTCTACGGGATCCGGCTCGATACACCGTCCGAGCGCGGGCGGGTGACGGCCGATCTCGTCAAGGAGGTTCGTGCGCGACTGGACCAGGCCGGCCACTCGAAGGTCAAGATCGTGGTCTCCGGCGGCCTTACGCCGGACCGCATCCGGCTCTTCAAGGAGTCGGGCGCGGAGGTCGACTCGTTCGCGGTTGGTTCGTACATCAGCGGCGCGACCCCGATCGACTTCACCGGCGACCTCAAGGAGATCGATGGCCGACCGATCGCCAAGCGGGGCCGCATTCCCGGTCGCACCGAGAGCCCCCGGTTGCGGCGGCTCGATCTCGCCGACTGGCGAGCCTGACCGGCGGTTCGCCAGTGGCCCTCGGCGCGCCGCGCTCTGCGAGGACGCCAGTGGCCCTCGGCGCGCCGGGCTCTGCGAAGACGCCAGTGGCCCTCGGCGCGCCGCGCTCTGCGAGGACGCCAGTGGCCCTCGGCGCGCCGCGCTCTGTGAAGACGGGGCGTCGGCCGATCGAGCGGCGCCCCGCGCCGCGTCTGGGATGCTCGGACGACGCGGTACATGTTCGTCGGCGGCAGATGCGCCGAGAGCGTGCCACGATCTCCCGATGAGCGACCCAGCCGGCCGAAACGACGAACGCGAATCTGCCTACGAGCTCCTCCAGCGCGGCCTTGACCTCATCCGCCAGCGGCACTGGGCACAGGCGGCCGTGGTCCTGGAACGGGCCGACGTGGCGGAACCCGACAAGGGCTCGATCCTCGAGGCCCTTGGGCGAGCGTGTTTCAATGCCGGCCAGCTGGCGCCGGCCAGCCATGCCTTCGAACGACTGCTGGAGGTTGACCCATCGTCGGGGTACGGCCACTTCGCGCTTGGCCAGTGCCTGAGGCGTCTCGGCCGGCCGTCGGAGGCGGGCACACATCTTCGACTGGCGATCGCGCTCGACCCCGGCTCCGCGCTCTACCGCGACGCGCTTCGCCGACTCGGGCCATGGTCCGTGCCGGGCGTCGAGCCGGAGGACTGACCGGAGCATCCAGCGCGGCGGATCCCACGGGCGTCTACGCCGTGTGCTCCATCTCCCGCGCCAGCCAGAAGAGTCCGACGAGGGATTTCGCGTCGGCGATCTCGCCCCGTTCGGCCATGGTGACCGCGTCCTGCCACGGAACGTGCTCAAGCTCGAGGTGCTCGTCCGCGTCCGGTCCGAGGCGATCCTCATGGGCGGCGACGAGGTCGCGCGCGAGGTAGAGGTGCATGAGTTCGGTGGCAAATCCCGGTGCCGTCCAGAACGCCCCGAGATGGCGCCAGGACCCGGCCCGAAATCCGGTCTCCTCTTCGAGCTCGCGCCGCGCAGCGAGGTCCGGGTCCTCGATGTCGCCGTCCGCGCTGCGGTCGAGGGTCCCGGCCGGGATCTCCAGCAGGGTCCGCCCCGCGGCGAGACGGAACTGCCGAACCATCAGGACGGCCGCGTCGGGATCGATCGCCACGATGGCCACCGCGCCGGGATGCACGACGATGTCGCGCGTGCTGTGACCTCCCTCGGGTGTGAGGATGTCGTCGACGCGGACCTCGAGGTAGTGGCCGCGGTGCACGATTCGAGACGCGGTGACGGTTTCGCGGAGCCGCTCGTCGGCAGGATGTGGGTCGCCGCCGGCAACGTGCTCGCGCGTCACAAGGTGACGATCAGGCTGCCGGGGTCGACGTGATGGAGTTGCCCGTCGCCGTGTCGAACAGGTGCAGCTTGGCGGCCGGAAGGTGCAGGTCGATGGTGGCTCCGGGCCGCACGTCGTGTACGGCCTGGACCACCGCGATGACGTCACCTTCGTGACCCGGGATGGTCACGTGGAGCAATTCCTCGTTGCCGAGGTACTCCACCACGTCGGCCTTGGCGCGGATCGTCAGACCCTCGCCCGTGCCACCGATCTCCAGGTGCTCGGGTCGGAAGCCGGCATCGAATGTCCGTGCCCCCGACGCCTCGACGGCCTTCCTGAGCCGCTCCGGCAGGGCGATATCGATCCCGCCGCCCTTGAGCTGGCCATCGGCGAACTCGACCGGCGCGAAGTTCATCGCAGGGCTGCCGATGAACCCGGCGACGAACCGGTTCTTGGGTCGGTCGTACAGCTCCTGGGGTGAGCCGACCTGCTTGAGGTCACCGGCGCTCATGACGGCGATCCGGGTGCCCATCGTCATGGCCTCGACCTGGTCATGGGTGACGTAGACGAAGGTCGTCCCCATGCGCTGGTGCATTCGGGCGATCTCGGCCCGCGTCTGGACGCGCAGCTTCGCGTCGAGGTTCGACAGCGGCTCGTCCATGAGAAAGACTGCTGGCTCGCGCACGATCGCGCGACCGAGCGCCACCCGCTGGCGCTGGCCACCCGACAGTTCCTTGGGCTTGCGCGCGAGGAGCGTCTCGAGGCCGAGAATGCCGGCCGCGTCGCTGACGCGCCGCTCTATCTCCGGCTTGGGAACCTTGCGGAGCTTCAGCCCGAACGCCATGTTGTCGTAGACGCTCATGTGCGGATACAGGGCGTAGCTCTGAAAGACCATCGCGATGTCGCGATCCTTGGCCGGGACGTCGTTCACGACGCGGTCCCCGATGCGGACGGTGCCGTCGGAAATCTCCTCGAGCCCGGCGATCATCCGCAGGCTGGTCGTCTTCCCGCAGCCCGATGGACCGACCAGGACCATGAACTCACCGTCCTGGATGTCGAGGGAAAGGTCGCGGACCGCGTAGGTCTCGCCGTACCGCTTGCTCACGTGGTCGAACGTGACGGTCGCCATGATGAACCTCCGACCGGGCGACATCGCGGACCCCTGCATCTCGCCGCGCCTGGGGCGCGGACGTCGACGGATCCCGTACGAGCCGTTTCCGGACCCCGAAATCCTACACCCATCGCGGGCCGCACCAATCCGCCGCGAGCCACAGCAATCCGCCGATGCGCCCACGCTCGGCGTTCAGTCCCCGATCGCCGCCACCGCGAACGACGCCATGTCGGGAAAGACCGCGTCCGGTGCGGCGGTCGCCGGTGGGGTCGCACCGGACCCGGCGAGACCGTTGCGCCGATCGATCCAGACGGTGGTCATACCGAGCGCCTTGGCCGGAACGTGATCGTGGAACAGGCTCTGGGCAACGTGGAGGATCCGGTCGCGCGGCAGTCCGATCCGCTCGAATGCCAGCTCGAAATTGGCGATCCGCGGCTTGTAACCGCGTGCCTGCTGCGCCGTGATCACCCAATCGAACCTCACGCCGAGGCGCCCGTTTGAAGCCGCGAACAAGTCGTCGTCGCAGTTGGTCAGGACCCCCAGGCGGAAGCGCCGTCCCAGACTGGCCAGGGCAGCCGCTGAGTCTGCGAATGCGGGCCAGTCGGCCACGGACGCTCCGAAGGCATCTTGCTCGGCGGCCGACGGCTGGAGTCCATATCCACGCCCAACTTCGGACAGGCATGCAGCGAGGATGTCTCGGTAACGCCGGTACGGGCCCGCTTCGAGAGCAGCCTCGGTTGCCGCAAAACGCTCGAGCAACTCGTCGTCCGGGGCCACGACGCCGTGGGCATCGAGGGCCACGCGGAGCCCGTTCCTGATGCCCGTCTCCCAGTCGATGAGCGTCCCATAGCAATCGAACGTCAGCGCATCGAAGGTGCCGAATGCGATGTTGGTCACTGGAATCCTGAAAGCCAATCCGGGGAGGAAATTGGGGTGGCCTACGGGGGTCGAACCCGTAACCTGCGGAACCACAATCCGCTGCTCTGCCGGTTGAGCTAAGGCCACCATGCGGACCCGTATCCCGTCCGAGAACGTGGGTCCGCGCAGTGTACCCGGTCACGAGATCAGGGCGCGACGCGCTGCCAGCCAACGCCTGATCGACCGGCCGGTTCGTCAGTCGTGACCTCCTGGATGCGTCGTCGCCGGACCGGGGCGGCCGGGAAAGTGATCACCACCACGGCCTGTGCACCGTGGGGACCGCGCGTCTGCAGGAGCCGACCCTGAAGGGACGACCGGGCAAATCGGCCCGGGACCGGCCGGTCGACCCATGGGGTCTGGTGTGGTCCGGTGCACGCCGTGGTACCTCGCGCCCCGTCCACCGGGACCATGGGAGGGGGTCGCTCGGCGGCGAAGCCCCCTAAGTTCGTGGAGACGGGCGGTGGAGGCCGTCTGGACACCGAAGCGAACTGGAACCACGAGATGACGACCGCCACCCTTCACGTCCATCGAGCGCAGGCCCCGACGCATCGTCCGCTCAGGCTGGTCGCGGCGCTCGTTGCGCTGGTCCTCACGCTGGCAACCCCCGGCCTCGCCTTCGCCTGGGCCGACAACAGCTTCTCGTCGGCCGACGCGGCGCTCCTGGCCCAGCTGACGAACCAGGCCCGTGTGTCGGCCGGTCTCAACGCCCTGAAGCTGGATGCCACGCTGACGAATGTGGCGGAGTGGCGATCGAAGGACATGATCGATCGCAACTACTTCAGCCACACGACGCCGGATGGCACGAAGGTCTTCGACGAACTCAAGCGGCTCGGCTATTGCTACGTCGGGGCTGGCGAGAACCTCGGCAGGAACGACTTCTCCGATGAGACCGCCACCCAGTCCATCCAGGACGGGTTCATGGGTTCGGCCGGGCATCGGGCCGTCATTCTCGGCTCCTGGACGGTGATGGGCGTGGGTGCCTACAAGGGTGCTGACGGGACGCATGTCTGGACGGTCCTCTTCGCGACGAAGTGCGCCTCCGCACCGGCGCCGACCGCGACACCGACCCCGACGCCCAAGGCCACGCCAAAGCCAACCCCGATCCCGACGTCGAAGCCGGCGGCGACTCCGAAGCCGAGCCCAGCGCCAACCGCTCCTCCAGCGACGCCGACCGCTCGCCCGGCGACGTCGACCGCTCCTCCAGCGACGCCGACCGCCGCGCCATCTCCGACGCCTGAGCCGACCGCCGAACCGGCCGCCGAGATCACCCCGGCGCCGACCGTCGCGCCGGACGAACGCGACCCGAATCAAACGCTCGACGGGTCCGGAATCCCGACCACGCTGCGGCCGGTCCAGTCTCCGAGTCCGAGCCTTCCCGCGGCAGCCGGCGTTTCCGTCGGCGGACTCCAGGTCATCGATGCGCCGAACAGCGGCAACCTCATCGACACCATCGTGGGCGACATCGCGGGCCTCTACTTCGGCGACTGACCGCCAAGCCGCTGCGTGCGGCTACACTGCCGGCAGTTCGACCCACTGGTCTCGTCGTTATCGGAGTTCCGATGCCCGCGATCCTTGAGGCCCACGACCTCACCAAGCGATTTGCCCTCGGCTCCACGGAGGTCGAGGCATTGCGGGGCGTGTCCCTCGAGGTTCAAGCGGGGGAGTTCCTCGCGCTCATGGGTCCGTCCGGATCCGGGAAGAGCACCCTCCTCCAGCTGCTCGGTGGGCTGGATCGCCCGACGACCGGTTCGGTGGTCTTCGAGGGACGGGATATCAGCCGCCTCTCGGATGACGAGGCGACCCGGTTGCGGCGTGAGCGAACGGGTTTCGTGTTCCAGGCCTTCAACCTCATTCCGCTCCTGAACGTCCGGGAGAACATCGCCCTGCCGTTCACCATCGCCGGGAACGACGGCAATCGCGGTGAGTACAGGGACCGCGTCCGCGAGGTCATTGCCCTTGTCGAACTGAACGGCAAGGAGAACAATCGGCCCGACCAGCTCTCGCAGGGCGAACAGCAGCGCGTGGCGGTCGCCCGGGCCGTCGTGACTCGACCCTCCGTCCTGCTGGCGGACGAGCCGACCGGGAATCTCGACTACACCACGGGCGGCGAGATCCTCGATGCCCTCTGGCGGACCTGCGAACAGTCGGCCCAGACGATCGTCCTCGTGACCCACGATGCCCGCGCCGCCGCGTACGCGGACCGCGTCCTCGTGATCCGTGACGGCCGCATCAGGGAAGAGATCACGCTCGGCCGGCGAGCGGACCATTCGGCCGCCCCGCTGATCGCGCGACTCGCCCAGATCGGGCTGTAGGTCGGGATGGGCCTGACCCGGCTGTCGGCACGGATCGTCGCCGCCCGGCCGCTTCGATCCTTCCTGACGATCATCGGCGTCGCCCTGGGCGTCGGCGTGCTCTCGGCCTCTCTGTCGCTCGGGGCTCGTCTGGACGAGGCGATCAGCCGGACGGTCCGGGATCTCGTCGGGAACGCCGATCTCCGAGTCTCGTCGTTCCTGGAGCGCGGACTCTCGGACGCGACCGTGGACGAGATCCGCACGGTGGATGGCGTCACGGTCGTTGCCGCGACGGTCGAGCGTCGGACCTTCCTCGCCGGCGTGCCCGGCACGACCGCCGGGGCCGTCACCGTGCTCGGCGTCGACCCCACGGCTTACCTGGAGCTCCACCCCGTCGTCCTCGTCGCCGGGGCACCATTGGCTCGGATCGATGAGCCGTCGGCGATGATCACGGAACGCCTTGCCGCGTCGGCCGGCTACGTCGTGGGTAGCGAGCTCACGATCCAGGGGGCCGGGGCGCCCGTGCCCGTTCGCGTGGTCGGCATCATCGAGGGAGGGGGCCCCGAAGCGGGCGCCTCGGGCCGGACGGTGATCGTGCCCCTGGACGTTGCCCGCGCCGTGTTCGCGCCGAACGGCGTCACGCGGGTGGATATCGGCCTCGCCCCTGGAGTTACCGTCGCGACGGCGGCCTCGATGCTGGCCGAGCGGATCACGACCGAGCCATACGTGCTCGCATCACCGGCCGACATCGCCGCCGGGCTCCGCGCCTCGACTGCCGACGTTCGGACGACCATCGGCTGGCTGGCGGCGATCATCCTGTTCGTCGGCGCGTTCCTCATCATCAACACGGTCTCCATGACGGTGGGGGAGCGCGCCCGCGAAGTCGGCCTGCTCAGGGCTGCGGGCGCGACGCGCGGCCAGATCTTCGGCTTCGTCCTTGTGGGCGCGGGACTCATCGGCCTCATCGGGTCCGCGCTCGGGTTGGCCGTGGGGTTCGGGCTCAGCGTGCTCGTGGCCGGTTCAGTTCGGGCACTCAGCGGGTTTGCCGCGCCGGTGGAGGGGCTCGACGTCGCCAGTCTGGTCATCGCCCTCATCGTCGGGCTTGTCGTGACGGTGGCCGCCGCGTTCGAGCCGGCCATTCGGGCATCTCGAATCGCACCCGTCGAGGCGATGCGGGCGCCCCTCGATGTGTCGGCCGTTCGACGCGGACGGCTCATCTGGCTGACCGCCGTGCTCGCCTTCGTGGTGATCATCGCTCTCATCGCCTGGCCGCCGACGGAGGTCTCCTCGGGCGCGGGCGGTGCCCTCGCGGTGTACGTCGTCCTCCTGGTGGCGACCCTTACGAGCCCGTTCATCCTCGGACCACTGGCCCGGATCATCGGCATCCCGCTGTCCTATCTGGTCCGCCTTGAAGAGCGCCTCGCCCGCGGGTCCTTCGCCCGAGACAGGAGCCGGACAGCCCTGACGCTGGGAGCGCTGGTCATCGGGCTGGCGATGGTGGTCGCCCTGGGCTGGACCGCCCAGGCTGCGCGACAACGCGCCACGGAATGGCTCGCCGACGTGGTGCCCGGCGACGAGGTCGTGACCAGCATTCGCCCGATCCCGGCCGACGAGCGTGTCCGGGAGGCCCTTGCGGGCGTGGCGGGGGTCCGATCAGTGTCTCCGATCGCGACCTTCGATCTGGCGCTCAAGGGCGTTCGGATCGATGCGGCCGCAGTGGTCGGGGCCGACTTCCTCGAGGATGGCCGACTCACGTTCACGGAGGGCGATCGGGCGACGGCCCTCGCGGCCCTCGATGCGGGCGGAAGCGCGATCGTCCCGGCATCCGCCGCCGACCGGCTCGGCCTCCGCGTCGGCGACCACATCTCGCTGGCGCTCGGGACCGGCACGCCCCTCGATCTCCGGATCGCCGGCGTCGTGGAACGATCGATCCCGAGCGGTGGTGGCGAAGCCATCCTTGTCGGATGGCCCGATGCGCTGGGTCCCATCGGCGTGACCGGCGCGAACGTGTTCGCGGTCCGGTTCGAGCCGGGTGCCGCCGGGACCGCACGGCCCGCGCTCGAGTCCACCGCCAGGACCCTCGCGCTCGAGGCGAATCCTCTCGAGCGGATCCAGGGGGCAGTCACCGAGGCGCTGGGACGCGTCTTCGGCCTGTTCGATGCCCTTGCCCTGATCGCCCTGCTGGTCGCCGCCCTCGGCATCGTCAACACCCTCGGCATGGGCGTCCTCGAACGGGTCCGCGAGATCGGCTTGCTCCGCGCCATCGGAATGTCCCGTTCCCAGGCTTCGCGAATGGTCGTCACGGAAGGTCTGATCCTCGGCCTTGTCGGCACGGTCCTGGGAGTCGCGGTGGGCCTCATGGTCGGTGCCGTCCTGCTCTCGATGTCAGGCGCCTTCGATGGATCCGTCACGCTGCCATGGAGCTCGATCGCAGCCGCCGCCGGCCTCGGCCTGGCGTCCTCGGTCGTCGCGTCGTACTACCCATCGCTCGTGGCGTCGCGCGTGTCGATCGTTCGAGCGCTGAAGTTCAACTGACGTTCCGCTAGCGACGCGGGATGCGCTCCGGGCCTCGCAGCCCGGACCTTGGACGTGGCGCGGCCGACGTTCCAGGCGCGGCTCGGCATCGGCTCCGGGCACGGCTCGGCGTGGCTCTGCGGGAGGCCCGGCAGACCGAATCGCCTCTGCTAGACTCGCGATCGCGGACGCTGCTGCGGCTGGAGGAGTGGATGACCATCTCGGTGCCCCGTCTCGATCGATCCCCGGCTGGTGAGCGCGGGATCACCATCGCTGACTTTCTCATGCCGATCCGCGTGTCCGACGGGATCGGGGTCCGGCTGCGCCATATCGCGCTCATCGTGCTTGGAGCACTCGCAATCGCCGTCACAGCCCAGGCCCGGTTCTACCTGCCAGGCAATCCCGTCCCGTTCACCGGCCAGACATTCGCCGTGCTCCTGGCGGGCGGCGCCCTCGGTTTCCGTCGTGGCGTGGCCGCGACGAGCCTCTATCTGCTGCTGGGCGTCCTCGGCCTGCCTGTCTTCGCCGACGGCAAGCACGGAATCGCCATCCTCACCGGCGTGACGGGCGGCTACCTGATCGGGTTCATCGCGGCGGGCGGGATCGTGGGACGCCTCGCCGAGCTCGGTTGGGATCGCAACCTTCGCGGAGCCGTCGGGGCGATGCTCATCGGCGATGCGGTGATCTTCGCCATCGGCGTGCCGTGGCTTGCGGTTGCGGCCGCGCAGCCGTTGAGCTGGGCGATGAGCAACGGCCTCACTCCATTCCTGGGCGGCGAGGTGCTGAAGCTCGCCCTTGCTGCGGTCGTCTTTCCGGCGGCCTGGTGGATCGTCGGGCGGCGACCCGGCGATCGCTGACCGCGGAGGCGATCCGGGGGGCTGAAGCCGTCGTGCTGGCTGGCGCGCCGGCCCGCCTCGCGCCCGACCGTGCGCCGACCCGACCCGTGTGCCGACCAGCCCGCGCGAGGCCCGATCAACGCACGTCCGAGAATCACGATCCGAACAGGGACGGGAACCGTGCCCGCAAGATCGGGCCGAGATCGACCGTGCTCCCATCTACGAGGGATTGAAGCAATGCCCGCGTGCCACCGATCCCGAACCGATGGTCCTCGAGGTAGCCGCGCAGCGCTGCCCAGAAGGCAGCGTCGCCCATGTGCCGCCTGATCGCATCGAGGACCTCGCCGCCCTGGATGTAGACCACCTCGTAGTAACAGGAGGCCGAGTACCGTGTGATGGCGCGATCGAGCGGCGCCACGACGCAGCGGCTCCCGCGAAGCGTCCCGAGGACCGTCCGCGCCACGAAGTCGGCGGCAGCCTCGTCTGCGAACGGTTCGGCCTGCTGATCGTTGCCGACGAGCCCGTAGAACCACTGGTGCGCCGTCTCGTGGTGGATGAGGTAGGCCAGATTCCCGCGCAGAGTCTGGCGTGGGAGCCAGATCGCCTCGGGCGATTCCATCCCGTAGCCGCCTGCCGTCTCGGCGATCGTGAAGGTCGCCCACGGATAGGGGACCTCCAACTGACCCGCGATCCCGCTGAGGGCCCGTTCGGCCTGGGCCATGACCCGGGCGGGTTCGAGGCCGCCGGGACGCGTGTAGGACCGGACCTCGACGCCGTCGACGGTCCCGGTCGTTTCGACGAAGTCGGGCGCGAGCACGATGGCCACGTCGCGCACGTTGGTGACCTCGAAGGTGGTGATCAGCCCCTCCACGGTCGGTCGTGAGCCCGGTGAAGCGAGCACCATCGGCGAGTCCGTCGTGACGCGAACCTGAACCCGCGGGCTCGACGATGTCTCGAACGGATCCCCGAAGTTGGGACGATCGAACGGGATGGCGCGGCTGATCCAAGGAATCCAGCGGTACATGGCGATCGTGCCGCCCGCCCGGCTGAAGAGCCAGTCGGAGTTCGCCAGGTCATCCTTCAAGGTTGCCCGGTAGGTCAGCTCAAGGTTCGTCGATGCGCCATCCGGCAGGATTCCCCCGAGCGGCACCGTGATCGTCTGATCGTCGACGCTTGCGGTAACGGCCAAGCCATCCACGGTCGTGCCCGAGATCGTCATCCGGCCCAGCCGCGCCGCGATCGCGTTGAGCTCCACCCGATCGATGGGCCCACCCGATTCGTTACGCAGGCCGATCACCGTCTGGACGGCGATCTCGCCGGTCCCGACGCTGATCTCGACGTCGACGTCATAGGTGGCCTCGATGCTGAGGCTTGTCCGGTCCGCGACGCCGGGCACAATGGCCCCCGTGGGAGTGGGAGCCGGTCGGGTACTCGCGCTTGCCGACCCGTCCGGCGAGGCCGAGGGCACGAACGAAGGGCCGCGCGTGGACGGCGGAACAGGCGGCGACGTGGCGACCGCCGAGGAGGGTTCAGGTGGCGACGCGGCGAACGCCGAGGAGGGCGCCTGGGACGGCTTCGATGGGCCGCACGATGCGGCGACGAGGGCGAGTGCGATGAGGATGGCCGCGCTGCGAGTCGTCATCAGGGAGATCGTAGGGCGTCGATCGCTCCGCGATGCCTGCGGCGCCCGGGACGCTCACGATGCCCACGATGCCCACGATGCCCGCCGCGCCCGGGCACGGGCACGGGCTACCATCGTCGAATGACCGTCCGAACAGATCCAGCGGCCCTCGCGGCCCTCCTCGAAGCCATCCGGCACACGCTTCCGGCGGTCCGGATCCTGGCCGATGCCGGTGACCGGGAGTCGTACCGGCTGGACGAGACGGCCTACCTGGAGGCGGGACTGCCCGGGGCGGTGGCCTTTCCGATGTCGACCGGGGACGTCTCGGCGCTGCTCATGCTGGCCTCGAAGCACCGGGTGCCTGTGGTGCCCCGTGGCGCCGGGACCGGCCTGTCCGGTGGGGCGGCCGGGATCGAAGGCGCGCTCACGGTGGTGATGACCCGGATGGACAGGATCCTCGAGATCGATCGCGCGAACCTCTGCGTCGTCACGCAGCCGGGGATCATCAACGCTGACCTCAAGGCCGCGGTGGCGGCCGAGGGCCTCTTCTACGCGCCCGATCCGGCCAGCTACGAGAGCTGCTCCATCGGCGGCAATCTCGGCACCAACGCGGGCGGCCTGTGCTGCGTGAAATACGGCCAGACCCGCGACGCTGTCCTGGGCCTGGAGGTGGTCCTGGCGGATGGGACCGTGCTGAGGACCGGCGGCCGCAACGTCAAGGATGTGGCGGGCTACAGCCTCACCCATCTCTTCGTCGGCAGCCAGGGGACCCTTGGAATCATCACCGAGGCAACGCTCCGCCTCCGGCCGGCCCCGGGACCTCGCGCAACACTGCTCGTCTTCTTCGATTCGCTCGAAGCGGCCGGCGACGCGGTCGCCCGAATGACCAGCGACGGCCTCGTCCCGGTCACGCTTGAGCTCATGGACCGCGAGACCATCCGGGCCGTGGAGGATTGGCATCACCTCGGGCTGGATGTCGGCGCCGCGGCGATGCTCATGGTGGAGTCCGACGCGCTCGGTGCCGGGGCGAGCGCGGAGCTGGACCGCGCCGAAACCGCCAGCCTCGCCGCCGGTGGGCGCTCGATGGTGCGCGCGGCCGACGTGCAGGAGGCTGACTGGCTCCGACAGGCGCGGCGTCTGGCGCTGCGGGCGCTCGAGCGCCAGGGCACCGTTCGGATGGAGGACGTCGGCGTGCCGCGTGCCCGCGTGCCCGAACTCCTCCGGGCGATCGAGCGGAGCACGGCCGCCCACGGCGTTCGCTGCGCCACCTTCGGCCATGCCGGCGACGGCAACCTGCATCCCAACCTGATCTTCGACCGTGACGACCCGGATGCGTCCGCGCTGACCCATGTCGTCCGGGACGAGATCTTCCGGGCGGCCCTGGATCTCGGGGGCACGGTCACGGCCGAGCACGGAATCGGAGCGGCCCGACGGGATTGGCTGCCCATCCAGGTGGGCGATCCGGCCGTTGCCGTCATGCGCTCGATCAAGGACGCCCTCGACCCGCTGGGGATCCTGAATCCTGGGCGCGTCCTCCAGCTTCCATCGGTGGCCATCGATCCCGTAAGCCGGCTGGAGCGGGCTGGAGCGGGCCCTTGACAGAGATGCTGCCAACCGTTCGGATCTCGGGCACCTGACGACCCGCGGCTTCGAATCGGGAGTGGCTTGCCCGCCAGGCTTGGGCACGGATCGCCGATCTGGCGCATAATGGGCGGCCCCAGCCAGCTGTGCGGCCACCTCCGCGCCCAGGAGATCCCCAGTGAACGGACGCCCTCTGTCCCTTACCCGTCCATCGCTTCGCAACGGCGAGCCTGAACCGCTCCGTCATGTGATCGACACCTACGTCCACAAGGAGCAGACCATCACCTGTGTCTGCGGCTGGCACGGGAGTTGCGCGGCGAACTCGACCGGTGGGTCCGACTGGACGGTCCACCTCAACCAGTTCCGGACCAAGCGCAAGTAGGCCGCCTCCCGGAGCCTGGCCCCGCCAATCCGTGCCGTTTCGCCGCGTTCGGGCAAAGGGCGGTTCGCGGCCCTCGCGCCCGGCCTGTCCGGGCTGCAAGTTCGTCGCCCTCGCTCTCAACCATCCTGCCCCGCGTTCGCGCTCAATCTCCAGCGGCGAGGCCCGGGCCCTCGAGCGTTCGGCCCCGGACCCACGCCGCTCGGACCATTTCCGGATGCGGACGGAAGATCAGCCGGCTGGCGATGTCCGCGGGGTCGTCGTCGATCGGTTCGTGCTGGGGCGCCCCCAGGTCGGCGTGCCGAACCGGGGCGGTGAGGCCCGCATCGACCGCGATGAGATCGGCCTCCTTGCCGGCTTCGATCGAGCCGATCCGGTCAGCCAGGCCCAGTGCTCTCGCGCCGGCCAGCGTCCCCATCCGGATCCAGTCCAGCGGTCCGAGCGATGGTTCCGACTCGCCCAGCAGCGTCCGCCGCGCATTCTGCGCATAGGCTCCGACGCGCATCACCGAGAACATCGAGGGATCCGGGCCGCCCGCCACATCCGACCCGAGTCCGATGCCGAGCCCGGCGCCCAGGAACCGTGCCAGGGGCATGATTCCGGAGGCGAGGAACAGATTCGAGGCCGGGCAGTGCGCCACGCGAGTGTCCGTGTCGACCAGTCTCGTGAGTTCCCGATCAGTCAGGTGCACGGCGTGGGCAAGGACCGTCCTCGGGCCCAGGCCTCCGGCCCGGTCGTAGACGTCGACGTAGTCACGGGCCTCCGGGAAAAGGCGGCCGACCTCGGCGATCTCGCCGGGGTCCTCGGATACGTGAGTCTGCCACCAGGCGCCGGTTCGCTCGGCCAGGTCGGCTGAAGCGCGCAGCATCTCGGCCGTACAGGAGAGCGCAAACCGCGGCGTGACCGCGTAGCCGAGTCGGCCATCCGCAGCGCCGTGCCAGCGGCCACACAGCTCCTCGGATTCGCGCATGGACCGTTCCAGGATCGTGGAGGGCTCGATCTCCTCGTCGTAGGTGATCCGGTCCATCATCACCTTGCCAAGGATGGCCCGAATTCCGTGGCGCTCGGCGGCCCGGAATGCCTCGTGCATGGATGCCGCGTAGACCGCGCCATAGGCGAGCACCGTCGTGGTTCCGACCGACGCGAGGGCCCGAAACACGGCCGGCGCCAGGGCGGCTGCATCGGCCTCGTCCGCGAAGCGCTGTTCGAGCGGAAAGATGTACCGGCGAAGCCAGGCGAGCAGGTCCAGCCCGGCCCCGAGTCCAGCATTCGGCAGTTGTGGCAGGTGGGCGTGCAGGTCCACGAGGCCCGGCAGGACCACCAACGGCCGGATGTCGATGACGGGAACCGCCGGAGCGCCGCCATCGGGACTGATCGCGCCTTCGTGATCCGCGGCCGGGCCAACCCACCTGATCCGGCCCGTCGCGTCGACCGCGACCACGCCGTCCCGGTGGAACGTCGTTCGGCCGTCATCCGTGGGGCTGAGGATGCGCGCGCGCAACGCGAAGGGCGGGCGCGAAGGAAGCGCCTGCGGCAATGCGAAGGGCGGGCGCGAAGGAGGCGCATGGCGCAGCGCGAAGGGCGGGCGCAAAGGAAGCGCCGGGCGTGGAGTCGGCTCCTCGGACGCACTCACGGTGGGCGATGCTAGCACGCGCCCGGGCGCACTCCGCGACCTGCCAAGATGCTCGTCATGGAATCGTTCGAGATCCTGATCACCGGCGGCACGATCGTGGACGGGACCGGCGCACCCGGCTATCGCGGCGCGGTGGGCATCAGCAATGGTCGCCTCACGATCGTTCGCGACCAGGAGAGGATCCTGGCGATGTCGGCGGCCGCTGGCCGGACGATCGACGCCACCGGCAAGGTCGTCGCACCCGGATTCATCGACCTCCACAGCCATTCCGGCCTCGTCATCCTGTCCGAGCCGCTCCACGAGCCCAAGGTGCGCCAGGGCGTAACGACCGAGGTCATCGGCGTGGACGGCAACGCCTACGCGCCGTTCCCGGATCCCGAGGACCTGGCCTCCTTCGTGGAGCTGAACAGCGGTCTTGACGGCCATCCGCCCGGCGGTGTCGCGGACTGGAACTCGGTCGCGAGCTACCTCGAGCGGTTCGACGCCGCCGTCAGCGTCAACATCGCGTTTCTGGTCGGAAATTCGCCGCTTCGGATCGCGGCGGTCGGGTGGGACGAGGACGAAGCCGGCGCGTCGGCGGTCCGTCGGATGCGCTCGATGCTCCGGGAAGGGATGGAGGCGGGCGCATTCGGCCTGTCGTCCGGCCTCGACTATCCGCCCGGTTCGTATGCCTCGACCGAGGAGCTGGCGTCGCTGGCGAGCGAGGCATCCCGTCTCGGCGGCATTTACCACACTCATGTCCGGTACACCCTCGGGGACCGGTTCCTGGACCCGTTCCGAGAAGCCATCGAGATCGGGCGTCGGGGGGAGGCACCCGCCCACATCACGCACTTCTACCATCGAACCACGTTCCCCGGGAGCCCCGACCAGATGCTAGCCCTGGTCGATGACGCACGGGCCGAGGGTCTCGACGTGACGTTCGATGCCTACCCCTACGAATGGGCGTCGACGCGCCTTCTCATCACGGTCCCCACGTGGGTCCAGGCTGGTGGCCCGGGCCCGACCCTGGAGCGGCTCGCCGACCCCGTGGTCCGGGCGCGCATCCGCACCGAGCTGGAGGCCCGAGGCGTGCTGTATGCGGGCGCCGGCGGCATCGCCGAACTCCGCCTCGGCTACTTCGGGCGCCCGGAGCACGCGAAGTGGGAGGGTCGGACCCTCGGCGAGATCGGGATCGAGACCGGTGAGGACCTCGTGGAGCTGCTCTGCGACCTGCTGCTGGCCGAGGACCTGCGGATCAATCAGGTCACGCCGGGCCCCAACCTCGAGGGTATTCGCCGTTTCTATCGCCACCCGGTGTCGATGATCGGGACGGATTCGACCTTCGTCGGGGCGAAGCCGAGTCCTCGAACCTACGGCTCGTTCCCACGGATCCTCGGCCAGCTCGTGCGCGACGAAGGCCTCCTCGGTCTCGAGGAGGCGGTCGCCAAGATGACCTCGATGCCGGCGGCCCGGCTCGGGCTCCGGGATCGCGGAGCGCTCGCCGATGGGTTCGTTGCGGATATCGTGATCTTCGATCCGACGACGGTCCGCTCGCTCGCGACCTACGACCAACCGCGCCAGTTTCCCGAGGGCATCGAGCACGTGATCGTCGCGGGCGTGCCCGTCGTCGAGAGCGGGAGCCACACGGGCGCGACGCCGGGTCGAGCGTTACGCCGAGGCCGGGACTGAGCGAGCCTCTGCTCGGCGCTCCGTTGCGTAGTGGCGCGGCGTCCACGGCTTCGGCGTGGTGATACGCTCAGCGCCGAGAGGGAGCCGCTCATTCCGGAGGATCCGATCGGTCCGATGACGACCCGTGCGATGCCGCGTCCAGCCGCACAACCTGTTCGGTCTGCCCCCGATGCCCTGGTCCTCGAGGTGGGCTCCACAACCGCCGGCCGAGCGGCCGGGTATCCCCTTCGGCGCGAGGGTCCGGCCAAGCTCACCGGCGCGGCGAGGTACACCGACGACCTCGTCTTCCCCGGAGCCTGGTACGGCGCGACGATCCGCTCCACCGAGCCGCGAGCACGCCTCCTCAGGATCGAACTGGACCCCGACGCTGACTGGTCCGGCGTCGTCGTGGTGACCGCCGCCGACATCCCCGGCGAGAACCTCATCAGCGCGATCAAGGAGGACCAGCCGGTCCTCGTCCCGATCGGCGGCGAGATCCGCCACCACGCGGAGCCGGTTGCCCTGCTGGCCGCCGCGGATCGGGAGACGATCCGCCATCTCCGCTCGCGAATCCGCCTGGTGACGGAACCGCTGACCCCGGTGTTCGATCCGGAGGCATCAGATCATGTCTTCGCCGCCTACGACATCAGCAAGGGCGACCTCGACGCGGGGTTCTCCGCCGCGGACGTCATCCTCGAGGGCGAGTACCGGGTCGGTCACCAGGAGCAGCTGTACATCGAGAACAACGCGATGATCGCGGTGCCTGCCGAGGACGGCGGGATGACGGTCCACGGCTCATTGCAGTGCCCGTACTACGTGCACAGGGCGATGAAGAAGGCCCTTGGCCTGACGGGCGATCAGGCGCGCGTCATCCAGGCGGAAACCGGCGGCGGGTTCGGCGGCAAGGAGGAGTACCCCTCCATCATCGCGCTGCACGCCGCGCTCCTGGCAAGGAAGGCCGGGCGTCCGGTCCGGATGATCTACGACAGGCACGAGGATCTCGCCGCGACGACCAAGCGCCATCCGGCCATTGTCCGCCACCGCACCGGCATCACGGCCGATGGCACGCTCGTGGCCCAGGACATCGAGGTGATCATGGACGGCGGGGCCTACTGCACCCTGACCCCCGTCGTCCTGTCGCGCGGCGCCCTCCATGCGGCGGGCCCGTATCGCTGCCCAAACGTTCGGATCCGGGCCCGGGCGACTCGCACGAACACGCCGCCCAACGGTGCATTCCGCGGGTTCGGTGCTCCCCAGACCGAGTTCGCGATGGAGACGCAGGTCAACCGGCTGGCCGACCGACTCGGGATGAGTCCGGCCGAGATCCGGCGCCGCAACGCCTATGAGCTCAATGACCTGACCCCCACCGGGCAGGTCCTCCGCGAGAGCGTCGCCGCCCAGGAGGTGCTCCGCCTCGCAGTGGAGGCCAGCGACTTCGAGCGGGTCCGTCAGGCCACCGCCGCCTCGGCATCTGCCCGAAGCGGCTCCGGGATCCTCCCGCCCGGCCGCCGGCGCTCCGGAGCGGCGTCGGCTGCCTCGGGCATCGGAATGGCGCTCGCCTGGCACGGGGCCGGTTTCACGGGGTCCGGCGAGGTCCACCTCGGGTCGGTGGCCTCGGTGGAGGTGACCGGGGACGGCCGCGTCCGCGTCCTCATCGGGTCGACCGAGATGGGGCAGGGTACCAGCACGATCTTCCCGATGATGGTCTCGGGACAGCTTGGCCTGTCGGCGGATGCGGTGGAGATGGCGCCGGTTGACACGGCCCTCGTCCCGGACAGCGGGCCAACGGTCGCGAGCCGGACGGCGATGGTCGTCGGCGGCCTGTGCATCGAGGCCGCGCGGCGGCTCCGAGCTGAGGTGGAGGCCAGGAACGGGGGCCGCCCGTTCGCCGAGGTCTACCGGGCGGACGCCGCGGCCCACGGGCCGACCCGGATCGACCAGCGCTTCGAGCCGTATCCGGGGATCTCGTTCGATGACGAAGCCTACCGGGGCGATGCCTACCCCGTGTTCGGCTGGGCGGCCTGTGTCGCTGCCGTGGACGTCGATCTCGACACCGCTGAGGTGTCGGTCCGCGATGTTGTCGCTGTCGACGACGTCGGGCGCGTCGTGCATCCCATCCTGTGCGAGGGCCAGGTCGAGGGTGGCACCCTCCAGGCGATCGGCTACGCCACGATCGAGGAGATCAAGCTCGACAATGGCCGCTACCTCAATGATCGACTCGCGACGTACCTCATCCCGACGGCGACCGATGCCCCGAACATGCGGACGATCCTCGTTGAGGCGCCGTTCAGTGGCGCTCCGCACGGAGCCAAGGGAGTCGGCGAGCTGCCCATGGACGTGGCAGCGCCCGCGGTGATCGCGGCGATTCATGACGCCGTGGGTGTCTGGGTGACGGAACTTCCGGCCACGCCGGAGCGGATTCTCGCGGCCATGGACGCTGGCGTCGGCGCTGGGGACACGAGTGGCACGGATGCCGCCGTCACGTCTGGCGATGCGCGACGAGGTGCCCCATGACGGTCTTCCGCTTCCTCGTCAACGGGACGCCGGCCGAGCTCAACGTCCCGGGCATGCGGCGCCTGCTCGACGTGCTCCGCGAGGACCTGGGGCTGACAGGCACGAAGGAAGGCTGCGGCGAGGGTGAATGCGGTGCCTGCTCCGTCCTCCTGGATGGCCAGGTCGTCGACGCCTGCCTCGTCCCGATGGCGCAGGTCGACGGGCGGATCGTGCGGACGGTCGAGGGTCTCTCGCTCGCGGCGCGCGAGCGCGGCGAGCTCGACGCGCTCCAGGAGACGTTCCTGCAGTACGGCGCCGCCCAATGCGGGATCTGCACCCCCGGCATGCTGATGGCCGCCAGGGCCTACCTGGACGATGGCGGTGGTCCGAACCACGACGCGATCCGCGAAGGGATCGCCGGGAACCTTTGCCGCTGCACCGGCTACCAGAAGATCGTCGAGGCGATCGCGGCAGTGGCCTCCGAGCGACGTTCATGACTGATCCGAAGAAGCCCCTCGACGAGGCCGACTGGCCCCTCGCCGTCGGCGACATGGCGGCCCCGGAGGTCGACGAAGAACCCCCGAAGCCCGGGCCGCCCCGCCAGCGCGGCGACGTCGTCATCCCGCTCTCGCCAGGCCAGATCATCGGCGGTTTCGCGGTGCTGGCGGGCCTGATCATCATGGCTCGCCGACGCCGCCGGAAGCAGGACTGACGGTGCCTGCCGAGCCACCCCTCGACGTTCCCACCAGCCTCGTCGAGGCGTACGAGTTGCTGGCCTCTGGACCGCGCGTCCCGATCGCCGGAGGCACGGACCTCATGGTCCGCATCACCGGTGAGATCGGTGCGACGCCCCAGCGGCTCATGGACATCTCGCGCCTCGAGGATCTCGAAGGAATCAGCCTGGAAACGGGCGCCCTGGTTCTCGGGGCACGGACCACCTACTCCGAGATCCGCCGCAGTGTCCTCTGTCTGGTCCATCTCCCGGCCATGGTCGAAGCCGCGGCCACGATCGGAGCGGTCCAGATCCAGAACCGCGGCACCATCGGCGGCAACCTCGGGAACGCCTCGCCGGCCGGCGACATGCTGCCGGTCCTGCTCGCCAGCGACGCGGAGATTGTCGTCGGTGGCAGCCGTGGCGAGCGGACGGTTCCTGCCGATGCGTTCTTCCCGGCCTATCGGCAGACAGCCCTTGCGCCCGACGAGCTGATCCTGCGCATTCGCATCCCGCTCCCACAGGGACGCCAGCTCCGGTTCCGGAAGGTCGGCACGCGCCGGGCGCAGGCCATCTCCAAGGTGGTGATGTGCGTCGCGTGGCGTTCGCACGGCGCGGCGAGTGGCTGGTCCGACGTGCGCGTGGCAGTGGGTTCCATGGCGCCGACCCCGGTCCGCGCAACCGCCACGGAGGCCGCCCTCGAGGGACAGCGGCCAACGCCCGAGGTCGCCGATCGTGCCTCCGATGTCCTGGCCGATGAGCTTCATCCGATCGACGACGTCCGCTCGACGGCTGTGTACCGGCGGACGGTCGCGGCCCGAATCCTCCATCGAATCCTGCGCGACGCCGGCGGCTGGTGACCACCGCGCTGGACGTGGACGCCCTCAACGCGGCGGACTCGGTCGACTTCGTGGCCGCACTCGCCCCGCTCTTCGAGGGGGCCCCGCGATTCCTTGCCCGGCTGGATGCCGGTCGACCCTACGCTGACTGGGCGGCGCTGTTTGACCGCGCCCGATCCCTGGCCCACGAGATGCCAGAACGCGATCAGGTCCAGCTGATCGACGCGCATCCGCGGCTCGGGGCGTCTCCGGCGACGATGTCCGCGCTGTCGATCCGCGAGCAGGCTCGCGGTCGGGAGGCCATCCGGATCACCGAGACCGAGGCCGGGCCCGCAGCGGCGGGCGAACGCGCCCCAGCGGAGCCGGAACGCGTTGCCATCGAGCTCGACCGTCTGAACGCGGCCTACGAGGCGAGGTTCGGCTTCCGGTACTGTGTTCACGTCGCCGGCCGAACTCGGGCCGAGCTGCTGCCGGATATGGCGGCGGCACTCCGGGCCGCACCCGACGCGGAGCGCCACCGTGCCCTCGACGCCGTCGTGGACATCGCGAGGGATCGCGTGTCGACGCTGCTCCGGCCGACGCCATGAGCGAGGAGGACCCGATGTTCGAGCTTGGGGCCAATCGGTACGGGAAATCACGGATCCGCCTCGTCACCGTCGATCGGACGACGCCTCGGCACGACCTTCGGGACCTGACCGTCGATGTGTCCCTGGAGGGCGACTTCACGGCGGCCCACGTCGATGGCAACAACACCAACATCATCGCCACCGACACCATGAAGAACACGGTCTACGCCCTGGCCAGGGACAACCTCGCCGGCTCCCCGGAATCACTCGGGCTCACCATCGCCCGGCACTTTGCCGGCTATCCCCAGGTTGACCGGGCGGTCGTGACGCTTCGGCAGCACGGCTGGGCGCGGATTCCACTGGAAGACGGTGGCGCACCGGATGCGTTCGTCCGATCCGGCGACCTGACCCGCGTCGCGGTCGTCGCGGCCTCGCCGAGCGGGGCGTCGGTCGAAGCCGGAATCGAGGACCTGACGGTCATGAAGACGACGAAGTCGGCCTTCGTCGGCTTCGAGCGGGACGCCTTCACGACGCTCCTGGAGGCCACTGACCGGATCATGGCCACCAAGATCACGGCCCTCTGGGGCTATGGCGAGACCGCCGCCGAGCCGGGCTTCGATTTCGACGACGCCTTCGAACGGGCCCGGACAACGCTCCTCACGGTCCTCGCCGAGCACGTCAGTCCATCGGTCCAGACGTCGGTCTGGATCATGGCGTCGGCGATGCTCGAGGCGGATCCATCGATGGACTGGGTCCGGATGGTCCTGCCCAACCTGCACCACTGGACCGTGGATCTTGCCCGCTTCGGGCTCGACAACCCGAGCGCGGTCTACGTCTCGACGACCGAGCCGCACGGGCTCATCGACGCGACGGTCCGACGGACCTAGGACCGGTGTCGATCGAGGTTGTCGGCCCTGGGTTGGCGCATGCCGACGAAATCCTGACGCCCGAGGCCCTGGCGTTCCTCGCCGAACTCGAGCGGGGGTTCCGGGATGAGCGGCTGGCCCTGCTGGCCCGGCGCGAGACCCGGCTCGCCGAGATCCTCGCCGGCGCGCGATTCGAGTTCCCTTCCGGGACCGCCTCGATCCGTGCGGACGGAGCATGGCGAGTCGCGGACACGCCGCACGATCTCCTTGATCGTCGGGTCGAGATCACCGGTCCGGCCGAGCCAAAGATGATGATCAACGCCCTGAACTCCGGGGCGCGCTGCTTCATGGCCGACCTGGAGGATTCCCTTTCGCCAACCTGGGCGAACGTGATCGGGGCGCAGCAGGCGCTGCGTGCCGCGGTGCGCTCCACCCTCGCGTTCGATTCCCCGGAAGGTAGGGCCTACCGGATCAGCGGCGATCCGGCCGTCCTCCTTGTCCGGCCCCGCGGCTGGCATCTCCAGGAGCGCCACGTTCTCGTCGACGGCGCCGCAATGTCGGCGAGCCTCTTCGACGCGGGGCTGTACCTCTTCCACAACGCCGTCGAGCGCCTGGCTCGCGGGACGGGACCGTACTTCTACCTCCCGAAGCTGGAGTCGCACCTCGAGGCGCGGCTCTGGAATGGGGTTTTCGCCTGGACCCAGGACGCGCTGGGTATCCCCCGCGGCAGCGTCCGGGCCACCGTGCTCATCGAGACGATCCACGCCGCGTTCGAGATGGACGAGATCCTCTGGGAGCTGCGCGAGCACGCCTCGGGGCTCAACGCCGGGCGCTGGGACTACCTCTTCTCGTGCATCAAGGCCTTCGGTTCGCACCCGCCCGCGCCCCTGCCGGACCGGGCGGAGCTGACGATGACGGTCCCGTTCATGCGCGCGTACACCGACCTGCTCGTTCGAACCTGTCACCGGCGCGGCGCCCACGCGATCGGCGGGATGGCCGCCTTCATCCCGTCGCGCCGCGATGCCGAGGTGAACGCCACGGCGATGGCCCGCGTCCGGGAGGACAAGCAGCGCGAATCGCGCGACGGGTTCGACGGCACGTGGGTCGCCCATCCGGATCTCGTGCCCCTCGCAACCGAGGTCTTCGATGCGGTGTTGGGCGGTGCGCCGAACCAGCGCCACTGTCGCCGGGACGACGTCAACGTCGTGGCGAGTGACCTGTCGGACATCCGTGTCGCTGGAGGCCGGGCGACCGTCGCCGGTGCAGCGTTGAATATCTCGGTGGCCCTCCAGTATCTCGATGCCTGGCTGGGCGGCAACGGCGCGGCGGCGATCAACAACCTCATGGAGGACGCGGCCACGGCAGAAATCGCCCGATCGCAACTCTGGCAGTGGCGCGTGACCGGCGTTCGACTCGAGGACGGTGCGCTCTTTGATCGGTCGCGCTATGACGCCCTTCGGGCCGAGGTCCTCGCGTCGATCCCGCGACGCGCAGACGACCGACTCGACGAGGCCGCGGCATTGCTGGACGGCCTCGTGCTTCGCGACACCTTCACGCCGTTCCTCACGCTGGACGCCTACGAACGCCTCGAGCCCGATCCTCGCGAGGACCACCATGCCGGGTGAGGGCACCTTCCGAAGCGTCGAGTTCTTTACGATCCTGCTCGGGGCGGCGTCGATCCTGGCGCTCATTTCGCGCCGATTCGGGTTTCCGTACACGGTTGCCCTGGTGCTCTTCGGGCTCGGGGTCGCGGCGTTCGTGCCGGCGCTCGCCTTCGAGATCACGCCCGAGCTCGTCCTGGTGGTCCTCCTCCCGGCCCTCGTGTTCGAGGCGGCCTATCAGACGGACATTGATCATCTCCGCCACACCGGCGGCGGCATCGCGCTCCTGGCCATCCCGGGCGTCCTCATCTCGGCCGGCGTCGTGGCCGTCGTCATCGGTTTCGCGACCGGACTCGACCTCGAGCTCGCCTTCGTGATCGGGGCGATGGTCTCTGCGACGGACCCGGTGGCGGTGATCGCGACCTTCCGGCGACTCGGAACGCCGCCGGCGCTCACGACCCTTGTCGAGGGTGAGAGCCTCTTCAACGACGGGACCGCGATCGTCGTCTTCTCGATCGCGCTCGGCGCGGTCGAGGGCCAGGTTTCGATCGGCGACGCCATCGGTGGGTTCACCTCCACCGTCCTCTTCAGCCTCGTCCTCGGTGGGATCACCGGGTTCATCGCTTCCCGCGTCGTCGCCCGGGTCAACGATCACCTGATCGAGACCACGATCAGCCTGCTCCTTGCCTACGGCACATACGTCCTCGCGGATCTCCTCCACCAATCCGGGGTCATCGCGACCGTGGTCGCCGGGATCACGCTCGGAACCTATGGGCGCCGCATCGGCATGAGCGAGCGGACCCAGGAAGCCCTCGATACCGTCTGGGAGTTCCTCGCCTTCATCCTCACCGCGCTCATCTTCCTGTTGGTGGGTCTCGCCATCACCCCGGGCGGGCTGATCGACGCCGTGGTGCCGATCGCCTGGGGGATCGGCGCCGTCCTGATCGGTCGGGCGCTCGTGATCTACGGACTGCTCGGCGGCGTGGGCCGTCTGTTGGGGCCGGCACGGGGCACGCTTGAGCGGGGTTGGCTCCACATCCTGTTCTGGTCGGGGCTGCGGGGCGCGGTGACGGTCGCCCTGGCGCTCTCGCTGCCGGCCGACTTCCCGCAGCGCACGCTTGTCCAGAGTGTCGCGTTCGGGATCACGCTGTTCACCCTGATCGCGCAGGGCCTCACGATCGGCTGGGTGACCCGGAAGGCCCTCGGCACGGGGCCGGCCTGATCAACCGCCAGCACCGTCGCGCTCCACGAACTGACCGAAGCCGCGGTCACCAACGAACACGCCGTCCCGGATGACGGCGCGGCCGCGCACGAAGACGGATCTGACGGCCCCTTCGACCGCGAGGCCCTCATACGGCGTGTAGTCGCTGGTGTGGTGCAGGTCGGCCGCTCGGATCGTGCGATGCGCGGTGGGATCGAACAGCACGAGGTCAGCGTCACGGCCCACCTCGAGCGCTCCCTTGCGGGCCAACCCGAACCGACGGGCCGGCGTGGTCGCGAGGACGTCCACGAGCCGCTCGACGGTCATTCGACCCCGTGCCACGCCCTCGCCGTAGGCCACGGCGAGGAGCGTCTCAATCCCGGGCGCCCCGTTGCTGATCCGATCGAACGGCACGCCTCGAGTGGCCTTGGCCTTCTCGACCACTGCCCGGTCGGGGACGTGATCGGTGGCGATCACGACCAGGTCTCCGACCGCCAGGCCGTCCCACAGTGCGTCCCTGTCGGCGGGCGGGCGCAGGGGCGGTGAGATCAGGACCTTCGCGACCTCGAGCGGATCGTTGACGTCGTAGCGCTCGTCAGTCAGGGCGAGGTAGTGCGGACACGTCTCCGCCGAGACCCGGAGCCCCAGCGCCCGAGCGTCCCGAACGTGGCGAAGGGCATCCGCCGACGACAGGTGGACGATGTGGATCGGCGCATCGGTCGCCCGAGCGAAGGCGACCGCGCGTGCCGTCGCGACTCCCTCGGCGTAGGCCGGCCGGGACGCGGCGTGGAACCGCGGGCCCGTATGCCCGGCCGCCAGCTCGGCGCTCACGGCGGCATCGATGAGCACCGGATCCTCGCAGTGCACCTGGAGCATGCCGCCACGGGCCGCGAGGACGGCCATCGCTTCGAAGAGTCGCACGTCGTCGAGGCGGAAGTCGAAGACCATGAACGCCTTGGCCGTCGGGACACCCTGATCCACCATCGCCGGAAGCTCGGCAATGGGGTCGTCCATCCGGCCCGAGATCGCCAAGCTCAGCGCGTAGTCAATCGCACAGTCCGACGCGGTCGCCGAGCGCCACTCGCGAAGGCCCGCGAGGAGGGATCGCTCGGCGGCCGCGGACGATCCGGTTCCCGGGTTGTTGAAAGCGAGGAATGTCGTCGTCCCCCCGTATGCTGCCGCCACCGAATCCTGGAAGAAGCGATCAGGTTCGGCATCGGTGGCGACCCGTGTATGGGTGTGCACGTCCACGACACCGGGCAGGACCAGCAGGCCGCTGGCGTCCACGACCTGGCGCGCCGATTCATCGAGGGCGCTGAGGTCGTCCGCGATGGTTCTGATCCGGCCGCCCTCGATGGCCACGTCCGCCCGGCGTGACCCCGTCGCCGTCACGACAGTGCCGCCTCGAACCAGGAGATCGGTCAAGGGACCTCGTCGATCCGTATTCGCTGCGCGCCGTCCCAGAGGGCGCGCCGGCCGACCTCGCGGAGGCGATCCTGCCAGCCGTCATCGGGGACGATCGAGGCGAAATGATTGGCCGCCAGCTGTCCGACCTTCGACGCGGTCGTGCAGGCGCCATACGGGAAGAAGATCTCGCACTCGCTGATGCCGCCGGGATACATGGCGAGCATCCCGGGCGCCGGATGGGAGGTGTGATGTTCGTAGTCGATGCCGGGCCGAAAGTCGCCGTACGGGATCCATGTTGACTCACCGGACCAGCGGCAATGGATCAGCCGGCTGTCGATCGGCAGCATTCGCCTGATCGCTTCGATGGTCTGGGGAGCGGCGGTCTCCCAGCGGGCGGTAAAGTGGAGGTCGTCGCCGACCCTGATCGATAGATGTCCCATGACCGGGAGGATACGTGGCCAGCAGCGACTCGGGAACACCCCCGTTGCCGGGATCGGCGCCGTCGGCGGCGTCGACCTTGCCGACGATCTCGACGCACATCCTCGATACCGAGGGAGGCCAGCCCGCCGGGGGAATACACGTCATCCTGTACAAGCTGGGCGAGGACGATCGACCCATCCGACTCACCCAGGCCCTCACCGACGGCGATGGGCGGATCCGCGATCTCCTCGAGCGACCGATGTCGCCTGGTGTCTACCGGCTCGAGTTCAACCTCGCTGGGGTCCGCGAGCCCGGTTCGGGCGACGATCGCTTCTTCCGACGCATGACGCTGGACCTGCGGATCGACGACGTGTCGCGGTCGTATCACGTCCCGTTGTTGCTCTCGCCGTTCTCGTTGACCACCTATCGCGGGAGCTGAGTTCGTCGCGGGAGCTGAGTTCGCCTCGGCGGTCCTGCTTTCCAAAGCGATGCGCATCGCGGTCGTACGAACCGTGAGATTTTCCGAATCCGTGTGACACCCTAGCTGTCACGCCGGGCTCAGAGGATGGCTCGCATGGAAGCCCGCATCGTCTCGCTGCCGACTCGCCCGGACCCCTCGATCCGCGTTGATGGGGAGCGCATCCTCGTCGACCGCCTGACCCTTGTCGACCCCGCCCAGGCCACCTGGCTCGGCGGTCAGCCGGAAGGGGAGCGCGCCATCATCGTGGAGCGTGCGCTGCGCATCGGACTGACCGCGCTGCAGAGTGTCGGCGTGACCCTCAACCTCGACGCGGTCAGGTCGGAATTCGATCGGTTTGCCGAGCAGAACAGGTCGGCCAACGACCGCGCGGCCGAGGCGCTCGAGCAGGTGCTCCGGGCCAACTTCGGCGATGTCGAGGGGCGCCTGCCGCGGACCCTCGAGACGTTCCTCGGCGACCGCGGCAAGCTGCAGTCGATGGTCGACGAACTCTTCGATCCGAAGCGCCGGGATTCGGCCATCGGGCGGATGACCACGATGCTCGAGACGTACTTCGACGGGGATGCCTCCCGGCTCGCAACCCTCCTGGACCCGACCCGGATGGGGTCGCCGCTCCACCAGTTCCGAACCGAGGTCGCAGCCGGGTTCAGGGCCATCGAGGAGAAGCTCGTCGCCATCGAAGCGGCAAGCACTGCCCGTGCCGGCCGCTCCAAGAAGGGTGACTTCGTCCTGACCCTCGACCCGGCGGTCGCCCGGGGGACAGAACTCCGCGTGGTCGTCGAAGCCAAGGACCGCAAGGTCACGGGCCGCGAGATGCGGGACGAGCTGCGCGAAGCCCGAACGAACCGCGACGCGGCCGTCGGACTTGTTGTCTTCACGCCGAGCCATGCGCCGTCGGGAATCGCCCCATTCGATGTCCGCGCCGGGGACGTCTACTGCGTGATAGATCCGGCTGAGCCGGACTCGGCAATTCTCGAAGCAGCGGTCCGCCTCGCTCGACTGCTGGCTCTCGCGAGTCTCCGCGAACATGAAGCGGAAGTCGATGCGGCCACCCTGGTCGAAGCCCTGACCGGGATCCGCGAGCAGCTCGAGGCGGTCCGAGCGATGAAGACCAACCTGACCCAGATCGGGTCGACCGCCACGGCCGTCGCCGGTTCCCTGGACCGCATGCGCGAGGGGATCCTCGCCCAGATCGTTCGGGCCGAGCGGGAGCTCGTCGCGGCGTCCGCCTGAGGGTCAGCGCTGGCCGCGACCCTCTCGCAGTCGGGCGACCCCCTTCTCGATCCTGCGGGTCCGGGTCTGGGTCGTCTTGGCGTCCTCGATGCCGAGCACGAACCAGCGTCGTTCGCTGTACGACAGGCCGTCGAAGAATCGGCGTGCCTCCGGGAACGGCTCGAGCGCCGTCGCGAAGTCCTCGGGGACGGTCACCTCGCGTGGCGCGGTGTCGAGCTCAATGTCCACGTCAAGCAGGACTCCGGCCTGCACGCCGGCTGCCGCGCGATTGTCCGCGTTCACTCCGAGCAGATACTCGCCGCCGTAGACGGCGACGGTGCTCCGGTAGGTGTAGCCCTTGATCGTGACGCGCACAGCGGGCCGTCGCCCGCCGCCGAGCTGCTCGACGATCGATGCTGGCACCCGCATGCCGGTCGCGGTCTTGCCGCTCAGTTCGAGAACCGCCTGGAACCGCATGTTGCCGACGGTACCAGAGCGGGGGCGACTCGGAACAACTGTTTGCGGGCGGATGGTATGGTCTCGATCCGACTCCACCGGACCGACTGGAGTCGAGCATGAGGACCTGCCGTGGCGCGCGCGATGTGGAAAGGGGCCATCCAGTTCGGCCTCGTCACCATCCCGATCAAGCTGTACGTGGCGACCGAGTCCCGGGCCGGGGTGAGCTTCAACATGCTCCATGAGGCGGACTTGTCGAGAATTCAGATGAAGATCTTCTGTCCGGTCGAGGAGGAGGTCATCTCCCGGTCGGACACCGTGAAGGGGTTCGAATATGCCCCCGGCCAATACGTTGTCATCACCGACGAAGACCTTGAGTCGCTGCCCCTGAAGACCATCCGTTCCATCGAGATCGAGCAGTTCGTCGAGTCGAGCGACGCAGCCAGCAACACCCGGTTCGTCAAGCAGGCGTACTACATCGAACCGGACAAGATCGGCCGGAAAGCGTTCGGGCTCCTGAAGTCCGTCCTCAGGGACAAGGGCCTGACCGCCATCTGCAAGGTCGTGATCAAGGACCGCGAGGCGCTCGCGGCCCTTGATCCCTTCGAGAACACCATGATCCTCTCGACCCTTTACTGGCCGGACGAGATCCGGGCCCTGGCGGACCTCGACCTCGCCGACGACGAGCCGCAGATCAAGCCGGCCGAGAAGGCGATGGCCGAGCAGTTGATCGGGGCCATGACGGGCGCCTTCGACCCCCGCCAGTACCGGGACGAATACCGGACGGCGCTGATGGAGATCATCGAGTCGAAGATCGAGGGCCGCGCTGTGGTCGCCGCCGCGCCGGTCGAGGAGTCGTCGAACCTCATCGACCTCATGGCCGCGCTCGAAGCCAGCGTCCGGAACGCGAAGGCTGCGCGCGAAGCTGCGACGCCCCCGCCGACCTCGGTGGCCGACGCGAAGGCCAGGAAGGCAGCCCACGCCGATGATGGCGTGGCGGCGGGCACGGCAGCCACCGAGGCTGACGAGTCCAAGCCGGCTCGACGTCGCAAGAGCGCCTGACGCCCGGGATCAGACGCAGCCCCTTCCGGCATGCCACTCGAAGAGTACCGGCGCAAGCGTGACTTTGGGCGCACGCCGGAACCTGCCGGCGCGACATCGACCGAAGCCTTGTCGTCATCGCCCAAAGCGCCGTCCTCGTCGGGGCGGTTCGTGATCCAACGCCATCGAGCGACCCGTCTCCACTACGACTTCCGGCTCGAGATCGGCGGCGTCCTCGTCTCCTGGGCCGTGCCGCGTGGTCCGACGCTCGATCCGGCCGCCCGCCGGATGGCCATCCATGTCGAGGACCACCCCATCGAATACCTCGACTTCGAGGGCGTGATCCCGAAGGCGCAGTACGGCGCCGGTGACGTGATCGTCTGGGACTGGGGCACCTGGCAGGCGGAACCGGAAACGCCCGACGCGGCACGGGACGTCGCCGACGGGGAGCTGAAATTCCGCCTCGAGGGCGAGAAGGTCCGTGGCCGCTTCACGATCGTGCGAACCAGCGGGCAGGGCCGTGGACGGGCAGGGCGAGCTGCCGATCCCGGCGCCAGGGCGTTCGAGGACGACGAAGCTGAGCAGTGGCTGCTCATCCACAAGCGGGACGAGCACGCGCTTGTGGGATGGGACGCGGAGGATCACGCCCGGAGCGTGAAGACCGGCAGGACGAACGACGAGGTTCGGAATGACCGCGACGCCATCTGGATCAGCGAAGCGCCGGCCGCTTCCGCCCAGATCGATCTGAGCGCTGCGATCGAGACGCCGATGCCCGGTTTCATCGAGCCGATGGCGGCGACGCTGGCCGATCGTCCGTTTCGGAACGAGGATTGGCTCTTCGAGGTCAAGTGGGACGGCTATCGGCTGCAAGCGTCCGTTCGCGATGGCCGGGTCCGAACATTCACCCGCAACGGGAAGGACGGCGATTCATACTTCCCACGCCTGCTCGAGCCCGCGACATGGATCGATGCGCGCCAAGCGATCGTCGACGGCGAAGTCGTGGCGACGGGCGGCGGCGGACTGCCCGATTTCGCGCTCCTCCAGGAGCGGATCGGCGTCAAGGGACCCGACGGACGGGCCGCCGCCGGCCTCGTCTTCCAGGTCTTCGACCTCCTCTACCTCGACGGGCGGTCCCTCCTCCGGGTGCCGCTCGACGACCGCAAGCGGCTCCTCCGTTCGGTGCTCCACGACAGCGCTCGCGTCCGATTTGCCAGCCATGTCGAGACGGAGGGCGTCGCGTTCCTCGAGGCCTGCGCCGCCCAGGGCCTCGAAGGCTCGATCGCGAAGCATCGCCGGTCCACCTATGAACCGGGAACCCGCTCCCGGGCCTGGCTCAAGCTGAAGATCCGCCCGGAGCAGGAACTCGTGGTCGGCGGCTGGACCCCGGGCGAGGGGAGCGCCAGGGACCTTGGGGCGCTCGTCGTGGGCTATCACGAAGCGGATCGCGACACGGCGGCAGCAGCCGCGCCCCGCCTCCGGTTCGGCGGCAAGATCGGATCCGGGTTCAGCGCGAAGGCCCGCAGGGATCTGCGCGAACGCCTCGCGGGCCTCGAAGTCGACGAACCGCCCTTCAGCCCACCTCCTCCCAGGGACTACAAGGGCCGCTGGGGAGGGGACCTGGCGGGGGTTCGCTGGGTTCGCCCTGAGATCGTCATCCGGGCCGAGCTGGGTGGCTGGAGCCGCGACGGGATCGTCCGGCAGGGATCCTACAAGGGCCTCGAGATGGGCCTCGACCCGCGAGACGTGACCCGCGAACGGGCCGTGAAGACGCGGGCGACGGTGCGTGACGTCGATGCCGCTATGCCGCCCGGTGTCGATGCCGCAATGCCGCCCCGTTTCGGCGCCGCGATGCCGCCCGGTGTCGATGCCGCAATGCCGGCTGACGTCGACCGGGTTCCTGGAAGCCCTGGCGCCGGGACGTCCTCGGACCACGAGTGGACCCCCGACCACCAGCTCAGTCCCGGCCGCGCGCAGGGACCAGGTCCTCTGCCGACCACCGCGGCCGGGGCGTCCATGCACCTGCATCCATGGGCCGCGACGCGCGAGGAGCTGGCGGCGCTCGATGCGCTTGCGCCGGAAGGCGTCTGGCACATCGGAGGCGTGGACCTCAGGCTGACCAACCTCGGCAAGACCATGTTCCCGCCGCGGTTGGGCGATACCGCGGGGCCGATCACCAAGCTCGAACTTGTCCGCTACTTCGCCCTGATTGCGCCCGTGATGCTGCCGCATCTCGCCGAGCGACCCCTGAACCTGCATCGGTTTCCCGACGGTGCCGACGAGCCGGGCTTCTGGCAGAAGGATCTCCGGCCGACAGACCCGCGGTGGCTACGCCGATGGAGGGAGGTCGGGGTGGAGGCGCGCGCCGCCAACGAGCACGTCGTGGCCGATCGCGTGGCGACGCTCTGCTGGCTCGCGAACCAGGCGGCCTTCGAGGTCCATGCCTGGACGGCGCGCCTCGACGCGCCATGGCGACCGACGTTCGCCCTCATCGACATCGATCCCGGAACCGCCACGACGTGGGACGAGACGCTCGTCCTCGCCCGACTCTTCAGAACGGCGATCGAGCACCTCGGCGTGCGTGGCTACCCCAAGGTGACAGGACAACGCGGCATCCAGATCTGGATCCCCATTGTTCCGCGTTACGACCACGCCGAGACATCCGCCTGGGTCGAGAAGGTCTCCCGGGCGGTCGGCGCTGTCGTGCCGGACCTCGTGTCCTGGGAGTGGTCAAAGGGCAACCGCGGCGGCAAGGCACGCTTGGACTACACGCAGAACGCCTCGATCAAGACCCTCGTGGCCCCCTACGCGGTCCGTCCCGCCCCGGGCGCACCGGTCTCCACGCCCATTGCCTGGGACGAACTCGACGACCCGGATCTTCGGCCCGACCGCTGGACGATCCGGACCCTGCCCGATCGTGTGGCCGCGGTGGGCGACCTCTTCGCGGGTGCCCAGACCGACCTTCAGGAACTGCCGCGCGTGTAGCACACGCAGCCTCGCGGGTTCGGCGTGCTGTGAGCCCCAAGCAGTCGGTTGTGGTCAACCTTAACGTGCACGGCAAGGTTTGATACGCTACAAGCATGCTACGAGCCGCCGCACGAAAGACTGGAGCCACCGCACCTGAGGCTGGAGCCACCATGGCCTCCGGTGAACTGGATCCGGGCGATCGGTCGCCGCGACTCCTGAAGATCGCGGAGGTTGCCGACGAACTCGGCCTCACGACCCGGGCCGTGCGCTACTACGAGGAACTCGGCCTGCTCAAACCGGCCGCTCGATCCGAGGGCTCCTATCGCCTGTTCGATGACGATGACCTCGAGCGTCTGCGCTTCATTCGCGGCCTTCGTGACGACGCCGGGTTCAGCCTCGCGGAAATCGGCCGCATGCTGGAGGACGAGGAAGCGCGGGAGCGAAATCGGGCGCGCTTCCGAACGACCACCGACCTCGAAGAGCGCCGCACGATCCTGCGCGACGCCCTGATCCGGGTCGACCGCCAGCACGTCAGCCTGCTCGGAAAGGCCGACCGGATCGCCGCGATGATTTCGGAAGTCGAATCACGCCGGGACCACCTCCAGCGCCACCTCGCCGATCTCGAAGCCGGCCGGACGCCGCGGCACGCGGATCCCGGTTCATGACCCCACCGCGACCGAGATCGCGCCCGCGACTCGCCGCCGTCGCCCGGTTTCGCGGCTGGCGCGCGCTGCGCCATCACAACTACCGCCTCTTCTTTGCCGGCCAGCTGGTCTCGCTGATCGGAACCTGGATGCAGAGCGTGGCCCAGGGCTGGCTCGTGCTCCAGTTGACCGGTGATCCCGTGTACCTCGGGCTCGTCGCTGCCGCCCAGTTCACGCCGGTCCTCGTCCTCGGCCTGTTCGGCGGCGTCATCGCCGACGGGCTGCCGAAGCGGCGGACACTCATCTTCACGCAGGCCGCGGCCATGGTCCTCGCCTTGGTGCTGTTCGGCCTGACGGTCACCGACAACGTCGGCGTGGGCCAGGTCCTGGGCCTGGCCTTCCTGCTCGGTTGCGTCAATGCCATCGACATGCCGACGCGTCAGGCCTTCGCGGTCGAGATGGTCGGCCGTGACGACATCGGGAACGCCGTTGCCCTCAACTCGGCCGTCTTCAACTCGGCTCGGGTTCTCGGACCGGCGATCGCGGGCCTGACGATCGGGGCCACGGGAGTGGCCTCCGCGTTCCTCATCAACGGCGTCAGCTTCATCGCCGTGATCGTGGCCTACCTCCGGATGGATGGCACGCAGCTTGGCGGACCGCCGACGCTCGCCCGGCCAACGACCGTCGCCGGCGTGATGACCCATCTACGAGTCGGACTCGCCTTCGTTCGGGCGACCCCAGCGGTACTCGTCCCGATCCTCACCATCGGCCTGGTGTCGACGTTCGGCATGAACTTCAGCGTCCTGATCCCGCCGCTCGCGAAGGACGTGCTCCACGTTGGGCCGACGGGATACGGGCTTCTCATGGCGGCGAGCGGCGTCGGTTCGCTGGCCGCATCGATCAGCATCGCTTTCGGGCGGAGCAATCGGGTGATGCTGATCGGAGTCGGCGCGAGCCTCACCGGTGCCGCCGAACTCGTGCTGGCCGCCTCCGGGTCCTTCGCTCTGTCGCTCGTTGCCATGTTCGCCGCCGGTCTCGGTGCGATCTCGATGGCGGCTACCGCGAACACGACGATCCAGCTCACTGTCCCCGACGAGCTCCGTGGCCGGGTCATGAGCGTGTACACGACGGTCTTTGCGGGCTCCACGCCCATCGGCGGGCTGGTGGCCGGGGCCCTGGCATCGAGCCTTGGCGTTGCCGAGGCGATCGGGATCGGGGCGCTCCTGAGCCTCGTGGTTGGACTCATCGTCGTGACGTGGTACCGACGCGCCGGGCTCGCCGGGTTGGCGTCGCCACCGGCCGCGTCGACACCGAGGTGAGCGATCCGGCCCGCCGATGGGCCCGGCGAACCGGGCCCGCCCAACCCGCCCGCCCAACCCGACCCCGAACAACGTGGGCTCGCCCAACCGGCCCGCCCAACCCGGTCCACCCAACCCGGACGACGTGCAGGTCCCGTCGATTCCGGCGACCATAGCCCCAGCGGGACACCGAAGCCCGTCACGAAGAGGGGATCGATGACCGCTGCCGGCGTTGCCCTGGCGACCCACGGGTTGCGCAAGTCCTACGGAACGCGCCTGGCGCTGGATGGGCTGGACCTCAGCGTTCCATCGGGCGTGGTCTACGGTTTCCTCGGCCCGAACGGTGCCGGCAAGACCACGACGATGCGCGTCCTCACCGGGCTGATCCACCCCGATGGCGGGACCGTCGAGATGCTTGGTCGGCCGTTCACCCGACGCGACCGTCACCGGCTCTTCGATGTCGGTGCCCTCGTGGAATCGCCATCCTTCTACCCGTACCTGTCCGGTCGGGACAACCTCCGGGCACTCGCCGCGAGCGGTCCTGCGACCGGCGGCATGCGGATCGACGAGATCCTGGAGATGGTGGGGCTGCGGGAGCGCGGCGGCGACAAGGTCTCGCGCTATTCCCTGGGCATGAAGCAACGCCTGGGCATCGCCGGCGCCCTGCTCAACGACCCGTCCCTCCTCCTGCTCGACGAACCGTCGAATGGGCTGGATCCGGCCGGGATCGTGGCCATGCGGGACACGCTCCGGCACCTCGCCTCTCTCGGCAAGACGGTCTTCGTGTCCAGCCACATCCTCGGCGAGGTCCAGCAGATGGCCGACATCGTCGGGATCATCGCCGCCGGCAAGCTGGTTCGGGAAGGTCCGATTCAGGAACTGCTGTCGTCACAGGGCGTCGTCCGGGTCCGGGTCGACGTGGCAGAGGTCCCGGCCGCGCTTGGCGCCCTCGCTCGCATGACGCAATCGACCCACGTGTCCGCGGCAGCCGACGGCTGGATCTCGGTGCACGTCAACCACGATCGATCGGCTGAGCTGAATCGCGTCCTTGCCCAGGCCGGGATCTTTGCCTCCGGCCTCACGTCGGGCAGCGACCTCGAGGCTCTCTTCCTGTCGCTGACCGAGGGAGCGGCCGCGGCCGATCCGGACGGCACGTTCGCCGCGATCGACCGGACACGCGGGATCATCGCCGGGGATGGTCCCGCATGAGGCTCTTCCTCTCGGGGCTGCGGAAGCTCCGGACCCGGATGGCGACGCTGCTCACGTTCGGCCTGCTCGCCGGGTTGCTCGTGATGATCGACCTCGCGGTGGCCACGACCCGGGGCGGGAATGGCCGGGGCAATCCCCTGGCCCTGGTGACCTTTCCCGGCGCCTATGACCTGATCCTGAGCTTCATCCTGGGATTCGGCGGTCTCCTCTCGGTCACGTACGGAGCCGCGATCGCGGGGTCCGAGTGGACGTGGGGCACGCTGAAGACGTCGGTCGCGCGGGGGGAGAGCCGGAGCCGCTATCTGCTGGCCACCTTCGCCGCGATCGCCCTGGTCCTCGCAGTGGGGCTGCTGTTCTCGTTCGTCGTCGGCGTGGCAGGGGCCGTGGCCGGATCACAGATCGCCGGGATCAGTCTCGACCGCATCAACGACCCGACGATTCTCCAGAAGCTGCCGGAGCATTTCGCCCGGGGCTGGGTGACGATCACGATGACGGCGGCCGTCGGCTTTGCGGTGGCCACGCTGGCCCGGAGCCAACTGGCCGGGATCGGCGTGGGGATTGCCCTGTACTTCGGGGAGGCGTTCGCCGGGATCTTCCTCCCCGACATCGTGAAGTACATGCCGTTCAACCTGGCCAGCACGGCGGTCGGTGCCGGAGGTGGATTCGGCGGGCCGAGCGGCGGTGCGACCCCATTGGGCGCCGATACGGCGCTCATCCTCGTGGTCGCGTGGCTCATCGGAGCCCTCGTGGTCGCCGCCGGGTTCGCGGAGCGGGCCGAGATCACGGGCTGACGGCGCGTCGTGGCCACGACGTCGACATCGCGCGTGTTCCCGAGCTCGGCGAGCGGCTACGCCCCCTGGCGACGGTACGGCAGGCGGAGCAGGGCGAGGAGCGGTTCTCCGGTCGACTGTTCCAGGCGGAACCTGGCTGGCCCGCCGGCTTCGGAGTCCCGCAGGATCCGGAGGCTCACCTCGTCGGAACCGGGGTGGTTTGGATCGTAGACACGGAGGAGGCCCGAATCCGGTGTCGACTCGTGGGCGAAGGCGAGAACCTGGTGGTTGCCGGTGAGACCCAGCGGATTGATCCCCGCGGACCGGACGAGTCCAGCCATCGCCGGTCTTCCCGCCTCGATGTCCCGGCAGAGCGCACGCCACTCGGCGGCCTGCCGGATCGTCGTCCAGCGTCCGAGCGCGAGCCGGGAACCGGCCCACCAGAACCGCAGCGGTCCCGCACCCAGGCGACCCAGTGAGTCGAATTGGCGCCGGGCGATCTCACGGAACAGGGGCGACCCGGGCGCCGGCGCCTCGATCGTCATGGGAACCGGCTGGTTCGCGAGGTATCGATCCGCGACCGCGAGGCACATGCCGCCACAGAGCCCATCGGCGACCTCGCCGATCCCGAGCCGGAGGTACCCGACCCGAAATTCGAATGCCGGCCCCGACGGCCAGCGGTTGACGAAGCGGAGGCCATGGGTCGAGGGCAGGAAGTTCGGGAGCGCACTCGTCCGCACCGGCTGACAGTAGCGCCTCGATCCCGTCCGCGTCAGCGCGCCGACCGAGGCACTCCCTGAGAGGGAGCCAATGCACCTGAAGGGATCAGCGCGCCGGCGCGCCCCGGAAGGGCGTCGGCGCGGCAACGGGCATCAGCGCGCCAGAAGAGCGTCAGCGCCGCGGTGCCCTACCATCGATCGGTGACCTCCGCGGATTCCTCCCAACCCCATTCGAACCGCCTGGCCGATGAGACCAGCCCGTACCTTCTGCAGCACGCCCGTAACCCCGTCGACTGGTTCCCCTGGGGTCCCGAAGCCCTCGCGCGGGCGAAGCTGCTGGATCGTCCCATCTTCCTCTCGATCGGCTACGCCGCCTGCCATTGGTGCCACGTCATGGAACGCGAGTCCTTCGAGGACGAGGCGACGGCCGGCGTCCTCAACGACGGATTCGTGGCCATCAAGGTGGACCGCGAGGAGCGCCCGGACCTCGACCAGCTCTACATGGGCGCGGTCCAGGCGATGACTGGCAGCGGCGGCTGGCCGATGTCCGTGTTCCTGACGCCGGAGGGACGGCCGTTCTACGGCGGGACATATTTTCCTGATGCACCGCGCCACGGCCTGCCAAGCTTCCGGCAGGTCCTCGACGGCGTCCGTACCGCGTGGCGATCGGACCGTGGCCGCATCGAGCAGGCCGGGGCTCGATTGGCTGCCGCGCTCGCAGATCAGGTTCGACCGCCGGCCGGGCAGCGGTCGCCGACGCCGGATCTGCTGGACACGGCCGTTCTGTTGATCGATCGCGGTTTCGACGCCACCACCGGTGGATGGGGCGGCGCGCCGAAGTTCCCGCAGCCGATGACGATCGAATTCCTGCTGGGCCGGAGTGCTGCGACGGGTGACCCGCGCGCAATCGCCGTGGCCAGCCGTGCGCTCGATGCCCTCGCCAGGGGCGGGATCCATGATCAGCTGGGTGGCGGTTTCCACCGCTACGCCACGGACGCTCACTGGCTCGTGCCGCATTTCGAGCAGATGCTGTACGACAACGCGCAGCTCGCCCGCGCCTACCTTCGGGGATGGGCCGTGCTCGGAAACGATGCCTGGCGCGAAACCGGTCGCGGTGTGCTGGACGCGATCGTGCGCGAGTTCACCACCGCCGACGGCGCATTCGCGGCCAGCCTCGACGCGGACACCGCCGGCGTCGAAGGAGCGACGTTCACCTGGGACGCGGCCGAGGTCCGGGCGGTGCTCGGCGAGAACGCCCCGATCTTCGCGACCGCCTACGGCGTGACCGACGGCGGCAACTGGGAAGGTCGGACGATCCTGTCCCGCATTCGGAGCGACCGGGAGCTCGCCCAGCAGTACGACCTGGCGGAGCCCGAGGTCCGTGCCCGGCTGGCCGCGGCTCGAGCGCGGCTGTTCGTGGTCCGCAGGGGACGCGAGCAGCCGGCCCGCGATGACAAGGCACTGGCCGCCTGGAACGGACTCGCGATCGACGCGCTTGCGACGGGCGCCCGGCTCCTCGATCTGCTCGGGAATGACGATGACCGGGTGGCCGCGGCCCGCTACCTCGCCGCCGCGACGACGGCGGCCGCCACGATCACCGAGGGCCTCCTCCGGCCTGATGGACACCTCGGCCGCTCCTGGAAGGGAGGACGCGCAAGCGGGGCGGGGGTCCTCGAGGATTACGCCATGCTGGCCGAGGGCCTCCTTGTCCTGTACGAAGCAGGTCACGAGGAGCGCTGGTTCCAGATCGCGCGCGACCTCGCGGACCAGATCCTCCTCCGGTTCGGGGATCCTGATGGCGGGTTCTTCGATACCGCGTCCGATCACGAACGGCTCATCGCCCGACCCAGGGACATCCAGGACAACGCAACCCCGTCCGGGAATGCCGCAGCCACGCTCCTGCTCCTCAGAATGGCGGCGCTGACAGGTGAGGCCCGCTTCCGAACCGGGGCCGAGCAGGCCATTCGAACGGTCGTCCCGTACCTCGGCTCGCAGCCGACGGCGTTCGCCAGGTGGCTGGCCGCGGTCGAGTTCTCGCTCTCCGCCGTCGCGGAGGTGGCGATCGTGGGTGACCCAGCCGATCCCGCGACACGGGCGTTGCTGGCCGTGGTCGCCCGGACGTCGGCGGCACCGTCCGTCCTTGCGGTCTCGACGACCCCTGAGGGCAGTGTGGTGCCGCTGATGGCGGGTTGGACCCGGGTGGTGGGTGCTCGGGCCACCGCGTATGTCTGCCGCGGCTTCTCGTGTCGCCTGCCGGTCACCGATCCAGAGGCGCTGGCCGAGCAGCTTCGCGAGCTCCAGGCCGCGGTGTGACCTCCCGCAGCGGCCGACCGGTGTCTCGGCCGGCGGTACCGGGGCAGGCGGCTCCCGGACAGCCGGGCTCCGGGCAGTCAGCTGCTGCTCGGCCCGACGGCGCGCTCGCCGCCCCCGCAGCAGCAGCCGCCACCACCGCCGCCGCCGCAGTCGCCGCCGTCCGAGCGGAACACGCGGATCCGCGGCATGCGCGAGCGACTCCGGTGCCGGCCGCGACCGTCGTCCTCCTGCGCGCGGGCCCGGGCGGACTCGAGGTCCTGCTCACTCGGCGTCCGGCCACCATGGCCTTCGCGCCCGATGTGCACGTGTTCCCCGGAGGGCGGCTGGACCCCTCGGACCGGATGGCAAACCATCCTCTGGCGCGCGGCCTCACGGCCCGGGACGCCGCGGCGCGCCTCGGCGGGACGCTCGCGCCGGCGGCTGCGCTGGCTCATTTTGTGGCGGCCGTTCGCGAGACCCTCGAGGAGACCGGTATCGAGGTCGCCGCCCGGAGCCTCGTGCCGCTCAGCCGTTGGGTGACCCCTGCGTCCCTCGTTCGCCGCTTCGACGTCCGGTTCTTTGCGGCCGGAGTTCCTGCGGACACCGATATCCGCGCGCCGTCGTCCGAGGTCGCGGCGTCGCGATGGCTGACGCCGGCCGATGCGCTGGCGGAGGCGCGTGACGGAAGGCTTGCGATGCTGCTTCCGACGCTCGTCACGTTCGAGCAGCTCATGGGCCACGTGGACCTCGCCTCCGTGCGGGCGACCCTTCGAGTCGGGCCGGCGCTCGATCCGCCGAGCATCACATGGATTGGCGCCGATCTCGCTCGCATCGATCAACGGTGGGCCGCTGGAGTGGCCGGGCGGAGTGCCACGGGATGGCTGGTCGGCCGTCATGAACTCGTGCTCGTCGACCCCGCGGATCCCACGGGCGTCACGTCGGACGCGATCGACGCCGCAGTCTCGGAGCGGGGCGCCCGGCTTGCCGGCATCGCCCTGACCGGCTGGAGCCCGGAGCAGCGGGCGGGCGTCGAGCTCTACGCGGCGGGCCGCGGGCTGCCGGTGGCCGGTGCCGTCGGGGGACTCGCGCCGCATCCGTTCACGGCCCTCAGACCGGAGGACCACGTGCCGTTTGGTGACATCCTGCTCATCGCCGAATCCCCGAGCCATGCGGGGCCTGGCGCGCTGGCCTATCGCCTTCCCGACGGCCGACGGCTCGAAGGCCGCTTCGACGATCCCGTCGGGGACTGATCGCCTGGTCCTCGAGCGAGGCTCGAAGCCACGCCCATCGGCTGTCGCCACCGCGCCACAGCCTCGAACCAGCCACGTGAACGGAAGAGCATCACCGTCGCTGCACCATGGACGATGCCCAGCAGCAGCGCGACGGTGTGGCCGAGCGCGACGAAGTACACGAGCGCGAAGAGGCCGGCCAGATTGAGCGCCGGAAGCCAGGCGCGGCCCGTCCGGATCAGCAGCCCGAGTCCGATCGAAGCGCCATAGAGGATCGCGGCGATGCCGAGGATCGGGCCCTTGGCGGGCAGGCTGCCCGTGATCACGAAGTCGCCGACGAACAGCTGGGTCATTCCGAACAAACCGCCGAACACGAGGATGGCGGCGACGAAGTCGACAGCTGCCGGTCGGGTCGGGCTGTGGCCTTGGTCGAGTCCCGATGGGCGATCGGATTCGCCCGTCCGGCTCACCGGTCGACGGTATCCGCGGGGTCGTCCTCGTCCTTGCGCATGGCCCGGACCTCGGCCCGCGCGCCCTTCACGGCCCGGCCGAGGAGCCGGCCGATCTCGGGCAGTGTCCTGGGACCCCGCCAGATGACCGCGAGGACGAGGATGATCAGCAGGACCACGGCCGTGTCGGTCATGCCGGGATGGTACTCGACGGCCATGCGCACGAGCCAATCGCGTGCCGTTGAAGTGTCGCTGGGTGCCGCTGTGTGCCACCGGGGTGCGGTGTGGGTTGCCGCTGCGTGCCGCTGGGGTGCGGTGTGGCCTCAGCGGGGCCGATCGGCGCCCGGGATCACCAGCCGCAGGGCCGTGTGGGTGGCGCTGAACGCGGCAACCTTGTTGTCGACGAGACCGGCCGCCCGAGCTGCCGCGATCACCTCGATGTCCCGCAGGGTCGCGGTCCTTCCCTTGCGCGATACGACCCAGATGGCTCCGCTCGGCCGGATCCGCGAGCGCCAGGCAGCGAGTTGCGCGAGTTCATGCTCCGTATCGGCACCGAGCAGGACGACATCGATATCGACATCTCCAGCGGGCGCGCCGTCGATGACATCGGCCGCCTCGATCACGTCGCTCGTGCGGGTGGCGAGGCTGTTCCGGATGTCGGGATCGGTGATCCGGACGAGGGCAACGCGGAACCCTGGCCGGATGCCGAGCTTGTCAAGGAGGGGCGTCGTGTATGTTCGCTCCATGGCCCTATCGTGCCACCGATGAAGCCCTCCGCGACCGCGCGCGGGCCCGCGCCCGTGCTGGTCTACGGTCCGTGGTCGCCGCGCTACGACCTTGGTGCGGGCCATCCGCTGACGCCTCGCCGCTTCGGGCCGGGGGTCGACCTGCTTCGGGCGATGGCGGCCGAGGAGCCCCGGTTGCTTGCCCCGGAGCCGGCCCCGGATGACGTCATTGCCTGGGCGCATGACCGTGCCTATCTGCACACGGTGCGTCGCCGTTCCGAGGCTCCGCTCGGGCCCCGCGAGGCAGGAATCGGACCCGGCGACACGCCGGCGTTCGCCGGCATGCACGATGCGTCCGCGGCCGTTGCGGGCGGCAGCGTCGCCGCCATGGAGGCGATCCTGCGCGGCGATGCGCCGCATGTCTTCCACCCGGGTGGCGGGCTCCACCACGCGATGCCCGATCGCGCGGCGGGCTTCTGCGTGTACAACGATCCCGCGCTTGCCATAAGCCGAGCGCGGCGCGAGGGGCTGCGGGTTCTCTACATCGACCTCGACGTGCATCACGGCGATGGCGTTCAGGCGATCCATTGGCACGACCCCGGCGTCCTCATCGTGTCGATCCACCAGTCCGGAACGACGCTCTTCCCGGGGACCGGTTTCGTCGACGAACTCGGCCAGGCCGAGGCAGCCGGAACGTCCGTGAACCTGCCGCTGGAGCCCGCGACGGGGGAGGACGCCTGGATGGCGGTGTTGCGACGGCTCCTTCCGGAACTCGCCGCGTCATTCGGACCGGACGTCATCGTGTCGCAGCATGGCGCCGATACGCATGCCTGGGACCCGCTGGCCAACCTTCGGGTCACGACGACGGCCATGGGCGAGGCCGCCAGACTCGTCGATGCCATCGCCCATCGCTGGGCCGGCGGTCGCTGGCTCGCGACGGGCGGCGGTGGGTACGACGTGTATCGCGTGGTGCCGCGGGTGTGGAGCCTCGTCTGGCTCGCCGCGCAGCACCGGGACCAGGCCCTTGCGATTCCGGAGTCGTGGCGGACGCGCTGGGCCGCGGACGCCGCGGCACATGGCAAGTTGCCGCTTCCCCGTCGGCTCCAGGACGACCCCGGTGCGGGGCTTTCCGTTGATGGCGTCCAGACTGGAGCCGACCGCGCCGCCGCCGTGACGAGCGAGCTCGTCCGGGACCTGACTGTCCCGGCTCTGGTCCGGGCGGCGGCCGACCGCGGCTGGTGGCGGGCACTCGAAGATCTGGCGGTCGACCCGGACGGCGGAGGATCTCCAGGTGGAGAGCAGGGGGCCGCCTGGGCCGATCGGGTCGACCCCGGGTGGCGGCGCCCAGCCGGGTGGCGCCCAGCCGAGTTGCGGCGCCCGATGATCCTCGACAGCGTCGACGCGACGGGTTGGCAGGCTCTCGAGCTCAGGCCCGGGGTGCTCGCTCCCGCGGATCCGGTGACGGCGCATCGGCTCATCGCGGCAGCCCTTGCTTCACCGGATGCGGTCCGCGTCGCTGTGGCGATCGATGTCGGGCGGATCGTTGGCGCGGTGGTGTCGGCGACAGCCGGCACGGAGACCGACGCCGCCCGGTTGCTCCTCGCGGTCGGCGTTGCGCCGGCCTGGCGTGGTCGCGGCATCGCGACTGCGCTCCTGCGCGGTCACCTTGAGGCTTCGCCGCGGACCACGCGCTGGGTCGCGGCCGCCACGGTCGCCGAGCGGGACCCCATGGCACCGCTGCCTCGAGCGACCCGGGCGGACCTGGCTCGGCGGCTACTCGAGGGATCCGGGTTCACCGTCCGGGCTTCGGCCGGTGCGATCGGACGGGCCGACCCCCTGGCGATCACCGCCACGCGTTGATGGCCGGTCCGATCGGTGACGATGCGCCCGACGATGGCGCAGGCGGCGGGACTCGGGCACCGAACCCGAAAGCCGGACACGGATCGACCCGGGCGCGTGCCCGGGTCGATCGAAGAGCAGTTCGGCGACGAGACCGCCGGGGTACAGGTCGATCCCGGCGCGGATCAGCGGGTCTAGCCGCCCGCAGTCAACGGACGAGTGGAGACTTTGGATCGCCACGGCGTCCCGAGCATCGGGAGGAGGTAGCGGTCGACGCCGTAGTAGCCGGCGACTCGCCAGGCGAGGATCAGGCCGATCGCGAACGTGAACAGGACCGGGTTGGTTGACGCAGAGCCGGCCAGCAGGAAGGACATGTTCATCAGCGCCCCGAAGAATGCCGTGATGCCGGTGAGGACGCCGAGGACCAGCCCCACGCCGACGGCGAGCTCGCCGAAGGCGATGAGCGGGGCGAACCACGTCTGGGCGTCATTGTTGAGCAACAGGTTGATGAAGTCCCGGTACCACTCGAACGAGATGGGAGGTCTGCCCTTTTCGGGCATTGCCACCGCGCCGGTCCAGTAGCCCTTGAGCGCCTCACCACCGTCGAGCCAGCCGGCACCGGTGATCTTGTGGATTCCGGCGTCAATCCATGCGAACCCGAGGAACAGGCGAACCGGCAGCCAGAACAGTCCGGCTCGGGTGTTCGCGAACAGGTATCGCGTGAAGGCGGGACCCTCAACTTCCACGATCTGCGCCTCGGGCTCGCGGCGGTCCGTGAAGAGGAGGGCCACCACCACGATCGCCAGGATCCAGAACGCCACGGTCACGATGGATCGCAGGGAATCGCCACCAAGGGTTTCAGGACGGATCTCCGTTACGGGAACCTCCAACCAGAACACCAGCACTGCTGCCAGCAGCCCGAGGGGCGTCGCCCATTTCCTGAAGTTCGCCATCTCTCGCTTCCCTTCGCTTGGCCGTCGCGACCAGATGCGACGGTTGCTTGTTAGGGACGCGCTTCAGCTCCTGATCTCTCCTACCTGCGGCCATCATGGGCCGGCTTCGGCGGTGCACCTACGGTCGGATGGCACTCCGCGGCGTGCCGCTTGGGAGGCCGGACCCGGGCCCTATGGCCCAGGTCCGGCCGGCACGGAAATCGGCGCCGTATTTCGAACGTCCGATCGGTCTCGACCCCCGCCCGCTAGACTCTACCGTCCGCGAATCCGACATCCAGGAGTGTCTTGTTGAACGAACAGCCGGACCCGTTGGCAGCGTTCGCTCCGGCCGTCCGGTCGTGGTTCGAGGCCGCCTTCGAGCGGCCCACACCGGCCCAGGCAGGGGGTTGGGCGGCGATTGCGCAGGGGCGGCATACACTCATCCACGCCCCGACCGGGAGCGGCAAGACGCTCGCCGCCTTCCTGTGGTGCCTGGATCGGCTCGTGCGCGAGCCAACGCCGCCGCCCACGCGAACGGCGCCGGGGAGCGTACGCATCCTGTACGTCTCGCCGCTCAAGGCGCTGACATACGACGTGGAGCGCAACCTTCGCGCTCCGCTGCACGGGATCGCCCTGGCCTCGCAGCGCCTCGGCCAGCCGGTCCCGGACATCACCATCGCGTCGCGCACCGGAGATACGCCACAGGGGGACCGGCGCCGGTTCGCCAAGTCCCC
>JACPOR010000033.1 GCA_016191425.1 Chloroflexota bacterium
CCCCGGTCAGGACATGGTTGAGGACGTAGAGGCGGTGCTGCGCTCGAGCGTCCAAGGTAATCGTCTCCCTCGTTTCCATGCGATCGAGGGTGACAAAGTCACTGGCCGCTTAGCGGGTGACACTTTCACTGGCCGTCGACAACCATCAACATTCATGGTTGACACGATGACGACACCACCCGTACACTCCGCGATCGACGCGGGTTCCGCGTCGGTCAACACCTCACTGGAGGGCGGCAAACGATGAGCCAGAAGCTCCTCTACGTGCCCATGATCGCGCCCGTCGGCGATGCCGGCAGCGGGAGATTTGTGCCTTCCTCGAGGTAGTTGCCGGGCGGCAGAGCCGCTCCCCAGCAATTCGCGAGCCGAGGGCCAGATCGGGCCCCCGGCTTTTTTGATGCTCTCGAGACGTCGAGGGCGTCGCCCGAGCCGTGAGCCCACCCGATGCGATGACATCGGCGGGTCCGCGGCTCGCTTCATGTCGAGGACCGCCGCCGGGCCGGTCATCACGTTCACCACCAAGCGACCGAGCCACGGGTGGCCGGCCATCAGCCCGGACCGCCCAGACAAGGATCAACCACCGTGACAGCCACGCTACTCGGACAATCGAAGACCGTTGCTCCGGATCGCCTGGCCGTTCTGGCCGAGGCGCAATCGCTCGACGCGGCGCTCCCGGCCCTGCTCGTTGAAGGAGTGACGAAGCGTTTCCACGTCGGACGGACGAAGCGTCCCGTCGTCGCGATCGCCGATGTTTCCCTCCGACTTGAGCGGGGCGGGATCTTCGGCATCCTGGGGGCGAACGGTTCGGGGAAGTCCACGCTCATCCGTCTGGTGTCCGGCCTCCTGACCCTCGATGAGGGCCGGGTCGAAGTCTTCGGGCACGACATCCAACGCGAGGAGATGGCCGTCAAGCGGCTGATCAATCGCGTGAGCGTTGACGCGGCGTTCTTCAAGAAGCTCAGCCCGATGGAGAACCTGCTCTTCGCGGCCCGGCTCTACGGCCTGGACGCGGGGCGCGCTCGCGGCGACGCGATCGCGATCCTGGAGCGGCTTGGCATCGCCCGGAAGCGGATCGATCGCCCCGTTGAACAGATGAGTCGGGGCATGCAGCAGAAGGTCGCGATTGCGCGAGCCCTCCTGACCAGCCCGAGCCTCCTGCTCCTGGACGAGCCGACCACGGGTCTCGACCCGCGATCGAAGTTGGACGTCCAGACGTTCATCGAAGACGTCCGCAAGAACCACGACACGTCAATCGTCCTGACGACGCACGACCTCGATGAGGCCGACCGATTGTGTGATCGGATCGCCGTTCTCAACGACGGTCGGGTGGTCGCCGAGGAGTCCCCCGATGGGCTGAAGCGACTCGTCGCCGAGGTCCACGGCCAGGAGCCGACGCTCCACAACGTGTTCATGACCTACACCGGCCGATCTCTCGACGACGACGTCGAGGAGGACGCCGACGAGCCGACCGATTCGGCCACCTGAAGAAGGGAACCAACCCGATGATCCGCAACGCCGACCTGCGGCTGCGGCTCGCGAACGACCGGATCGCTCACGAGCACCGCTACGCCGCCGCGTCACGCCTGGCCGACCAGGCGCGGCGCCGTCACCGTCCGTCGCTCCGCCTGCGAGCGGCTCGCCAGCTGATCCGGCTGGGTGAGCGTCTAGGGGCGGAGCCGACATTGCGCACCGCCCGGCCCCGCTGAAGGGACCGGGTGGGCGCCCACTCGAAAGGCTCATCACCATGTTGCTCGCCAGGCACGAACTGAAGGCGTCATACGCCTTCGTGGAACGCAACTTCAACCTCAGCCGCCGGTACTGGGGCTGGGAGGTCGCCTTCCTCGTCTATTCGGCGGCGGGGGCGCTCTCGATCTCCTTCATCGGCGCTCAGCTCGGCGACGCCCGCCTGCTCCTGACGTTGATGGTTGGAGCGATCTTCTGGAACTACCTGTCGGTCGTGTTCAGCTGGATCGCCGAAACGATCGCCGTCGAGCGCTGGGAGGGCACGCTCGAGTACACGATGATGGCGCCCGTCCATCGCTCCACGCACCTGCTCGGGTCGGTGGCCTACGCGATGGTCTACGGCCTGATCCATACCGCTGCGATCCTCATCGCGATGATCCTGTTCTTCCCGAACCTCGCGACGGGCAGCGCCGACGCGCTGACCGTCGTGACCTTCATGACCCTGGGCTCGTTCAGCTTCGTCGGCATCGCGATGCTCGCGGCGATCCTGCCACTCCTGTACGTGGAGCGGGGGGCACAGATGACGTTCGTGCTGCAGTCGGTGCTGCTCCTCGTGAGCGGTGTCTACTACTCGATCGACGTCCTGCCGGGCTGGATGCAGGTGCTCTCGCACCTGTCGCCGGCCACCTACGCCATCGACGGCGTCCGCAGGGGCCTCATCGACGGCGCTCCCGTGACCGAGCTCACCGGCGATATCTGGCCGCTCATCGTGATGGGAATCGTCCTCATCCCGTTCGGCCTCTGGGCATTCGGACGCGCCGAGCGGTACGCGAAGCGCACCGGCAAGCTCAAGCGGGTGGGTTGAGATGGATCGTCCCACGCAGGCACCACGCCTCGTCCTCCGGGCCTATCGCGGCCCGGAGGACCATCCCGCGATGCTCCGGGTCGCCGCCGCGGTCCGGACCTTCAACGGCGATGCCGAAATCGGGACCGTGGCCGACATGGACAACTACTACGGCCACCTGGAGCACGCGGACCTGCCGCGTGACTGCGCCCTTGTCGAACTCGAGGGTCAGGTCGTCGCGTACGGGCGAGCCTCGTGGGAAGAGCTCGCCAACGGCGAGGGCCGCGTGGACTGCATCCTGAATATCGAGCCCGTCCATCGGGGCGAGGGAATCGAGGAGATCCTCCTGGCCCACGCACTCCGAAGGGCGGAGCATTGCATCGCCGATGTCGGGCGTGACCGGACAACTCGGGTCATCGTCTATGCCACGGGCCGAGACGTCGCGTTTCGTCGGCTCCTCGAGTCCCGCGGGCTCAACCTCGTCCGCCGCCACGCTCAGCTGGTCCGGCCGTCGCTGGACAACATCCCGGACCTCGCAATCCCGGAGCCGTTCGCGCTCCGGCGGATCGATCCGCTCGATCGAGCCATGCACCGCCGGGTCTTCGACGCAGACGCTCGCGCGTTCGCCGACCACTACGGCCAGGAAGCCTCGTCCGAGACCGCCTGGGACGGGTTCGTCGGCTCACCAGCCTTCGACCCCACCCTCTGGCGAGTTGCCTTCCATGGCGACAAGATCGCCGGCCAGATCCTCAACTTCATGGGCGAGGCGCTCGCCGACGGCACTCGGATCGGCATGACCGAGGCGATCTCGGTCCAGCCGGAGTATCGACGTCTCGGCCTCGCCCGCGCACTCCTCGCCGAGAGCCTTCGCGCGGTCAGGGACGCCGGAGCCGATCGGGCGTGCCTTGGCGTCGACACCCAGAACCCGAACCAGGCGTTGACGCTCTACGAGAGCCTGGGATTCCGGATCACGTCGGAGACGCTCGAGTACGGGCTCGGGCCATTCTCGCCCGGCTCGATGCCGAGCCTCGGCGGCGGGACGCGGTGAGCGTCACGACCGCGGCGCTGAAGGCGATGGGTTGGCACTCCGCCCTGGCCGACGCGTTCGCGCCTCATGCGATATCGGGGCGCGTGCCGGCGCGGGTCGTGGAGGAGGAGCGCGGCAAGTTCCTGATCCATGACGGCGACGCGACCCACTCGGCAGCGGTCTCGGGCCGCCTTCGCCACGAGTCCGGCGGCGATCCCCTCGCCTACCCGACCGTCGGCGACTGGGTCGTCGCGACCGCGGGATCAATCAATCAGCAGGTGACGATCCACGCCTTGCTGCCGCGGCAGTCCGCGATCGTCCGTCGGGCGCCCACGGATCATCGAACCGGCGCTCAGGTCATCGCCGCGAACGTCGACACCGTATTCATCGTGACCTCCCTCAACGGCGAGTTGAACCTCCGTCGGGTCGAGCGATACCTTGCCGTGGCCTGGGAATCCGGATCTGCTCCGGTGGTCGTGCTCTCGAAGGCGGACCTGGCCGACGACCGGGACGGGAGTCTCGCGGCCGTGGAATCCGTGGCACCGAGCGTCGAGATCATCGTGGCCTCGGCGATCTCAGGGGAAGGGATCGAGGACATCCGGGCGCACCTCGGACCGGGTCGTACAGTCGCCTTCATCGGGTCATCGGGGGTCGGGAAGTCGACCCTGGTGAACCGGCTGGCGGGCCGGGAGCTGATGACCACAGATGGCATTCGCCAGAGTGACGCGCGCGGACGTCACACGACGACGCGGCGCCAGCTCGTCGCGCTTGCGGACGGCCTCGTCATCGACACCCCCGGCATGCGGGAGCTGGCCCTGCTCGATGGCGACGGGCTTGCCGGCGCATTCGAGGACGTGGAACGCATCGCCCTCACCTGTCGGTTCAACGATTGCAGCCATCGGTCCGAGCCGGACTGCGCGGTCCAGGCGGCCCTTGCGATCGGCAGCCTTGATGCCGCGCGCCTCGAGGCATTCGAGAGCCTCCGACGCGAAGCTCGGCGATCGGAGCTGGCGAACGACATCGTGACCCGCAAGGCCGAACGTCGGAAGTGGACGGTGATCTCGAAGAGCGTCGGCCGCCACATGCGCGAGAAGTACGGAGACGCTCAATGAAACGAACGGGCGGAGCACGGCCGGTGTTCGTCGCAGGACTACCGGAGATCGACGGACTCGCCGTGCGACGATTCGATCAGGAGGGCGACTACGCCCGGGTCGCCGAACTGCTCCGGGTTGTCAATGCCCACGATGGCGTCGATTGGCTGCCCACGGCCGAAACACTGCGCAACGACTGGACGCACTCCGACGGCCTGGACCTTGGCGAGGACATCATCGTCGCTGAAACCGGGGACGTCACGGTCGCCTATGCGGAACACTCGTGGCGCGTCCGCGGCGGATCCGTCGTCCACGACCTCCACGTCGCCGTAACGCCCGCTGCGCGTGGGCGGGGCTTGGGGCGGGCGCTGCTCGGTTGGGCGGAGGGCAGGGTCACGAGCGGCCTGGCCGCGGGCGGGCTGGGCGCAGATCTTGGGATCCCGCAGGTCCTGAGCGGCTGGGCGGATCTCGAGATTCCGGGGGTCCTGCCCTGGGCCACAGCCGCCGGCTACCAGGTGGCCGGGTACGGCTTGACGATGACGCGGCCCCTTTCGGATCCCATGCCGGACGTCGAGCTTCCGCCCGGGCTGGAGGTTCGACCGGTGCGGCCGGAGCAGCATCGGGCGATCTGGGACGCCGACGCCGAGGCCTTCCAGGATCATCGCGATCCCGGACTTCGCACCGACGCCGACTACGAGGGTTGGTTCTCGCAGCCCGACCTGGATACCTCGCTGTGGCTGGTGGCGTGGGACGGGGACGACGTGGCGGGGTCGGTCCTGAACTTCGTGTATGCGGAGGAAAACGCGCGTCTCGGCGTCCGGCGCGGCTGGCTTGAGCATGTCTCGGTTCGCCGTCCCTGGCGAAGGCAGGGCCTTGCATCGGCCCTGATCACTAGATCACTGCGGCTTCTCCGGGCTCTCGATCTCGACGAGGCCGCGCTCGGCTCCGACGCCGAGAATCTCAGCGGTGCAGTCCACATCTATGAGGCGCTCGGATTCCGCAGAGCCCGAACAGCCGCACACTACCGAAAGCCGATCGAGGCCCTCGACCCGGGCGCACCGCTGCCTGGGGTGCCGCGGCCCGGTCCAGGGCCGGCCATTGCCCCGTGCCCCGACGAATCCTGACGGCACGCGCCTTGGCGAAGATACGACCCGGGTGGCAGCAAGCACGGATGCCCGCCCAGTGAGGGCGGAGCGGGTGTCGGGAACGTGGAGAGGCGCAGCGACTAGCTCGCGCTGCTCGTGTCAGAGCGGCAGCCGCCGATCCCGGGCGACCATCTCCAGCCACGGCCGTTCAGCTCCGATCGTCGTGGGCCGGCCATGCCCCGGGAGGATCCTGAGGGGATCGGGAAAGGTCGCCAGCCGAGCCAGCGAGTCGACCATCTGTTCCGGCGACGCGCCGGGCAGGTCGACTCTCCCCCACCCGCCCGCGAACAGCGTGTCGCCGCTGAACAGGAGGCCGTCTTCGGCCGACCAGAGGCACACCGAACCCTCGGTGTGACCGGGCGTGTGGAGGACTGTGAGCCGGATATCCCCGAACCGTACCTCGTCCCCCTCGGCAAGATCGACGGCCGGGACGCAGGGTGGGATCTCGAATGGCGCCCAGAGTGGCTGCGGATCGGTCAGTCGATGGGCATCGAGCGCGTGGACCGCAATGGGCGCACCGGTGTGCTCGGCCAAGGCGGCGTTGTCACCGAAATGATCCCAGTGCCCGTGTGTCGTGACGATTAGCTTGAGCGTCCAGCCACGCTCGGCGAGCTCGTCGTTGATCCAGGCGAGCGAGGGGATCGCCGAATCGATCGCGATCGCCTCGTTCGTCCGTGCATCGGCCAGGAGATGGACGTTGGTCCCGGCCGGCCCCACCAGGCGCGAGAGATGCTCCAATCAACCCTCGGCGACGATCTTCGCGCGGATGCAGTCGAAGGTCTGGCCGATCATCTTGTCCGCCGTTCCCTCGACCATGCGCGCCCCGACGCTCGCGAGCATGCCACTGATGTTGACTTCGGCCGCCCAGAGCATGGTCGTGGTGCCGGGCTCTGGCCCATCGACGAGGTTCATCCGGCCGACGGCGTCGACGGCACTTCCCGGAGCCTGGCCGCGAGCCTTGATGATGGCCATATCCGGCGGCTGCTGCTCCGTGATCTCGAGGTCCACGACGAAGCGCGCGCTGATGAATCCGACGCCGACCCTGGCCTTCGCGCGGAAGTGCGTCGGGTCGAGAATCTCGATCGTCTCGACGGCCGGCCCGCACTGGCCAACCTTGTCCGGGTTCGTCACGAACGCGAACACGCGCTCACGCGTGGCGGGAATGTCGACGCTGCCCGTGAACTCCATCAGCGCTCTCCGTTGCGGGTGCCCCCGGCGCTGCTGCGACCGGTCACGCCTCCGGGAATGTGCCGTCGCATCCCGCAGCACGGGACCTGTCAACCCGACGACCTCAAGGAATCATATTCGAGCTGGTGATTGTTGGTGCCCCAGGCAATGACACCGATACCGGGTACTGGCGCGGTCGGCACGATCACTGACCCGTCGGCCCCGGTCTCGACGAGGTCCTCGACCGCCGTCAGCAGTCGCTCATCCGCAGGGCTCCCTGGGGCGGTCCAGAGCTGTCTGCGCAGGAACGCGACCAGCTCCTCCCGGTCCGTCCAGCGCCTGCGCTCGCCGACCACCCGAGTCAGGTTGGGCCCCGATCCGCTGGCGTCGAGCAGTTCGAGCAATCGCGGCAGGGCGGGAAGCGGGCTTCTGGGCTCGCCGTGAACGAGCGGCCAGAACGGCGCGGCGACGGAAGCGGGGCTCTCGTCCATCAGGATCGCGACGCATCGCCTCGATGCGGCCCTCTCCATCGCCCGAAGAAACGGCACGATTTCCACGATGTCGTAGCCGACATGTGCGATCAATGCCACGTCGGCGACCGGGTCCGGCCCGAGCGCCGCCCGCACATCCTCATCCGGCGGCCAGCGGCCCTCGATGACCCGAACGTTCTGGGTGTTTGCATTCACCATCCCGGCGCGAAGCGCGTCGAGCATCGACCTGGACGAGTCGAGCGCGATCACCTGGCGGACGCGGCGCGCGAGCGGGAGGGCATATCGGCCGGCGCCGGCTCCGATGTCCAGCCAGGTTTCGCCGGGCCGGGCGAGGTCGAGCAGGGCGACAAGCACCGCATCGTCGGACCGTGCCGGGTCGGCGACGAACGTTCGGGTCACCGGCGCATAGAAGTCGCGTCCGTCCGGAACTTCCCGGACGCGCTCCACCTGGGTCGCATTCGCCTGGACGCTGGCGGCCCAGGATTCAGCGAGGAGCTGGACGAGGTCCTCCGGGGCGTCGATGTCGGGGTTGCGGCCATCGACATCGACCATCCGAACGAGCTCCGGGTGGGCGTCGAGGAGGGGCCCGAGGCCACGATCGCCGACGGCAGCGGCCACGAGTGGTCCCGCCTCACGCTCGAGTCGGACGGGGTTCCGGGCGCCGTCGAGGTGCCGGGCGACGACGATCGGCCGGCCAGGATCCAACGGTTGCGCGATGAGGGTTCGAACGACGTCGGGGTCGAGGCGCGGCTGGTCGCCCAGGACGACGAGGACGGATCGGAGTGCCGGGTTGGCAGCCAGGGCGGCATTCCAGCCGATCTTGAGGGAGCTGGACAGGCCGCGAGCTGGCCGCGGGTTACGGACGCGGCGGGCCGACCGCCACTCGACCTCGGCGACCACGGTCGCCTCGTCATCGCCCAGGACGACCACCGGATCGTCGATCCCGGCCGCGGCCAGGGCATCAAGAACATGCTGGAGGATCGGGCGCCCATCGAGGTGGGCGAGGAGCTTGCCGCCACCAAAGCGGCGGCCGGCACCGGCGGCGAGGACGATCGCGCTGGCCGGCACGATCACCCTGCAGCGCCCGCGGCGAGCCGTTCGCGCAGTGGGACCCCGGAACCGCCGCGTCTGGCGGCGACGATCTCGGCCATGATCGCGAGCCCCGTCTCGGCTGGATCCCTGCCCCCGAGGTCGAGACCGATGGGCCCGCGAAGGCGGCTGATCTCGTCGGCCGTCAGGCCGGCCTCGAGGAGGCGCTTGCGCCGGTCCGACTGAGTCTTGCGCGAGCCGACCGCACCGACGTAGCGACAGCCTCGCCGCATCGCCTCGACGATCGCCGGCTCGTCGAACTTCGGATCGTGGGAAAGGATCGCGACAACATCGTTCGGGCCCACATCGAGGGCATCGAACGCTTCGTCGGGCCAGGCGACGACGATCCGGTCAGCATCCGGGAATCGTTCCGACGTCGCGAATGTTGCTCGCCCATCGACCACCACGGTCTCGTAGCCGAGCTCACGTGCATAGCGGACGAGCGAGCGTGCGACCTCGACCGCTCCAACGATCACGAGTCGCGGGCGGACCGGGAACGCCTCGATGAAGAAGGCGCGACCGCCGACCTCGATCGTCCGGGACCTCCCGTCATCGAGGATCCGCGCGGCTGCGGCCCCGACGCTCGCGTCCACCCCGGGGTCGCCGGTCGATCCGCCCAGGACCGTGCCGTGGGCGTCGAACGCGATCGTCGCGCCCGGCGGCGCTCCGGCGCCCGGCTCATGCGGCCCGAACTCGGTCGGCGGCGCGTCCGCCGGCAGCGGTGTCGCCACCGCGACCGACTGACCGCGCGCGCCGAGGGATCCGGTGGCCGCCGCCATGATCTCGGTCGGGATAGCGGGCTGGACGAGGATGTCGATCGTGCCTCCGCAGGCGAGCCCGACGTCCCACGCCTCCTCGTCGCTGATTCCATAGCGGATGACCCGGGAATTGCCGGTTCGCCGAGCCCGATCGATCTCCTCGGCCGCGGCGGCCTCGACGCAGCCGCCGCTGACCGAGCCCATCATCCGCCCGTCGTTCGCCACAACGAGAACGGCGCCCTCGGGCCGCGGCGCCGACCCGAACGTCCGAACGACGACGGCCCGCCCGGCGCCGACGCCCTCAGCCCGCCAGTGGTCGAGCATCTCCAGCACGTCTCGCATGGAACCATCCTACGGCGGGCGGGGATCATTGGCGGGCGGGGATCACTGGGTGCCGGGGGGCGTCGGCCGATCCGGTCGGAGGCCCAGCCGGCCACGAGTGGCATGTGAAGCGGGCGCGCTTGGGCAAGGCGATTCGGTCCACCGCCGGGGCGCTGGATCCAGCAATTCATCCGGAATGGGCAACGTCAGATGACGTTGTGGCCTGGGTGCGCGCGGGCCGCGCCGAGGCAACGAATCCCGAGTCGGACGATGCGGATCCTGCTTGACGCCGCCTTCCTATCGACCATCTCCAGGGGCGACCAGAGGCCATGGGACGACTGGACTCGATCTTCGAGTCCGGCGACGAGCCGATCGTGAACGAGATCGTCGTCACCGAGGTTCGGTCGGGCCTCGTACAGATCGAGGAACCGATCCTGGCCCGCCTGCTGGCGCCGATGGAGTTCATCCAGCCCGGGCCCGAATCGGCAATGTTGGCGGGCAGATGGCGACGAGCCGCTCGCGACCGTGGGGCGACGCTGTCTCTCCCGGACTCGCTCATCGCCGCGGCGGTTGAGACGGTAGGGGCCGCGGTCCTCACCCGGAACGTGCGCGACTTCGCCCTGACCCCGGTCAGGGTCATTACGTACTGAGCGCCCTCGGACCCGGAACTCAGCGCAGGGGCTGGGCCGCGAACGGGTCCGCCGGCTGCCGGGCAACACGGGGCGGCGGCGAGAACGTGCGGACGCCGTCGGGGCCCGGCGCGCTGTGGGCGGCAGCCTCGCTCCCCCGCCGAGTATCGCCGGAGTAGCCGGCCGAGAGGATCTCGCCGAGCCGCTCAAGGCTCGCGACGGTGCCGGCTGCCAGGAAGTCGTCGATGTACGGAAACGCGGCGCGCATGCCGGCCGCCAGCGGCTGGTAACCCGGTGTTCCGGCCAGCGGGTTGAGCCAGACGAGGCGGTGACAATTCCGACGGAGACGCGCCGTCTCGGTATCGACGAGGCGGGGATCGCCGCGGTCCCAGCCGTCGGAGACCACGATCACCACACCGCTCGAGCGCAGCGTCCGGCGGGCCCATTTGTGGTTGAAGTCTCGGAACGATTCGCCGATCCTCGTTCCCCCAGCCCAGTCCGTCACGGTATCGGCGACCTTTGCCAGTGCCCGATCGCGATTGCGGTCCTTGAGCAGGCGCGTCACGCGGGTGAGCCGGGTGCCGAAGACGAATGACTCGGCCTTCACCGTGGACGAAGCCGACAGCGCCTGGATGAATCTGAGCAGGAGCCGGGAGTGCCGTTCCATCGATCCCGAGATATCGCAGAGGACGACCAGGGGTCGGGGTCGTTGGACCTTCCGACGCCAGACCCATGTGAGGATCTCGCCGCCGTTCCCGAGGTTGCGCCGGAACATCTCGCGGGGTGCCAGCCGTCGGCCGTGGCGATGCAGCTCGTAGCGTCGGGTCCGACGCAGCTCGAGTCTCGGTTCCAGCAGATCCACCAGACGCTCGGCGTCGCGCAACTCCTGGGCCGTCATCCGATCGAAGTCCCGGTGGCGCATCGTCTCCGAACGGCTGTAGGCATCAGGCGAGATCGTGATGACATCCGGCGCGATGTTGTCGTCGTTGGGCTCGCCGTCGGTCGGGATGGGGATCCCCTGGCGATCCTCTGGCAGTTCGGACCGCTCGTCGCCGGGCATTGCGCCTTCCTGCGGCGTGCCGTCATCGGCCGGTATCGCCTCCGGTCGCTGGTCGCCACCGGGCGCCTCGAGGTTCGGGAGCAGGGAACGTCGACGCCAATACCGATCGAAGACCCGGTCGTAGACGTGCCTGTCGTCGCGCCGGCGCGTGAACACGGCAGCTCCGGCGGCCCGCACGACCTCGCGATCGCCGATGTCGACGAAGCCGAGTGCCCTGGCGAAGTCGATCTCCGCGCCGACATCGACGGCCAGGCCGGCACGACGCAGCTCGCGCCCGAATCCGACGGCGCGTTCGAGCAGGCGATGGCCGTCGACGGCCTCGCGTGGCCCGTTCGGGACGATCGCTGGATCGCGCATGTCCCTCCCGGCTACTGGCCTGCTGCGGCCTCGGCGAGATACGCCTTCACGGTGGCACCGCGGACCTGCCGGATGTCCTCGTCATACTTGAGGACCACGCCGAGCGTTTCATCGACGACCTCGGCCGTGAGATCCGCGGCCCCGAGGGCCAGGAGCGCCGACGCCCAGTCCAGGGTCTCGGCGATCCCTGGGACCTTGGTGAGGTCCGCCTCACGCAGCCGATGGATGAACGCGACGACCGCTCGTGCGAGGCCTTCCGGCGCCGCCGGGACGCGTGACTGGACGATCTCGAACTCCTTGGCCGCGGACGGGTAGTCGATCCAGTGGTAGAGGCAGCGGCGCTTCAGGGCGTCGTGGACCTCGCGGGTCCGGTTCGAGGTCAGGATCACGCGGGGCGGCCGCTCGGCCTTGATCGTGCCGATCTCCGGAACCGTCACCTGGAAGTCGGACAGGATCTCCAGGAGGTAGGCCTCGAATTCCTCGTCCGCCCGGTCGATCTCGTCAATGAGCAGGACCGGTGGCTCGCCGTCGGCGCCCGCCTCGAGGGCCTGGAGCAGCGGCCGCTTGATGAGGAACGCCGGTCCGAAGATGTCGTGGGCGGTGGCATGGTCGGCCTGGCCCCGAGCCTCCAGCAGCCGGATCTCGAGCATCTGGCGCGGGTAGTTCCACTCGTAGACCGCGGTGTTGACGTCGAGGCCCTCGTAGCATTGGAGCCGGATCAGGCGCGTCCCGAGGCTGGCCGCAAGGACCTTCGCC
>JACPOR010000037.1 GCA_016191425.1 Chloroflexota bacterium
AGACGCACCACAACGTCGGCGGCCTGCCGACCGACCTGCGGTTCAAGCTGATCGAGCCGCTTCGCTACCTGTTCAAGGACGAGGTGCGACTGGTCGGTGCGGAGCTGGGCCTGCCCGACGCCATGGTCCAGCGCCAGCCGTTCCCGGGCCCGGGCCTCGCCATCAGGATCATCGGCGAGGTCACCGCCGAGCGACTCGACACCCTCCGCGACGCCGACTGGATCGTCATCGACGAAATCAAGGCGGCGGGCCTCTATCGAAGCGTCTGGCAGTCCTTCGCGATCCTGACCCCGGTCCGCAGCGTCGGGGTCATGGGCGACGGGCGAACGTATGCGAACGTCGTCGCGATCCGGGCGGTGACCTCGGAGGATGGCATGACGGCCGACTGGGCCAAGCTCCCCTACGACGTTCTCGGCAAGATCTCGTCCCGGATCGTCAACGAGGTTCCCGGCGTGAACCGCGTCGTCTATGACATCAGCTCCAAGCCGCCGGCCACCATCGAATGGGAGTGACCGGGGCCTCGAGCGGCCACATCTAGGCTCCGGCGTCGGCCTCGGTCGTGAGTCGCCGGACGAGGGTCTCGCGTCCGGGGAGTTGGCCGGCAGCCACGAAGCGCCGCAGGTGTTCGCCCGCCCGCGGCTCAACCGCGACGGCCGATCGATAGAGGTGGCGGCCTCGCACTTCATCGCCGGCATCGAAGACCGTCAGCGCATGCCACAGGCGGATCTGGTCGTCATCCGGGGCCAGGGCAGCCGCCAGCTCGGCGAACGCGGCGGCCGCATCGACCTCGCCGACCGCGAGTGCCTCGAGCGCCTCGTCCAACGCCTCGTACGCCCGGGAAACGGAGAGCAATCGCCCCAGCTCTCCCAGTGGATCACGATGGTCGTCCACGCGGAGATCGAAGCGGGTCCGCCAGGGCCTGGTCTCCGACCCACCAGGCACAACAAGGATCGCGGCCGCCTGGCGACCCCGAACGTCGCCGCCCTCAGCTTCGGCCGCGTAGAGGGCCGCAAGGAGGCGGTCCGCCAGATCCCCGTCCGCGTGCTCGTAGGCGGCGATCATCGCCGGCCAGACCGTAACCCGCTCCATCATGTTGGCCTGGACGCTCACGCCCCGCCCCGTCCGGTGGCCCGCCTCGCGGACGCACTCGGCACCCGTGTGGACGGCGGTCCGGCCAGTGGCGTCGACGATCCCGATCTGGCGCACGCCGGGGTCCGGGTCACCGGCGAGGAGCTCGGCCAGGGCCGAATCTGGCGTTCGTCCGGAGCCCAGCAGATCCAGGCCCGCGGCCCCATAGCGGGCGTCCGTGAAGGCCTGGGTCGCGATGGCGCCGACGCCCGGCCGGGCCCACGGCACCACGGCCCCGGTTGCCAGCCAGCGGGACTGCACCGCCACGCCCAGCTCACCCGTCGATTCATCGAGCGCCACGATCGAATAGGTCATCGGTCGCGCAGCGTGCGCGAATCCAACCCCGCCCGCAAGCCGGGCCCGAAACCCGGGCCCGAAACCCGGGCCCGAAACCCGGGCCCGCAAGCCGCGCCCGAAACCCGGGCCCGAAACCCGGGCCCGCAAGCCGCGCCCGAAACCCGGGCCCGAAACCCGCGCCCGAAACCCGGGCCCGAAACCCGGGCCCGAAACCCGGTTTTCGTCGAGGGACCGTTCAGCGATCGTATCTGGACCGTTTCCCGGGCCGACTCCCGGCTGGCGCTGCGCCGATCCCTCGCAATCATGGCTTGTGACCACCACCGGAGCACTATGCGGGTAGCCGGCCACCCGACGCCAGCCGCGAGGCCCGAGTATCAGGAGATCCCGGGTCCCGGCCTGGATTTCGTGCGTGGCCGGGGCGGGTTCATGGACCCGAAGGGCGCTCGGGACGTGCTGATGCCTTTTGAAACCCGGATAGTGCTCCCCCGACGAGCATCAGCCAGAAAGCTGGGCCGGACCTAGCGTCAGGAGGGCCGGGCCAACGCGAGCCGGGCCAGACCCAGCGTCAGGAGGGCCGGGCCAACGCGAGCCGGGCCAGACCCAGCGTCAGGAGGGCCGGGCCAACGCGAGCCGGGCCAGACCCAGCGTCAGCCCAGATGTTGGGACCGTTCAGGGGATGACATCTGGGCTATTCCCGGGGTACGTCACCGCGCTACAGTGAGCGCGATGTCCGAGCAGACCCAGAGCAGCGCCACGCCCGAGTCCGACCAACGGCCGCGTTGTCCGTGGTGCTCCGCCATCCTCTCGTCGGCCGACGACGCCCGATGTCCGTCCTGCTCCGCGGCCCTTCGCGATGCGGCCGACAAGGAACTGCCAGGCGTGACGGCCATCGACCACGAGGCCATCCTGCGGTCGCGCAAGCCGCCGGCCAAGCCGGGCGGCCTCATCGGCTGGCTGTCGGGCAGCTACCAGGAAGCTCCCGAGGCATCACCGGCACCGGAAACGTTCAGCCCGCCCGACCCCGCCGTGAAGCGGGAGATGCTCCGCATGGAACTCGCTGCGATCGAGGCCCGGGTCGAGGCCCAGCGTGCCGAGATCGAGGCCGAGCTCGTTGCGGCACGGGTCCGGCTGCCGTCGAATGCCGGCGAATCGGCCGACGAAGCCGGAGCCTCTCCTCACGTCGAAGAATCGACCGAGGCAGCCGAAGCGGCGTCCGACGGCGAGCGCCCGTATGGGGAGGCACCGGACCAGAGAGCGGTCACGTCCAACCCGCCTGACCGCCAGCCCGCCTGACGCCCGACCCGCCCGACCCGCCCGACCCGCCCGACGCCCAACCCGCCTCACACCCCACGGGCCGTCGCGGGTCCGCCCGGTATGCTCCACCCATGCCCGAACGCCTCCCGTCACCCGGACCGTCCTATCTGCGCGAGCAGGAGGTCCGCCTTGGGGATCGCGTCTTCCAGGCCGGCATGGGCCGTCCAAGCACGGGCCCCGATGACTGGTGGCTCGGCGTCCTCTGGGTCCAGGACGACGACGGCGTGGTGAGCTTCCGGGACGTCGCCCCGACAGCCGGACCGCCACCCGATCCGCCCCTCGCAAGGCTGGGCCCATTGCTCGCCGGCGGGCTTTCGGGCCTCATCCTCGAGGACGCCGGACGGCTCTCCATCCGTCTCGGCCTGCTTGTCCCGCCCGATGATCCGGAGCGCCCGTGGCGATGTCCGCTGGCCATCCGGGCCGGATTCCGCTGGGAGCCGGCCCGGGCCGCCACGATGCTGCCAAACGCCATCGCACAGGAGGTGCTCACCGCGTTCCGGCGCTCCGTCGACGGCCTCAGCCGACGCTGACGGGGAGCAGGCCCCGCCTGCGGGTCAACCGGCCATCCGCGCAAGTGGGATTCAGGCCGCGCAAGTGCGATTCAGGCCGCGCAATGGCTTTGCGGCCTGGCCGTCGTAGACTTCCCCGCACATGGACGACCGCGACAATCCGTTCCGCGCCCGCTTCGACTCCGAACGACCCGGACCACGAGGGGGCGGGCCGACGCGGACGCGAACTGGCCAATCGCCGGCGAACCCGCTGGGCGGGCGCCTCGGCATCGCGATCGGCATCATCCTCATCCTCCTCCTGTTCGGCGCCGGGATCCTCGAATTCTGGACCGATGCCATCTGGTACCGGAGCGTCCAGTTCGACGCGGTCTTCTGGACCCGCGTGTGGGCGTCGGTCATCCTGTTCGTCGCCGGCGCCGGGCTCACTCTGCTGATCCTGCTCGGCAATCTCTGGCTCGCGAACCGGCTCGCGCCGCCGGGCGACGGGAAGCCCGCGTCACTTTCCGACCTCCTCCAGCGCCTGAGCGAGGCGAGCGCGGCCAGTGACCCGCGCACCCGCACCGGGATGCCGCGTCCGGTCATCGTGAACGCCGAACCGATCCAGATGCCCGACCTCTCACCGCTCGCCACGGTCGTCCTCGCCGGCCTGTCCATCCTCGGGGCGCTGATCGTGGGGGGCGCGTTCGCGTCGGCCTGGGACACCGTCCTGCTGTGGGTCAACCGCGTCCCGTACGTGGCGGCTGGTGGCGCCCCGAGTGTCGACCCGATCTTCGGGCGCAACGTGTCGTGGTTCCTCTTCGATCTGCCGTTCCTGCGGACGGTCCAGACGGTCTTCAACGTGGTGGTGCTCGGAGCGCTCGGCATCGCCGGGGCCCGCTACCTCGCCGGACTCACCCGATCGGGATTCAGCCTGCCGTCGGGTGTTCGTGTCCACCTCGGAGTCCTCGCCGGGCTCTACCTGCTCTCGGTGGCCTTCGGCTACCAGCTCGACAAGTACGAGTTGGTTTACTCATCACGCGGCGTGGCGGCCGGCGTCGGCTACACGGACGCCAACGCCCAGTTCCTTGCCTACGACCTCCTGACCGGCATCTCCGCGTTTGCCGCGGCGTTCGTGGTCGGGGCCGCATTCACGCGCTGGAACTGGCCCCTCGGCGTGACGATCGCGACCTGGTTCCTGGCGTCGCTCTTCGTCGGTCGCCTCTATCCGGAGGTCATCCAGCGCTTCGTGGTGGTCCCGGACCAGTACAACCTCGAGCAGTCGTACATCGGCAACAACATCGCGATGACCCGACGGGCCTACGGCCTCGACGCCTGGGAGGAGCGCAGCTATGACGGATCGGCGCCCCTGACGCAGGCCCAGATCGACGCGGAATCGGCCACCTTCAACAACGCGCGACTATGGGACTACCGTCCCCTCGGTGACACGCTCGACCAGCTCCAGACCGTTCGGCGTTATTACGACTTCATCGACGTTGACACGGACCGCTACCTCATCGCCGGCAAGGAACGCCAGGTCATGCTGTCGGCCCGTGAACTCAATCTCGCCGCCACCGATGCCGCAAGCGGCTGGGTCAACCAGCGGATCATCTACACCCACGGCATCGGCATCGCGATGGTCCCCGTCAACGAGGTGACCACCGAGGGTCAGCCACTCCTCCTGGTGAAGGACCTCCCACCCGTCTCGAGCGCCGGCGCACCCTCTGTCAATCAGCCCCGGATCTACTTCGGTGAGTCGCTCTCCGACTACGTGATCGTCGGCGCGAAGCAGTCGGAGTTCGACTACCCGCAGGGGGACAACTCCGCCGGGGTCGAGACCGATGTCCAGACGCGCTGGACGGGAACCACGGGAATCCGGCTCGATACCACCCTTTCGCGCCTGCTCTACGCCCTGCGGTTCCGCGACCTGAACCTCTTCATCAGCGACCAGGTCACGGCGGACAGCCAGCTCCTGATGTATCGGGCCCTCCAGGACCGGTTGCAGCGCATTGCCCCGTTCCTCTCCTACGACAAGGACCCCTACGTGGTGGTGACCGACGACGGCCGGCTCGTGTACATCCAGGACGCGTTCACGACATCGGATCGGTTCCCGAACGCCCAGCCCTTCAATCCGGCCGAACTCCGGGCCACGGGCCTGCCGCCGACGTCGCTCAACTACATCCGCAACAGCGTCAAGGTCGTCATGGATGCCTACGACGGCACGATGACCTTCTACATCGCCGATCCGACCGATCCGATCGTGCAGGCCTGGGCAGGCGTCTTCCCGGCGCTGTTCCGCCCGCTCTCGGACATGCCGGCAGACCTGCGATCGCACCTCCGCGTGCCCGAGGACCTGTTCAACATCCAGACCGCGATGTTCGGGCGATACCACGTGACGAACACCGAGACCTTCTTCGGCAACCAGGATCGGTGGACGGTGCCGGAGGGCAAGACGAACGATCAGAGCCTCCCGTCCGAGGCGTACTACGTGATCATGCGAATGCCGGGCGAGACCGACCCCGAGTTCCTGCTGCTGCAGCCGATGGTGCCCGTGGGCCGCCCGAACATGATAGCGTGGGTTGCCGCGCGCAACGACGCGCCGAACTACGGCGGGGTCCGCTTCTACCGATTCCGATCCGACACGACGGTCTTCGGGCCAGCCCAGATCGAGGCCCGGATCGACCAGGACCCCACGATCTCGGCCCAGATCACGCTCTGGAACCAGTCGGGCAGCCAGGTCGTGCGCGGCAATCTCATCGTCGTCCCGGTCGGCGACACGTTGATCTACCTCCAGCCGGTCTATCTCCAGTCGACCTCATCGTCGTTCCCCGAGTTCCAGCGGATCGTGGTTGCCTCGCCGACATCGGTCGTCTGGGGTGAGACGCTCGCCGAGGCACTGGATCAACTCATCGGGGCGGCGCCCGGGCCGACACCGACGCCGGTCCCGACCATCGGCCCGGCCCCGACACCCGGCGGGACTCCGGCTCCCACCATCGGCCCCGGCACCCCGGCCGACGTCGCCGGCCTGATTGCCTACGCAAACGCCCACTTCGAAGCCGCGCAGGCAGCGCTCCGGAGCGGGGACTTCGCTGCGTACGGTCGCGAGATCGACCTCGTGCGCCAGGCCCTGGCGCAGCTCGACATCCTCGCCGGCCCCACGCCCGCGCCGTAGTCCCCGCCACGACGGGAGATCGCCCGCGCATGTCCGCGGCTGCCGCGCTCGGTGCGTCCTTCCTGGCTGTCCTCGCGCATCCGCGCTGGTGGGTCATGGCGCTCGCGACGTTCCTGGTCCGCGGTGGGCTGCTCCTGCTGCTGCTCCCGTTGATCCCGCTGCCGACCACGGCGGCGCTCGCGAACGCCCTCGGGCCCACGCTGGTGGGGTTCGTCTTCGGCGGGCCATCGGCGTCCTTCCTGCTGCTCGGGGGGACCGTCGTCCTGGCACTGCTGGCGTGGTTCGTCGCCGCGGGTTTCCTCGGGGCGATCCTGGATCGGGCCCTCATGCGAGAAGCTGCCGGCGAAGACGAACTCGAGGGTCGATGGAGCCCCATGGATGCCGGGATCGGACGCGAGCTGGCCGTTCGGTGGCTGGCCCATGTCCCAACAGGTGCGGCCCTCGCATGGGGAGCCGCAGCGTTCGTGGACGCGACCTACACGGAGCTGATCCAGCCGGGCGACCCCGCGATCCCCGTGGCGGTGCGCGTGATCCTGCGGGTTCCGATCAGCATCGGGCTCATCGTTGCGGCCTGGGCATTCGGGGAGGCGGTCGGTGGCGTGGCGGTCCGCCGCGCTGCCTCGGGTGTCGGGATTCGGCGGGCGCTTCTCGATGGAATCACGGGACTCCTTCGTCCGTCGGGCCTCCTGGTCTTCCTGGTGACGAGTCTCGGGCTCATCGTTGCCGTTGGCGCGGGGTCGTATGCCATCGACTTCGCCTTCGAGCAGGCCCGAATGCTCATCCTCGGTGACGCATCGACGCTCCAACAGGCCCTCGCCGTCGGGCTCCTGTCGGCGACCTGGATCGGCACGATCGTTCTCGTCGCCATCGCGGCGGCGTGGCGCGCCACGGCGTGGACCTTCGAGGTTGCCCGGCGTCAACCGTACCGGACGATCGGGCCACTCTCCGGCTGACCGATCCGGGACTTCCCGGATGCCGCCGCATCTGGCACCCTGAAGTCCAGACACCCGCGCTCGGCGGGTGCGGGGAGGATTGCCGATGCCCAGAGGCTCCACACCGTGCCGCAACTGCGGCATGCCGGTGCCGGCCGATCGCCGCGTCTGTTCGTCCTGCGGCACGCCGGTGACCGTGTCCGAGGCGGTTGGGGCAGCGGGGCCGCGTCCGAGCCCGGAGGCGATCGTCGATGCGGGACCGGCCGACGGCATCACATCCGGCGGTATCGTGCCGAACCCGGCCGTTCCCGGCTCCTACCTGAGCCCCTCCACGGTCTTCCAGGCCCCGCTTGTCGCGGCTCCCCGACCAACCATGATGCCTCTCGCGGGCACCGCGGCGCCCACGTCGGACGGAGGTTCCGACGAGAGAGCGGCCGCTGAGCCGGCCGCGCCGGGAGCCGCGGGTCCCACGAACGCAGCCCCTCCCACGAGTGCGGTCCCACCCACGAGCGCGGCCCCGATCAGCGGAGCGGCCCCGATCAGCGCAGGGATGTCGCCCGTTCGTCCCGGGAATGCTCCGCTCCTGGCCGATCTCCCGTTCGACGCGCCGAACTCGGCGGCAGGCTGGCTCGTGGCCCTCGGCAGCGGCGTCGGATCGCTGAGCTTCCTGCTGCCGTGGGCACCGCGCGTCGTGAGCTATACGAGCAGCTGGGGTCTCGCGAACCCGGCCAACCTTCCGATCCTCGGTCTGCTCATCGCGACGGCGGTCCTGGCGATCCTCCCGAGTCGGGTCGCGTCGTGGGTTCGATTCGGGGTCCTCGGCATGATCGGCGGGTCGCTGTTCCTTGGCCTGCTGTGGCCGTACATCGTCGGCGACTTCGGGGCCGAGTTCGGCTCGATCATCGGCGCGGCGGCGGCCATCGTCCTCGTCGTCGGCGGCGTCCTGTCGGTCGCCCAGGAGCGCAATCGCCCGTTGGCCGCCTGACCCACCACGGCTGTCGGTCGCCCAGGAGCGCAATCGCCCGAGGCCGCCTGACCCACCACGGCACGCCACCGCCCGCCATCGTCCGCCGCGCGCCTGACCCACAACCGCACGCTACGACCGCGCACAGCACGCGTACCGTCACGGCAGGCGGCGGCTCGTCGTCCGAGGCAGCCAGGCGCCTGGGCGACCCAGGCCGCGTCCGGCTTGCGGTGTCCGAACTGCCGTGTCCGGCGTGCCGGAAGGACGCTGCTACACTGCCCCGGTCGTTGCGACGCCGCTTGCGGCGATCGAACACCGTCACGGAGGCTCCCGCCCGGCGGATGGATCAGATCCTCGGCACCATCGGAAGCGCGATCGGTTCCGTCCTGGACAACCCGGTCATCAAGTTCGGCTTCCAGATCGTCGCGATCTACTGGGCCATTCTCTGGCTGGCCGCCGCGTACTGGGCGTTCCGGGACATGCAGCTGCGCAGCGAAAACCCGATCGCTCCGTACCTGTCCGCCGCCTTCGTGATCGCCTTCACCCCGCTGCTGTTCCCGCTCGCCGTGTTTGCCTATCGGATCGTCCGCCCGCAGGAGCGGATCGGGGAGATCTACGAACGCAATCTCGCCGAGGAGGCGATGCTGGCCGAGATCGAAGCCGTCCGCCATTGCCCGACCTGCGATCGAACCGTCCACAGCGAGTGGATCATCTGCCCGACCTGCCGGACACGCCTCAACCGCGTCTGCCCGAACTGCTCCAAGCTCGTCGGACTCGACTGGTCCCTGTGCGCGTGGTGCGGGCGCGACTTCGAACGTCCCGAGATCGTCGCCACCTCGACGATCTCATCGTCCGCGCGCCAGGCGCTCGGCGCGGGCGAGGCGACTGCAGCGGTCCGATCGGCCATCCGACCGGCGGACACCCGTCCGACCCGCTCTCGCTCGGGCGATTCGCTCGCCGAGTCTTGACCGACCCGGCGTCCGATCTCGCGCCGGGTGTCGATCCGCCGGCCACGAGCCTGGGTCTGTTCCGGTTCACCATCGAGGGCCGTCAGGCCCCGGGCCTCTTCGTCTTCGGCTGGATTGCGATCCTCGTCGGCGGCTCGGCGTCCATCGTGGGCCTCCTGGCGGGCCGCAGTCTCGCGGGAACCCTCCTGTTCGCACTGGGCATGGCGATGCTCCTGGTCGCGCTCATCCTGCTGGGCGGCTCCCAGGCCATCGAGCGCCGTGCGGCTTTGGCGTCCTACGCGGGACCTTCTCCGATCCTCGTGTTCGCGGCCGTCGTCGTCGGTTGGTACATCAGCGCGATCGTCCCGGATGGCATCGCAGCCCGCGAATTCGTGCGGGGTGCCGTCCTCGCCGCCCCGGTGGTCCTCGTGACGGCGGTCGTCGTCATCGCCCTGGTCGGCGCGATCGGCCAGCCGCCGGATGCGCCATTGCCGCCGACCGGTTCCTCGTCGGGGCTGCTCCTCAACCTCCTGACCGGCGCGCTGATCGCGCCCGTGTACGAGGAGCTGTTCTTCCGCGGTTTCACCCAGACCGCCTGGCGACGCATGGCGGGACCGACCCAGGCGATCGTGCGGTCGGCGGCCCTGTTCGCCCTTGTCCATGCCATGGACCAGACCGGTGACACGTTCTCCGCCGCGCTCGGTGTCGCGGTCGTCGCCGCCGGAGCGAGACTTCCGGTTGCGCTGGCTCTCGGCCTGGTATTCGAACGGCGCGGATCGCTATGGGCGGCCATCGGGTTGCATGCCACGTTCAACGCCGTCCTGCTCGTCGTCGCGGAGCGAGCGCTCAGCGTCTGACGCGCCGCCGCGACCTGCCAGGTGCCGAGCCACCTGCGACGCGCCGCCGCCACCTGCGGCTCGCCGCCGCGACCTGCGACTCGCCGCCGCGAGGCGGCTCGACCGCCGCGACCTGCGACTCGCCGCCGCGAGGCGGCTCGACCGCCGCGACGTGCGACGCCCCGCCGCGAGGCGGCTCGACCGCCGCGACGTGCGACGCCCCGCCGCGAGGCGATCCACAGGAACGCGCCGGGATGTCCGAGGACGTTCTCCGCCACTTCGTTGGTCGGCGATCCGCGATGCAGCGCACGTTGACCATCCGGTGAGCGCTACCCGATAGGCTGCGCCATGTCCTCGGGTCCGGATGGCGGGGGGAATCGGCGGGCTTCCGTCGTTCGGGCCCCGGGGACACCAGCCCGTCGATCGATGCCCGAGATGGAGCCCCACGATGCCCGACACGTCCACGGATCAACACGAAAGTCGGGCTGGCCGGACCCTTCGCGAGCTGCCCGCCGCGGAGCGCCCGCGTGAGCGCATGGAACTTCGAGGTGCCGCGGGCCTCAATTCGGCCGAGTTGATCGGGCTGATCTGGGGCTCCGGATCGCGTGGTCGCTCGGCCGTGGACCTGGCCGCGGATGCCATCGCCCGGTTCGACGGGCTGACCGGGCTGGCCCGGGCATCCGGCCTGGAATTGGAAGGTATCGCGGGGGTCGGATCCGCCCGCGCTGCCCAGCTCCAGGCCGCGTTCGAGCTCGGCCGGCGGCTCCTTGCCGACTGGCCAACGGCGCGATGGACCGTCCGGTCGCCGAGCGACGTCGCCGACCGCCTCGTGTTGCAGATGGGTCGCCTGGAACGCGAGGAACTCCGGGTCGTGGTCCTGAACACCAAGAACGTGGTCCAGCGCGTCGTGACCGCGTATCAGGGCAATCTCAGCGCGTCGGTGGTTCGGGTCGGGGAGCTGTTTCGCGACGCGGTCCGACTGACCGCCGCCGGGATCATCCTGGTCCACAACCATCCATCAGGCGATCCGACACCCTCGCCGGATGATCTCCACCTCACGGCCGAGGCCCTGGCCGCCGGCCGCCTGCTGGACATCAACGTCCTTGACCACCTGGTCATCGGCCATGACGCCTGGACATCATTGCGTGACCGCGGCATTGCCTTCGACCGCCCGGGGATCCCGCCGGGCCGCGTCGCGTAGGACCGCCAGTCGTCGCGTAGGGCCGCCAGTCGTCGCGTAGGGCCGCCGTGCCACGGAAGCGGCGCAAGCGGTTCTCGATCGTTCCGAATATCCTTTGGTCAATCGATAGTATCAACGTGATCTAAAGGACCAACGCCGAACCTTGGAACGATCCATGCTGCTCGCCGAGCTGATCGAGGAGCTGACCTCGCACACGCCGGCAGGCGTGATGCGCTATCTCCGGCATTGGTCGGCGGGGCCGTTGAGCCTCGTCCATCTCCACGTCCTGACCGTGCTGGAGAGCGAAGGCCCCCTTCACGATGCGAGGGCTAGCCGAATCCCTCGACGTGTCCCAGGCGAGCGCCACCGGGATCGTCGATCGCATGCAGCGGCGCGACCTCGTTGAACGGAGTCACGATCCCGACGACCGGCGCGTCGTGCGGGTCTCCCTGACCGAGACGGGCCGGCGCCTGATCGACGGCGTCGCGGCCGAACGGCGCGGGCGCCTCGGCCTGCTCCTCGATCGCCTGACCGACGACGAGCTGGCCGGGTTCCTGCAGGGCGCCCGGGCGCTTCGTCGGGCCCGCGATTCCCACTTCGCCGACATGGCCGATGCCCCAGGCGCCGCGGGGCCGGCTCGATGACCGGCATCCTGCGGACGTATCTCGGGCCGTATCGCCGGCCGATCGCCCTGGTGCTGATCCTGCTCCTGGCGCAGGCCTTCGCCAACCTCTACCTGCCGGCGCTCTATGCCGACATCATCAACAACGGTGTGGCAAAAGGGGACACCGCGTACATCGTCCAGACCGGCGGCCTGATGCTGGGCGTGACATTCCTGCTCGGGATTGCCTCGATCGTCGGGGTCTACTGGAGCGCCCGCGTGTCGATGGGATTTGGGCGTGACCTGCGCGGCGCGATCTTCCGATCCGTGGAGTCGTTCAGCCAGATCGAGGTCAACCAGTTTGGGGCCGCGAGCCTGATCACGAGGAACACGAACGACGTCCAGCAGATCCAGCAGCTGGTCCTGCTGGCCCTGAACGTCATGATCTCGGCCCCGATCCTGACGATCGGCGGGGTCATCATGGCCCTCCGCCAGGACGTCCCGCTCTCGGGGCTGCTACTCGTGATCATCCCGCTGATGGCGCTCCTCATCGGCTTCGTCATGTCGCGGGCGATCCCTCTCTTCCAGGCGGTCCAGAAGAAGCTCGATCGCCTCAACCTGGTCATGCGCGAGACACTGGCCGGGGTCAGGGTGATCCGGGCCTTCGTCCGGACGCGCCACGAGGAGGCGCGATTCGACGAGGCGAGCCTCGATCTCATGGACACGAGCCTCAAGGTCAACCGGCTGTTCGCGATCACCATCCCGAGCCTCATGGCGATCATGAACCTGTCGACCGTGGCGGTCCTCTACTTCGGGGCGTACCGCGTCGAGAGCGGGGCGATGCCGATCGGCAACCTGACGGCGTTCCTCCAGTACATCCTCCAGATCCTCTTCGCGATCATGACCGCGGTGATCATGTTCGTGATGGTCCCCCGGGCTGTCGTCTCGGGCGGGCGCATTCGGGACGTGCTGGACACCATCCCGTCGATCAAGGATCCGGTGACGCCGCGCGCCCCGGCTCGTCGCGGTCGGGTGGAATTCCGGAACGCCGAATTCCGCTACCCGGGAGCAGAGGAGGCGGTGCTCCGGCAGATCTCGTTCGAGGCCAATCCGGGCGAGATGACGGCGATCGTCGGAAGCACCGGCAGCGGGAAGTCGACGCTCATCAACCTCATCCCGCGTCTCTACGACGCCACGGCCGGCACCGTCCTCGTGGACGATGTCGACGTCCGCGACATGGATCGGCAGGACCTCTGGGCGCGAATCGGATTCGTGCCGCAGCGGGCCTTCCTGTTCGGCGGAACGGTCGCCTCGAATCTCCGGATTGGCGACGCCGAGGCGGACGAAGCCACGATCTGGCGATCTCTCGAGATCGCCCAGGCCAAGGCATTCGTCACGGCCATGCCGGAGGGCCTCGAGGCGCCCATCGCCCAGGGCGGCACCAACGTGTCGGGTGGCCAGCGCCAGCGCCTGGCCATCGCCCGGGCCATCGCGAAGCGCCCCGACATCTACATCTTCGATGACAGCTTCTCGGCGCTCGACTTCCGGACAGACGCGCGGTTGCGGGCGGCCATCCGGCGCGAGCTCGGTGACGCCACCAGCATCATCGTGGCCCAGCGTGTGGGGACCATCCTCCATGCCGACCGGATCGTGGTCCTGGATAACGGCGGAATCGCGGGCGTCGGAACGCACGAGGAGCTCATGCGATCCTGCGTGACCTACCAGGAGATCGTGCTCTCGCAGCTCACCGGGGAGGAGGTCGCGTGAGCGGACCGATGGGTGCCCGCCCGAGCGGCTCCGGCGCAAACCGCGGCCCCGATCCCGGCCGCCCCGGTGCTCCAGGTGGGCTCGCGAGTCCCCCTCCCGGCCGCCGGCCGATGGGCCATGGCGGCCCCGGGATGATGTTCATGCAGGCCCCGGCGGCCCGCTCGAAGGACTTCCGCGGATCGTTCCGCCGCCTGCTCGGCGAGCTGCGCCCGGAGCGGCCGCTGATCGGCGCTGTCATCGTTCTCGCCATCATCAGCGTGGCCTTCGCGGTCATCGGACCCAAGCTCCTGGGCAACGCCACCAACGTCCTGTTCGAGGGCGTGATCGGCAAGAACCTGCCGATCGGGGCGTCCAAGGACCAGATCGTCGCGGGCCTTCGGGCACAAGGCCAGGACACCTTTGCCGAGATGCTGAGCAGCATGGATGTGACGCCCGGCGTGGGAGTGGACTTCGGCGCGCTCTCGGCCATCCTGGCGATCGTCGCCGTGGTCTACCTGCTCAGCTCAGTCTTCAGCTGGGCCCAGACCTACATCATGGCCGGAGTCACGCAGCGCACGGTCTATCGACTTCGTGAACGGGTCGACGCCAAACTCGGACGCCTGCCCCTGGCCTATTTCGACCACCAGTCGCGCGGCGACATCCTCAGCCGCGTGACCAACGACATCGACAACATCAGCCAGACCCTCCAACAGAGCCTGACGCAGTTGATCACGTCGGTCCTCACGGTGCTCGGCGTCCTTCTCGTCATGCTCACGATCAGCCCGCTGCTGGCCGTCGTGTCGCTGCTGGGACCTCTATGAGGCGAGCTATCGTGCCCAGTTCATCTCCGGGATCATCCAGCCGGCGCTGACCTTCGTGTCCAACCTCAACTACGTGGCCGTTGCGGTGATCGGCGGGGTGCGGGTTGCCAGCGGGCAGCTCTCCCTCGGCGATGTGCAGGCGTTCATCCAGTACTCCCGCCAGTTCACCTTCCCGATCATCCAGGCCGCCTCGATTGCGAACGTGCTCCAGAGTGCGGTCGCATCCGCGGAGCGCGTCTTCGAGCTCCTGGACCAGGAGGAGGAGCCGCCCGATGAGGGCGAGCCCGGCCTGCGTCTCTCACCGGTCGGCCACATCGCCTTCAGGGATGTCGCCTTTCGGTATGAGCCGGGCAAGCCCCTCATCGAGGGCCTCAACCTCGAGGTCGCGCCGGGACGCCGGGTTGCCATCGTCGGCCCGACGGGGGCCGGCAAGACAACCCTGGTGAACCTCCTGATGCGGTTCTACGACGTCACATCCGGGGTGATCGAGCTCGATGGCGTCGATATCCGGCTGCTCGCCCGGGATGATCTGCGCCGAGCGTTCGGGATGGTCCTCCAGGACGCATGGCTCTTCAACGGGACGATCCGCGAGAACATCGCCTACGGCAAGGATCACGAGGTCTCCGCGGAACGACTCGCCGACGCGGCCGAGGCCGCGCACGTGGATCACTTCGTCCGGACGTTGCCCGACGGCTATGAGACGGTCCTTGACGATGACGCGACGAACGTCTCGCAGGGCGAGAAGCAGCTCCTCACCATCGCCCGGGCCTTCATCGCCGACCCGCAGATCCTGATCCTCGACGAGGCCACGTCGTCGGTCGACACGCGGACCGAGGTTCTGATCCAGCGAGCCATGGCCCGCCTGATGGAGGGTCGGACCGCCTTCGTCATCGCGCATCGCCTGTCCACGATCCGGGACGCCGACCTGATCCTGGTGATGAACGAGGGCAGCATCGTGGAGCAGGGCACCCACGAGGAGCTACTCGCAGCCCGTGGTTTCTACCACGAACTCTATGCAAGCCAATTCGAGGAGGCCCTCGACCCGGTCGCATAGGGCAACCTGTCACCGGGCCCCGGTCCCGGGTCGTGGGTATACTGCTCGGGCTCCGACGGGCCCGCACAGCATTGCCGGGAGCCGCCGGCCGTTCGAGGTTCCCCATCCCGCATGCTTGATCGCCTGATCGGCCTCTTCTCTCGCGATATCGGTATCGACCTCGGGACCGCGAACACGCTCGTCCACGTCCGTGACCGTGGGATCGTCATCAGCGAGCCGTCGGTCGTCGCCATCGAGGCGCGCACCAAGCGCGTCCTGGCCATCGGCGCCGAGGCCAAGCGGATGGTCGGCCGGACCCCGGCCAACATCATCGCGGTCCGTCCACTCCGCGATGGCGTCATCAGCGACTTCGACGTCACCGAGCAGATGATCAAGTACTTCGTGGACCGGGTCCATGACCGGATCGGCCTCATCGCCCGGCCGCGGATGCTCATCGGCATCCCATCCGGTGTCACCGAGGTGGAGAAGCGGGCCGTCAAGGACGCAGCACTCAACGCCGGGGCCCGATGGGCTCGACTCATCGAGGAGCCCATGGCCGCCGGAGGTCGCGGTCATCAGCCTCGGCGGCATCGTGGTGAGCCGCTCGATCCGCATCGGTGGCGACGAGATGGACCAGGACATCGTCAACTTCGCCCGGCGCGAGTACAACCTCCTCCTCGGCGAGCGGACCGCAGAGGACATCAAGGTCGCCATCGGCTCCGCCTACCCGGGGGAGTGGGACCAGCAACGGGTGAACCTGCGCGGACGCGACCTGCTGACCGGCCTTCCCCGGAGCGTCGAGGTCGGCGCCGACCAGATCCGCGAGGCCATCGAGCCATCGGTCGCCCAGATCGTCGACACGATCCGCGACACGATCGAGGAGACACCCCCGGAACTCGTCGCCGACATCATGGACCAGGGCATCGTCATCGCCGGCGGCGGGGCGCTTCTCGCCGGGCTCGACCGTCGGGTGGCGGAGGCAACCCAGATGCCGGTCCACATCGCCGACGATCCATTGACCTGCGTTGCTCGCGGGACGGGCATCGTGCTCCAGGAGATGGCATCGATGGAGCGCGTCCTCGTGACCGAGACGTACATCCGGCCGCCGCGCTGACGACGATGTCGCCGAGCGACGCCGTCATCGTGGTCGTCGTGTCGTCGTGAGCGCCATCTTCGCCAACCGGCCGGCCCGCCGCCGAGCTGTCGGCTACCTCTCCGTCCTCATCGCGAGCCTGCTGATGCTGGCAGCGTCGGCGAGCCCGGTGATCCTCAATCTGCAACAGGGTCTCGGCTTCGCCTTCCGGCCCGTCCAGAGTGCCCTCGATGGCTTCGGGCACGACCTGAGCTCCATCGCCACCGCGGTCGGCGAGATCGACACCCTTCGAACCGAGAACGAGAGCCTCAGGGCCGAGAACGACCGGATCCAGCAGCAGGTCCGGCAGGCCGAGGAGATCCGCCGACAGAATGACCTCCTCACGGGCCTGCTCCAGCTCCGCAACGGCCTCGACTACTCGACGGTCGCCGCTGCCGTCATCGCCCGCGAGTCCCTGGAGGTCCAGCAGCGGGTCACCCTGGATCGCGGTACCGACGATGGGATCATCGTCGGCGATGTCGTCATCGCCGCCGGCGGGGCCCTGGTGGGCCGTGTTGTCGACGTCCGGCCGTCGTCGTCGATCGTTCAGTTGATCAGCGACTCCGGATCGACCGTCATCGGGCAACTGCTCACCAGTGCCGCGACGGGCGAGGTCACCGGTCAACTGCCGAACAGCCTGATCATGCGGAACATCGACGCCGCGACTGCGGTGGGGCTGGGCGAGGAGGTCGTGACGGCCGGCATCGAGCTCAGTGGCGGCATCCGCTCGCCCTACCCGAAGGGGCTCGTGATCGGCCGGATCATCGATGTCCGGCGCGACGCCAACGAGGTCGTCCAGACGGCGTTCGTCGAGCCGGCCGTGACCCTTGACCGGCTCGAGTTCGTCCTCGTCATCCTCGACTACCAGGGTGGCCTGCCCGCGCCCGAGGAGCAGCCGACCACGTGCCGCCCGAACGCCGACGGGACGATCCCCGGCGGCGAACAACCCTGTATCGAACCCTCGCCGAAGCCATCGCCCTGAACCATCGTCGACGACCGCGACGGCCGTCGGTTCCGCGGTGCGTGGCCCCCGCTGCCCGGCGCGCCGCCGGGCCCAGCAGGCCGCGGAGCCCGGCGGCCCGCGAAGCCCGGCCCGCGGTGGCCATGGTGTCCGGCGTGCCGGTTCCGACCCGGACCACTCCGAACCCTACCCCACTCCTCCGAACAGAGGCAGGCTGCGAGCCGATGGAGCCAGCCCCGCTGGTACCCCTGTCCGATTGAGGTTCCGGGCTTCGTCGACGAGGCTTGACTGCCAGATCACTTCGTGGTCACCACGGCTCGATCGGAGCTCTTCCCCGTGCGTCACATCATTCACGTCATCGTTCTCGCCCTTGTCGGCGTGTTGCTCCTCGTCGCACCTGCCTCGGCGGCGTCGACCACCTCGGACGCGCCTCCCACAGCGCTTTCCAGCGCCAAGGTCGTGATCATCGTGGGCCCGACCGGTTCGGCCACCTCGAACTACCGCTCGTGGGCCGATCAGGCCTATGCCGAGGCCATCCAGTACTCGTCCAATGTCGTGAAGATCTACAGCCCGGTCGCGACCTGGGATGTCGTGAAGCCAGCCCTGCAGGGTGCCAGCCTGGTCATCTACCTCGGGCACGGGAATGGCTGGCCGAGCCCATATACGTTCGATCCGGCGTACACGACCAAGGACGGCCTGGGTCTCAACCCGACGGCGAACGGCGGAGATACGACCACCAAGTACTACGGCGAGCCGTACCTGGCCAACGAGATCAAGCTGGCGCCGAATGCCGTGGTCATCCTCAACCACCTCTGCTATGCCTCCGGCAACTCCGAGCCCGGGTATGCCGACCCGACACTCGACGTGGCCATGCAGCGTGTCGACAACTTCGGCCAGGGGTTCTTCAAGGCTGGCGCGGCCGCCGTCATCGCCGAGGCGCAGGGCGGGATCACCGGCATCATCCGGGACCTGTTCACGACCCAGCAGTCGATCCTGGATCTGTGGCGGACCCAGTACGACTACAACGGCAACGAGTTCTCGTTCACCTCGATGCGAAGCCCCGCCAACTCGGGGTTCATGGACCCGGACGGCACACCGGGCGGCTACTACCGATCGCTGATCGGCAACCCCGACCTCCTCACGAGCGACGTGACCGGCAACGCGATCACCTCCGGCGCGTCCAGCCCCACGAGCCAGGCTCCGAGCACGGTCACCCGGCTCGCCGGATCTGACCTGTATGCGACGTCGTCCGCGATCAGCGCGGCGAACTTCGCCCCAGGCGTGCCGGTCGCCTACGTTGCCACGGGGCTCGACTTCCCGGATGCGCTTGCCGGGGCCGCCCTGGGCGCTGGGTGGAACGGTCCGATCCTGCTCGTGACGCCAACCGAGGTCCCGGCCTCGACAACCGCCGAGCTCATTCGTCTCCGGCCGCAGCGGATCGTCGTCCTCGGCGGCACGGGTGTCGTCGGCGACGCCGTGCTGGCGAATCTCGCCGTATACACCAGCGGTGGCGTGACCCGGCTGGCCGGGCTCAATCGATACGCCACGGCCGCGACCATGAGCGCCGCGAACTTCGGGCCGGGAGTGCCCGTCGTCTACGTCGCCACCGGTCTGAACTTCCCCGACGCCCTGACGGGTGCGTCGGTAGCCGGATCCGAGGACGGCCCCATCCTCCTGGTCTCGACGAAGGGGATCCCGGACGTGACGGCGGCCGAACTCAGCAGGCTGCAGCCACAGCGCATCGTCGTCCTCGGCGGCACCGGTGTCGTGCCGGACACGGTGTTGTCCGCCCTCACATCCTTCACGAGCGGGCCGGTGACCCGTCTCGCGGGCAGGGACCGGTACGCGACGGCCGCGGCCATCAGCGCCTCGAAATTCGCCCCCGGCGTGCCCGTCGTCTACGTGGCCACCGGCCTCGACTTCCCCGATGCCCTGTCGGGCGCGGCCGTCGCCGGCTCGCAGGACGTTCCGATCCTCCTGGTGACCGCCACCATGATCCCGTCGGCCACGGCGGCCGAGCTGACACGGCTCCGTCCCGGCAGCATCGTCCTCCTGGGGGCCACGAGCTCGGTCTCCGAGTCGGTTCGAATTCAGCTCCAGGGGTACGCCCGCTGAGCCTCCTGCTCGACTCGACGCCAGATCCAACCAACGACGAGCCACCGACGCCAACCCCGATAGACTCCCGGTGATGCCACACGACGGGGGGCTCCCAGGACCTGGCCATGCGGTCGACGCCGGCACCGGCACGGGCACGTGGATCGTGCTGCCGACCTACAACGAGGCCGAGAACCTGCCCGGGATTGCCCACGCCATTCTTCAGGCCCTGCCCGCCGCAATGCTGCTTGTCGTCGACGACAACTCGCCGGATGGGACCGGACTCCTCGCCGACGGCCTGGCCTCACTGGACGGCCGCATCCGCGTTCGCCATCGGCCTGGAAAGCAGGGACTCGGCCGCGCCTACCTGGACGGCTTTCGCGAGGCCCTCGACGGCGGCGCGACCTCGGTCATCCAGATGGACGCCGACTGGTCCCATGATCCAGGTTCGCTGCCGTTGCTCCTCGGACCGCTTGATCGGGGTGAGGCCGACCTGGTCATCGGCAGTCGGTATACGAAGGGCGGGCGGGTCGAGGACTGGGGCCTGAGCCGTCGCCTCATCTCTCAGGGCGGAAGCCTGTTCGCCCGCGTGGTCCTTGGGCTGCGGGTGCGCGACCTGACCGGCGGGTTCAAGGCCTGGCGCGGGTCGACACTCGCCGCCGTGCCCTTCGACGGCATCCACGCCGGCGGCTACGTCTTCCAGATCGAGATGACGGAGCGGGCATCGAGGGCCGGGGCCAGGGTCAGCGAGGTTCCGATCACGTTCCGGGATCGGCGCGTCGGCCAGTCGAAGATGTCCCGCCGCATCATCGCCGAGGCCCTCCTCGTGGTCATTCGACTCCGCCTCGACAGGGTCGCGCGGCGGCGGCGCGATCGGCGCCGCTGAGGCGGCACTCGATCGATGCGTGCCGGTACACAGGGCGCGGCATCGGCAGCGCGTTCGTCAACGACGTGCGGCAAGGTCAGCTAGAACTCGCGCAGGCTCCCGCTGGAGAGCGTGCCCTCGACGATCGAATAGGCATACGAAAGCGCGATCACCTGGACGTAGGTCTGCCCCGCGGCCAGGGTCGCGGCCGCTCCGTCCGGGCCGAAGAGCAGGGTCGGCGCGGTTTCCGAGGCCTTGCTCCAGGTCCCGTGGATGATCCGTCCGCCGGTCGAGATGATGGCCTCGCCCGAGCCCACGTCCTGCGCCTCGAGGCGGTTCTTCTCCGGATGTCCGTCGTTCAGGGGGCCGAATCGCATCCGCAGGATCACGACGTTGGTCGGAGCGATCGGTTGCCCATCGGCAGCATCCACCTGGGGAGTGCTGGACCGGTCGACATACCGGACATAGCGATCTGTTCCCGGGTTGTAGCGATAAGTGATCGTCTCATACGGGTAGTCGATCGTGATCGTGGTCCCGCCCGGCCGCGAATCGAGTGGCGTCGGGCCGCCGAACGCCCAGACCGGGGTGAGTGGGCCGTCGTTGGCACCAACCGTGGCGGCCATCGCCCGGAGGCGGCCGGCGTCCGAATAGACGTTGTGCGGGGCGGCCCGTTCCTTGATCCGCGACATGCCCGTGCCCTCGAAGCGGAACCCGTCCGCGTTGTAGACCCACTGCCCGCGGCCGACGCCGGCCAGCGTCGACATCGCCTGTCCCGAGCCGCCGACGTGGACGTAGAGCGCCTTCCACTCGGCGGCCCATTCGATGAAGTACTGCCTGGCGCTCCGAACTGGCCCCACCGACACCGGGAGCGTGTCCTGGAAGATCATCATGTAGCGCGGAATACCGCCTTCCGCGGGGGCCTGCCAGACCTGGGCGGCGGCATTGAACCCGGACTGCGGTCGCGCGGCCCGCAGGTCGTCGATCATCACGGCGATCGGATGTTGCCGGGCAGACGTCTCGAGGACGGGAAGCCCGGTGAGGGGGGCAGCGACGAGCACCGGGGTGGGCTGCGGGCTCGACGTGGGAGCGGGCGTCCGTGCGGCCGATGTCGGTTCGCTCGGCGATGGATCCGCAGATTCTCTCGAGGCAGAAGGTGCGAGCGGCGATGGACCCGCGGTTGCGGACGCCGATCCGAGCGACCCGGCCAGCAGCAGGCCGGCTCCGGCACCGACTGCGATCGCGGCGATGACCAGCCCGCCCACGAGCACGGGCCACGCGGCCCGGCGGGTGAGGCCCGGCGCCGGTTTCGTCATGGAACTGCCACTCGGCGGCCTTTCGGTTGCACGGGGCGCAGAATAGCCGAGAGCATTCCAGACGACCTGAGCCGAGGTGCCGACATGACAACGAACGAGCCCGATCCAGTGCCCGCTGCCCCAGGGCCAGCGCGTCGTCGCAAGCCAAAGGCCGACCCCGACGCCATCAGGAACCCCGTGCCGGAGGCCATGCCCACCGATCCGACTGCTGCGGGCGACCACCTGGGAGCCGGCTCACTCGGCATTGACGAGGACGGCGCCTGGATCGAGGCCGAAGCAGTCGAAGTTCACCAGGGGGCCGTGGGACGGGTGGATGCCGTCGACGTCGCCGTCACGCAGGGGTTCGTGGGAGCGGCCCGGGGCGACCGCGTCTCGGTGGAAATGGGTGCCCTCGGTGCGGCGCTCGGCGGCGAGGTCAGCGTGTCCCAGGGAGCGGTCGGGACCATGATCGCCCGGGAGGCTCGCGTCGAGCAGTCGTTCGTACGGACGCTCGTGGCGCAGACCGTCAACGTCCATCGGCCATCGGCCGTCGTGTTCATGGTCGCCCAGCGCGTGTCCGGCGACGTGAAGGTGCTCCTCGACTGGCGGGGCGCGTTGGCGTTCGGCGCCGCGGCCGGGCTCCTCGCCGGTCTCTTCCGCCGAGGCCGTCGCGGGGGCTGATCGAGCCCGCGGGTATACTCGGTGCCCGTCATCCGGCCGACGTGCCGGGACCATCCGCGTGACATCGCGTGGCTTGGGCGCATGCCCCGGACCCGCAGCAGGAGCCTGACAGGACACCGGTGATCGATCCGTCCGCGCGCGTCCATCCAACCGCCGATCTCGAAGCCGACGTCACCGTCGGACCGGGTACGAGCATCTGGCACCGCGCCCAGATTCGCCTCCGAGCCCGGATCGGTGCCGAGTGCGTGATCGGGCGCGACGTGTTCATCGACGAGGATGTCGACATCGGCGACCGCGTGAAGATCCAGAATGGCGCCCTCATCTACCACGGCGTCAGCGTGGAAGACGGGGTGTTCATCGGCCCGGGGGCGATCCTGACCAACGACCGCTACCCGCGCGCCATCACCTCGACCGGGGATCTTGCCCGGGCCGCGGACTGGACGGTGAGTCCCATCGCCGTGCGCTATGGCGCCTCCATCGGCGCCGGGGCGATCGTGGTCGCGGGCACCGAGGTCGGGCGCTTCGCCACGGTCGGAGCCGGCGCCGTCGTCACACGCAATGTCCCTTCGCACGCCCTCGTCGTGGGCTCTCCGGCGCGCCGGATCGGCTGGGTCTGTGCGTGCGGTGTTCGCCTCCAGGATGCCGAAGGCGCTGCCGCCGCGGCCAAGCCGCCGTACTACGCCACACACCCGGAACTCCATTGCCCGAGTTGCGGCCGAACGTATGTCTATGTCCCTGACGTGGAGGCCCTCGAGGAGCGGCCCCGCCAGCAGAACGGAGTGCTCTCATGATCCCGATCGCCCGGCCGGATCTCGGCCAGGAGGAAATCGATGCCGTCGCCGAGGTCATCCGATCCGGGATCGTGGCGCAGGGGCCGAAGGTGAAGGCCCTCGAGGCGGCATGGGCCGACTACTGCGGGGTCAGGCACGCGGTCGCGGTGTCCAACGGCACCCTGGCGCTCATGGCCACCTTCGCCTGCCTCGAGATCGGCGCCGGTGACGAGGTGATCACGGTCGCCCACACGTTCGCCGCGACCGCGAACGCCATCCTGTCCACCGGAGCCGTGCCGATCTTCGTTGACATCGAGCCGGACACCTACCTGATCGACGCGAAGCGGATCGAGGCGGCGATCACCTCCCGGACCCGGGCCATCGTGCCGGTCCACCTCTTCGGCCTGGTCGCCGACATGGACATGATCCGCGCGATCGCGGATCGGCATGGCCTCGCCGTCGTCGAGGATGCCTGCCAGGCCCACGGCGCGACGTTCCGGGGACGGCGTGCCGGGAGCTTCGGCCATGGAACGTTCAGTCTCTACGCGACGAAGAACATGACCACGGGCGAGGGCGGGTTCATCACCACGGACGACGACGACCTCGCCGACCGCCTGCGGCTCTACCGCAACCAGGGGATGCGGGCCCGCTACCAGTTCGAATCGCTCGGCTTCAACTACCGGATGACGGACATCAACGCGGCCATCGGCCTGGTCCAGCTGGCGAAGCTGGATCGGAACACCGCCCGCCGGCAGGCTATCGCCGCCCGGTACGACGAGGCCTTCGCCGACCTGCCCGTTCGGACACCGGTCGTTCCCCAGGGGCGGACGCACGTCTACCACCAGTACACCCTGGAGGTCGGTCCGGAGCGGGATGGGATCATCGCCGCCATCCGCGCCGGTGGCGTCGGCGCTGACATCTACTACCCGATCCCGGTCCATCACCAGGCGTACATCCAGGAGCGGGGTCTGCACGCCGATCTCCCGGTCACGGACTTCGCGGCGGAGCGGACGATTGCGCTGCCGATGTTCCCCGGGCTGAGCAGCGAGGACCAGGCGACCGTCATCGCGGTTGTTCGCCAGGCCGTCATGGCCCACGCAGGTGCAGGCAGCCCGGCATGACCGTGTTCTGGCGCCCGGCATGACCGCGTTCTGGCGCGCGGCATGACCGTGTTCTGGCGCCCGGCATGACCGCCTTCTGGCGCCCGGCCGGAGATCGGGAAGTCCGCGTTGGACTGGCAGGCCTCGGTTCGATGGGGCGAAACCATCTTCGGGTCATCGGGACCCGATCGAATGCCCGCCTGGTCGCGGTCGCAGATCCCATCGCGGAGCTGCTGGCCAGCGCCACGGAACAGACCGGTGCCGCTGGGTTCGCAGAGCCCCTGGCGATGATCGCCCAGGCAGAACTCGACGCGGTCGTGATCGCTGCCCCCACGACGGCCCATCTGTCGCTCGCCCTCGCGGCGATCGAGCGGGGCATCGCCGTCCTGGTCGAGAAGCCGCTCGCGCCCACCGTTGCCGAGGCCCTCGAGATCGTCGAGGCGTCCCGGGCAACCGGTGTCCCGGTCCAGGTCGGGCACGTCGAACGGTTCAACCCGGCCGTTCGCGAGCTGGGACGGCTCCTGCACGAGGAGCGCTGGCTCTCCACGATCTTCGCGATCGCGACCCGCCGCGCCGGTCCGTTCCCGGCCCGAATCCGTGACGTCGGCGTCACGATCGACCTCGCCACGCATGACGTCGACATCTGCTCCTGGATTGCCGGCGAGCGGCCGGTCCGCGTCCACGCGGAAATCGCCCAGCGGATCCACGCGGATCACGAGGACCTGCTCTTCGGTCTCCTCCACTTTCCGTCCGGGGTCATCGCCCAGCTGGACGTCGATTGGCTGACCCCGGCCAAGCGCCGCCAGCTCATGGTGACCGGCGAAGAGGGGATGTTCGAGCTCGATTACCTGACCCAGCGGCTCACCTTCACGCGCGCCACGGACACGACGAACCCGCGCCTGATCGGAGGCTATGCGCCGACGTTCGAGGGCGAGGTGGCTGAGCTTCCGGTCCCTTCGGGCGAGCCACTGGCCCTGGAGCATGACGCCTTCCTCCGGGTCGTTCGCGACGGCGGCCGCCCAGAGGTGGACGCCGAGGACGGCCTGTGGGCCGTCGGGATCGCCTCGGCCCTGCTCGAATCGGCAACGGGACGCGCGGTCATCTCCCTCGAGGGATTCGCGCCCCGGACTGTCACCGCCTGAGTCGCCCGAGGACCGGAAGGACCCACCCGGATGAGCATCGTCACCCGCCCCAGCGCCGGCGCCACTCTCCTCGGTGGCTCCATCGTTCTGCCGGCGAACGCGTGCCCGCACACGCTCCCGCCGCGCCGTGTCTCGCCGTGGATCGGTGGACCCGGTACCGCTGGAACCGTCGCGGTGGTCGGAGCCGGGAAGATGGGCCTGCCGCTCGCCGCCCAGTTCGCCGGTCATGGCTGGAACGTTGTCGCCGTGGACGTCCAGGATGCGGTCGTGGAGGCGATCAACGAGGGTCGCTCCCATATCGGCGAGGAGCCGGGCGTCGCGGAGCTCGTGGCGTCCGCCCACGCGTCCGGCCGCCTGCGGGCGACAACGGATGGGGCAGCCGCGGCGCGGGACGCCGACGTCCTTGTGCTCATTGTCCCGGTGATGCTGGACGCGGACCACCAACCGGACTACCGGTACATGGACGCCGCGGTGACATCCATCGCCCCGGGCGTGCACCCGGGGAGCCTCGTGATCTTCGAGACGACGCTCCCGGTCGGGGATACTCGCGGCCGATACGCGCCTCTGCTCGAGGCGGCGTCGGGGCTCCGGGCGGACGCGGACTTTCTCGTGGCGTTTTCGCCGGAGCGGCTCTTCTCAGGGGCGGTCCTCCGGAACCTCGCTTCGTACCCGAAGCTCGTCGGCGGGCTCGGGCCGGCCTCGACCGAGCGGGCGGCGCAGTTCTACGACGCCGTGCTGGACGCCGAGATCGTCGCGATGACATCGGCCGAGTCAGCGGAGTTCTCGAAACTCGCCGATACCACGTATCGCGACGTAAACATCGCACTGGCCAACGAATTCGCCGCGTACGCGGATCGCGTGGGCGTCGACATCCGCGAAGTGATCGCGGCAGCGAACAGCCAGCCCTACAGCCACATCCACCAGCCCGGCCTCGGCGTCGGCGGGCACTGCATTCCGGTGTACCCGCACTTCCTCCTCTCGCGTGCCCCGGAACTGTCGATCGTCGCGCGCTCGCGGGAGGTCAACGACGGCCAGATCCAGATCGCGATCGACGCCGTCCGTTCAACGGTGGGGACGCTCGATGGTGTCCCGGTGCTTGTGCTCGGGCTCACCTATCGCGAGGGCGTCAAGGAACTCGCCTACTCCCGGGCGATCCCGTTGATCCGGGAGTTCCGTGCGGCGGGAGCGCGTGCTCTCGCCCACGACCCGCTCCTCTCGGACGACGAGGTCCGGGCGATCGGCGCCGAGCCGTATGCGTGGGGATCCGCGGCTGCTGTCCGGGCGATCGTCACCCAGACCGGCGACCCGCGCTGGCGCGAGCTGGACGCGGCGTGGTTCCCGGAGCTGGCGATCCTCGTGGACGGGCGAAACAGCCTGTCCGGGCTGTCGCTTCCGCAAGTCGTGACGTACCGCGGGGTTGGCGTGCCGGGGCGGGGGTAGCCCCACGAGGCGGCGGCGGCGGTGGCGGTGCGGCGGTGGCGGTGCGGCGGTGGCGGCTCGCCGGGCTCGCAGCTCCGCCTCCTTACGCCTCGTTCGCCGCCCGCTGCCCCGCCTCGTTCGCCGCCCGCTGCCCCGCCTCGTTCGCCGCCCGCCGCCCGCGGCCCGCTGCCCGCGCTGCCTCAGGCATACCAAGCGCGCCGTCCAACGCACCGGCCCGCTTGCGACTCGAGCCTCCGATACGGCTGAGGTTCCGCCACGTCCGTCTGGTATCCGGGACGTTCACAACTCGTCCGTGCGGCTCCCGGGGACCGCTCCGTGATACCTGCCCTGTACCGCCCCGTGAGTTGGTTCGCGACGACCCTCTGCTGGTCCCGGGCAACGCTCCCGGCTACCCTGTCCGGGTGAAGATCGTCAGCATCGTGGGGACGCGACCCCAGCTCATCAAGGCCGCCGCGCTCCAGCCGGTGCTCCGGACTCGCCATGAGGAGATCTTCGTGGACACCGGCCAGCACTGGGACGAGTCGATGGCCGGCGCGTTTCTCGCCGAGCTCGGGTTGGCCCGGCCCGACCGCAGGCTAGGTCTCGGCGGCGGGACGCACGCAGACCAGACGGCCGCCATGCTCACCGGCCTCGAGCCGATCCTCGCTGCCGAGGCACCGGATGCCGTTCGGGTGTACGGCGACACGAACTCCACCCTGGCCGGGGTGCTGGCCGCAGCCAAGCTCGGGATCCCCGTCGCCCACGTCGAGGCCGGGCTGCGCAGCTTCGATCGGCGGATGCCGGAGGAGGTGAACCGGGTCGTGGCGGACCACCTCGCGACGTGGCTGCTCGCGCCGACGCGGACGGCGGTCGAGAACCTGCGCGCCGAGGGGATCACGCGCGGCGTCACCCTTGTCGGGGACCTGATGCAGGACCTGGCTTCGCGCGTGAGCGCCGAGGTCAGGGACCCGTCGGTCCTCGAAGGGATCGGGGAGCGACTCGGCGTGTCCCTCACCCCGGGCGGCTACGTGTTCGCGACCGTTCATCGACAGGAGAATCGCGAGGCCGCGGCGATGGCCGCCTGGGCCGCAATCCTCTCGGGCGCGGCGTCGCCCCATCGGCCCGTGATTGTGGCGCTGCACCCGGGCACGCGAGCCGCGATGGGCCGGGCGAGGATCTCGTGCGGGCCGGACGTCGCGATCGTCGAGCCCCAGGGCTATCGGACCTCGCTCGCGCTTCAGCTCCACGCGGCCGCTGTCATCACCGATTCGGGCGGGGTCCAGCGCGAAGCCGCCTGGCTCGGCGTTCCCTGCCTCGTCCTCCGCGAGTCGACCGAGTGGCTTGAGGCGGTCGACGATTCCGCAGGGCGCATGGTGATCATTGGCCTCGATCGGACAAAGGCTGCGACCGAGCTGACGAGACTCGCGCCGGTGCCCGAGGTTGCGCGGCTGGCCCGAGAGCGTGCCGCAACACTGGACCTGCCATCGACTGGGGCCGCCCACGCGATCGTGACCGCCCTCGAGCAGTCGCCCGGCCCGCAGGCGCCCTGCCCGCAGTCGTCCGGCGAGTCGCCCCACCCGCAGTCGCCCGGCCCGCAGGCGCCCGGCCCGCAGGCGCCCGGCGAGTCGCCCCACGCGCAGTCGCCCGGCCCGCAGTCGTCCGGTGAATCGCCCCACCCGAAGCTGCCTGGCAAGTCGCGCGACCTTCGACCGGAGGGTGCCGGGTGAGTCGCGTCGTCATGTTCGTCTTCAACGACTGCCGAACGGATTCGCGCGTGCTCCGTGAAGCCGGTTCCCTTGCCGCGGCGGGCCATGACGTGACGATCATCGCCCGGCCCACGGATGCCGCGTCCACGGTCGGCGAGCGGGAGGAGCACGACGGTTTCGCGATCGTTCGCGTCCCGATCCCCCCGGGCCACCGGCTGTTCCGGCTCTGGCTGCGCTACCCTTGGCGGATCACGAACTGGGCGATCCCCCGAGCCCGGCGTGGCTTTGGACGGATGCCAGGCGGCCTCGCGGATCTCGGGATCGCGGCTCTGGCGATTCTTGCGTCTGCCCCGCTCAGCGTGGTTCGGGGGCCCTTCTATCTTCGCGCGCGATATCGGAATCGAACGGCCGCGGAGCATTCCGCCTCGTCGTCGCCCGCCGCCGAGTCACCGGCCACCAAGTTGCCGACGCCCACCGCCGACGAGTCGCCCGGCGCCATCGACTCGCCCACCGCCGACGGGTCGCCGGCCTGGTCGCCGACACCCGCGCCTGACGATTCGCCCGGCGCCATCGAAGCGCCCGCGACCGCAACCGAAGCGTCCCCCATCGGCGCGCCGTCGCCCGGCGTGGAGCGGACGGCGATGGCTGAGCCACCGACAGCTCGACGGGCTCCCTGGAGGCGTCCGTCGCCCGTGGAGTGGCTCGTCCGCTGGCGCTGGGTGATCACGGCCTGGGCCAGATCGGCCGCTGCCGCGGCAGGTCCCGCCGATGTCTATCACGGGCACGACCTCACCGGGCTGGCAGCCGCCATCGCTGCGGCGCAGATCCATGCCGGGGCACGGATCGTCTACGACAGCCACGAGATCTACCTCGAATCGGGCGCGAACGCCGATCAGCCGGCCTGGCTGCGCCGGCTCATGGTGCGGTTGGAGCGGCGCTGGATCGGGGCCTGTGTGGCCCTCGTGACCGTCAACGACAGCCTGGCCGAAGAGCTCGGGCGCAGGTATCAGCCGGTCCTTACCATCGTCGTCCACAACTGCCCGCCGCGCTCGGAGGCGCCGACGGCGGATACGGGCGACCTGATCCGGGCCGCCACCGGCATCCCGCCGGACCAGCCGATCGCCCTGTACCACGGAGCCTTCTCGCGCCATCGGGGCCTGGAGCAGCTCGCCGAAGCCGTCAACGAGCCGGGCCTCGAGCGCGTCCACGCCGTCTTCCTTGGCTACGGCGGGATGCGCGCCGATCTCGACGCGCTCGCCGCGGGCCCGACCGCCCCGGGCCGGATCCATGTCCTATCGGCCGTGCCGCCCGACGAGCTCGGCCGGTGGGTGGCTTCGGCCGACGTCGGCGTCATGGTGATCCAGCCTTCGACCCTCAACCACCGGATGTCGACGCCGAACAAGCTCTTCGAGTGCCTTGCCGCGGGGATCCCCGTGGTGGCGAGCGATTTTCCCGAGATGCGACGAATCGTCTGTGGCGATCCCGCTGGCCCGCTCGGTCGCGTTGTCCGGCCCGATGACGTACCCGGCCTGGCAGCAGCGATCCGGTCCATCGTCACCGCCTCGCCGGCCGACCGCGCCGCCCTGCGAGACCGGTGCCGGCAGGCGGCCTCCGAGCGCTGGAACTGGGAGACAGAATCGGCCCGGCTCGTCCGGCTGTACGCCGGGCTTGTCGAATCGTCGTGACTCTGGAGCCAGCGGTTACCCGAGAATCCCAGCGGGTGGTGATCGTCGTGCCGTCGAGCGGTGCCTTCGACGCCCGCGCGCACCGGATCGCCGTCGGGCTCGCCGCTCGGGGTCACGAGGTGACGGTGATCGCGCGGGCCGGGGCCGACCTGCCGATGGAGAGTGCCGATGCGTCCGGATACGCGATCCGGCGCGCCGGCCGCGCTGTCCGACCGGACCTCCGGACACCGCTGCGCCAGATGCGCCAGCTCCAGGCGATCGCCGAGCAGCGGGCAACCGCCATCGACCTCGTCCCATCCCGGCCCGACGTCGTCCACGCCATGGGCCTGATGGGCCTGCCCATCGGCCTCGCCGTCCGCGACAGGCTCGGCGGCAGCCTCGTCTACGACGCCCGCGACCTGTACCCGGAGGCCGGCAATCTCGCCCGGATGCCGGCCTCCGTGCGCCACCTGGTCGGCATGATCGAGCGGCGGTGGGCGCGGCGCGCCGACCGAGTCTTCACGGTGAACGACGCCCTTGCCGGTCTCCTCCAGGCCCGCCTCGGCTGTGCTCCTCCGGTTGTCGTCATGAACGCGTCCGACCCTCGCCCAGACGGGTCGCCGGGGCCACGCCGCTTCCACGAGCGGCTCGGGCTTGACCCGGCGATTCCGATCGTGCTCTATCAGGGTGGGTTCTCGCCCGGTCGCGGCATCGGGGAACTGATCGAGGCGATGTCCGGTGTCCCCGGCGCGCATCTCGTGCTCCTCGGGTACGGCCGGCTGGTCGCGGAGTTCCGGGCGCGGGTGGATCACTCGGCGGCGGCGAGCCGAATCTCGCTCCTCCCGGCCGTCGCGCCAGCGGAGCTACTGGAGTGGGTCGCGTCCGCCGACGTCGTGGTGATCCCCATCCAGGGCGACACGCTCAACCATCGGCTGGCCACGCCGAACAAGCTGTTCGAGGCGCTGGCGGCCGGTGTGCCCGTCGTGGCCTCGGATCTCCCCGGCATGGCACCGATCGTGCGTGAGCTCGATGCCGGAGTCCTCGTGGATCCCTCCGCTCCAGCGTCGATCGCGGCGGGCATCCGGACCCTGCTCGAGGCAGGACCGGAAGAGCGCGATGCGAGGCGACACCGGATCCAGGCTGCGGCTGCCTCCCGATATGGCTGGCAGACCCAGTTCGCGAAGCTCCTCGCCGAGTACGAGCGGCTGACGGGTCGGCCGTGGTAGTCATCGACGTCACGGCGAGCAACGGCGCGGTGGTCGGCGCAGACCTCGCCGCGGCCAGACGCGCAGTGGTCGGCGCAGACCTCGCTGCGACCAGACGGGCAGCGACGGGCACGGTCCTCTCGGCGAGCTCACTTTCCCCGGCGCACGAGGCCCGGGTGGCGCGGCTGGCCGTAGTATCCGGGCCACGATGATGGGTGCGGAAGGTGCGTCGTCGCCGACTCCTGAATACGACCGGCATTACGCGGCCGGCGGCTTCGGGTACGAGGAACGCCGAGGGCACTGGCTGGCCTGGGCGCGACGTCACTACGTCGAGGCCTTCGACCTGCCAACCGGGCGTCTGCTCGACGTGGGCTGCGGCGACGGTTTCTGGACGTCGATCTTCAGAGATCTCGGGTTCGAGGCGACCGGTGTCGACGTCAGTCCCGGCGGAATCGCGACGGCGCGCTCGAAGTATCCGGAGAGCACCTTCCTCGTCGCCGATGCCGATGGACCCCTGCCCTTCGAGGCCGCGTCATTCGACGTGATCTTCTGCCGCGCCATCAGCCACTTCGGCGAGCCGGACCTCGAGGCGCCTCGAGTCACGTCGCTGATCCCGCGCCTGATGGCCCTGCTCGCCCCGGGCGGAGTCCTGCTTGCCTCGTATCACACGGTTCGTGATGGCGGCACCGTCCACGGCCGGACCTACCATCCCGTCAGCACCCTCGTGCGCCTGTTCGAGCACGGCGGCGACCCCTACCGGGTCGAGCTCGTCGGCAACTACGTTCAGGTCGGCGTTCGCCATCCGGGTGCGCCGACCCGCTCATCCGGAGATCGGGCCACGTCGATCCGTCCCGGAGGCGGCCCCACGAATTTCCTCCGCCGCGTCCTCGGTAAGGTCCGTCGCCGCCTGGAACAGTGAAGGTAGGGGTACATACCGCACGCGTTCCTCACCAACGCTTCGGCCACGCACGGTGCACCATGCACGGACCGAGCGACGGGCCCCGACGTCATCGAGCGATGGCCCGCCGTGATCGACATGATCCATCATGTTCGCTGCCGACCAGCGTAGCCATGCTCGAATAGCCGTCGATTCCGGTTCTCCGCGGACCGTGCATGCGCCCCGTTTGATGAACCGGCTTGCCGACCAGCTCGATCAGTACCCAGGGAAGGCCCGGACGCCAACGTGTCCGGGGATCACGCCTGGGACGTCCGCGGCGTGTGCGGTTCACCCTCGAGCGCCCACCAGACGGGGTGGGCGAGGATCTGGAGGAATCCGCCTTCCCGCGCGTAGGCGGATGCGACGGCGTCGAAGGGGCGGTGCCATCGACCACCCGTGTCGGACAGGTAGTCGACGTTGCCGAAGACCATGGCCTCATGGGTGAGGCCGAACTGTGCCATCGGGACCGGGGCGAGTCGCACCGCCGTCCGGCGTCCAGTCGCCGGATCGATCCGGACGATCTCGCGCCGCGGATCCCGGCCGGCCGGGTCCGGGCATTCGAGGAACAGCTCGGAGTTGTTGAACCCGAGCTCGCGGCAGAGCGGATCGCCGTGGGCGACCGTTCCCACGATCGTGTGCCCGTGCCGGCGGAGGTGCGCCAGCTCCTCCTCGAGGATCTCAAACGGGTCGCGGTCCTGGAGCAGCGCCGCCGTGATCGCGTTGTTGTGGAGCGCAATCTCGTGCCCGAGACCGGCGATCCGGTCGAGTGCGCGAAGGACGAAGCGCGACGGCCTCCCGCGGCTGCCCCGGCGGTAATACCAATCCGTGTGGAGGACCTCGTACGTCGACCTGAAACCGTGGGCGGCCTCCCACTCGGCGAAGCGAACCGAGTTCTCGACGTCGTGGTCCATGTCGTGGCGGAGGGCAATGAGGCGGCCGGGCAGGGCGTCCCGCCGTTCCCAGGCCTCACGAACGGGCACGACCTCGCCGGCCGAGACGAGCAGGGCCTCGAGGCGGTCAAGATCGGCCGGGCCGAAGGCGCGCTTCCGGCGCAGGTTCTCCCGAGCTTCGAGGAGGACGTTGCGATCGATGCCGTCGACGCGCCGAAGCGGCTCGACCGCTCGAGCGGCACGGTGACGAAGCCGTCGCCCAACCTGTCGTGCGGCTCGACCAAGACGCCACACGGGCGAGCGTCGGAGGGCGTCCACCGTCAGAGCGCGAGCGACGGGACGGCACGCCTGGCCTGCTCCGAGCGTTCCTCGTGCATCCTGACGATGTCGGCGGGCTCTCCCTCGGCGATCACGTGGCCGTGCTCGATGAGCATCGCGCGGTTGCAGAACTCGGTGACCCAGTGCATGTCGTGTGTGACCAGCACGATGGCCTTGGCTCCCCGCGCCAGCTCGAGCACGCGCTCCTTCGACTTCGCCCGGAAGACCTGGTCGCCGGTCGCGAGCACTTCGTCGAGGAGGAGGATGTCCGGGTCGACGGAGGTCGCGATCGCGAATCCGAGCCGGGCACGCATTCCCGACGAGTACGTCTTGATCGCCGCGTCGATGAACTGGCCGATGTCGGCGAAGGCGATGATGTCCTTCATTCGCCGCTGGATCTCGTCGTCATCGATGCCCAGGAACGCGCCGGCCAGCAGGATGTTGTCCCGGCCCGACAGCTCCTGGTCGAAGCCGGCGCCGAGTGTCAGGAGGCTCGACAGGCGACCGCGGATGCTGATGTCGCCCTCGGTCGGGTTGATGATCCCGGCCAGGACCTGCAGGAGCGTCGACTTGCCGGCGCCGTTGGGTCCGATGACGGCGAGGGATTCGCCGTGCCGCACGCTGAACGACACGTCGCGGAGGGCCCAGAAATGTCCCGCGGCACCTTCCCGTCGGACGAACTGGGCGAGCGAGTTCCGGAGCGTGTTCTTACGGGTGAGCCGGAGGCTGTAGCGGATTCCCAGCCCCCGGACCTCGATGGCCGAGCCGTTGGCAGGCGCAAGGGGGCCTGCCGCTTCTGCGCTCGCTGCCGCTTCTGCGCTCGCTGCCGCTTCTGCGCTCGCTGCCGCTCCTGCGTTTGCTGCCGCTCCTGCGTTCGTCGCTGTTCCGGGTGTTGGCACGGGTTCCATCCGTCACAGGACCTTCGCGAAGGTCGGCTCGACCCGCTTGAAGAACCAGACCGAGGCCACCAGGAGGCCGACGGAGACGAGGAGCACGACCCCAAGGCCCTGCCAGTCCGGCGCGGTCCCCTCGTAGATAACGGAGCGGTAGCCGTTCAGGATCGGGTAGAACGGGTTGATCTTGATCAGCGCGGCCAGGTAGCGATGCGACTGGGCGACCCCGTTGATCACGTCCGCGCCATACAACCCGGGCGACAGGTAGAACCACAGGCGAAGGACGTGGCGGGAGACGTTCCCGACGTCCCGGAAGAAGACATTCAGGGCCGAGACGAACACGCCCAGGGCGAGCATGAAGATCAACTGGACGAATGCCACGACGGGAATGAGGGCGAGCGTGGGGCTGATCCGATCCGGGTAGAGAATCACCAGCAGGGCGGCAAGGGGAATCATCCCGAACGCGAACTGGGCGATGCCCGCGAGGATCGCGGCCACCGGCAGCACGATCTTCGGGAACTGGACCTGCTTGATGAGGCGGTCCTGGCCGCTGACCGAGGAGATCGCGTCGCCGATGGCGCTCGAAAACCACTTCCAGGGCAGGATTGCGGCGAAGATGAAGAGGCCGTAGTCCGGCTGCGAGCGCTGGAAGATGATCGAGACCAGCACGACGTAGACGGACATCTGGAGAAGGGGATCGAGGATCCACCAGACGTTGCCGAAGAGCGTGTCGTTGCCCTTCTTCTTGAGGTCCGCCCGAACCAGGTAGCGGATCAGCCGTCGTCGGGTCCAGACGTCGCGAGCGGCGCTCCCGAGGAGTCCGATGGGTCCGGGACGGGTGGCCGTGCTGCGGGCAACGGGGAATTCGGCAAGGGGCCTCTGCATCGCGGCGAACGGTAGCACGGGACCCACGACGGATGCCGCCCGACCATAATCCCGCCATGGCCCTCAGAATCCTGGTCGTCGCCCGCTGGTATCCGTCGCACGACGTCCCCGGCCGGGGAAGTTTCGTGGCGGACCAGGTCGCCGCCCTCCGGGATGCCGGTGCCCGCGTTGCGGTGATCTGCCCCGACCCTGTCTACGCCGAGGGCCTCGATGGTCCCGGGCGTCCGGAGCGGCTCGCGCGCATCGAGGCGTGGGCCGCCGTGATCGGGACACGCCTCCAGTTCGCCCATCCTTCCGATCGCGGTGCCGCCGACGTTCCGGTGCTCCGGATCCCGGCTCCGATTCCGGCCGGCGGGGCGGCGGCCCGGGACCCATTGACGCTGTCGATGCTCGAGACCACGACCGTGCTCCCGGTCGGCACCGCGCTCCACGCCACCTGGCCGTTCGACGTGATCCACGCTCACACGGGACTACCCGATGGTCTTGCCGCGTCCGCCCTTGCGGACGCGGTCGGCGTGCCCCTCCTTACGACGGAGCACGACAGCACGACACCGGATCGACTCACGGCTCCCGGGGTCGCGGCCGCGTACCGGAGGCTCATCGGACCGCGACGGGCGGTGGTCGCCGTCAGCACGGCGCTGGCCGGCCGGATCACGGAGCAGCTCGGCCTGGCTCCGGGCGAGATCGGCGTCATACCCAATGTCCTGCCCATCGATACCTTCGCCTGGGACCCGGTCGAGGCGCGCGATCCCAACGAACTGCTCTGGGTCGGCGCTCGCAAGGAGAGCAAGGGGATCGCAACGCTCCTCCGCGCGTTCGCGATCATCCACGACGAACGCCCGTCGCTCCGGCTCCGCCTGATCGGCCGTCCGGCCACGGTGGCGGAGGAGCACCGCCTCGCCACGCTGGCGGAGGACCTCGGCCTCTCGGCGGTCATTCGATTCGAGCCGCCGACGAACCGCGCCGGAGTGGCCCGGGCCATGGCCCGGGCCGGCCTGTTCGTGCATCCGAGTCCCTGGGAAACGTTCGGTATGGTCGCGGCGGAGGCCCTCGCGATGGGCCTGCCGGTCGCGGCGACTCCGTCCGGCGGCGTCGAGGAGATCCTCGGGTCCGACGGCAGGTTCGGGACGATCGCCACGGACCACGAACCGGCCTCGCTCGCCGTGGCGATACGGGCCGCCCTCGATCGCCGCGCCGCGTTCGAGCCGGCCTTGTTGCGAGCCCATGTGACCGAGCGACTGTCTCCGGGCGTCATCGCCGGAGCGCTCCTCGCCCGATTCGCCGACCTCGGCGCGGTGGCGGGCCCGGACCTGCCAGACCTTCCTGGCCCCGTCTCCGGCCCCGGCCCCGTCTCCGGCCCCGGCCCCGGCCCCGGCCCCGAACCCAGCCCCGGCTCGGGGCTCCTTGCGCTGCCGGCGGTCGTCGTCGGGTTCCGACGTGCCTCGGCGGTCGGCCGCATTCCCCTCCTGCCGAAGGACCTTCAGCCGGACATCGTGGTGGTGACCTCGGCGCCGGTGCACGCGGTCAGCGGCCAGCCGAGCGGCGAACCCACGCCGGCGACCGACATCGCACGGTGGATGGATATCGATCCCGGCGCTGCCTTCCGCTCGCGGCTCGGCGAGCTCGGAGCGGCGAACCCCGGGACACCGGGCAGGTGGCGTTCTCTTCGCCATCCCCTCTGGGCCCTCCAGCGGCGGCGCCTCTGGGCCGCACAGCCGGCACTCTTCGCCGCGGCCCGTCGACAGGCCGTTGGCGAGGCGATCATGTACGCGATCGACATGGCGCGCGCGCGGGAAATGACGCCCGCGGGGGATACGACGCCGACGGGCGACATCACGCCGGCGGGGGATACGACGCCCGCGGTGGATACGACGCATGCCAGCCGCCCCGGTACGCCACCGCCGGTCCTGGTCGTGCCGCTGGATGCCGACGACCTCGAGCCCATCGAAGCCGCTCTGTCCGGAGGTCGCGGCGTGCTTGCGCCCGGGACACTTGGCTGGCTCGTCGACCGCTGGGATTCACGCCAGCCATGAGCAGCGCATCGGCGGGCAGGCGTCGACGCTCCTTCCTGCTGGTCACGCACAGCTATTACGAGGAGGATCCACGGGTCCGGCGCCAGGCCGAGTCCCTCGTGGCGAGCGGTATCGACGTCGATGTCCTCGCGCTTCGACGCCCGGACGATGCCGTGAACGCCGTCGTCGACGGCGTCCGCGTCCGGCGTCTGGACGTCCAGCGGCACCAGGGGGCAGGCATCTGGACATACAGTCGCGAGTACCTCGCCTTCTTCGTCCGCGTGGCCCTGACCATCGTGCGAGCCCAGCCTCGTCGGCGCTACGCCCTGGTGCAGGTCGCCACCCTGCCGGACTGGCTCGTCCTGGCCGCGTTGCCTGTCCGACTCGCTGGCGTGCCGGTCGTGATCGATCTCCACGAGTCGATGCCGGACTTCTTTCGGAGCCGATTCCCCCGCGCCGCCAATCCCATCGTCCATCGCGGCCTGCTGGCCGCCGAGCGCCTGTCGATCGCGAGCGCAAGCCATGCGATCACCGTCAACGACGCGCTCCGCGACCGGCTCCTCGGGCTCGGCATTGCCCCGGATCACATCTCGGTCGTGCGCAACACGCCGTCGCTGGCGAGGTTCAATGAAGCCGCGCATCCGGGCCGCCCGTTCATGGGCGACGGCGTCCTGCGGCTCATCTACGCCGGTGCGCTGACACCGACCTATGAACTCGATGTGGCGGTCCGTGGTGTCGCTCGCCTGGCGGCGCTCCGGCCGGAGGTGGCCGTCCACCTCGATGTCTACGGACGAGGTGACTCCGAGACGGCGCTCCGGGAACTGGCCAGCGACCTCGGCGTGCCGGACCGGGTCACCTTCCACGGCCGGATCCCCCTCGACACGGTTCCCGCTGCGATCGCCCGTGCCGACATCGGGCTCGCTCCGACCCGACGGGATGCGTTCACCGACGCAAGCCTTTCGACGAAGATCCTGGAATACGCAGCGATGCGGCGCGCCGCCGTCGCCTCCCGACTCCCCCTCGTGGAGAGCACGTTCGCGGGCGCGGTGGCCACCTACGAGCCCGGCGATGCGGATGATCTGGCTCGGCAGATCCTTGGGTTCATCGACCATCGGGAGCATCGGGAGGCCCGCATCGAGCGCGCCGCAACCATCGTCGCCGCCATGTCCTGGGAACGCGACGCCGTCGCCTACCTCGCCCTGCTCCGCCGCTTCGCCCGGGGCCGTTGAGGCATTGCGGTACGATACGCGCCCCGTCCGCGTGTCGGCTGAAGCCCGCGCCACCAACCACCTGCAAGGAACCACCCTCGGATGACTCTCCGTGCCAAGCCCGTCGTGAAGAAGCCCGGCCGCTCCGGCTGGAATTCGGAAGAGCGGCGAACCCTCCTCACCAACCTCGGGTTCGTCCTCGCGATCGTCCTCGCGGTCCTGATCCTGCTCGGCTACGCCGGCTATTCCTGGTATGACAGCCACTTCGGAACCGTGGCGACCGTGGATGGGACCTCCATCAACAGGGACCAGCTCAGGGCACGGCTGGCGATCGAGGATTTCCGGATCAAGTACACGGAATCCCGCATTCGGACGCTCAATACGGCCGGCCGGCTCTCCGAGGCGTCGATGACGAGCCAGCTCCAGTTCCTGGACCAGCGCCGCCAGAGCATCGGATCGATTGCCCTCGAACGGCTCATCGACAACGTGCTCCAGGCCAGGCTCGCCGTTGACGCGGGCGTTTCGGTCACTGACGCGGAGATCGACACGCAGTTCCTGTCCGAGGCCACGATCGATGAGATGCGGCATGCCTGGGTCATCGAACTCACGCCCGCCAACGATCCGACCACCGGCAAGCCCGGCGATGCGGAAAAGGCGGCCGCGCGCGCCGAGGCGGACAACGCCCTGGCCCAGCTCACCGCGGGCAAGTCCTGGGAGGACGTCGCCAACTCCGTCTCCGACTCGGCCAGCGCGGCCCAGGACGGGGACCTCGGCTGGCTTCCCAGGGACAGCGGCTACGACGAGGCCTTCATGGCGGCGGCCTTTGATGCAAAGCTCAACACGCCGACGGCGGTCATCGAGGGCGCCGACGGCGTCTTCCGAATCGGCCGGGTCACCGAAGTCGCCGAGAAGTCGGTGGATGAGACCTACCAGTCCCGCCTTGATGACGCCAACATCAAGACCGCGGACTACCGAGCCGCCATTCGTGGTGACCTGATCCGGAAGGCCCTCGATGCCAAGGTGGTCGCCGATCTCTCCAAGCCGTCGCTCCAGCGACAGGTCGAGCAGATCTTCCTGACCGTCGGTACACCCCAGCCGGACGGGGTCAAGGTCCGCCACATCCTGATCTCACCGAAGAACGACCCCTCCGGCGCCGCGGCCCTCCCCGCCGACGACCCGACCTGGAAGGCAGCCTCCGACGAGGCGACCCTCATCTACTCCCAGGTGATCAAGGACCCGACGAAGTTCGACGAGCTCGCCCGGGCCAGCTCGGACGAGCCGAACGCGAGCAGCACCGGCGGCAAGTTGCCCTACTACGACCCGACGAGCCCCATCGACGCCACTTTCGCGAAGGCGATCTTCGCGGCAGGTCTCCAGCCCGGGCAGATCCTCGCCCCGATCAGGACCTCGTTCGGCTGGGATGTCATCCAGTACATGCGCCCGTTTGGTGACGGCGAGGCTGCCTGGCTGAACAAGCTCCGGACCGACCTCGTCGCGGGTGCCGATTTCGAGCAGGTCGCCCGCGATCAGGGTGAAGGCCCCGAGGCGGCAACTGGTGGCGATATCGGCTGGGTGGCGACCGGCCAGTTCGGAGACCTCAAGGAGACGCCGATCTTCTCGACCGCCGTCGGCGACATCACCGATGTCACGACCATCGCCAACGAGGGCGTCTACCTCTGGAAGGTGGTCGCCGAGGAGATGCGCGAACCGACCGCAGAGCAGATCACGTCCTTCAAGGACACGGGCTTCACGAACTGGTACGCGCTCAAGAAGGCCGAGGCCAAGATCACGCGCAACACCGGAACCAGCATGACGACGCAGTAGGTCGCGGTGCTCGACGAGCTGATCGGCGAGGCGCGCAGCCGCTGGGGGATCGATCTCTCCGGAGGTCTCCAGGTCGTGGTCGCGGAAGCGCTCGTCGGGACGCCGATCGAGGCTTCCCGCCCCGTGCTGATCGTTCCGGCGGCGATGCTCGGGGTCTCCGCGCCGATCGCGGTCAAGGTCCTGCCGGGTCGACATCGGGCGGATCGCCAGGATCCCACCGGCGTGCTGGGGCGCCTGTATCCGCCGGATCATCCGGTCGGAACCCTGGGCCCGGACCCGGCGACGACGATGATCGGCGATCTCACGGACGACGACCTTCGCCGACCCCTGTACGTCGCGCCGATCGCCCCTGAGCTCGCCGTCTCCGGGCCCTGGGGGATGCCGTACATCAGCGACCGCCTGCGACAGCCCGACGGCTGCCCGTGGGACCGCGAGCAGACCCACGAATCCCTCCGGAAGCACCTGCTCGAGGAGGCCTACGAGGTCTACGATGCGCTCGAGGGCGGAGCCACGCCGGCGCTCGCCGAGGAGCTCGGGGACCTCCTCCTCCAGGTGGTCCTGCACGCGCAGCTCGCCGCCGAGGCCGGGATCTTCGATCTCGCCGATGTCCAGGCATCGATCGGTCGGAAGATCGTCCGACGGCACCCGCACGTCTTTGGCGACAGCGTCGCCGCCACCGCCGCGGACGTGACCCGCCAGTGGGAGCGAATCAAGGCCACGGAGCGTGAGGAGGAGGTGGGGGGCGGGGCCGACGACGCGACACGGAAGGGCGCCCTGGACGGGATCAGCCGGTCCATGCCGGCGCTCGCCGCGAGCCAGGAGATGCAGGAACGCGCGGCGGCCATCGGCTATGACTGGCCGGATATCGGGGGCGTCCTCGCCAAGGTCGCCGAGGAGCTGGGCGAGCTGGCCGTGGCCCCGGACGCGACGAACCGGCGCGAGGAATTCGGCGACCTTCTGTTTGTGGTGACGAACGTGGGCCGAAAACTCGGGATCGAGACGGAGGCGGCCCTGCGGTCCGCGAACGACAAGTTCCGCAGCCGCTTTCAGCGGGTTGAGCGTATGGTCGGCGAACGCGGAGTGGCCATGCGCGACCTGGACTTCGCCACGCTCGACACACTCTGGGACGCCGCCAAGGCGGAGGAGCGATCACGATGAACATCGGGAACCCGCCGCCCGCGGCTCGCTCGGACGGACGATCTCCAGGCGACCTGCGGCCCATCACCTTCACCCTCAACGTCCAGAAGTGGGCTGAGGGCTCATGCAGGGTCCGGGTGGGGGACACGGAGGTCCTCTGCGCTGCCACGATCACCGATCGCGTGCCGCCCCACCTCCGGGGCAAGGGCACGGGCTGGGTGACGGCCGAGTACTCAATGCTCCCGCGCGCCACCACGGAGCGATCCGATCGCGAGAGCGTCAAGGGCCGCATCGGCGGCCGGACCCATGAGATCCAGCGCCTGATCGGCCGCTCCCTGCGGGGCGTCGTCGATCTGTCAAAACTCGGCGAGCGGACGATCACCGTCGACTGCGACGTCCTCCAGGCGGACGGCGGCACGCGCTGCGCCTCGATCACCGGCGGCTACGTGGCCCTTGCTGCGGCGCTCAAGACGTACGGCATGGAGCGCCTGATCGTCGGCAAGGTGGCGGCCGTGTCGGTGGGGGTGGTCAACGGAATCGCGATGCTCGATCTCGACTACAGCGAGGATTCCCACGCCGAGGTCGACTTCAACGTGGTCGGCACGGATGCCGGCACGTACGTCGAGCTCCAGGGAACGGCCGAGGGGAGACCCTTCGATCGCCAGCGGGTGGATTCGCTCCTTGATCTCGCCAACCTCGGACTCGGTCGCCTGTTCGAGGCGCAGGACACGATCCTGTCCACTGTCCGCCGCTGACGATCGTGGCGACGGAACGCCCGCGGCTCGTCATCGCCACCCGCTCGGAGCACAAGCTGCGCGAGCTCGGGGAGCTGCTTCGGCTTCGGCGTGCCGAGCTGCTCTCGCTCGAAGATCTCGGCGTGCCGGGCGAGCCTGTCGAGGACGGCTTGACCTTCGAGGCGAACGCGACGATCAAGGCCCGCTTCGCGGCCAGCGCGACGCACCTGCCGTCCCTCGCCGACGACTCGGGGATCGAAGTCGACGCGCTCGGCGGGGCGCCGGGCGTCTGGACGCGTCGCTATGCCGGTCCCGACGCGACCGACGCGGACAACAATGCGAAGTTGCTGGCCGCGCTCCAGGGCCTGCCGCCGGCCGAGCGCGGGGCCCGCTACGTCTGCGTCCTGGCCCTTGCCCTGCCCGGGGAGCGCGTCCGGGGCGGAGGACTCCCTGTGACCGTCCGACGAGGGACGTGCCGCGGTCGCATCGCCCCGGCGCCGCGGGGGACCGGTGGGTTCGGCTACGACCCGATCTTCGAGCCGGCGAGAGAGGTTCCCGCCGGACGCACCCTGGGCGAATACTCGGTGGCGGAGAAGCACGCGATCTCGCACCGGGCCAGGGCGGCCGGCCGGATGCTGCCGATCCTGCGCGACCTGGGCTTCTAGCGCCAGCGGCGCTGGGACCACGGAGCGCGACATCCGCGGAGCGGCACGAGCAACGATGGAGCGACGTCGGTAGCGGCGAGGGCCAACGAGGGCAGCCGACGGAGCTATGGGCAGTCGGCGGAGCTATGGGCAGCCGACGGAGGGGCGGGCCAGCCGACGGAGCCATGGGCAGCCGACGGAGGGGCGGGCCATCACGGGGCAGACGATGGCGTCGAGGCTCCGCCCTTGGCCGGAGCCGTGGTGGGCCAGGCGGTGGGTACCTCACCCGGCGCAGGAAGGATCGCCAGGACGGCGGCCCGGATCGCCGTCAGGTCGGGTACCTGGGCGGATCCGTACTTCGGGTCGTTGCTGGGCTTCACCAGCGGATGCCCGAGGACCATCCGATAGATGGACCGTGAGCCCATCTCGTCCGCGATCGCGGCCAGATCGGGCAGGCGGCTCGTCGGCAGATCTGTTGTCAGGAGGTCGCCGAACGCGGTCAGCAGCGACGGGACATTGCCGAGGAGGCTACCGGCCGACGTGAGCTTCGTCTCCAGGGCCACGATGATCTCCTGCTGCCGTGCAGCCCTCGTGAAGTCGCTTTCGCCGACGGCATACCGTGACCGGGCGTACGCGAGCGCCTCGTAGCCGTTGAAATGGTTCGGTCCGGCGGTGACCCTCCAGCCGCGAACCTTGTCCGGATTCAGCCCGATGCCGTCGTACTTCGGATCGTAGAACCCGCGCGCGACGTTGATGTCGACACCGCCGACGCTGTCGATCAGCTCCACGAAGCCGACGAAGTCGATCCGCGCGTAGTAGTGAATGGGGATGCCGAGCATGGCCCCGACGGCGTCCTCGAGGGTCCGCATCCCGCCGGCCGGGAAGTCCCCGGGATGCCGGTCCGCATACGACATGAGTGAGTTCAGCTTCGGCCCGAACGTGTCGCCGTTTCCGAGCGGCACGCCCACGATGTCCCGCGGCAGCGAGATGATGGAGACCGTGCTGCCGACCGGGTCGAGCGAGACGACCATCATCGTGTCGGTGAGGACCTCGCTTCGTCCCGGGAAGCTGTCGACCCCGACGAGGAGGATGTTCAGCCGGTCCTTCGGCCCGGGCTGGCCTTCAGTCGAGGCGACCGCGCGCCCCGGTCCGGCGTCGCCACTGCCGGCGAAGACACTCCGGAAGGCGGCCTGCGCATCGTTCCCCCATGCGTTGGCGACGCCATGGGGAACGGCGACCGCGAGGAGGATCAGGCCCAGGCCCATCACCCCGAAGCGGCCGGGCCGCGCCTCATAGCGTCCATCGAAGAAGGCATGGACCACCGAGACGAGACGCCAACCGAAGACGACGACGTTCAGGGCCAGGGCCAGGCTCATGGTCGTCGGCGCAATGAGCGACGCGAAGAGCCGGGTTGGCGAATTCGCCGCGATCAGCAGCCAGGCAGACGCGAGCAGGACAAGCGCCGGAACGCCGAACCACCGGGCCAGCAGCAGGCGGCCGTTGATCAACTGGCCGAGGCCGGGAACCAGGGCGGACGCCGCGGCCGCGAAGGTTCGACGCACGTCATCCGGTGCAAGCGCGGCCGGCCGCTCGGATGCGTACGCGGAAACCCGGCGCCAGGTAGCGCCCGTCGTGGATCGGAGTGGGCGGCGATCGGCACGGACGTAGTCCGACCTTCGCACCCGACGTGCGTGCACGTGCGTTCGAGCTCCCTGGTGGATTCGTTCGTACGGCCGGTCGGGCACTACCGTCCGCCGCGAGTCTAGCAGCACGCTGTGGGGTCCGGCGCACCGGGTGCGGTCCGCCGCTGGGCTGTGGTCCGGTGCTGTGCCCGATACGCCGCGGTCCGACGCTCGGCTGCATCCGCCGCGGTGCTGCTCCGCCGCCGTGCCCGATACGCTGCGGGCAATCCGGCGCCGCGGAGGCGGGTGTTCCTCCGCCGTCACGAATGGGGTCGTATCATCCGGCGGTTCGGGGCGTGGCGCAGTTTGGCAGCGCGCGTGCTTTGGGAGCACGAGGTCGTGGGTTCGAATCCCTCCGCCCCGACCAGTCATCGGCGGCGTGTCGGTCGACGGACCACAAGGTTCGTTGCCTGCCGAGTTGCAGTCCGTGCCGCTGGCCGCTGGCCGCTGGTCAGCGGTGCGTCGCATGCTCGTCCCGGCCCTCGTGTCGGTCCGGGCAACCGGCATCGGAGAGGCGGACCCTGCTAGGGTAGGAACGGTGAGCCCGAGTCCCGTGATGCACGTCTCACCGGTCAATCCGAACCGGCCCCTCCGCGTCGGCGTGCAGTTGCCCGAGGTCGAGCGGGAGGTGCGCTGGCCGGAGTACGTGGCGATGGCGCGACGTGCTGAGGATCTCGGCTTCGACACGATCTGGGTCGGCGACCACCTCCTCTATCGATTCGCCGACGGCTCCACTCGCGGCCCGTGGGAGGTCTGGACCCTGCTGTCGGCCATCGCGGCGTCAACGTCACGAATCCGGCTTGGGCCGCTCGTCGCGTCAACGGCCTTTCATGCGCCGGCCATGCTGGCCAAGCTGGCCGCGACAGTGGACGAGATCTCCGGTGGCCGCCTGGTCCTGGGGCTGGGCGCCGGCTGGAACGAGACCGAGTTCCGGGCCTTCGGTTTCCCCTTCGAGCACCGGGTGGACCGGTTCGAGGAGGCGTTCACGATCGTCCGGACCCTCCTTCGCGATGGTGCCATCGACTTCGACGGCCGCTGGTTTCAGGCCCGTGACTGCGAGCTGAAGCCGGGTTCGGCGCGGCCGGGCGGGCCGCCGCTGCTCATCGGGAGCCGGGGCGAGCGCATGCTCCGGATCACCCTCCCCCACGTCGATGCCTGGAACGCCTGGTTCAAGGAGACGGGGAACTCGCCCGACGGCGTGCCTCCCCTGCGCGATCTCGTGGACTCGATCTGCCGGGACGTCGGCAGGGATCCAGCAGTCGTCGAGCGGACCGTGGCCGTCCAGGCGCGACTGACCGGTGGAACCGGCCGCATCCAGGGGGATGTGCCGCCGCCGACCTTCGGGGCGCTGGTCGGGAGCCCCGAGGTCATGGCCGGAGCGCTGCGCGCCTATGCGCGCGAGGGGATCGGCGAGGTCCAGATGGTGCTCGATCCCATCACCCTCGAATCCCTGGATGCGTTCGCGGCCGTCCTGGCGGAACTCGATGCGGCCTGACCGCGCCTGTTCGACTGACGCGCCGGCCCGGGGCATGATCCAATAGCAGCAACACGGTCGACCTCGCGACCAGTGGAGGACGTGATGCCCAACAGTCGGAATAGCCCCCGGCGGCCCGACGAGCTATCGCCACTCGAGAAGCGAATCATCGAGCATCTCCAGTCCGACGGCCGCCGCCCGTTCACTCAGATTGCCACCGAGATCGGCGTCTCGGAAGCGGCGGTTCGAGCTCGGACGAACCGATTGATTGATCGAGGAATTCTCCAGATCGTCGGCGTCGCCGACCCGGGGAAGCTCGGGTTCCAGCAGGTCCTGATCGGCCTTCGATGCGAGCCGGGTCGCCTCGTCACGGTTGCCGACGCCCTTGCTGCCCTGCCCGAGGTGGACTACGTCGTCATCACGACGGGACGCTACGACATCCTGATCGAGGTCGTCACCGAGGACAACGAGGGACTCCTGCGCTTCCTGACAGATCGGCTTCCCCTCATCGACGGGGTCCGTGATACCGAGACGTTCACCTACCTCCGCCTCGTCAAGCAGACCTATCAGTTCGGGACGCGCTGATGTTCAGCGGAACGCCTCTCGAGCTCGTCATCGCGTCGGCGGTCCTGCTCTTCATCGGGGCCGCACTCGCGGTGACCATTCCGTCGGTCCTGGCCGGTCGCGGTCCGTTCCCCACTCGCCAATTGGCGAGCGGGTCGCCGGGCGAGATCGATGAACTCGACCCGACCGCTCTGATCGCCGGCCTGGTCGAGCAGCCGGAGGGCAATCCATCGAACGCGTATGACCGGATCGTCCGCATCGTCTCGTGGGTCTTCCTTCTTGCCGCTGCCGTGATCGTGGGTTCCAGCGACCTGTGGCCCGATGCGAGTCCGGCGATCTACGTTGTTCTCGGTCTCACCGGCCTGTTCGTGCTGATCATTCATGACGTTCCATCAGTGGCTGCGCTGGGGACGGTCCGCTACGTCGCGGAGGGCACAGTCGCCCTGGTCATGGCCACGCTGCTGGTCATGCTCACAGGTGGTCACGCGAGTCCGTTCTTCTTCACTTTCCCGCTGATCGTCGGGACCGCATCACTTGTGGCCAGGCCCCGGTCCACCCTCATCGTGGCCGTCTTCGCGATCATTGCCTATCTCGTGTCCGCCTATCTGGGGAGCGGCACGCCGACGCCCTCCCAGCTCGCCGCGTCGGGCGTCAACCTGACGGCGCTCCTGCTGCTGGCGTACGTCGGTTCGGTCGTTGGAACGGAGCAGCGGCGGGCGCGCGATGCCGCGATCCGGCTGTCGGCCATGGATCCGCTCACGGGCCTGTTCAACAGGACGGTCTTCTTCGCCGCGCTCGATCGCGAGATCGCCCGGAGCGCCCGATCCGGCCGCGGATTCTGCCTGCTGATGCTGGACCTGGACGAGCTCAAGGTGGTCAACGATCTGCACGGACACTTCGTCGGCGACGCGGTCCTGCGGGCCATCGCCGAACGGATCGCCGGCGGTGTCCGGAAGATCGATGTCGCGGCTCGCTTCGGCGGGGACGAGTTCGTGGCCCTGCTGCCGGAAACCGACCCGACAGGCGGCTGGGTGCTTGCCGAGAAGATCCGCCTCACCGTCGCCGGCATGAGCATTCCGGGCATGAGCCGTCCGCCGACCGTGTCCATCGGCGTGGTCGCGTACCCGCGCGATGGGGAGTCGGCGGATGCGCTGATGATCAAGGCCGACCTGGCGATGTACGCGTCGAAACGAGGCGGGCGCAATCGGGTTGCCGGCCCGAGCTCGGACGCACCGGCGGACCAGCCAGTCGGCTCCTCGGAGGCCGCCGGTCGGCCGGTGTAGCATCGCGGCATGACCAGCCGCGAGCGTTCGGGCCCCATTGAACCGCATCGCTCCGGCCCGGGCTCCTCCCTCCCCGACCCCTCCGGCTCGGATCCCTCCCGCCCGGATCCCTCGCGCCCGAGTCCCTCCCGCCCGGATCCCTCCCGCCCGATCGGCGAATCCGACGCGTTGGGGTTCTCGACGCGGGCCATCCGCGCCGCGTCGCACGCACCCGAGGTCAACCAGCGGCCGAGCAGCGTGCCGATCTACCAGACCGCGACCTTCGCGTCGCTGGATACGGCTGAGCTGGCCCTCGTCGCCGCCGATCCCCGGGCCGGCTATGCCTACAGCCGGCTCGCCAACCCGACCACGACGGCGCTCGGTGACGCATACGCCGAGCTGGCCGACGGCGAGGCCGGCATCGCCCTCGGCTCGGGGATGGCTGCGATCCACGCCGCCTGTGCCTCGGTCCTCCGGGCCGGCGATCGCGTGGTTGCGCCGCTTGCCGCCTACGGCTCCACGCGGTCCCAACTGACGACGTATTTCGGCCGGTTCGGCGTCGAGATCCGGCTCGCGGACATGACCGATCATGTCGAGGTCGACGCTGCGATCAATGAGGCGCCCACGCGGCTGGTGTACGCGGAGACGTCTGCCAACCCGACGACGTTTGTCACCGATCACGCTGCAGTGGCCGAGCTGGCCCACCGGGCGGGAGCCCTCTACATCGTCGACAACACCTTTGCCTCGACCTACGTCTGCCGGCCGCTCGCTCTGGGCGCCGACCTGGTCGTGGAGTCGGCCACGAAATACATCGGCGGCCACAGTGACCTGATGGCCGGTGTCGTCGCCGGGTCCGCCCGGTTGATCGCCGAGGTCCGCCGCGTCCAGGTGGATACCGGTGCGACCCTCGCGCCGATCGAGGCGTTCCTGGCCCTTCGGGGCATGCTCACCCTGGCGGTTCGCGTGGATCGTCATTCCGCCAATGCGGCCACGCTGGCGGCATGGCTCGCGCGACAGGCCGGCGTCGAGCGGGTGCTGTACCCGGGACTCCCGTCACACCCGCAACACGATGTCGTCCTTCGGCAATTCCGGCCCGGTGTCGGCGGCGGGATGCTGGCGTTCGAGGTCGCCGGAGGTCGCGCCGCCGGCCGGGCCATCATCGACGCCCTGGCCGTGACCGAGCGGACCGCTTCGTTGGGAAGTGTCCACACCATGGTCGTCCATCCGCCCTCCACGTCGCAGCGGCAGTTGAGCGAGGAGCAGCTGATCGAGAGCGGGATCCGGCCCGGCCTCCTGCGTGTGAGCGTGGGGCTGGAGGACGTGGAGGATCTCAAGGCCGATTTCGCCCGCGCCCTCACGGCGGCGGGCGTTGGTGTCGGGGCAGTGGCCCCGGCGCTGACGACCTGATGGGTCGAGGCACACCATTTCGCCGGCGTCCCTGGTCGGGCTGATCGTCGTCGCGGGCACCGCCCTGGCCCTGTTCGCGGGGTCGACCCGACGGGCACGGATCAGCGGCCGCCCCCTCGATGACCTGGTCGTGGAGCGACCCGGCCGTCTCCATGGTCATGTCGATGCCGGCGCGAGTGGACCGGTCCCGGCATGACGACGCTCGCGGAGCTCGCCGCGGCCCTCCTGCCGGGTGCCCGTCCCGTCGTGGCGCGCGACGCTGAGGCCATCGACGCGGTCGTCACCTGGGTGCGCGTGATGCGGCCGCGCGTGCCGGCGTTCGAAAGCCTCGAGACGGGCGACCTGGTGATCGTTCCGGCCGCGTCGCTCGCCGTGATCGCGCCGGGATCAGACGATCGCCGCCAGCTCGCCACGGCCTGCCGGGATGCAGGCGTCGCCGGGCTGCTCCTCGTGGGGCGCGAGGATCGGGCCGTGCCGGCCGGCGCGGACTCGACCGTCGACGCGGACGATCGCGCCTTCACGGATCTGGCCGCCGCGCTGGCCGAGGCTGGCCTGTCGGCATTGCGGGTGGACCGCGCCGACGTCGCTGATCTCGAGCGAGCCGTCATCGGATATCTCGTGACCGGCGGCGCAGAGCTCGAGCGACAGGCTGCGGCCCTCGAGGGCCGCCTCGAACGCCTGGCCCTGGAGGGAGGGGGTCCGGCGGCGCTGGTTGCCGCCGTTGCCTCGTTCTTCGGGCGGGCCGTCGCCCTCGAGGGGCGGAGAGCAACCCCGCTTGCCGTCCATGCGCCGGCCGAGAGCCCGGAGTCCATGCTCGCGGCGACCCGCTACCAGGCCCGCCCAAGGAGTGCCGTGGCGCTGCGAGTGCCGCTCCCCGCCGCCGGCACGGGCCCGTCGGGGACGGCCTCGGCCAGCGGTGCACTCGTCCTCCTCGGGACGGAACCCCCGAGCGATCTTGAGCGGGTCGCGGTGGGCCGGATTGCCGGGCTGCTCGCCCTCGAGCTCTCTCGTGACGAGGCTGTGCGCCGGGCGCGCGATGCCACGCGCCGAGCCGAAGCGTTGCCGGCGGCGGGTCCGCCGTGGGTCATGTTCCTCGCCCGCCAGCGCCTTCCCGGCGACGCCGCCGACGCGGTCGAGGCGATCGAGCGCCGGGAGGCCAACCGTCGCGAGCTTCGGCTCCTCGCACCGGCGCGACGGCTCTCGCTCCGCGGCGATGCTGACTCGATCGAGATCCGGGCCGTCCTCGCGGTTGACCCGCCCGGTGGCAGTGACCCGCTGGGCCTTGCCACCGCGGCTCGCGTCGCCGCCTTCCTCGGGCGCGTCGTGGCCGTATCCCTGCCCTTCTCCGCGGTGGCCGATCGCCCGGCCGCAGAGGCCGAGGCACGGGCCGCCCTGGAGGCCAGGGAGGCTCTGCCCGACGGCGGGCCAGTGGCCCAGGCCGCGCTCCTGCCGATCTACCGGATCTTGGGCGCGTTGCATCATCTCGGCGATGGGGATCGGCTCGCGCGGCTGCTGCTGGGGCCGCTGCTCGCCGGCCGGGCCGACGTTCGACGCGCCCGTCTCGCGACACTCCGGGCCGTGCTCGACCACGAGGGGCTCGGTGAGGCCGCCACCTCGCTCGCCGTCCATCGAAACACGATCGCGTACCGGCTGCGGCGGATCGAGACCATCAGCGGCTGGAACCTGGCCGATCCCGACGTCCGGCTGGCGGTCTCCATCGCCCTGAGGATTGTGCAAGATACCTAAACGACCTCGGGACTCGTCGGGTATGTCGGCCAATCCGCCTGCCCGCTGACCGGTTAGGATCTGACTCGGCGCCTTTGGTCGGGACTGATCGTGCGCCTGGCACAGACCGTGCCGACACAAGGAGTGGAATCGGGAGTGCCCGTCACGACTGGATCGTGGCCAACCCGCCTCCCCGGCAGGAGAGACATGACCGCTCGCAGCAAGGCCATCGCGTCGATCGCCAATCACCGGGTCGCCTCCACCGAGGAATACCTCGAGTTCGCCGGCGCGGATATCTACGGGGCGTACATGTTCCATGAGGACGCCCAGCGGCAGTTCCTCGCGAAGCCGATCTTCGAGAAGCTGCGCCGGACCATCGACGGCCATGAGCCGTTCGACCCGGCGATCGTGGACGCGGTCGCCCACGGCGTCAAGGAGTGGGCGCTCTCGCATGGCGCCACGCACTTCACGCATTGGTTCGTGCCGATGACCGGCTCCACCGCAGAGAAGCACGACTCCTTCCTCAGCCCCGTCGGCGAGGGCCGGACGATCGCCGAGTTCTCGGGCCAGAACCTCGTCCAGGGCGAGCCCGATGCGAGCTCGTTCCCGTCCGGCGGCATTCGCGCGACCTTTGAGGCGCGCGGCTACACCGCCTGGGACGTGACGAGCCCGATCTTCCTCCAGTTCGAGCCGAACGGCGTCACCCTGACGATCCCCACGGCCTACGTGTCGTTCACCGGCGAGGCACTTGACCACAAGATCCCGCTACTCCGCTCGCAGGCGGCTCTCGGGAAGCAGGCGATGCGCGTCCTGCGCTGGTTCGGCAACACCAACGCGAAGCGCGTCTTCACCAACATCGGCCCCGAGCAGGAGTACTTCCTCGTCGATCGTCGGCTGGCCGAGCAGCGGCCGGACCTCGTCCTGACCGGGCGGACCCTCTTCGGCGCTCCGTCCCCGAAGGGGCAGGAGCTGGAGGACCAGTACTTCGGCCCGATCCGGGAGCGGGTCCTGGCCTTCATGATGGATCTCGACCGGGACCTCTGGCGACTCGGTATCCCGGCCCGGACGCGCCACAACGAGGTCGCACCCGGCCAGTTCGAGATGGCGCCGGTCTTCGAGCCAACGTCCGTGGGTTCCGACCACAACATGATCGTGATGAGCACCATGCGGCGGCTTGCCTCGCAGCACGGGCTCATGTTCCTGATCCACGAGAAGCCGTTCGCGGGCATCAACGGCTCCGGCAAGCACAACAACTGGTCCATGGCCACCGACGCAGGCGAGAACCTCCTCGACCCCGGCAACGATCCGGAGGCCAACGCCCAATTCCTGGCCTTTCTGCTGGCGGTGATCCGCGGCGTCAACGAGCACGCCGACCTGATCCGGGCGAGCATCGCCGACGCTGGCAACGATCACCGCCTCGGGGCCAACGAGGCGCCGCCCGCGATCGTCTCGATCTTCCTCGGCTCGCAGCTCGAGGACGTCATCGCCCAGCTCGAGCGCGGGCCCGCCGCGGCCTCGAAGAAGGGCGGCCAGGTCGAGCTTGGCGTCACATCCCTGCCCGTGCTCTCCAAGGACGCCACCGATCGCAACCGGACTTCGCCCTTCGCCTTCACCGGCAACAAGTTCGAGTTTCGGGCGGTCGGCTCCTCGGCGCCCATCTACTGGCCCCAGACGGTGCTCAACACCGCGGTCGCCGATTCCCTGGCCACGCTGGCCGACGATCTCGAGGCGCTCGCGCCCGGCGACTTCGACGGCCTGACGCGTCTCCTGTCGGGAATCGCCAAATCGAACAAACAGGTCCTCTTCGAGGGCAACAACTACTCCGAGGAGTGGCACGCGGAGGCGGCGAAGCGGGGCCTCCCGAACCATCGAACCACGGTGGACGCCCTGCCGGCCTTGGCGTCCGACAAGGCAAAGGCCGTCTTCAGCAGGCACGGCGTGCTGTCCGAACGGGAGCTCGCTTCGCGGGTGGACATCAACTGGGAGCGCTATGTGAAGGTCGCCGCCATCGAGGCGCGCTGCGCGCTCGACATCGCCCGGACGATGATCCTGCCGGCGGCGGTCCGGTATCTCGGCGAGCTGGCGGCCGCCTCGCTGTCACGTGGTGCGGCAGCGGTCGCGGAGCGCGTTGCGACCCTGACGGACGGGCTCGTCGATGCCATCGACGCGCTCGAGCTGGCCCACCACACGGCCCACGCCACGAAGTCCGTCCAGGCCGAGGCCCGGGCCATCGTCGACTCGGTGATCCCGGCCCAGGACGCCCTGCGGGCGGTCGCCGACGAACTCGAAACCGTCGTCGCGGACGAGCTCTGGCCGCTCCCGAAGTACCGCGAACTGCTCTTCCAGTACTGAGCTACGCGACCATGACAACGCTTACCGAGGCGGAATCCCTGACGCTCATCCCGGCGGCCGAGGGCCGGGGGATCCGATTCGTCCAGCTCCAGTTCACCGACATCATCGGGCATGTCAAGGCCGTGACCATTCCCATCCACCAGCTCGGAGGTTCCGTGAAACACGGGACCTGGTTCGACGGCTCATCGATCGAGGGCTTCACGCGCATCGCCGAGAGCGATCAGTACCTCATGCCCGACATGCGGACGTTCTCGGAGATCCCCTGGCAGCGAGCCGATGGCCCGCGCGGTACGGCCAGGGTGATCTGCGACGTCTTCACGCCGCGCGGTGAGCCGTTCGTCGGTGACCCGCGCTGGGTCCTGCGCCGGCAGGTCGAGCGCGCGAAGGCGCTGGGCTACATCGTCAACATGGGCCCGGAACTCGAGTTCTTCCTCTTCCGACGGGGACAGGACGGCAGCATCGAGCCCCTCCCGCACGACCAGGCCGGCTACTTCGACTTCTCGACGGACCTAGCCCAGGAAGTGCGCCAGGACATGGTCGACGCCCTGGAGGCCTTCGGGATCCGGGTTGAAGCCGCACATCATGAGGTCGCCGCGGGTCAGCACGAGATCGACTTCGAGTACGCCGACGCGCTTCAGACGGCCGATAACGCGGTCACCTTCAAGTTCGCCCTCAAGGCGATCGCCCAGCAGCACGGCCAGTATGCGACGTTCATGCCGAAGCCGATCCACGGGATCAACGGATCCGGCATGCACACCCACCAGAGCCTGTTCTCCATTGCCGACTCGGTGAACGCCTTCGCCGATCCGTCGGCGCCATACGGGCTCAGCGAGCTCGCGAAGTCGTACATGGCCGGGATCCTCGCCCATGCCCGCGGCATGTGCGCGGTCCTCGCCCCATTGGTGAACAGCTACAAGCGGCTGGTTCCAGGCTACGAGGCGCCGACGTACATCACCTGGGGCCGGACCAACCGGTCGGCCCTGATCCGCGTCCCGATGATCTCGCCCGGCCGGTCCATCGAGGGCACGCGAGCCGAGGTTCGCTGCCCGGATCCGTCCTCGAACACCTACCTGGCCTTCGCGGCGATGGTCGCGGCCGGCCTCGACGGCGTGGAGAAGGGCCTGACGCTGTCGGCGCCGGTGGAGGAATCCCTCTTCGAGATGGACGCCACAACGATCGCGGCGAAGGCGATCAAGGAGTTGCCAGGCACGCTCGGCGAGGCCCTGGACGAGCTCGAGAAGGACGAGGTCATCCGCGATGCCCTCGGCGAGCATGTCTTCGGTCACTTCCTCGAAGGAAAGCGGGCCGAATGGGACGAGTACCGAACGCAGGTTTCCGACTGGGAGGTCGAGCGCTACCTCGACGAGTTCTAGCAGGGTCGGTTGGGCCGGGTCGTTTCCTGCCGGGTACTTTCCAGCCTCACGCCCCACACGGGCCCCTGCCGTCTGCCCACACGCTACGCAATCGGGCGCCTCTCCGCCTGCCCGACGCGGGGCCCCGGCCTCCGTCGGGTTATTCCAAGAACGATTAGTCGGTGGCCGGATCCGCGCACCGTCTGCCAACGGGGCTGTCAGTCGCCACGTTTCGCCCCGGCCTCCGTGAGTCCACGCATTCTCCGGATAACCGACGCTCGTTCCGAGGCTCGGCGGTCGGTCACTGGCCGTAGGACCCGGAGACGTCCTCGAATTCGCGAGCGAGCCCCAGATAAGGGCCGCAGGTAATCCTTCCGGTGATGGATAGATGGCTACGGCGTCGAGTGAAGAACCCCGCGGGTCGGGCCCAGCCGGATGCCACCGGCGCGTTTGCCGTGCTGGCCGAGCGGCGCCAGCGTTCATGAGCCAGCGTTCATGAGTCGGCGTTTCATGAGCCGGTGTTCCTGACGACGGCGGGCGACGCCGGGACGCATGGCGGCGCGGGCTCGGAGCCGATACGTCGCCGAGAGGATCGGGCGTGCCCTCAAGGACAGCCGGATGGCGCTCGGCCTCAGCCAATCCGTCGCCGCGAATCGCGCCGGCGTTTCGCAGGCGTTCTGGAGTCTGCTCGAGCGGGGCGGCGGGTCCACGGCCTCGCTCGAAACCCTGACCGCGTGCGCGGGCGCCGTCGAAACTCAGCTCGCCGCGTTCATCGAGGCGCGGCCGGGTTCGGACCTGCCACGGGATATCGAACACCTCCGCCGACAGGAACTCCTCGTCCGAATCGCACAATCCGGCAAGTGGAAAGCGGCCCCAGAGCAGCCCATCGACCCCGACGCTCGGCGCTCCCGAAGCGTCGACATCCTGCTGCGGCGTGAAGGCCGATCGGAACCCGAAATCGCCGTCATCGAGGTGGAGGACTTCCTGGCGGACATCGGACAGGTATTCCGGCGGCTGGCCGACAAGGTCGCGGTCGTACGACGCAATGCGCTCGCCGCGGACGGCACAGGCCGCGCACCGCGGGTGGCCGGACTGTTGGTCGTCCGGCACAGCCGCCGCAATCATCAGCTCGTGGAAGAGTTGGCCGAGTTGTTCGCTGCTCGCTTCCCGGCCTCGGGTCGAGCATGGCTCGCCGCGCTCACGAGCGAATCCCGACCCATGCCCGCCGTCGACGGGTGGCTCTGGACCACGTCACGCGGAGATCGCCTCACCGCGCCGAGCCCGGGTCCAGGCGTGCGTGGACGTGAGGCGTTCGTCCGGTCGCCGCCGTCGCCCTCGGAACTGGGGCCGCAGTCGGGACCGAGTCCCCTCAGTCGACTGGCGTAGCGCTCGCCGCCCCCGCCGCCCCCGCGGACGCCCCCGCGGACGCCCCCGCCGCCCCCGCCGCCCCCGCCGCCCCCGATCCCGCCGGCTCCGTAGTCGCCGACATCGCCAAAGCCGCCGACGGCGCTGGCGTCGCGATCAGCGGCACGATCGGCGTCACGATCGGCGTCGCGACCGAGGTGGCGACCGACGTCGCGATCGGCTCGGGTGTCCCGATCGGCAACGTAAACGTGAAGGTCGACCCCAGGCCGAGCTCGCTGTCGAGCCAGATCCTGCCGCCGTGGTGCTCCACGATCTGGCGGCAGATCGGGAGGCCGAGGCCCGTGCCACGGGGCTTGTCCGTCAGCGTGTCGCCGCCCGCCTGGCCGAACTGCTCCCAGATCCGATCCCGATCCTCCGCGGCAATGCCCATCCCGGTATCTGCGACGGACACGGCCACCATCTCCCCGTCGGGACGCGCGGCGACCGTGATCGTGCCCTGCTGTGTGAACTTCACCGCGTTCGAGACGAGATTGATCACAACCTGGATGAGTCGATCGCGGTCGCCCTGGATGACGGGAAGATCCGGGTCCACGTCGATCTCGAGCCTGAGACTCGACTGGATGAACAGCGCCGCGGTCGCACTGGTGGCTCGGGAGATGAGCTCGCCGACATCGACCGGACCGGACTTCCACTCGAGCTTGCCGGCTTCGATCTTGGCGAGGTCGAGGACGTCGTTGATGAGTGCGGTCAGGCGTTCGCCCTCATCGACCATGATCGAGAGGTTGTCGCCGATCTGGCGCATCGCCCGCTCGACACGCGGATCGGACGCCACCGCAGCCGGCGGGACGAGCGGAAAGACGACTTCCACCAGCCGCTTGCGAACGAGCTTCGTGAACCCGATCACCGAGGTCAAGGGCGTGCGCAGCTCGTGGCTCACGTTGGACAGGAAGTGGCCCTTGGCCTCGGACGCGGCCTCCGCGACCGCTCGGGCTTCCTGGGCCTCCTCGATGGCACCCGCCAGGGCGGCTGTTCGCTGGGCGACACGACGCTCGAGTTCGGCCTTCTGGGCCTCCACCTCGGCATAGAGGCGAGCGTTGTCCAGGGCACCGGCGATCACGCCGGCGAGGGTGAACAGCAACGGGCCGTCGCGCGGATCCATCTCACGGCCGGAAATCCGGTTGTCGACCGCGAGGATCCCGACGGTGCGACCCTTGGAAATGAGCGGCGTGCCGAGGAACGACGTGACGCCCAGGGAGAGGGCCAGCTGACGATTCGGCTCGAACGGGTCTTCGTCGACACCCTCGAAGAGCATCGGGCTATCTGCCCGGGCGAGGGTCGCGAGCAGGCTTTCCTCCGTGTCGATGGGCGTTTCGAGCGACGTGATCATCGTTTCGAGCTCCGGGGAGGCCCCCACCGTGTGCCCGTTGGTCAGGACGCCGCGCGCCTCATCGAGCAGGAGGACGAGCGCTCGGTCGAATCGGAGATGCTTGACGATCGTCACGAGGCTCCGGTCGATCAGCTCGTCGAGGTCGAGCGTGGACGATACCGCGACGCCGAGTTCGTTCAGCGTCGAGAGCTCCGCCAGGCGGCCCTGCAGCGAGGCATTCGCCGTCTCAGTCTCCCGGAGCGTGCGCTCCGTCACCGCCTGCTGCTGGCGGAGCGCGATCGCTCGTCTTCGGGCGTCACCCCCGTAGAGAATCAGCCCCGCGGGCAGGAGGGTGGCGGTTACGAGTGCGATCTGCTCCGAGTACGGGCCCCGGAACAGCAGGTAGACGAGGAGGACGACGCTGCCGCCGACGCCGAGGACGATGGTCGGAACGCGCGTGCCCATCCTGAACCGCGACTCAGCTGAACCGCGACTCAGTCGCGGCCGGTTGTCCGGAGAACGGCTTCGTGCGCCCGGGCCTGCTCGAGCGTCGGTGCTGTCAGCGCGGCGATCGCGGTGAGGACCTTGAGGTCGGCGGCCCGGTACTCCACCGGCTGGATGCTCATCGCCCCGATCACGCCGATCCGATCGCCGCGGACCTTGAGCGGCGCCACGATGAGCGAGCCAAACTGGCACTCGCCCGCACTCGCCCGCGGATCGGCCGCGATGTCGTTCACGATTTCAGCCTCGCCGTCCAGGACCGCGCCAAGGATGCCGACACCGGCG
>JACPOR010000008.1 GCA_016191425.1 Chloroflexota bacterium
CGCGCCGAAGGCCGTCCGCTGATGCAGGTACGCCGCCGCCTGCTCGAGCGCGGAGCGGGCGATCCCCACGCAGGCGGCGGCGATCGAGATCCGGCCTTCGGCGAGTGCCGATAGCGCGATCCGATACCCCTGCCCCTCGTCGCCGAGTCGTCGCGCCGCCGGCACGACCGCGCCATCGAAGAGGATCTCCGCCGCCGGGCAGGATCGGATGCCCATCTTCTTCTCGTGGGCGCCGAACCGGAAGCCGGGCGTGCCCTTCTCGACAAGGAACGCGGTGATCCCCTTCGGGCCCTTCGACGGGTCCACGGTCGCGAAAACAAGGTAGCGATCGGCCTCGGGCGCGTTGGAGATCCAGATCTTGGTCCCGTGGAGCCGGTACGCGGCGACGCCGTCGGGTGGCGCGTTCGGTGCCAGCTCCTCCCCAGCAGCTCCCAGCCGGACCGCCCGCGTCCTGAGCGCCGCGGCGTCCGAGCCGGCGTGCGGCTCGGTGAGGCAGAACGCACCAAGGGCCTCGCCAGCGAGCATCGGTGTCAGCCAATCTGCGTGCTGTTGAGCCGTTCCGAACGTCACCACCGGATACTGGCTGAGAACGTGCACCGAGAGCGTCACGGCGGACGCCATGTCCGCGGCCCCGAGCTCCTCCATCACGAGCGTCCAGCCGAGGTAGCTGAACCCGGCACCGCCCACGGACTCCGGGAGCGGCGCGGCCGTGAGCCCGAGCTCGCCCATCCGGGTGAAGATCGAGCGGTCGAAACGCTCGGCCTCGTCGCGTTCGACTGCGGTCGGTGCAATCTCGCGCTGGGCGAACTCACGCGCCGTGTCCCGGAGCAGCCGCTCCTCGGGGCTCACGCCGCCGTCGGTTGCCCCATCGACGCTCGCCGCCATCGCCTCAGGTCCTCGGGTAGGCGTGGAATCCGCGGCCCGTCTTCTGACCGAGATGGCCGGCGGCGACGAGGTCCTCGAGTACCTTCGGCGGGCGGAAATGGTCCTTCCCGAGGCCCTCGTGGAGGACCTTCATGACGCTCAGGCAGACGTCGAGGCCGATGAAATCGGCCAATTCGAGCGGGCCCATCGGGTGGTTCAGGCCTACCTTCGCGCCCGTGTCGATATCCTCGGCCGAGCCCGTCCCCTGCTCGTACGCCCGCATCGCCTCGGCGAGCAGCGGCATGAGGATCCGGTTGACGATGAAGCCGGGCCGATCCGCGGCGACGATCAGCTTCTTGCCGAGGGTGTCCGCGAGCTCGCGGATCGCGGCTTCCGTGGCGTCCGTCGTGGCCGCGCCGCGGATCAGCTCCACGAGGGGCATGACCGGCACCGGGCTGAAGAAATGCATCCCGACGAATCGCTCGCGGCGGGATGGCGAGACCGCCGAGGCGAGCGTGTCGATGGAGATTGAGCTGGTGTTCGAGGCGAAGATCGCCGGCGCCGGAGCGAGGGCGTCGAGCTCGCGCCAGAGGGCCTGTTTGACCTCGACGTCCTCGAACACCGCCTCGACCACGAGATCGGCGTCGCGAACGTCCGACATGTCCGAGCTCGCCGTCACGCGCCCCAGGATCTCGTCGCGCGTGGCGCTGTCCAGCTTTCCTCTGGCGACCGCCCGGTCCAGGTTGCCGGCGATCCGGTCGCGACCGGCCTGCGCCCGCGCGAGATCCGGCTCGTAGAGGGTGACCTGCGTTGCGATGGCGGCATGGACCTGGCCGATGCCGTGGCCCATGAGTCCGGCCCCCGCGACGAAGACTTGTTCGATGGTCATGGCGGGAGTCTAACGGCCGGCAGGTTGATGAGGCCGCGACACAGATCACTCGCGGAGCGTGGCAAGCAGCCTGTCCGCGGCCGCGAATGGGTCGAGCTCGTGGTCCGCGACGGCTTGGAGGATCGCGGTCGTCCCGGCCCGTCGATGCGACTCTGCCAGTGAGGCCCGTGTTCGTTCTGCCAGGATCGACCAGACCTGCGCCTGGGCCCTTGCCAGGCGAGCCGCCGCGCCCGGGCCCTCGCGGCCCAGGCCGCGATGCCGGTTCAAGGCGGCGAGCAATTCGGGAATGCCATCGCCACTGGTGGCCGTCGTGATCAGGACCTCGGGCTGCTTCGGGCGCGGGCGCCCACGGGTCGTCAGGATCGAGGGCGGGACAACGCTTCCTTCGGTGGCCCCGTGGTGCCCGCGATCGGCGGCACCGACGCGCGCCACCGCGACGAGCATCGCCCGGAGCTGCGAGGCCGTCCGTTGCGCGCCCGGGCGGTCGCCCTTGTTGACAACCACGATGTCGGCGACCTCGAGGAGGCCGGCCTTGATCGCCTGGATCTCGTCGCCCATCTCGGGCGCCTCAAGGACGACCGTCGTATCTGCTGCGGCCGCGACCTCGACCTCTGACTGGCCAGTCCCGACCGTCTCGATGAGCACGAGGTCGAAGTCGCACGCATCGAGCACGGCCGCCGCGGCTGCGGACGTGGCGGCGAGCCCGCCAGCGTGGCCGCGCGACGCCATCGAGCGGATGAAGACGTCTGCATCTGCCGCATGCGCCTGCATCCGGACCCGGTCACCGAGGAGTGCCCCGCCGGTGATCGGGCTGGAGGGATCAACAGCCACGACACCCACGGCGCGTCCGGCCCGACGAGCTTCCGCGATGAGCACAGCCACGAGCGTGGACTTGCCCGCTCCCGGCGCCCCGGTAATCCCCACGATGTGGGCCCGGCCGGCCTTCGGGTAGAGGACACGCAGGGCCGCCTCGGCGATGGGCGTCCGGTTCTCCACCGCGGTGAGGAGCCGGGCCAGGGCGCGGCGATCACCGTTCGTCGCGGCGTCGGTCAGCACGCGGGCACGTGCCGCGGGATCGGCCCCGGCCACGCCCGTCGCGGGCGCGCTGGACGTGCTCACTTCAGTCGCGTGCGCGAACGTTCGCGCGAAGGAACTCCGCCACCTCGGCGATGGTCGTCCCGGGCCCGAAGATGCCGGCCACGCCGATGGAACGCAACTCGTCGGCGTCGACATCCGGAATGATCCCGCCGATCACGACCATCACGTCCGTGAGGCCCGTTTCCTGGAGGAGCCGGCAGACGCGTGGCACCAGGGTCATGTGGGCACCCGACAGGATGGAGAGGCCGACGACGTCGACGTCCTCCTGGAGCGCAGCGGTGGTCACCATCTCCGGTGTCTGCCGAAGGCCGGTGTAGACGACCTCGAAGCCCTCGTCCCGGAGACCTCGGGCGAGCACCTTGGCTCCGCGGTCGTGACCGTCGAGGCCGGGCTTCGCAATGAGGACCTTGATCGGACGATCCGTCATGGCGCATATCGTACGCCCACCGCCGCCCGCGATCGCGGGGCTCCGCATCCGTCCAGACCCGGGCTCGGTCGACCTATCGACCATCCGACGGACGGGCCTGAGCCCCATGGGCAGAACCGGCGGCTCATCGATCGATCGGTCCAGCGAGCGACCATCCGACGCTGGATTTCGGTCATGGATGCTGGGGGCATCGATCGTCGCACGCGTACGAGTGCCATGTCCGTCGCTTGGTCGAGGCATCGACCATCCGCAAGTGATGGTGGCCCACGGCGTTATCCGCAGGCTACAGGATGACGAGCCCGTCGCCGCCTGGATCACGCCCGGCGGCCAGCGCCGCCAGGCACGCACGCGTGCTGACCGGGAACCGCCGCAGCAGCTCGGGAACGCGCGCGATCACCGCCCGATTGTGGCGCGTGTCGGCGACGAGCAGGATGACCCGCGCGACGCCGAGATCACGCTGCTTGCCGGCGATGCCGCGCTCGAGTGCCTGGATGTCATCGAGATGCGTCTCGGCCTCGACGATGATCTCGAAGGTCGCGCCTTCGATGAGTGCGTCGGCACTGCGCCGATCGCCCTCGATCGGCATCGGCACCTCGGTCCGCCATCGCAGCGCTGCGGCGAGTCGCGACCGGAGCCGACCGAGGAGCGCGAGATGGCCCTTGTCGCGCACCGGCTCCCCGTCGGGATGCAGGGAGACGCTGAGTTGGAGGCCGAGGACGGCGGCGATGCGTGCCACCGTGTCGATCGTCAGGGCGGCCGGGTGGCCGCGCTCCGCACGCGCGACGAGATCGTGCCCGACGCCCACGCGTCGCCCGATCTCCCGAAGGCTGAGGCCGCTTGCGCGGCGGGCATCGATGAGGCCCTGCGAGGTCCGCGCGCGGAGGGCCCGACCCCGACGGGCGCCTCGTTGCGCGGCGGACTCCCGGATCGGCATTGCCGGATCATCGTCCGAGCCGCTCACCCGGCACTTATCGGCCCATCCGCCTCATGTTTGCGGATCGGAAAGTGGTCGATGGGTCGACCATCCGACGGCGGGAAGGGCGCCTCGTTCGTCGGTCGGCTCATCCATCGACCAAACCGAGTCGGAAGAACTGGCACGGACGCCTCTGCAATACCCCAGTCGGGCGAGATTCGCCGCATGGTCGCAGCGTCGATCAATCGCCGTTGGGGCAGTCGGGGCGGGCAGCTGCTGGGCGAGCGTTGCGCGGCCGGCTTCCGATCGCAACCTGCCCGTTCCATCGCTTGATCGCGTCGTGACGTGAGGGCGGCCGATCTCCGTCTCCCTGGCGACCACCCCCATCGCATGTACAACGGCATCAAAGCCTGGAGGGCCGCGCACGTATACTCCGGTCGTCCAGGGATCCCAATCGAGGGCCACTCCGCGAACGACCTGCTGTCGTTGCGCGAGGCGGCGGACCGAACCGGAGTCAGTGCCTCTCACCTGCGCTTGCTCGCGCGGACAGGACGCATTCAGGCGAGCAAGCTCGGACGCGACTGGTTCACGACAGAAACCGCCGTCCTCGCGTATCTGGCCGACACGGCGCTGCGGAAGAAAGACCCGTACAAGCGCCAGCGGGGTGGTTGAGCAAGAGTAATCGCAGACGATTACAGTTCCTCCCGACGCAGGCGGCCTGCCCACGACTTGCCCATGGGAGGAAGAAATCCCTGATGCCCAAACGCAATCTCATCATCGGCGGGGTCGGGGTCGTCGTCCTCCTTGCCGCTGTCGCGTCGGCAGGGTCGAGCGAGAACGAGCCGGCAGGCGATCTCGCGATCCCCTCGCCCGGCACGTCTGCGACGGTTTCGCCGACCGATGCCGTCGTCAGCGCCGAGGCTGAGCCGTCTGGCTCCTACGTCGTAGGTGACCGCATCAAGCTCGCAGAGGAGGAGTACTTCGGCGTGGCCGAAGTTGACCTGGACGTGGCTGGGACGGAGTTCATCAAGCCGGAGACGGGCAAGAAGTGGGTCGCCGCTCTGGTGGAGATCGAGGGCATCAACCCGGACGGTGCGACCTACAACCCATTCTTCTTCAAAGTCCGTGACGACCAAGGGTTCGAGTACAACTTCAACCTGTTCGGTAAGGAACCTCAGCTGCAGTCGTCCAACGATCTCAAGCCCGGACAGAAGGTCAAGGGCTGGGTGAACTTCGAGGTTCCGGACACGGCGAAGACCTTCACGCTGGTGTACGCGGCCGGCTTCCTCGGGGAGCCCGTCGAGGTTGCCCTGAACTGATCAGCGCGGGAACCCCGGTCGACCAGCCGGCGCTGGTGGCGGTACGCAGGCATCGGAGGCCTCTGGCATCGCCACGTATTCAGCGCGGGCGGTGGCCTCAGTGCCGAACCTCGGTCCGACCCGAGACTACCCGAGAGATCCACCGCGGACCCTCCCTCAGGCGTCCGGTGAGCGCCGCGCGAGGTGGTCCAGGAACTCGGCGCGAGTCCGGTCGCGGGAGCGGAACAAGCCCAGCACCGCCGATGTGGTCATGACCGTGCCCGGCTTCCGGATGCCCCGCATCACCGCGCAGAGATGGTTGGCCTCCACGACCACACCGACACCCTGCGGGTCGAGCCGTTCATTGAGAAAGTCGGCGATCTGCTGGGTCATGCGCTCCTGGATCTGGAGCCGCCGGGCGTACATCTCCACGATCCTCGGGATCTTGGACAGGCCGATGACCCGACCGCGCGGAATGTAGGCGACCGAAGCGGTACCGAAGAAGGGCAGGAGATGGTGCTCGCACAGCGAGTAGAAGGGGACATCCTTGACCACCACCATCTCCGAGTAGTCCACAGGAAAGATGGCCCCATTGACCAGCCGGTCCGGATCGACGTGGTAGCCGGCCGTCAGCTCGGCGTACATCCGGTGGACGCGTTCCGGTGTCCCAATCAGCCCGTCGCGAGCCGGGTCCTCCCCGATCTCCGACAGAATGTCGCGGACGGCATCCTCGACTCTTCCGCTGCGGCTGCCGTTGCCGCGCACGTCGCCGTGACGAGCAATGGATCCCTCGATCGGGGCCGCAAGGGCGGCCTCGTCCGATTCGCCGATCTCGGTCTCGATCTCGGCGACCAGCTTGCGAACAGCGTCCGGGAGTTCGGTGGTCATGCCGGGATTCTTGCACCATTCGGCCCAAACCCGCCGAACGGCAATGGGTCGTACGGTCGACCCTCTGCGCCGCGGAGCCACGCCCGGGCGTTCTCGCCGAGTGATGGTCGGTGGTATCCGCCTTCCTGAAGGATTACCAGCCGCCGGCCGAGACTCGCCACCCGCCGGCCGACCTCGTGGTACGCGGCGGTGGTCAGGGAGAATGTCCCGATCGGGTCCCGGCCGAACGTATCGAAGCCGAGCGACACCACGAGGACCGTGCCCGGGCTGCGGCCGATCCATTCCAGCGCCCGGTCGATCGCCTCCAGATACCGCGTGTCACCGGTCCCGGCCGGCAGCGGCTGGTTGAAGTTGGCGCCCGCGCCCGGGCCTTCACCCGTCTCATCAGCGTGGCCGAGGAAGAACGGATAGAGATGCGCCGGATCCGCGTGGACCGATGCGTACAGCACGTCGCCGCGCCGCCAGAAGATCTGCTGGCTGCCGTTCCCATGGTGGACGTCAACGTCGAGGATGGCCACGTGTTCGCCCGTTCGCCGTGCGATCGAATCGGCGGCGATGGCTGCGTTGTTGAAGAAGCAGTACCCGCCGGCGAGTGACCGGGCCGCGTGATGGCCGGGAGGCCGACACAGGCCGTACGCGCTCCGCTCACCGCCATCTGTGATCAGATCGGCTGCTGTCAGGGCCACGTCCACGGCGCCGCGAGCGGCGGTCCAGGTGCCCTGCACGAGCGGATTGCTGCTGTCCAGGCCGTAGTACCCGGTCCGGCCACCGATCGCGACCGGCTCACGGAGACGCCGGATCGCTTCGTCACTCATGCCCTCGAACATTGCTCGTGATGGATAGGTATCCGCAACCAGGAATGATCGATCGATCCCCTGCCGGCGGGCGTCGGACCAAGCCGACTCGACGAATCGGACAAGCCCCTCGTCGTGCACCGCCAGGATCGGCTCGACGCCGTGGTCTGTCGGTCCCATCAGGTCGAAACCGCCATCGGCCTCCAGGGCATTCCGGATGCGCTCCGCGCGCTCCGATACCTCGTTGGCGGGTACGGCGATCCCAAGGTACGTTTCGAGCGTGACATCGTGGGCCAGGTGCGCGGACGTGTAGACGACCTTCATGCCGGGCATCCTACCTGCTCGTGGCCGGCCGGCCCGGGCCGGGCGGCTACGATGTGCGCGCATGACGAAACGTGAGCGTGGACGCCGCCACCACCGGGAGCCGTCGGCCGACGGCTTCGCCGAGCTCGTGGACCGCGCGATCGCGACGATCCCCTCGCCCTTCCGGGAGGCCTTGGTGGAGGTGGCCATCGTCATCGATGATTGGCCGACCGACGACCAGCTCCTCGACAACGGCCTTTCCCTGGACGACGACCTGTACGGCCTCTACGAAGGCGTGCCCAGGACGGAGTGGCAGGCCGACTGGCTCATGGTGCCGAACCGGATCACGCTCTTCAGAATGCCGCTCCAGGAGGACTTCCCGGATCCGGACGCGCTTGCGGACGAGGTCCGCATCACGGTGATCCATGAGCTCGCCCACCACATGGGCATCGACGACGCTCGGCTCGAGGAGCTGGGGATCGGGTAAGCGTCGAGGCCGGGTCGCGTGTTGCGCTCGGCGACTGCGAACCGCGGCGCACCGGACGCTTCAGGTCAGCGGGCCAGCGCTCGCAATCAGCTCCCCAAGCCGCGCGACCTCGACATTGCCACCGGACAGGACCACGGCGACCGTCTCACCTTCGCGAATGGGGATCCGGCCCGCAAGGGTCGCCGCGAGGGCTGCCCCTCCGGCCGGCTCGATGACCTGCTTCAGGCGCTCCAGCGCGAACCGCAGACCGCCGAGGATGACCTCGTCGTCGATCAGGATCACGTCATCGACGAGGGCCCTGATCATGGCGAGCGGGATGACCCCGGCGAACGGCGCGTTGAGCCCGTCGGCAACGCTCGTCGGCGTGATCCGGACGGGTTCCCCGGCGGCCAGCCCCAGCTGGATGGCATTGCTTCCGCTGGGTTCCACACCATACACGCGAACGGATGGGCGAAGGCCCTTCACCGCCGCGGCGATCCCCGAGATCAGGCCGCCACCGCCGATCCCCACGACCACGACATCGACAGCGGGCAGGTCTTCGACGAGTTCCAGGCCGGCGGACCCGTGGCCGGCGATGACGTCCGCGTCGTCGAAGGGATGGCAGAACACCAATCCTTCTGCTTCCCGGACTCGGTTCATGGCAGCGAACGTTGCCCCGACGTCATCACCCTCCAGGACCACGCGCGCACCGTAGCCCGCCGCCGCGTCCGCTTTCGAGGGCACCGCCGCGGCTGGCATGACGACCGTGACCGGAACCCCCAGCGCCGCACCGGCGAAGGCGTATCCCTGCGCCGCGTTGCCTGCCGAAACGGTGATGATCCCCCGCCTTCGTTCCGCCGGCGAAAGACTTGCGACGCGGGCCGTCATCCCGCGCGGCTTGAACGAGCCGGTCTTCTGGAGGTGCTCCGCCTTCAGGTAGAGCCGGTCACCTGCCAGTCGCGCGCCCGTGGCGGCGGCCACGACGCGACCCGCCGTCCCCGAACTGAGGATCGGCGTCCGATGGACGCGCTCGGCAACGATCGGTCGCACGGCACGGATGCGCGAGAGGTCGACGACGTCCGGGTCGGGCATGGCGGGAGGATACAGGGCCTCCGGGCGCCCAATCTCCGCGCCCCGGCCTTGGACGACTTGCGCAGTTGCGCAAACGCTGCAATACTGCCCGGGACATGGTGACGACGCTCACTCCGCCAACCGAGGATGCGTACCAGCGCACGGCCCTCGTAGGTCGAGCCCTGGCGGATCCGAAGCGCCTGTGCGTACTCGAATCCCTGGCCGGCGGCGAGGTATCGGTCAGCGATCTCTCGTCACGCGTCGGGTGCCAGGTCCCGAACATGAGCCAGCACCTGTCCGTTCTCCGGGCGGCGGGACTGGTGACCAGTCGGCGCGACGGCAGCACCGTCTATTACCGGCTCGCGGACCCACGGGTCCTCGAGGCCTACCGACTCATTCAGATGATCGCCCGATGATGGCGACCGCGATGTACCCGCCGGGCGGGAGAAAGGATCACCGATGGCGCTGATGCACGCCACGGACGCCACGTTCGAGGAGCTCGTTCTCAAGGCAGACAAGCCGGTCATCGTCGACTTCTGGGCCGCCTGGTGCGGGCCATGTCGCATGGTCGCCCCCGAGCTCGAGAAGCTTGCCGTGAAATACGAGGGTTCGGTCGACGTGGTCAAGGTCGACGTCGACGCAAACCCCCAGACGCAGCGGGCGTTCAACATCATGAGCCTGCCGACGGTCGCGTTCTTCGCGCCCGGCAAGCAGCCCATGGGTGTCGTCGGCTTCCGGCCGGCCGAGCAGCTCGAGGCCCAGTTCGGTCTCACGGCCTTCGCCCCGGCGGTCACGCCCGAAGCCTGATCACGCAGGAGGGTTCGGCCCTCCTGATTCGTTCCGCTCCTCCGGCACAACGGCCCCGGTCACGCCGGGGTCGTTGTGCGTCCAGGCCACCTTGCGTCCAAGCAGCCGTGCGTCCAGGCCGCCGATCACCGGGCGCGGCGGTACGCCGCGCCGAACCACGCCACGAGTCGATCCAGGGCGTGGCCATCGAGTCTCGGCGGGCTGAACGCGACCCAGTCGCGACCGAGCGGCGAAGCGGCCGCATCCGGGGTGTTCCTCGCTGCCGCGCCGATCTCGGGGCCGACCCGAAAGGATGCAGACGCCGCGAAGAGGCTCGCGATGGGAGAACCTCCGATCGACCAGACGGTCGCGCCATCGGAGGAGCCGCGGGAAGGCCGCGGGTCGAGCGAGCTGGCAACGCCCTCGATCGCCTCGGCCAGCTCAACCGCGAGATCGCCGACGGCTTCCCCGACGGGGTCACTCACGCCACGAGCCCGGGATCGCCTTGAGATCGCCGACCGATTCCCCGACGTCACTCACGCCATGGAGCCCAGGATCGCCTTGAGATCGGCCGCATGGTCCGCGTAGTGGTCCATGGTCTCGTCGATGAACGTCTTCAGGTTGGCCGGGTGCTTGATCCAGCGGACCTCGGGAACCATCGTCAAATGGCCACGCAGATCGCCTGGCACCGATTCCAGCCGACTGCGAACCTCGGCGAGCGGAAGGGACCGCCACTCCGCCTGAATGTCGCTGTTCATCAGGTCGCCACGCTCGTCCCAGAGGGCGTCCAGTCGGGCCGCCGACGCGCTGGTCTCGTTCATCGCCAGATCTTTGGCGACCTCCAGCGCCCATCCCTGCCAGCCCACGAGATGTGCGATCAGGTCCCGCGCCGACCAGCCATGGGCACCGTCGACGGGCTCGTCCATGCGCTCGTCGGGAACGGCCGCCAGTGCCTCGAACGGCCTCCAGGCGTCGCGCTCCTCTTCCAGGAACTCCATCGCGTTCAGGTACATGTGGCTCCTCGTGGACTTCCTCGACTGTTGCTCAGACCGCGACCGGCTCGCGATACTCGCCGAAGGCGGATCGCAGGACCGCGCACTGCTCGCCGAGCGTGGCGTACGCCTCGGCGCACCGGATGAAGTGCGGCATCAGGTTCGAGGCGCTCGATTCCGGCTGCGTGGCGGTCTCGCGCAATCCGCGCAGCGCAGACTCGACCGCCCCAGACTCCCGATCGCGGCGTGTCCGCTCGAGGCGTTCGAGATGTCGCTCCAATGACCCTTCAGGCACGGCGAGCACCGGAACCGTCGTCACCTCCTGCTCGTCGATATGGGCGTTGACGCCGACGATGCGTCGCTCGCCAGCGTCGAACTCGCGCTGGAAGCGATAGGCGGCGTCCGCGATCTCGTGTTGCGGGTACCCCTCGCGGATCGCGGCCACCATTCCACCACGCCGATCAATCTCGTCGAGGTAGTGCCAGACCTCGCGCTCGACCTCGTTGGTCAGCGCCTCCACGAACCACGAGCCAGCGAGGGGATCGACCACGGACGCGACGCCCGTCTCCTCGGCGATCACCTGTTGTTGTCGGAGGGCCAGCAGCGCTGCCGCGGCAGTGGGCACCGCGAGGGCTTCGTCGTAGGCGTCGGTGTGCAGTGATTGCGTCCCGCCGAGGACGGCGGCAAGCGCCTGCGTCGCCACCCGGGTCAGGTTGTTGAGCGGCTGCTGCGGCGTCAGCGAGACGCCGGCGGTCTGGGTATGGAAGCGCATCCAGGTCGAGCGCTCGTTCTCGGCGCGGTAGCGCTCGGACATGAGCTTCCACCAGATCCGGCGGCTGGCCCGGAACTTGGCGATCTCCTCGAAGAAGTCGCTGTGGGAGTTGAAGAAGAAACTGAGCCGCGGCGCGAAGTCGTCCACGCGCAGACCGCGGTCCAGCGCCGCCTCCACATACGCCATGCCGTCGGCGATCGTGAAGGCAAGTTCCTGGACGGCGGTCGAACCCGCTTCCCGGATGTGGTACCCGGAGATCGAGACGGTGTTCCAGCGGGGCATCTCGCGAGTCCCGAACTCGATCGTGTCCGTCACGAGGCGCATCGACGGCTCGGGCGGGAAGAGGAATTCCTTCTGGGCCACGAATTCCTTCAGGATGTCGTTCTGGGTCGTGCCCTCCAGCATGGCCCGCGGGTAGCCGGCCTTCTCCGCGGCGACGATGTACATGGCCCAAATCGGCGCTGCCGGTGAATTGATCGTCATCGATGTGGAAACGCGGTCGAGCGGCAGGCCGTCGAGGAGGACCTCCATGTCGGCCAGCGAGCTGACCGCGACCCCGCAGGTGCCGAACTCGCCCTCCGCTTCGGGGTCGTCCGTGTCGTAGCCGTAGAGCGTCGGCATGTCGTAGGCGATGGAGAGGCCGGTCTGACCGGCCGCGAGGAGCGAACGGAACCGGGCGTTCGTGTCCTCGGCGGCACCGAATCCGGCAAACATGCGCATCGTCCAGAGCCGCGACCGATAACCCGACGGGTGGACGCCGCGCGTGAAGGGCGGCTCCCCCGGGAACCCGATGTCGCGGGCCGGATCGAAGGCATCCCAGCGGCCGGTCCGGAGCGGATCGCCGCGCTGGTCGACCGCCGTCGGGCCGCCGCCGCCGGATCGTCCACCAGGCTCCGTCGATTCGAGCGACCACGGCCCGTACAGGGTCGAGAGCGTGATGTCGCCAAGCGTCACGAACTCGGGCCGCCGCTCGGGCGTTCGCGCCGTCGTGGGATCAAGGCGCTCGACACGCCATCGATCCCTGCGCCCCGCCCATGATTCGCGGTCCGTGGTCATCTCACGGGCAAATCTAGCATGGGCTCAGCCGCTCGCCGACGGCTCTGCGACCACGGCGACAGTCGCCGCAACGGCGCGGTCCACGAGGGCGTCGTGGGCGGCACGCGTCGCGTCGGGGGCGACGGTCGTCGCAACGAGGACGACCCGGACCAGCGGCCCGTCCTGCCAGACCACGACGCTCTGGAGCGAGAGGTCATTCAGCGTATCGAGCCTGAAGACCTGGCCGGGGCCGGGCATCGTCGGCCGGCTCGTCTCGATGTTCTCCGTCCGCTTCGCGGTCCGGGAGCCGATATCGTAGAACTCGGCGATCCAGTCGGCCGGCAGCGAGCCGGTCGGCAACTCGAAGATCGCACTCGAGATGCCAGTTCCTCCGCCGAGGTCCCACGTCGCCCCGGCGAACTGGACACTCGAGACGTCGTGGACGATCAACGACCCGAGGGCTGCCTCCGAGCAATGGCGCCCGGAGTCCACGCTCCCGGGGGCCGTTCCCTCGAACGTTGCGGGCAGGCGGGCCTCGAGGTCCGGGTAGGCGCCGGCGGCGCGGCCATCTACCCCGCATGGCCCGGTGGGGTCGAACGACGTGGTTGATCCCGGTCCGCAGGCAGCCGCGAGGAGAACTGCCATGAGCCACGCCAGGATTCGGCCCGCGCGCAGGCGGTTCAGGATCGTGGGAGTGGGAAGCACGTCGTCAGCCTAGCGCCGGCGCGCCCGACGCGCCCGAACCACGCCAACGGCAACCGTACGGAGGTCCCGGAACTGGTGCGCCGATGCCCTCAACCTTCGACCCGTGCTGCCCCCGGACGAGGTGCCCATTGCGGGCGTCGTCGGACCCGCCGTAGGGTTCGATCACGCCGAAACGCGACGACAACGGGAACACTCGGGGCGTCGGCCACGGACATTCGATCGAACGCCAGGCTCGACCCATGTCGAAACCTCTCGATCACGATCGGACATCACGAGCCGAGTAACCAAGGCTGGCATTCGGCCTCGAGCCCGCGCCTCGCGTCCCGGCGGGACTCATCTGTCTCGCGCCACCTCCGATCGCCTCCCGCCCGTGCGAGGGGCGATCGTCCATGCTCAGCGGACAGGGGCGGGCCTCGGACGACGGACGACACCTCGACGGTCGAGGTCGGCCTGCAGGGCACGAGCCGCGGCAACGAGGTCCGGGTCGTGGGAGATGGTCCGCGCCAGCCAATCGATGTAGCTGGGCTCGAAGGCAGCGATCTCCCCGAGCGTGTGGCCGTGGAACTTCCCGAAGTCAATCGGATGCAGGCGGGCATCCGCCACGGACGGCAGTGGCGCTGGCCGATGGCGGGGATCCCGCGCCCGGTCGAGCGGACCCGTCGGCTGGGAGGCCCTGGGCGGCTCACGGTCCACCCGTTCGGCCTTGAACGGTGACTGTCCCTGCGGCGACGCCGCCGGGCCCGATCGCGTGTCGCGCGGACGGAACGTCCCCGTCGTATCCAATCGGCCGGTGACCGGACGGCTCGGTTTCGGCCTGGGGGGGCCGGAGCCTCGGCGAGCCAGACCGTCCTCGTCCGTGGGTGCGGCACGACCGGGCACCGCGACCTGGAGCTGCTCGTACGCTCGATTGATCTCGGCCATCTTCCGGGTGGCCGCCCGCGCCGCCGCCGGGTCCGTGCCTGCGACGTCCGGGTGGTTCGCCCGGGCGAGCTTCCGCCAGGCACCCTTGATGGTCGCCTGGGAGGCCCCGGCGGGAACGCCGAGCACGAGATGTGGGTCGCGTTTCGTCACCCGCCGAGTGTATCGAGCGACCGCGCTTGACAGCGGACCCAGCCTGAAGTCCCCTGTAGTCGATGTCGATGAAGGGAAGAATCCGGTGGACCGGCTTCGCAGCCGCGATCACCGCCACGCCGTTCGCGCTGGCGTGGCGGTTCGCCCACGTCTATCGCGGCCGGGCCGGGTACCCCAGGCCGATGCCGCCCACGTCGGACCCGTCGGCGTTCGGTCTGTCGTTCGAATCCCGCTTGGTCCGGACGGCCGATGGCCTCGACCTGCCGGCGTGGTGGATGCCCGCGGCCGCGAAGGGTGGGGCTCCGGCAGTCGTCCTGGTGCACGGCTGGGAATCGGCCCGCCATCGGACGCTCCCGAACGCGAGGTTCCTTCATGCACTCGGCTATCACGTCCTCGCCATCGACGTGCGAGGGCACGGGGCCAATCCGGCGGAAACCCTGCCGGTGAGTGCGGGCGAATTCGGCGCCGACGCCCTGGCCGCGGTCGAGTGGGCGCTGGCGGATCCGGGCGTGACGAACGTGGCCGTCCTGGGACATTCGCTGGGTGCGGTCGGAGCCATCCTGGCTGCCGCCGCCGAACCCCGGGTCGCGGCCGTGATTGTCGCTGCCGCCCCGGTCGACCCGTACCGGCTCACCAGGCAGACGTTCCGCCTGGCGCACCTGCCGATCCCCGATGTCGTCGCCTATCCCCTGGCCTGGTTGACGACGCGCGTCTACCTCGAGCCACGCGGTCGCACGGCTCGTGAGGTCTCGGCGACCGACGCCCTGCGGCGATACGCCGGGCCCGTCCTCGTGATCCACGGCACGGACGACCGCGTCGTCCCCTTCGCCCATATGGCCCGGCTCGTTGCCGCGGGCCGAGCCACCCGAACCGGGGACGCGAGGGGGCCGGCCGTCGAGTCGCTGGCGATTCCCGAAGGTCGGCACAGCTGGCTCTACGAGTTTCCGGCCTACAGGGCGGCTATCGGGCGCTTCCTCGCCGTCGCGTTCGGCGGTCCCCTGTCGCCGGATGACGCGGCGGCGACAGCCGCCGGAGTTGATGTCAGACGCCCGGTCGAGCCGGATCACGGGTTCTCGGCCCTCGCCAAGGTCGAGTCGACGCCGGGCGGCTCCGGCGACCCGGGAGCGCGCGGGCTGGTCGAGGATGGCCTCGCCATCGGAGCAATCGGAACCTGAATGGACGTCGACACGGCAATCGCCGGTCTGCGAGCTGTGCGCGCGTTCGAGGATCGGCCGCTGGCCGCGGACGATCTCGGCGCCATCGTCGAGGCGGGACGGCGTGCCGGCAGCTCGAAGAACCAGCAACGCTGGGCGTTCATCGTGATCACCGAGCGGGAACGGCTCCGCGCCCTGGCCTCGGTCGGGCCGTTCGCCGGCCATCTGGCGGGCGCGGCGGCAGCCGTGGCGCTCGTGACGCCGGATCCCCGCGGGCCGGGTCAACCGCTCTCCGTGCTCTGGGATCTGGGGCTCGCGTCGCAGAACATGATCCTGGCCGCGTGGGCGCGGGGAATCGGGAGCTGCCCGGCGACCGTCTACGACGCCGACCTCGCGGGCCGTCTCCTCAGGCTCCCACCCGGCCGGACCTGTGAGTTCCTGCTCTCGTTCGGCTACCCGACCGATCCGAGCGCTCTGACCCGGCGGCTCAGGCCGGGAGGGCGCCGACCCCTCCACGAACTCGTCCATCGCGAGGAGTGGTAAGGCCCACCTCGACGCCGGCCTTCCGGGAGGCGGACCTCGGGGACGCCCTTCGTCTTGCCTCCCTCGGCGGCCCCGGCTCAGCGACGACGGCGCAGATACGCGGTCAGCCCCGCGTCGTAGCCCATCGATTCGTAGAGGCGGCGCGCATCCGGCCGGTGGTGCCCGGCCGTCACCTCCACGAACGCCGCTCCACGTTCAGCGCCGATCCGCTGTGTCTCGGTGACCAGGCGTCGACCGACCCCTCGGGCTCGAGCACCGGGGTCGACCACGAGAGCCAGGATCCGAATCGCCACGTCGTCATGCTCGAATCGGGGGATCACGTGGAAGGCGATGAATCCGATCACGATCCCGTCCGCGTCGGCGACGATGACGCCCGACTCGTCGCTGCTGAACCGCGTCAGTCGAGCGGCAACCATCGACGGAGTCACCGGGTACCCCTCGTCCGTGAACAGGGCGGCGATGCGGTCGGCGTCCGCCGGGGTGGCGGGACGCAGCCTCGTACCGGGGATCTCTGTCATGCCCTGATGGTATCGCCCGCATCCCCGGCGCGGGAGCCGACGCTACCGGGAAAGGAGGTCGGCGATCGGAGCACCGACCGGTTCGAAGCCGAGTCGGGCATAGAGTCGCTCGGTTCGCTCCATGCCTGCCTCGGCCAGGAGGTGGATGAGGCCGGTACCCTCGGCAAGCGCCTCGGTGATCGCGACCGCCGTGAGCAGCGATGCAAACCCGCGACCCCGCAGGGACGGGATGGTTCCGATCGAGGACAGGTAGGTCATGCCGGCGAGGGTCACGCGACGCGCCGCTGCGACCGGCCGATCGTCATCGAGGAGCACCAGCGCCGCCCCGCCAGGGCGGCGAGCCGCGGCAAGAGATTCCGCGGCCAGGGCCGGGATGCGGTCGGACTCGACGTCGAAGGCGTCGACCAGAATTCGGGCCACATCCATGGCCCGGGACGTCGCCCCGGATCCGACGTGCTCGACGCGGAGATTCGGCCGTCGGTCGAGCGTTCGTGCCAAGCCGATCGCCGGTCCGGTGTCCGCGAGGGCCATGGCTCGATCCCGGCCGACCAGACGGAAGCCGGACCCGACGAGGCGGGTCTCGAGATCCGCCGGGCGACCGCCGAGCGGCAGCGTTCGCACGTGCGGCAGGCGCCCGAGCGTGGCGAACACGGTGACGATCTCATCGAGTCGTCGATCGAAGGCGTCGTGGTCGACCGGCCAGTCCAGCGCGACGAGGCGGTTCCAGAACGGCTCGGCATCGGACGGGTCATGAAGCAGAAATCCATCACCCAGATCGCGCAGCTCGCGGCCACCATGGGCGTGGACGCGCGCCTCGTGAATCGCCAGCTGACGGCTGAGCGCTGGATCGAGGGTGAGGATCGGAGCCACGCAAACGGCGATCAGGCCGCGTTCGAACGATGGAGGGCGAAGAGCGTCGCTCCGGAAGGGAGCTCGATGACCGTCGGCACGGGTGTTCCAGCCGCCTCGAACCAGGCCAGGTACGCGCCAGCGTCACGAAGCCCCGCCCCCATGAACACCTCATCGAGGTGGACGCCGGCGATCAGCTCGCCATGGATCGAGTGCAGTTCGTCCTGGTCCGTGGGCAGCAGCCAGTCGAGCACCAGCAACCAGCCGTCGTCCTCGAGAGCCGGCCAGGCCGCGCGAAGCGATGCGGCCGGATCATCGAGCACGTGCAACGCGTACTGGAAGTAGATGAGATCGAAGCGCCCGCCCGCCGCGACGTGGTCGATCGACACCGAGTCGATGCGAATGCGATTCTGAAGATCGGCGTCCTCGATCAGCTGGTTCGCACGAGCGCGTGAATCGGGCTCGTCCTCGATCCCGAAGAGGCGCAGATCCGGGAATCGCTGGGCCATGGCGAGCAGCCACCGCCCCCCACCGCAGTGCACGTCGAGGATGCGGCCACCGGTCGACAGCCGGGCGACGAGATCGGGCAGGGCGGCCAGGGCCTCCGCGAAGAAGACGGCGACATCCTGGCGTGTCACGCGCTCGATCGCGGACCGGTACCGGTCCGGCCGATTCCGGATCGGCGCGCCGGTCCGGAAGAACTCGAGCAACCCGTCCCAGTCCAGGGTCGAGACGACTGAGTGGATCACCTGTCCGCCGAGATAGACGGTCCGCTGTTCATCGATGAGGACCACGGCGAGGCCCTCGTCGATCCGCAACACGTCGCTGGAGCTGATCAACCCGTGTGCGTCGGCTGCCCAGGCCCAGGTCTCGACCGCCCTGGGGTGCGTCCCTGTCCGTACGGCGAGCGCATCGACGCTGAGGCCGGCCCCGCCCGCGGCCCGGAGCGCATGGAAGAACCCGAGCTCGATCCCGAGATAGGAGATCCACGTGCGGTAGAAGCCGCCGAGAGCGGCGATGACGTCGTCGTGCTGCTCGTCGAGGTGCATGGTGGCCCGATTGTCGCACGATTGCCGCGGCGGAATAACCGGCTACGCCGTGGTAGCATGTGAGCCCACGGGAGCGCCACCGCGGCGACCCGGATCCACTCGGAGGGCCCGATGCCCGCACTCACCCGCCGGATCGGCCTTGGCCTGGCTGCTCGCGGCGACCCGGACGATGTCGTCGACTGGTCACGGCGCGCGCGAGACGTCGGCCTCGATTCGGTCTGGATCCACGATTCCTACTTCGAACGTGATGCCGTCACGTTCGCGACGCTGGTCGCGCACGGCGTCGCGCGCGACCGCGACGGCGGGTCGTTCCGCGTTGCCCTGGGCGCTGTCAACCCGAATACGCGCCATCCGGTGGTCCTGGCGATGACCGGCTCGGCTCTCGACGAAATCCTGCCTGGTCGAATCGTCATGGGCATCGGGACGGGGCTGCCGATCAGGCTCAAGCAGATGGGCATCCCGTACGAGCCGGTCGCGGCCATCGAGAGGGTATCGACGGCGATGGACCAGGTCCGTGCCCTGTGGGCCGGCGAGCGGCTTCCATCCGCCACGCCGGGCCTGCCGCCGATCCAGCCGATGTTCCCGCCCACCCACCGGATCCCCCTCGTGATCGCCGCCTATCGCCGGGAGTTCGTGGCCCTTGCCGGCCAGAAGGCCGATGGCTACCTCGCCCGACCCGCCGAATCGATTCCCTCACTCCGTGGGATCCTCGAGCGGCTGCGGTCGTCCGCGATCGAAGCGGGCCGCGATCCCGACGCCATCGAAACGGCCGGCTACCTGCTATCACTCGTGGACAAGACCCGGCGAGAGGCGCTCAACCGCGCCAAGCGTGAGCCATTCGTCATCTACATGATGTCGATCCTCTCGGACATCTCGCTCGGCCGGGCCGGCTTTGATCGCGAGCTGCGCGATGCCATCGCCACCGCCTGGCGGGCCGAGGACTTCACGTCGGCCGGCAACCTCATTCCGGACGGTCTCCTCGATGCCTTCATGTTGTGCGGGACACGCGAAGATGTGGCCGAGAAGGCGCTGGCGTTCCGGACCGAGACGGGCCTTCAGCTCCCCCTGCTCCAGCCGGTTCTCCAGGAGGACCGGCAGATCGACGAGCTGCTCGCCGCGGCCACGATCTTCGCGGGACTGCCGGTCGGTACAGCTCCTTCATCGGCGACGCGCCCATGGGCGGTCGGCAGCGCACCCTCAACCGCCGCGGTGCTCATCGATCCGGGGCCTGTCCGTGGCGCGCTCGACGACGATCGCCGGCTCGGACCCGTGGAGGCACTCCGGCGGCGCGCCGGGGCGACATGGGAGATCGTGCGGCCATTCGCCTACACCGCCTCTGTGATCCCGGTTGCCGTGGGATCGGCGCTCGCGTACGTGGACGGCCGCTTCGAGCTCCTGCCGTTCCTTGCCGCCCTGGTCGGGGCGGTCCTTCTGCATTCGGGCACCAACATCGTCAATGAAATCTACGACGTCCGGCAGGGCATCGACACGATCGTCTCGCCCCGGGCAAGCCATGCGATCGTCAAGGGTCGGATGACCGAACGGACCGCGTTCATCGTCGCGTTCGGGGCCTTCGGCCTGGCCGTGGCGGTCGGGGTCTACCTCCTGTGGCTGCGCGGCCCGGCGATCGCCGCGCTCGGGCTCGCTGGCCTCATCGGTGGCTGGGGCTACACCGCCCCGCCCCTCCAGTACAAGTACCGGGCGCTCGGCGTACCGCTCGTCTTCGTGCTCATGGGGCCGCTCATGGTTGTCGGCAGCTACTTTGCGGTCACGGGATCGTGGAGCCTCGTCGCGGGCATCCTCTCCATTCCGGTCGGCCTCCTCGTGGCGGCGATCCTGCACGGGAATGAATGGCGCGACATCAGCGAGGACACCCGGGCCGGCATCGTGACGCTGTCCTCGCGGGTGGGCAAGGAGTGGGCACACTACGGTTACGTGGCGCTCGTCCTCGGTGCCTACATGACCCTGGGGCTCACCGTCGCGGCCGGACTCCTGCCACCAGCCACGTTGGTGGCGATCCTGTCGCTGCCGTTCCTCGCCCAGGTGGTTCGCTCCGCGGAACTCGGCGCGACCGGCCAGACGAGGGCGATCGCGATGATCGACCTCCAGACCGCGCGCCTCCACCTGGCTTTCGGGGGTCTTCTTGTCCTGGGGGTCCTCCTGTCCGGTCTCCTCCGTGGCTAGGACCTCGACCGCCGACGACCGCCCCGGTTCCCTCGCACTCGTCATCGGGCTGGCGGCAGCGGCCACCGCCTTCACGGCCACGTTTCGTGGCCCCCGCGCGCGGTTCTGGGATCGCATGACGCTGACCGGCCTGTCGCTGGGGTCGCTTGCGCTCCTGACGTCGGCACGGGCTCGTGGCGCTCGCGTGCGGCTCTGGCACATTCCTCTCGGGCTCCTCTCGGCCGGGATCCTGTACGTCACATTCGAGATCGGGGATCGGTTCGCGCGCCGCTACGTGCCACAGGGCGACGCCCAGATCCGCGACATCTACAGCCTTCGGGCCCTGCGACCACGCAGAGAAATCGCGACGAGGCTGGCCACGGTCATCGGGCCGGCCGAGGAGCTCTTCTGGCGTGGCCTCGTCCAGGCAGCGCTCATGCGCCGATTCGGCCGCTGGCGCGGGGCGGCCCTCGCGGCCGGCGCCTACGGCGGTGTCCACGTCACGTCCGGCAACTTCACGCTCATCGGCGCGGCTGGGGTCGCCGGCGCGCACTGGTGCGCCCTCTATGCGGCGGGCGTTCCCCTCGGTACCCTGATCGTCAGCCACGTTGCCTGGGACGTCTGGATCTTTCTGGTCCAGCCGACCGGCGAGATCGAGGTCCTCGCAGCGGCCTGATCCACGCCACACTGCAACCGATCCCGCCCGGGCGGTGTTCCGGAGAGTGATGGACGCTGACCTCGCCCTCGCCGCAGGCCTTGCCACCGATCTCGATCTGGCGTTCCCGACACTCGTCGACGCGCATGCGAGACGGCTGTTCACGATCGCGAACCGGTATCTCGGTGTGCCCAGTGATGCGGAGGAGGTCACGCAGGATGCCCTCGTCCGGGCCTACGACGCTCTTTCGAGCTACGACCGCGATCGAATCCGGGCGCTGCGCCTCCGACCATGGCTCGCCACCATCACGCTCAATCTTGCCCGGAACCGTCGACGGCGGATCGCCGACAGGCGACCTGCGACCAGCATCGAACCACTCGTGAAAGCGGGCTGGCAACCGATGGTGACCTCGAACGCCCTCCCGTCCGCGATCGCCGAGCGTCGGGAGGAAGAACGCGACCTTGCCATCGCACTGCTGAGCCTGGCACCCAGGATCCGCGAGGCCGTGGTGCTTCGCCACGTCGATGGGATGTCCGTCACGGAGACGGCCGTGGCGCTCGGGCGACCCGAAGGCACCGTCAAGGCGCAGGTCGCCCGAGGCCTCGCGATCCTTCGTCGACAGCTGACCAGCGGACCCCATGACCAGCCGCGCTCTGAGAAGGAGAAGACCGCATGAGCGACACCGGACCCATTCGCCGGCACGATATCGCAGCAACCGAAGCCCCTCCACGGGACGACGAGATCATTGCCGGGCTGGCGGCGCTGGGCTCTCCCGCTCCCCACGACGTGGCCCTCGGCGCCCTCGTCCGGGTTGGCCTGGCCGATGCATGGGCGGAGCTGCCATCGCCGCTCGGCGCCATCGGGATTGCCTGGAACGGGCGCGGCATCTCATGGCTCGATCGGGCCGACGACGCTGCCAGGTTCCAGGACCGATTTGCCGAGCACGTGGGCCGTCCGCTCCGCCGCACCGAGCAGGTTCCGGAGCGAATGGCGATGGCAGTCGCGGCGCGCCTCGCGGGCAACCGTCGGATCCGGATCCCGCTGGACCTCCGCGGCCACACGCCCTTCGAGGTGGCGGTCTGGCTCAAGGCACTCGAGATCCCGCGTGGCGAGGTTCGACCATACGGCTGGATCGCCGCCGAGATCGGTCATCCGAAGGCGGTTCGGGCTGTCGGGACGGCCCTCTCCCACAACCCGGTGCCCCTCGTCGTCCCCTGCCATCGCGTGGTTCGGAGCGATGGGACCATCGGGCAGTACTCGCTGGGAGGCCCCGAGGCCAAGCGCACGGTCCTGGAGACGGAAGGGCTCGATACGGTCGCCCTGGAAGCCCAGGCCCGCTCCGGGCTGCGGTACCTCGGATCGGCCACCACCGGGGTTGTGTGCCTGCCGACATGCCACCATGCTCGTCGCATCGGGGCTCCGCACCGCAGACCATTCCGATCCCTGGCCTCGGCGGTCCAGGCCGGCTACCGGCCCTGCCGTTCCTGTCGACCCGATTCGGGCTCGGCGATCGCGGCCTAGGAATTCGGGCCGGGCCGAGGCCGGCCCAGGTCAAGGGCCGGCCCACGAGGCCCGGCCCGGCCCCGACCCGGGGGAAGAGACCCACGACTCCCGGAATCTGAGGGTGGCGCACCCGCCCATGTCCCGCTACACTCCGAACCTTGGACCAGTCAACTATGCCAAAGCGAACGAGCGGCGTCGCCCTGTGGGCGGCCATGGCCACCCTCTACGTGGTCTGGGGCTCCACGTACCTCGGGATTGCGATCGCCATCGAGAGCATTCCCCCATTCCTCATGCTCGCCATCCGATTCGCCATCGCCGGTTCACTCCTGGTCGCCGTGGAGATCGTCCGGGGTGACCTCCTCCGGGTCCGGCCATCGCGTCGCCAGATCCGCGACGCCGCCATCGTGGGAGCCCTCCTGCTCGGTATCGGCAACGGCTTCGTGGCGTTCGGCGAGCTGACGGTCGCGTCCGGGATCGCGGCGATGCTCATCGCGCTCATGCCGGTCTGGCTCGCGGTGCTCGGCTGGATCTACTTCCGCGATCGCCTTCCGATCGTCGTGGTGGCTGGAATCGCCCTTGGGATGGCGGGGGTCACGCTCCTCGTCTGGCCACAGGGAGGCGTGGCCTTCGAGGTCGTGGGAATCGTTGCCCTGCTCGTCAGCCCGTTCGGTTGGGCCCATGGCTCGCTCTTCTCCGCGAGGAAGGCCGACCTCCCTGGCCGGCCCCTGACATCGACCGCCGTCCAGATGCTGGCGGGCTCCGTCGTCCTGCTCATCGAAGGTGTTCTCACCGGTGAGCTCGGGGCGCTCGGCGCGAGGTCGATCGCCGACCCGGAGGAAGCCATTTCGATGCGACCGGCCGTCGCCGACCTGGTCAGCCTCGAGCCCGACCCTCAGCGAATACGGCCCCAATGATCCGTCGGCGAGGGACGCGAGGTACGAACCTCGGGCGTGCTGAACCGCCCGGCCGCGGTCTCCAGTCCGGTTGGCTGGAGCGGGAAGTTGGTCAGGCCCGACCCGCGCCGGCGGCGACGGACGCGGGGAGGCGGTCGACACCCTGTGCGGGAAGGGGCTCGCACCGAATCGGCCGATCCTCGCGATAGCCGAGGGCGTAGTCGGCCTGGATCAAGGTGTGCAGCTGGCTGGTCCCCTCGTAGATGACCGCGGCCTTGGCGTTCCTGAGGTAGCGCTCCACGGGGAACTCGTTGCTGTACCCGTTCGCGCCGTGGATCTGGATGGCGTCGAGGGCGCTCGCGACCGCGTGGTCCGTTGCGTGCCACTTCGCAAGGGACGTCTCACGCGTATTGCGGACCCCGTGGTTCTTCAGGAACGCCGCGCGCCAGACGAGAAGCCGCCCGGCCTCGATGCCGGCGACCATCTTGGCCAGCATCTGCTTGACGAGCTGGTGCCGCCCGATCTCCACGCCGAACGTCTCGCGCTCGTGGGCGTACTTGAGGGACGCATCGAGGCAGGCCTGGGCCAGGCCCACGTTTCCGGCCGCGACGGTGAAGCGCCCCTGGTCGATGGCGCTCATCGCGATGAGGAAACCCTCGCCTTCCTCACCGATCCGATGCTCGGCCGGGACGCGGACCTCGTCGAGGTTGATCAGCCCGGTATTGCCGGCCCGGATCCCGAGCTTGCCGTGCAGGGTCCCGGTCGTGAGCCCGGTCATGCCGCGCTCGAGGAGGAACGCGGTGACGCCCTTGTGCTTCTTCGACCGATCGACCGACGCGAAGACGAGGAAATGATCGGCGATGTCGGCGAGGCTGATCCAGATCTTCTGGCCGTTGAGGACGTAGGAATCGCCGTCCCGACGCGCGGTCGTGGCGAGGTTCGCCGCATCCGTCCCGACGCCGGGTTCGGTCAATCCGAAGGTCGCCAGCTTCTCGCCGCGGGCCTGAGGCACGAGCCAGCGCTGGCGCTGCTCGTCCGTGGCCCATTGCATCAGGGTCAACGAGTTGAGCCCGACGTGGACGCTCTGGACGACCCGGAACGCCGTGTCGGCCCGCTCCAGCTCCTCGCAGATGATCGCGAAGCTCAGGTAGTCCATGCCCGAACCGCCCCACGCCTCCCATATGGGGGCGCCGAGCAGTCCGAGTTCGCCCATCCTGCTGAAGACCTCGCGATGGACCTCGCCGCTCTCATCCCAGGCACGGATGTAGGGCAGGATCTCGTTCTCGGCGAAGTCGCGAACGGTCTGCTGGACGAGCCTGTTCTCGTCGGTCAGGCGGAGGTCGATGGACACGGGTACCTCGATCGAGTGGAATGCCGGGTGCCTGCGCATCATGCCACCGCGTGGCCCGGGGATGCCTGCCTATACTCGTCCGACATGGCCGACCAGACGTCCGACCTCGATCTCGCCGTCCTTGCCGGCGGGCACCTGACCCCGGTCCTCGGGCGCTATTTCGAGCGCTCCTGGAGCCACGGCGTCGGTCACCGGCTGTACGACACGAGCGGCAAGGCTTACCTCGACTTCGCCAACGGCATCGCCGTGACGGCACTCGGCCATGCCCATCCGGCCGTGACGGCCGCCATCCACGCCCAGGTGGACCGCCTGATCGGCCCGACCGGCGCCATCGGCTACTCGGAGCCCGTCGTCCGCCTCGTCGACCGGCTTGCCGCGACGCTGCCCGACCCGATCGATTCGATCTTCCTGCTGAACTCGGGCTCGGAGGCCATCGACGGCGCCATGAAGCTCGCCCGTCGCGTCAGCGGTCGGCCGGTGATCATCGGTTTCGCTGGCGCGTTTCACGGGCGGACGTACGGGGCCACGTCGATCACGAGCTCGTCGCCGAACTACCGGCGCGGCTATGAACCCCTGCTGCCGTCCATCTATCTCGCGCCGTTCCCGTCGGTCTGGCGGGAATTCGACGGCGACGAGGACCGGGCGACGGAGGTCTCGCTGCAACGCCTCCGGACGATGTTCGCCGGTGTGGTGCCGGCGTCAACGGTCGCGGCCATCTTCATCGAGCCCATCCAGGGCGAGGGAGGCTACCTGCCCGCCCCGACGTCATTCCTGCGCGGCTTGCGGGAACTCTGTGACGAGCACGGAATCCTGCTCGTCGCCGACGAAATCCAGACCGGCTACGGGCGTACCGGCGCGATGTGGGCGTTCGAGCGAGCCGGAATCGTGCCGGACGTCGTCTGCATCGCCAAGGCCATCGCCAACGGGCTTCCGCTGTCGGCGATCGCGACGTCCCGGGACCTGCAGGAGCGCTGGGGTCGTGGCGCCCACGGATCGACGTACGGCGGCAACCCGGTGGCCTGCGCGGCTGCGCTGGCGGTCCTCGAGACCATCGAGAGCGAAGGGCTCGTGGCGAACGCCGCGGCTCGCGGAGCGGAGCTGACGGCGGGCCTCAGCCGACTCCAGGCCGAGGACGAACGCATCGGCGATGTCCGCGGACCGGGCCTGATGGTGGGCGTGGAACTCGTCTCGGACCGGGCGTCGAAGAAGGCGGATGGCGCACTGGTGGATCGACTCGTGGCAAGGGCGGCCGACCTGGGACTCCTCATCCTGGCATGCGGGGTCGAGCACCAGGTTGTTCGCTGGATCCCGCCCATTGACGCGTCGCGCGCCGAAATTGCCGAAGCCCTCGAGATCTTCGGCGAGGCGCTCCGGACGGTCTGACCACCGCCCGGCGGCACTCGCCTGTGGGCTGCGGCCCGGCGGCACTCGCCTGTGGGCTGCGGCCCGGCGGCACTCGCCTGTGGGCTGCGGCCCGGCGGCACTCGCCTGTGGGCTGCGGCCCGCAAGCCGATTATCGGTTCTGGTGCAATCAGTTCGTCTTGCCGCCGAGCCGAGTCCGTCCGGTGCGGACGAGTGCGGTCCGGCTGGTTGCAGACGTGAACGTACCGGTGGGTATGAGGTGAGGGAAGCCGTACTTCGGTCCAATCGGGGGCAGTACCCCCGGTGCGGGGTGCCCTGTGCGGTTTCGGCGTGGTCTGGAGGCATCCGGTTTCGTCATCGGCCCGAGGCCGGAGTGGTCGCGGCCCGCTGCGTGCGCATGGCGCCCGGGCGTTCGTTCCGGGGGTGCCGGTTCGGCCTGATTGGACTGGCACACGGTACGGACCGACCGTCCACTCCCCACACGCGTGGTAGGCGGCAATTGCGGGAATGAGACGCCTCATCGAAACGCAGACCACGCTCAACATCGCCGGGTGTACGGTCCGGACCCCGCCTACCACTCCCCAGGCGAGTGCTCCGGAACGCCGCCGCACCCGTGGGATAATCCGGACCTCGCATCGAGGTTGCGCGCTGAGCTACTGGATCGTGGCGCTGGGACTGGTGGCCTTCGGGTTCGTGACCGGGTTCAGCATCGGCGCGCCGTTCTTCCTGGTCGGGCTTGCCCTGCTCGTCCTCGGGCCGCTTCGCCGCCGACCGCGCATCTTCTGGCCCCCACTCATCGGGCTCCTCGCGTTCATCCTCGGCGTGCTCATGTTCATTCCGCTGTCCTGCACGGCGATCGACGGGGTCGGCCAGGTCTCGAGCACCGTGTGCTCGGGCATCCTCGGACCGCCCTGGTCGGGCTCGGGGCTGTACAACCCACCGCCCGAGGCGTTCGCGCTGGCTTTCCGCTCCGGGGCCGTGGCCGGGGTCGCGGCCGCAATCGTGACCCTGGCGTGGCTGACCTACCGCCGGCGATAGGATCCGCCCGGGAGCGGGCCGTCATCGGGGCCGTTCTGACGGAAACCATGGCCGACACAGACCTGCCGACCGCTGCGTGGCGATAATCAGAAAGTGCTCAAATTGGCGCCCCCGGCAGGATTCGAACCTGCGACCTTCCGCTTAGAAGGCGGCTGCTCTGTCCACTGAGCTACGGGGACTGGCCCAACTCTACCGCAGGGTTCGCGCGCGCTACGCTAGGCCCATGGCACCGACCGCATCCTGGATCGCGTCCCGGCCGGAGGTTTCGATGGCTGAGGCCGCGACGGCCCTCCAGCGCTGGTGGGGTCTCGCGGGGCAGCTCGACGATCTGCCGAGCGAGCGCGATCGGAACGTGCTCGTGCGTGACGTCGACGGCCGACCGACCCATGTCCTCAAGATCGCCAACCTGGCTGAGGAACCGGCGTTCCTCGAATGTCAGCACGAGGCCATGGTCCGGGTCGGGCGGGGAGGGGTGCCCGTCCAGCAGGTGACCACGGCCGTCGATGGGCGGGAACTCGTGGCCCTCGGTGACCCCGGCCCGCCGTGGGCCCGCGTCCTCACCTGGCTGCCGGGCCGGACGCTCGCCTTGATCACCGCGCCGAGCAGCGATCTCTGGACGAACCTCGGCGCGACGATGGGTCGCAGCGCCACGGCCCTCCTCGACTTCGATCACCCGGCCGCGCGCCGGGAATTCCAATGGGACGTGTTGCGGGCCGAATCCGTCATCGCCGGCGGGCTCGGCGATGTCGATGACCCGGACCACCGACGCTTGCTCGCCGGAGTCCACGATCGCCTCCGAGCGGACCTCGTCCCGCGACTCACGACCCTCCGCCGGAGCCCAATCCACAACGATGCCAACGATCACAACGTCCTTGTGAACGACAACGGGTCGCGCGTCGCCGGGCTCCTGGACTTCGGCGACATGGTCCATTCCGTGACGGCCCAGGAAGCCGCGGTGACCTGTGCCTATGCAATGTTTGGCCGTGGTGATCCCGTCGCGGTCATGGAGGCCGTGGTGGCGGGCTTCACAACCACCTGTCCCCTTACCGTCGACGAGCTGGACGCGCTGCCGTCGCTGATCCTTGCGAGGCTGGCCATGAGCGTTGCCATCGCCGCCAGCCAGGCACGCCTCTCCCCGGACCCCTACCTGCGTGTATCCGAAGAGCCTGCCTGGGACCTGCTCAAACGACTCGCTGCGATGCCCCCGTCCCAGCTGCGCGAGCATGCCCACGGAGCCGCGGGCCGATGAGCGCGGCCTCGATGAACACTGTCGACCTCCTCGCGCGGCGCCGTCGGCGCCTCGGAGCAGACCTGTCGCTGAGCTATCGCGCGCCTTTGACGATCGTCCGGGGCAGTGGTGCGCACCTGTACGACGCGGACGGCCGCGCGTATCTCGACCTCGTGAACAACGTCGCGCACGTCGGGCATGCCCATCCGCGTGTCGTCGAGGCCGCCGCGCGCCAGAAGGCTCTCCTCGAGACGAACACGCGGTACCTGCACCCACTGATCCTCGACTACGCGGACCGCCTGACGGCAACGCTCCCGGCGGGCCTCGACGTTGTCCACCTCGTCAACTCCGGCAGCGAGGCGAACGAATTTGCCCTCCGGATGGCCCGAACCGTGACCGGACGGCGTGACGTGGCCGCCCTCGAGTCGGGCTACCACGGCAACACCAGCGGGCTCGTGGACATCAGCCCGTACAAGTTCGATGGACCGGGCGGTTCAGGGCGCCCGGCAAGCACCCATGTCGCTCCTCTTCCCGATCCGTATCGCGGTCGCCACTCGGGCGACGGACCGCGGCCCGGCACGACCGAGGGCCGCGTGCAGGCGCATCCGTACCTCGCCGATCTCGAAGCCGTCCTGACGGCGGCCGCGGACGATGGTCACCCCGTCGGCGCGTTCTTCATGGAATCCGCGCCCGGGTCAGCGGGTCAGGTCGTTCCACCGCCTGGCTACGTGTCGGGCGCCTTCGAGGTGGCCCGCGCGGCCGGCGCGCTCGCCATCGCCGATGAGGTCCAGGTTGGCTTGGGCCGCGTCGGCAGTCACTGGTGGGCATTCGAGGTCGACGGCGCGATGCCGGACATCGTCACGATGGGCAAGCCGCTCGGCAACGGCCATCCGCTCGGGGCGGTCGTGACGACGCGCGCCGTCGCCGACGCGTTCGCGAACGGGATGGAGTATTTCAACACGTTCGGTGGCAACCCGGTCTCGGCCGCGGTCGGAATCGCCGTTCTCGACGTCATCGAGGAAGAGGGGCTCAGAGCGCGCGCGCTCGAGTCCGGGGCACGATTCGTCGCCGGCCTGCGCGAACTCGCCGGGCGGCATCAGGCAATCGGTGACGTGCGGGGCCTCGGGCTGTTCCTCGGCGTGGTCCTCGTCCGGGATCGGGCGACGCGCGAACCGGCAACAGAACTTGCCGCCGCCGTTGTCGAAGGAGCTTTGGCGCACGGCATATTGCTCAGTGCGGACGGGCCGGATCATGAGGTCCTCAAGATCAAGCCGCCGCTCGTGATCACGGAGGCGGACGTGGACCGAACCATCGAGACCCTCGACCTCCTGCTGGCCGAACTCGCCTGAACGTCGCGTCGACGTGGCGCGTTTCGCCGCTCGCCGGAAAATTGCGCCGTTCGACCTATTGACAGGCGGGGGGATGCACGGGCTATGGTCACCGGCCCCGACGGGTGCACCGGGTTGCGCCGGCGGGCGACGGGAGCCCAGACCGCCAGATGGCCGCGATTTCCGGCGCCGAGAGCGCCGCGCCGACCCAGCTCGACCTCGAGCTATCCACCGAGTTGCCGCGCCTCGGGATCGAGCCCGAATGGAAGGCGCAGCGGCGGCTGTGGGGGCATCCGTTCCATCCGATGTGCTCGTACCTCGCGAGCTTCCCGGCCGCCCTGAGCCACGCGTTCATCGCCCGGTACAGCCGGCCGGGAGACGTCGTCCTGGATCCGTTCGCGGGGCGCGGGACGGTCCCGCTCCAGGCGAGCGCGGAGGGCCGGATCGGGGTCGGCAACGATCTCAATCCGTTCGCCCATCTCCTCACGGCATCGAAAGTGGAACCGGCGACGGCCGCCGAATCCAGAACGCGGCTGGCGCGACTCCGACTCGCCTGGCCGGCAGCGTCGGCCCGTTACCTGGAACTCGCTGCGGCCATCCAGCACGACCCCGCTGGCGGGGGCCCGGAGCCTGTTCCGGCCGAAGTGGCGATCGCCTTCCACCCGACGACCTTCGGGCAGCTCCTCTACGTCCGGGATGCCCTGGATCTCGATGATCGAGTGGACCGCTTCCTGGCGGCCGCCATCACCGGGATCCTCCACGGCAAGAGTGCCTCGTACCTGTCGGAGCTGATGCCCAACACGTTCAGCATGGCGCCCCGATATGTGCGCGACTTCGCCGCGCGGACCCAGTTCGCGTCACCGGAGCGTGACGTGTTCGCCGGACTCGCGGCGAAGCTCGACCGACTCTTCCGTGCCCCACTTCCGGGCTCGGCCGGGATCTCTCTCCTCGGCGATGCCAGGGACGCCGGGCGTCGGGCCGCGTCCACACTCCGATCTCGAGGGCTTCCTGACCGCATCCGGCTGGTCGTGACATCGCCGCCGTACCTGCGGGTGGTCAAGTACGGCTACTACAACTGGTTGCGCGCCTGGTTCCTCGGCTTTGATCCACGCGCTATCGACGCGACGCTCGACGACGCGCACCACCGAGCGCCGTACCTCGCCTTCATGCGCGAGGTCCTCCATGGGCTCCGGCCGGCTCTGACCGACGACGCAATCCTGGTGCTCGTGATCGGCGACGTCGCGACCGATCGCGGTCGCACCATCAGGAACGGCATCGGCCTGGCCGAACAGGTCTGGGCGGAGGCCGCGGCTCCCGAAGGCTACAAGCTGGCCGGCGTTGCGCTGGATGACGTCCATCCCGCGCGCAAGATGACCAAGCTGTGGGGTGCCGAGGCGGGCCGAGCGACGCAACTGGACCGAATTCTCGTCCTCGGCGCGACCGACCTCAGCCGCCGAAGAGCCCTCAGTGGAGCCTCGGTTCCCGTCGACTGGACGTGGCCGCCCCGACTGCGCGCGCTGTAGCCCGCCCTCGCAGGTAGCGGGATCCGCGGGCCCCGGGCCCCGGGCCCCGGGCCCCGCTAGAATGCGGCCATGCAGCAGATGTACCACCCATCCGATCTCGCGTCGATGGATCCCCTGGTCCTCATGAAGAACCTGGATCACGTCAGGATGACCAGCCGGCGCCTGAGCTACATCCTCCAGCAGCAGGTCCACCTGTACGTGCCCGAGGCCAACCAGCTCCGCGAGCAGATCGACCGGTACGTCGAGGCCGAGCGACAGATCGAGGGCGAGATGGCGAGGCGTCGCATTCGCGCCTGAACGACCCCGTTCGTGGCTGGACGACCCTGCCGGCGGCCGATCGACGGGTGCGACACCCCGGACGACCGCGGTGCCGAAGAGCGCCGAACCCCAGCACGTATGGACAGTGGCGGGCAGTCAGACCTCGGCGGCGATCCTCACGCGAAGGCGAGCCCGGTCCTCCGTGACCACCGCGCTGACCAGCGCGGCGAGGGCCGGCATCTCGAACAGCGTGAGCCCGATTCCGTTCGCCGCGAGATCCTCCGATCCCCAGCCCCGAAAGAGGCCTCGGCCGGCAACGCCGCACATTTCGTCATACAGCTCGGGCCAGCCGACCTTCTTCCGCTCGTAGCAGAACCGGACGAATTCGAGCGCCTCGTCGGACGGCGCTCCCACGGGCGCGGGGCGCGCAACCATCGATATCTATCCTCCACGTCGATGCGCGACGGAAACTCGCGCGAGGCACGGCGAGATGGACCGTGACCCGCGGCCGGGGGTATCTGGGGGCCGGCGGACGCCCTCCCGAGGTTCGTTGCCGACGCGGTCATGGTACGTCCGGAGGCACTCTGGCCGATAGGGGTGTTCTCCACCTTTTCGTCCACCAAGTTATCCACAGGCGGTTCCGACCCCCTGATGCCCATGGTCGAGGCAGTCCCGCCGCGGTGCACTGCCGCCCGGCAATGCTCCCGCTCCTGTCAAACCGGGGTCCGGCTGACGCCGAGCCCGGGTCCATCGCCGAGCCGCCAGCGGTGGTCCGGCCGCAGCTCCAATCCCTCGAATGGGTCGTCGGCGAGCAGGAGGCAGCCGTCGAGATCCACCCACTCCGCCAGGGACGCGCACGCGGCCGAGGCGGCGATCGCAACCGATGTCTCCTCCATGCAGCCGAGGAATCGGCGGAAACCCAGGTCCCGCGCGCGGGCAAGCATCCGCGCCGCCGGGCCCGGTCCGCCGACCTTTGCGAGCTTCACATTGACGGCGGCGACGACGCCGACGAGCCCGTCGAGGTCCTCGTCGGTCACGCACGACTCATCGGCCACGATCGGCAGATCCGTGAGTTGCTGGAGGTCTGCCATCCAGTCCAGGCGCGTGGCCGGGAACGGCTGCTCGATGAGTTCCACGCCGAGTGCGATGAGATCCGGCACCAGGGCGCGGGCGATCTCGGGCGTCCAGCCCGTGTTGGCGTCAACGCGGATCGGTCCGTCGAAGACGTCGCGCACGGCGCGAATCGTGGCCACGTCGGCCGGCCCGCCACACTTGATCTTCAGGGCCGGGAATGCGGCGGCGCGGCGGGCGCGCTCGGCGACCACCGAAGGTTCATCCAGGCCGAGCGTGAAGTCGGTCGGTGGGATGGCCGGCGACAGGCCGAGCAGGTTCCAGACCGGCCGACTCGTGACCTTCCCGACGAGATCGTGGAGGGCCGAGTCGATCGCACATTTCGCGCCACCGTTCCAGCGGATCGCGTCGTGCATCGCGTCGCCTGCGGCGCGCAGTCCATCGGGCGAAGGGTCGGGCTCACCGAGCGAGGCCAGAAGAAGCGGATAGACAGCCGCCATCGTTTCCGGCGTATCGCCGTAGAACCGATCCGGATACCCCTCGCCGACGCCCACGATTCCCGGGAACCGATCATCTTCGAGCTCGACGACCACGGTCGTCACGAACGCGCCGGCGTCGTGATCCGATCGAGCGATGCGGAACGGCTCCTTGAGCCGGAGCTTGAGGGTCTCGTGGCGGATCCGGAGCGTCACGCGGTGGCCCGGGCGTCGTTCGCCAAGACCCACGGCAGGGCCTCGACGGCCTGGTGGATCGACGCCCAGAGTTCGTCGCCGCCGAAGCGGACGGGGTCCGCGGCGGGCAGGCCCGTCGCCCGGGAGATGTCCTCGATGACCCGCCGGGCATCGGCGTCGTCGGGATAGAGAGACGTATTGAGGGCGAGGGCAACGACTTTCGTCGGAGCGATGAGCGCGGCCACGCTCTCGTGGAGGCGGATGAACCCGGGCAGATCGGCAATCGGGAAGGACACGTCGGGCAGGTGGTCGAAGTCGTGGTTGGCCAGGCCCGGCTTGTGGACCATGACGAGCGCGTGGGGCGTCGAGCCGTGGATGAGGCTCAGGGTCACCGACGAGTAGGCCGGGTGATCCAGGGACCCCTGACCTTCCACGAGCACCCAGTCCCCGCGCGATTCGGCTTCGCCCGTCAGCCACTCGACGGTGCCCTGCGCGAAGTCGCTGATGACGCGATCGATGGCGACACCCCAACCGTCGATCATCATGCCGGTCTGGCCGGTCGGGACGAAGACGCAGTTGTCGCCCGCCTTGAGGGCGGACGTGCGCAGCTCGAGAGCGACCGACATCTTGCCGATCGCGCAGTCCGTGCCGACCGTCAGGATCACCCGCGAGCCCGGCCGGTGTCGCCGTCCGACTGCCGTCTCGTGCCGCTCGGGCGGTCGCCGGTAGTCGACGATCTCGACCCCGGTTGCGGCCGCTTCGGCGGAGAATGCCGCATCGTCGCCGAGGAAGGTGTGAAGGCCGGAATGGACGTTCAGGCCGGCTCGGAGGGCATCGACGATGATGGCCCGCCAGTCGTCCGGGAGGCGGCCGCCGGTCGGCGCAATCCCGATGAGGAGCGTATCCGGCCGACGGGGCATCGCCAGGGCCTCATCCAGTGTCGCAACAGCCGGGATGTCGTGGCCCGGCAGCCATTCACTCACATTCCGGCCGGCGATCGAGGAGTCCAGGAGCGCGACGATCTCGTCGGTTCCGTAGCGGATGACACCCATCGCCGTCTTGGCATTGTGGGCCCGGAACTGTCCCTCTGTGAGAATGACGAGGCGACGCGAATCGGATGCGGTCATGGTCCCGCAGTGTACGGGAACGGGATATGCCCCCGGAGATCCGAAGGCGCGGGCGTGGCCCCAGAGGTTGGTACCCGCATACCGGAGTCCAAGTGAGCCGTCTCATGCGTCTCAGCCGCGTTCACCCAGTACCTCCAAGAGACGCATGAGACGCAAGAAACAGGATTCATAAGGGCTCCAATAAGGGCTCCCGCAAGATGTGCTACTGTTAGCACATGGCATCGACGGGCATCAGGGAACTGCGTCAGCGCGCCAGCGAGTTGCTGCGACGGGTGGAGGCCGGCGAGACGATCGAGATCACCGATCGCGGCCGACCGGTGGCCGTCCTCGCACCACTGCCGAACCAGCGTCCGATCGAACGCTTGCGGGTATCCGGCGATCTCGAGCCGGCGGGGGCGGACCTGAAGGACTTGCCTGAGCCGTTGGTCCTGGCGCCCGGACAGGAAGCCCCGTCGAGCGTCCTCGATCGACTGCGCCGCGATGAGCGCTGAACGGGCGACGTACGTCGACTCGTCGGCGCTGGTGAAGCTCGCCGTTCGCGAACCCGAGTCGGCGGCGCTGCGGCGCCATCTGGGTCGCCGTCGGCCGCTTGTGTCAAGTGCCCTTGCCCGGACGGAGGTCGCGCGCGCGCTCCTTCCCCTTGGGCCCGACGCGGTTCGACGAGGCAGGGAGGTGCTCGCGCGGGTGGACTTGCTGCGTGTAAACGATCGCGTCCTCCACGCGGCCGGACTGCTGCCCCCGGCCGATCTTCGATCGCTCGACGCCATCCACCTCGCGAGCGCCGAGCAGCTCGGTTCGGACCTGCGGGGCTTCGTGACGTACGACGAGCGCCTGGCGAATGCGGCCGCCGTCCGAGGGTTCCGGGTGATCCAACCCGCCTGACCATCGAGCTTGGCGAACCCGACGGGAGGGAGGGAGTGGCGATCCCCGATCTTTCCGGCACGCTTTCGTGCGAGCACTCGTAGATCGCGCGTGACGTGAGCTGGGTTTGGCCGGGCGCGGGCCTGCCATCAGTCCCCCATCGCGTCTCCGTCGGCCGATTCGGATACGAGGCCGAGACGCACCGCGATCGCAGCGATCTCCGCGCGGCCGTTCGCTCCCATCTTCGACTTGATGTTCGATACGTGCACGCTGGCCGTCTTCTCGCTGATGAACAGGTCGGCTGCGATCTCCCGGTTCGTGCGCCCCAGGGTGACGCGCTCAAGGACGTCCTGTTCGCGCCGCGTCAGCCTGAACGGGGTCCCACGGCCGACGGGCGCGGCGCCGGAAGCTCGCCCGGACGCCACGGGCCGGCCTGCGAGCTCGAGCCGTGACCGCAAGGCGAGCCGTTCGATCTCCCGTTGGAGGGGCGCGGCCCCCAGATCGCTCGCTATGTGGTGCGCCTCCACCGCAGCCGCCTGCGCGGCGGCCCGGGACCCGCGAGCGAGCAGGAGCGCCTCGGCCTGGCGGAATCGGCTGTAGGCCTGGTCATGGGGATGACGCAGCTCGTGGGCTGCGGCCGCCGCGGTGGCCCACTCTGCTGCGCTCGAGCCACCCATGAGCCGGCTCAGCTCCGCCTTGCCGAGGGCCACGTCGAGGGCCAGGTGTGGGTCGCCCCCACCAGGAAGCTCGCGCACGAGCCGCGCGTGACAATCGAGCCGTCTGTCGAACTCGCGTCCGATCGCGAGCGCCTGGTCCAGCCCCGCCGCATCGCCGCGAGGGCGAGCCACCTCGGCGAGGTCTGCCGCAGCACGGATTGCCAGGCGGTGGCACACGCGCATGTGGACGTCGCGCTCCGGCTCAGCCGAGCGCGCCAGGCTCTCTCTCACCGAGTCGATGGCCTCGGACGGCTGCCCGCGCGCGATCGACAGCAGGGCGATGCTCGAGTACAGGTCGGTCCATCCGTAGGCGGTTGCGGTGAAGGCCTTGCACATCAGCAGCACGACTTCGAGGTGTTCGGCGGCCGAGTCCAACCTGCCGCGGCCCAGGTCGAGGAGCGCCCGGGCACCATGCGCCATGACTCCGTGCGATCCCACCGGGTCTCGCTCGAGCGCCGCCGAGATCCAATCGTCTGCCTCCGCCCAGTGCCCGAGGCGGAAGGCCGATAAGCCCCGAATGGCCCGCAGCGCGCTTCCGAATCCCTCCGCTCCCCAGCGGCCGCTCTCGGCGATCCCCTCATCGGCCACGCGGCGGGCCTCGTCCAGGTCTCCGGCCCAGTGGAGTGCCAGCGCCAGCTCGATGGAGATCTCGGCTGCCCCGGTGAAATCCCCGACCGAGCGCGAAAGGGTCAGCGCCTCGCGCAGGGTGCGAACGCCCGAGTCGGCTTCACCGACCGCGCTGGCATTGCGGCCGATGCAGCCCAGCGCGCGGATCTCGGCCGTGGCCGAGCCAACCAGGCGCGCGGTTGCCAAGGCCTCCTGGGCGATGCGGTTTGACTCGCTGAAGTGACACTTCAACCCCAGCGCCTGGGCCAGGACGCCCAGCACCTGGGCTCGCGCGACCGACGGAGGGTCGGCCGGCAGGAGGTCCAGCGCTCGAAGCGCCAGCGGCTGTGCGGCGTCGGGATTGCCCGAGCCGAGGTGATACACGGCCAACCGCTCGAGCAACGTCCCGGTGCGGATCGGGTCGGGCTCAACGAGGGACTCGAGCGCTGCCTGCACCAGCTCGATCGCACGCCGGTATGCGCCGGACACGGCGGCTGACTCGGCGGTGCGCATCGTCAGCTCAAGGCGCGTCAGTCCTTCGACGGTCTCGGCGGCGGTCGGCCACAGACTCAACGCGAGGTGGTAGTGGGCGAATGCGTTGCCGAACGCGAACATCCGCTCCGCCGCCTGTCCGGCGCGCAACAACGCGGGCAAGGCATGTCGCGCATCGCGTGACTCGTACCAGTGGTGAGCAAGCTCGGAGGCCACCGCGGCATCGATGTCCAGGCCGGCATGGAGCGATTCGACCGCTGCTGCGACCGCGGCATGCAGCGCCAACCGCTCACCTGGCAGAAGTTCGCCGTAGGCCGCTTCCCGAAGGAGGCCGTGGCGGAACTGCATGACGTGATCGTCGCCCGCCAGCAGGAGGTGGCGGTCGATTGCCTCCCGCAGCGCGGCAGCCATCTCGGCCTGCTTCATGTGGGTGACGATCGCCAGGACGTCATGTCGCGCGGACTGACCGGCGACGGCGACGACGCGCAGCAAGTCTCGCGCCGAGGGCGACAGGCCGCCGACTCGGGCCAACAGCGTCTCGCGAAGGGAAAGACCCAGGCGTTGCTCGCCGCGCTGCTCCACCGCGAGCAGCTCCTCGGTGAAGAAGGCATTGCCTCCGCCGCGCTCGTGGAGGCGAGCGACGAGGGCGCGGTCGGGAGGCTTGCCGTGGATCCCCGCAAGCTGGTCGTGAACCTCGTCGGCGATGCGCTCGATCAGCCCGAGCACGTGGAGGTAGAGGCTGGACTGGCTCGACGAGGTGGGTGCTTCGGCCGGCGTCTCGCCATCGCCGCCGGACTCGAGGTCGGGGATCAGCTGGAGGACGGCTGATCGTGCCGGCCCGACGATGCGTTCGCGGTCCTCAGGCGGCAGGGCCTTCAACCACGGACGAAGCGCGGCGACGAGTGGGTCGTAGGGCGGCGCCCCATCTCCGAGGTCGACACATCCACCTCCCAGGAAGCGCAGTCCGCTGGACTCGACGCCCGCTCGCAGCTCCGCGAGTAAACGGGTCTTGCCGACGCCGGCCTCACCGCCGACGATGACCGTGCCAACCGCTCCCGACCTGGCGCCTTCCAGGGCGGCCCGCAGCCGTTGGAGCTCGTCGCCGCGGCCGACGAACACGGGGCTCGAGATTCGCGAGATCATTCGACGATTATCGGCGTTGTGGGAGTACGGCTTCAGTCAAGACCGGCTGGCCTAAGGAACTCCCTCGCCCGGAACTAAGGAGCGCCCCATTGCAGAGGCTCGCCACCGAGGCATACGATCCGGCGACCGTGACGGTGAACCGGAGCAGCCCATGACTGATGCATCGAGTGCCCCGGCCGCGGACGTTCGCATGGACCTCGTCGGGCAGGCCTGTGCGACATTGACTCCGATGATCGCGTTTCGGATGCGCGAGTTGCTCACCGGCCAGGTCCTGGAGGTCATCTCCGACGACCCCACGGCGCGCAGCGGCTTGGCTTCCTGGTCGAGGCTGACAGGCAATCCGATCGTGGCCATCGTCGAAGACGGGTCAGGGCGGACCCGCTACTACCTGCGTCGGAAGTAGGCCTGGAGGAGCAGATCGGTGGCGAGATTCATGGCGCAATCCACGCACGGTCGCGAGGATCCGGAACGAGCCACGCTGCCGTTCATCGTGGCGAACGTGGCCGCATCGGCCGATCAGCAGGCCATCGTCCTGCTCACGATCGAGGGCGTGTGGCTGGCGACGAAAGGCTACGCGGACGACATCCACCACGAGGGCATGCCGCCGCTCCGCGAAGTCCTTGCCTCGCTGCTCGCAAACGGTGGGGAGATCTGGGCCTGCGGCGCCTGCACGAAGCCGCGGGGCATCACCGAGGAGCACCTGATCGAGGGTGCGAGGATCATATCCGCGGTGGACTTCGTCGCCGAGCTGGCGAGCGGCACCCCCCTCTACACCTGCTAATACGGCCAGGAAATGAGGAGATTCGGGTCGGCCGCCTAAGGACCGTGCCGATGTGGTGCGCCGACCTGAGGACCACCCTCTCCCCTGGATGAAGCGGGGCACGCGCACCGCCGCAGCAGATGGAGAGGGAAGGATGACCGGTTTCTCAGCGGGCAAATCCACGCGCCAGCGCCGTCGACCGGCGGACGCCAGTCTCGTCCGGGTCCTGGCGGCCTTCGTGGCGATCCTCCTGATCGCGCCGGCAAGCGTCGCCGGCAAGTCCTTCAGCGCCTGGGGATCGGCGGTCGCCGAAGCCGGCGTCAACACCGCGGCGGCCGAGGGCTGTCCGATCGAGTCACCGGACGGCCTCAGCCTCTACATCGCCTCGAACCGCGCCGGCGGGACGGGCAGCCCCGACCCGAACGACATCTGGGTCTTCCAGCGCGAGTCGATCGATGGACCGTGGGGCCCGGCCGAGAACCTCGGCATGCCGGTGAACTCGACCTTCGCCGACTACTGCCCCACGCCCCTCCGGGGCAAGGCGCTGTTGTTCGTGTCCACCCGGCCCGGCGGCTGCGGTGGCGGCGACATCTACCTTGGACGGAACAACCCGGCTCACGGCTGGTCGATCCAGCACCTCGGCTGCGACGCGGCCGGCAGCGGACCGAACTTCCCGGGCGGAGAGTTCGGGCCGTCGCTCGTCGAGACAGACGAGGGCACGTTCCTGTTCTTCTCGAGCGACGGCTACGAGGTCGGCGGCGACCAGGACATCTACATGAGCCGCCAACTCGCCGATGGCAGCTTCGGGCCGGCCACGGCCGTCTCCGAGCTGAACACGCCCCAGCACGACTTCATGCCGAACGTGCGCAAGGACGGCCTCGAGATTGTGTTCAACTCGAACCGGGCCGGGGGCTTCGGTATGCAGGACGTGTACACCTCGACGCGCTCGTCGACGAGCGAGCCGTGGTCGACCCCGATGAACCTGGGCTCGAACGTGAACACGGCCGGCAACGAAACGCGCTCGTCGCTGTCGTGGGACGGCCTGCGCCTCCACTTCGGCCGCGACGGGGACATCTACGTGAGCACCCGCTCGCGCTGACCGCACCTGGCGTCAGTCGGAGGCGGCGCCATCCGGGGCCGCCTCCGCGCATATCTCCTCAGAGAGACAACAAAACGCCCCCGGGGCTCGGATCCGGGGGCGTTGGAACAACCCGTGTTGGTACCGCATACCGGATTCGAACCGGTGATCTCCGCCTTGAGAGGGCGGTGTCCTGGGCCTCTAGACGAATGCGGCCTGAGGGTCGCGCTCGTCGCGCGAGACGGCGGATGATACCAAAAGACCGTTGATCCGGTCCCGACCTAGAGCCGATTCACTTCGAGGAAGCCGCGAATCGCGTCGGCGACCTGCTGGAAGCCGGCCTCCCCGACAACCAGCCCGTAGTGCGAATGGGCGGCAAACGGCTCGTACTGGCCGTCGAGCCACTCGGCCAGGCGCTCGGCCGTCTCCATGGAAACCTGGCGGTCGAGGCCGCCCCCGATCACGAGTCGCGGTACGTCGTTGAATGCTTCGCGATTGATCCTGATGCCCCGGAGCACCGCGCGCCTCGCGCGACCCGATTCGTGCGGCTTCTGGCCCATGAGGTGCTGGATGCGCAGGATGTCGGGGATCGACAGATCTCGACAATCACGCTGCAGCCGCTCGGGAAGGGTCGCCCAGCCGATCAGTGCCTTGCCGTAGAGCTCGGGGATGTCGCGCAGCTCGTGCTGGTGGACCGGCAGCCGCAGCTCGCCCGGCGGTTCGGACGACACGAGGACGAGGCCGGCCAGGGTCTGACGCTCCGCCGCCTTCATCGCCAGGAGGCCGCCCATGCCGTGGCCAATCACGACGACACCCGGGCCGAGTCGCGCCATCACCGACGCGACGTCATCGACGTACATCTCGAAGGACAGTTCCGCAGGGTCGGCGGTCCGGCTCCAATGGTGATTGCGCAGGTTGAGGGCATGGCCCTCCCAGCCCCGACCGGCGAAGTATCCGAGGTAGCGTTCCCAGAGCCACGAGCCACCAAGTTCACCGTGGACGAAGAGGAGCGGCTTCCGTCTCGAGCGGCGCTCAGGCAGCCACGACTCGACGTAGATGCCCCGCTCGTCCAGCTCGATCTCGTCCTTCCGGATCGGCCGGCCGCCGATCGAGGGCGACTGGGCTCGGCCGAGAATGTCGTCAGGTGTCGTACCGGGCATGCTCACCCCTCCAGCGGATTGATGACGAGGCCGGTGATGGCCTTCGGATAGATGTACGTGCTCTTCTGGGGCATGACGTCACCGGCGGCCGCCACCGCAACCATGTCCGCGGCCGGCGTGGGGTCGAGGAGGAACGCGGCATCGGCGCCTTCGACGCCAGCGTCAACGAGGGCAACTGCCTCGGCCGCGTCCTTGGTGTAGGTCAACCGGGATCCGCCGGCCACCGCGAGCGCGTCGAGGCCGACGACCGACTCGAGCACGGCGCCGAGGAGCGAGACGTCGAGATGCCGGACGGCGGTGCCACCGGGCGGCAGGATCGGCTCGAAGGCCGCCCGATCCGCGAGCAGGATCGATCCGCCGCCACGGGTCCAGAGCCCGATTCGACCCCCCTCGGCAGGCGCGCCAGCGGAAGCCCGACCAAAAGTGCGAACCAGGTCCCGTGCCGCCACGTGACCCTCGATGTCGAACAGCGGTGCCAGCCCGGCCCCGAGCGCCGCGAGGCCCTCGGGGCCAAGTCCGCGGACCACGCGGTGCGTCGGCAGCACCACGAGCGGGCCGGCTCCCGCCTCGAGGAGGAGCATCAGGACGAATTCGAAGCCTGCCTCGTTCTCCGGATCGGCCGGCCCACCGACCCGACGCTCGGCCTGGAAACGGAGTGCCGTCTCGTAGCGGTGGTGACCGTCCGCGATCGTGAGCGGCGCTCGCGACGCCAGTCCGGCGAGGAGCTCGGCCCGGCCATCCGCCCCGGACGGAAGCACCCAGAGGCGGTTCCGCTCACCAATCATGTCGGCGACATCGACGACAGGCGGTTCTCCCGCGACGTCCGCCAGGATCTGGGCAACCCGCCCGGTTGCGTCCTCGTACACCGCCACCACCGGACTCGTGTTGACGTTGGTGGCACGGAGCAGTCGATAGCGATCTTCGCGCGGTCCCGGCATCGTCCGCTCGTGCGGCAGCACACCCGTCCCGAACGGCACGAGACCCACCCGCGCGAAGAATCCGCGGCGCACCGACATGGCATCGTCGCCCGGTCGCTGGAATTGCTGTTCGTAGACGTAGATCGATGGGCGCGCGTCCCGCCCCATGACCCCGTCGCCTCGCCACTTCGACAATAGCCGCCCCGCCCGGCGATACATGTCGTCCGGGTCGACATCGTCCATCTCCGCCGCCGGGAATTCGAGTCGAACGACGTTGAACGGGCTCCTGGCGAGGAGATCACGGCGCTCGTCGGCGCCGATCACGTCATAGGGCGGCGCCACGACGAGGCCGATGTCGCCGACCGCGTCGGCATCATAGCGAAGGGCGCGGAACGGATGAACGACGGGCACATGCACCTCGAGGCTGGATCCGGGATGGCCGGATACGCCGGCTGCACCGCGAATCAGGTCGATTCGGACCGGGAGATGGCATCTGGATCGTACGATAGGCACGGCCGAAAGGCGACCGACCGCGTGGCCGGTGGCCGCGGCGCAACTTTTCGGTCCCACCCGGCGTCGATCCTCCGATCACCGAGCCAACCGTTCCGGGAGTCGCCGTGCTGCTCGCCAAGTTTCTGGCGCGCCCCAGCGCCCGCTCGATGCGTACCGCGTCGACGATGCTGCTCGTCCTCGGCGTGCTCCTCGGCCCGCTCGCGATCGTCGCGCACGCTGCAACCCCGATCGAGATGGGCGCCCGGGTCCTCCTGCAGGGCCACGCCCGCGTCGGCTCGTGGATGGCGATCGAGGTGGACCTGGCCAATGACGGACCCGCCGTCAAGGGCGAGATCCAGCTGGCTGGAGGTGCCTCGGGTCGCACGCGGTTCTCGGTACCGGTCGACCTGCCAACGAACTCGCGCCAGTCCTATGTCCTGCATGCGCAGCCGCCGGCCTTCGGCCGATCGGTGAAGGTCGAGCTCATGGCGGGTGGGTCAACCATCGGCAGCACCGACGTCACGTTCCAGATCCACGACGCCACGCAGCTCGTGGTCGGTGTGATCGCCGAACAGCCGCAGGGGATCATCGCCGAGCTCAACCTCGATCCCAACCAGGCCGGCCTTGCTCCTTCGATCCTGGCCCTCGGCATCGCGGACCTCCCGGATCGCCTCGAGGCCTGGGGAACGCTGGACCGGCTGATCTGGCAGGACATCGACAGCAACCTGCTGACAGCCGACCAGCTGGCGGCCCTGCGCGGCTGGATCGCGGGCGGTGGCCGGCTGGTGATCACGGGCGGGACTGCCGGCATCGGTACGTACTCCGGGTTCCCCGATGTCCTCCTGCCCTACCGGCCGACCGCCACCGTCGATATCGCGCCGACCAGCCTGACCGGGATCATCGGGGAGATGCCGGCGAACGCCACCGACCTTCCGGCGCAGGGGGGAACCCTGCGGGCCGGGCGATCGCTGGCCACCTCCGGGGATCGTGTCGTCGCCGCCGAGATGGACTACGGCTCTGGATCGGTCACCGTGCTCGGCTTCGACCCGGCGACGTCCTGGCTGGCAGCCACCCGTGACATCGACGCGATGTGGCGCCGCCTCCTGCCCCAGCGGAGCGCGGGTGGTCCCGTGGTCGGATCCGACGACAGCCAGATCGTCAATGCCGTCAACCAGCTCGCCTCGCTCGCCCTGCCCCCAATCGGCGGGCTGCTCCTCCTCATCGGCGGCTACATCCTCCTGATCGGACCGATCAATTATCTCGTGCTCCGTCGCCTGGATCGGCGGGAGCTGGCCTGGATCACGATGCCCGTCCTGATCGGCGCGTTCGCAGTCGGGTCGTACGGCTTCGGGACGACGCTCCGGGGCACCGACCTGATCGTCAACGAGGTGGCCGTCGTCCGCGGCGCGCCGGGTGCGACCGAGGGAGCGGCCCAGGTCTACGTCGGGATCTACTCCCCTGTCCGCTCGACCTATCAACTCGAATTTCGCGGTGGAGCCCTGTTGGCGGCTCCCGCGAGCGGCGATTTCGCCGGCAATGGGGATCCGAACACGCTGGACATCGTGCAGGGAGATCCGGCCGTCGTCCGAGACCTGGCCGTCGGATTCTCCTCGCTGCGCACGGTGCGTGCCGACGCGCCGGCGTCCGTGCCCCTCGTCACGGCTACGATCACGTTCTCGAATGGCCTCATCAGCGGCGGCATCACCAACGCCTCGTCGATCACCCTCGAGAAGGTCGCGCTCGTGCTCGGTGGATCTGTCGCCGTCATCGGCGACATGGAACCGGGCAGTTCGAAGCAGGTTTCCCTCAGGCCGTCCGGCAACCCCTTCTTCGAGTCCCTGTCGGACCGTATGTTCGGACAGGTGTTCTTCGGCGATTCCTCGCAACTCACCGACGAAGGGCTCCGGATACGCGTCCGCCGCGCGGTCGTCGACCAGCTAACTTTCGACCCGATGTTCGGGACGGTCGGGGCGATCAACGCCAGCGGTCCGGTCATCCTCGCATGGGGCCGGGACGCCGTCCTCGACGTCCAGGTGCAGGGCCAGAGGGCGCGACGGAACGCCAACGTCCTGTATTACCTGCCGGTCGGCCTCGATGTCAGCGGCAAGACGACCTTCACCTCGGACCTGATCACCTCGACCGTCGTCTCCTCGGACGCCGCGTTCTTCAACAAGGATCCATTCTCGGTGAACCTCGGGTCCGGCTCGGCGACCCTGGCCTACCGGCCCATCTCGTTCAGAGGCTCGCTCGCGGCGTCCGACGTCCAGTTCAGTCTGAACGGCGGCGCCGTGCCGGGAGCGGGCGCAATCCGCATCAAGCCCCTCGATAAGCCGCCGGTCGCCTGCACTGACTCGACCAACAGCAACCCCGCGGGCTGCGCGCCGCCACGCCTTGACGGGATCCCGGAGATCGATGTCTTCGACGTGGCGGCCGGCGCCTGGGTCCGCCTCCCGCACCTCGGCCAGGGGGCCATCTATGCTCTCGACGATCCCGCCCCGTTCGTTGACCCCGCCACCGGCCAGATGCTGCTGCGGTTCGTCAATGAATCCGCAGACCAGGGGCTGGGGTTCCAGTTCCAGCTTTCGATCAGCGGGGTGATCTCGTGACCACGATCGTGCGAACCGAGGGCCTCGTTAAGCGATATGACCGGACACTCGCGGTTGCGGGCGTGGACCTCGACATCGAGGCGGGCGAGATCTTCGGCCTCGTCGGCCCGAACGGCGCCGGGAAGACAACGACGCTCCGGATCCTGGCGACGCTGCTCGAGCCGACGGCGGGCGAGGCAGAGATCGCCGGCTGGTCCCTGGCCCGGAACCCCAACGAGGTGCGTCGCGTCCTCGGCTTCATGCCGGATGTGTTCGGGGTCTACGACGACATGCGGGTCTGGGAGTACCTCGACTTCTTCGGCCGGTGCTACGGCCTGCCGGCGGCGACGCGGAAGCGGGTCATCGGCGACCTGCTGGACCTGGTGGACCTGGGTGACAAGCGGGACGCGTACGTCCAGGGCCTCTCCCGCGGGATGCAACAGCGCCTGTGCCTCGCCCATGCCCTGGTCCATGATCCCAAGGTGCTGCTCCTCGACGAGCCCGCCTCCGGGCTGGATCCACGCGCCCGCGTCGAGCTCCGGGAGCTCCTTCGCGAGCTCCGGTCGCTGGGCAAGACCATCGTGATCAGCAGCCACATCCTCCCGGAGCTCGAGGAGCTCTGCACGAGCGTCGCCATCGTGGATCGGGGCCGCGTCCTGGCATCGGGGCGTATCTCTGACATCGAGCGACGGCTTCGCGTCGGGGCCGTCCTGCAGGCTCGCGTCCTCGCCGAGGGCGAAGCCCTGGAATCCGCGCGTGCCTGGTTCTCCGGACAGCCTGACGTGGCGTCGGCGGCCATCCTCCCCGATGGCATGCTGGAACTCGGGTTCCGCGGCGACGAGTTCGGTGCTTCGGCACTCCTGCGCAATGCCGTCTCGTCCGGACTGGCGATCGCCAGCTTCTCGCGGGCAGCGAGCGACCTCGAGGAGCTCTTCCTCCAGGTCACCGGGCTGGACGAGCCGGCGGCCGCGGCGGTGACGGCGTGATCGGCCGGATGGCTTCCCGTCGACCGCGAATCGCGCTGCCGGGGATCACGGCGATCCTCGTCAAGGAACTGCGCGGCCGGATGCGCGGCAGGCGAGCGTTCGTCTCGGTGACGATCTACGTTCTCATCGTGGCCGGGTTCGCGGGGATGGTCGGCCGGATCCTGGAGGAGAGCGTCCGCCAGAATTTCGGCTTCAGCCCCGAGTACCAGTCGGCCTCCATCGGGCGTGGGATCTTCATCTCGCTGATGTACCTGCAAACGCTCATGATCGCCGTCCTTGCCCCGGCCTCGACGGCTGGGACCATCAGCGGCGAGCGCGAGCGACAGACGCTCGACTTGCTTGCGGTGACCCCGATCTCGTCTCTCGCCATCGTGGTCGGCAAGCTGCTTTCGTCGCTGACCTGGGTGTTCGTTCTCATCCTTGCCTCGATCCCCGTCGCGGCCCTGGTCTTCGTCTACGGAGGCGTGGCACCGGACGATCTGCTGCGGGGATATGCCCTGCTGTTCGTGACCGCCACGGCCTTCGGCGCGCTCGGGATCTTCTTTTCGGCGCTGGTCCGCCGAAGTGGCGCCGCCACCGGACTCACGTTCGTCTCGATCCTCGTCGCCACCGTGGGCCTGACGTTCGTCTGGGTCTTCCTGCGCGTCAGTGTGCCCAACAATCTCGATGGCCCGGGTCTCGCCGCGAATCGACCGCCCGAGGCCCTCCTCTACCTGAATCCGTTCGTGGGTCAGGCGGACGTGGCCTGTGGAGCGGAGGGCGGGACCGGGTCCTGGTGCTCGATCATCGCCGAAGTGACGGGGACGAACCCGTCCTTCGGCCAGCCCGTTCCGGTCGCGCTCGGTGTCGCGCCCGATGGAGGGATTGGCCAGGCCTGTGTTTCTGACGGGACGACCACGAAGTGCACGAGCGCGGTCGCCGGCCCCGGGCTCGCGGCTCCCGATGCGATCGCTAACGATGTCGTAGCCGATCCGGCATCACTCCGTGATCGCTACTGGCCGAGGTCTGCCCTGACGCTCCTGCTCGTATCGCTCGGCTTCACGGTCGCGGCAGTCCAGCTCATCACGCCGGCTCGTCGATGGCGGCCACATCTGCCCGGCCCCAGGCGGCGTCCCCGCGCCAAGGATTCCGCCTGATGGCGGGAGGCCTGCCCGACTGGGGTCGAGTGCGCCGCGCCCTGCGCCGACCAGATGCGCCCGCAGCGGCGTTCCTGATTCCCGAGGACCCGCGGCGGATCCATCCCGGGCCCCTCGACCCTGACCTGGAGCGGCTGCGGATCGAGCTCAGCCCGCATCGCCGACGGCTGTGGGTTCGTCGTATCGTCCGTCGCGCCTGGCTCACGCTCGCGGCCGCAATCGGCGCCGAGCTCGTGCTCTTCCTCGCCGGCCGGGCGTGGCCGATCGAAGGTCTCGCGGCCGTCGGAGCGAGCATCCCGATCCTCGCCCTGGTTCTCCTCGCCGCGGCGTCGGCACGAGCCCGTCCCGGCCTCGGTGAGACCGCGCTCGCCGTTGATCGGGAAGCCCGCCTCGGCGACCGCCTCGCGACCGCTCTCGCCCTCGGCGGTTCCGTCGCCGCGGCGGCCGGGCCACCATCCGCGGAAGAGGAGGCACTGCCGGCCAACCACGCGGTCGCGCTCGACCTGGCTGGAGAGGAGCAGCGCTTCGTCCGCCGCCAACGACGGGATGCGCTCGCGAGCCTGCGCCTGGTCCCGACCACGCTGTTTCGGCCCCGGCTCCCGCGTCGTCCGGGCCTGGCCGTCATCCTCCTCTCAGTTGCCCTGATCCCCACGCTCCTGCTGCCGAATGCCCAGGACGCCGTCATCGCCCAGAACCGGGCCATCCGGGAGCAGGCGACGGCGCAGGCCGGGAAGCTCGACCGGCTGGCGGACCGACTCGCTTCGAAGGGCATCAATCCGGACGATCCGCGGACCCGGCTTGCCAAGGAGCTGCGCGATCTGGCCCGGCAGCTCCGCGACCATCCTGACGACCTGACGACGAACCTCGCCAAGCTTGGCGCGGTCGAGGCGGCACTGCGCTCGCAACTCGACCCGGCCAATGAGCAGCGAGCGGCCGCGCTCTCATCGCTCAGCCGCGGCCTCTCCCGCGCCGCGACCGGCGATGCCAGGGCCAACCCGAACGGCGATCCGACCACGGCCGCCCGGGACCTCGAGGATCTCTCGCGGAACCTCGACGCGATGACCCAGGCCCAGCTACAGGACCTCGCGCGGCAACTGGCCGAGCTGCAGGGAACGGCGAGTCAGGCGTCGGGCGCATCCGCACAGGCGCTCCGAGACGCCGCCCAGAGCCTGGCCCAGGGAGACATGGCGGGTGCGAAGTCGGCCCTGGACCGGCTCGCCGAGACCCTCGGTGACGCCCAGAACAGCGTCGCCCAGAACCGCGACCTCGCAGGTGCGGCCAACCAGCTCCAGGACAGCCGGCGCGACCTCGCCAACTCGGGACGATCGGGCCAGCCCGGCTCGACGGGCGGACAGACCGGGCAGGGCGGGGCAGGTCAGCCCGGAACCGGGCAGCCGGGAAGGAGTGGCACTCCGGGTAGTTCGGGGCAGCCCGGGGGAAGCGGACAACCCGGCAGCGCCGGACAGGGCTCCGGTTCGGGTCAGCGGTCGGGGCAGGGGTCGGGCTCTGGCCAGGGGTCGGGGCAGGGCTCGGGCTCTGGGCAGGGCTCGGGTCAGGGCTCGGGCTCCGGGACCGGCTCGGGCTCCGGGCAGGGCTCGGGCTCCGGGACCGGCTCGCTTGGCGGCGGGGGATCGAACGCCAGCTACCTCGGATCCGGAACCGGCGGTAACGGCAGCGCCGGCGGGCCGGTCAATCCCAACCGACCCTCGGTCCTTGGAGCTGACCTCAGCAGCATCTTCGCGCCGTTCGATCGCCTCGGGAATCCCGGGGACCCGTCGTACATCTCGGGCGCGGGTGGGTCGGGCCAGGTCACGCAGGGCAGCCAGCAGGGGCCCGGGTCGGATCCGGGATCGTACGTCCCCTACTCCCAGGTCTTCGGCCAGTTCCAGCAGTACGCCCTTACGTCGCTCGAGCGCGGCTACGTGCCCCTGTCGGTCAAGGATTACGTGCGGGACTACTTCAGCTCACTCGATCCTCAACAGTAGCGCCCGGAGGGACTCATGGAGACGAGCATCATCGATGGCGGCGCCAGCCCTATGGCGCCCGAGGCCTTTGCCGAACGGGCGAGTGCGATCGAGCGCGAGGTCGGCCGAGTGATCGTGGGCCAGCGTGAGCTGGTCCGCCAGACCGTGACCGCCCTCCTGGCGAACAGCCATGTCCTCCTCGAGGGCGTTCCCGGTCTCGGCAAGACGATGCTCGTTCGGACGATCGCCGACGTCATCGACTGCGCGTTCAACCGGATCCAGTTCACTCCGGACCTCATGCCGGCCGATATCACGGGCACGAACATCCTGGTCGAGGAAGGCGGCCGGCGAATCTTCCGCTTCCAGCCCGGGCCGATCTTCGCGAACCTCGTCTTGGCCGACGAGATCAACCGGGCCACGCCCAAGACGCAGTCGTCGCTCCTCGAGGCCATGCAGGAGCACCAGGTGACGGTTGCCCGGCAACGGTATCCGCTCGACGCGCCGTTCTTCGTCCTGGCCACCCAGAACCCGCTTGAAATGGAGGGGACCTATCCCCTGCCCGAGGCACAGCTGGACCGCTTCCTGTTCAAGGTCCACGTCCCGTTCCCGTCCGAGGAAGACCTCGCGACGATCATCGAGCGGACAACGGGTGTCGACGCCCCCACGGCGAACACGGTTTGCACGGCCGCCCAGATCGTGGAGATGCAGCGACTCGCCCGAGCCGTGCCCATCGCACCCCACATCACTGCCTACGCCGTGAGCCTGCTTGCGGCGACGCATCCGGACCAGCCGAGGGCCCCCCAGATCGTGCGCGAGTACGTCCGTTACGGCGGCTCGCCCCGCGGGGCACAGGCCCTGGTGACGGCCGGCAAGATCTACGCCCTGCTCGACGGCCGCTTCAACGTTGCGATCGACGATATTCGCGCGGTCGCGCTGCCGGCACTTCGGCACCGTGTCATCCTCAATTTCGAGGGTGATGCCGAGGGCATCACGACCGAGGCGATCGTCCATTCCATCCTCGACGCGGTCTCCGCACCTGCAGTCGAATAGCCGCCGCGGCGCAGCACGAATCGAAACGCATGGACGGTCCGCTCGGGAACCCGCAGCCTGCCGATGCAGCCGCGCCGGCCCGGACCAACGCGGGCTCGTCCGGGCACGACAGGGCGCGGCGCGTCCACCTTCCCTCGGACCTTGACCCCACCGTCTTCGACGAGACGTTCCTGCGTCAGCTGGAGCGCCTCCAGGTCCTGATGCGGGCACCCGTCCGTGGCGGCCTGAAGGGCGGTCGGCGCTCCGTGAAGCGGGGCCAATCCGTCGAGTTCGCCGACTTCCGCGACTACGCGCTCGGCGATGACCTCCGCCAGCTTGACTGGAACGTCCTGGCTCGCCTGGAAAAGCTCTTCATCAAGCTCTACGTCGAGGAGGAGGATGTCACGATTTCGTTCCTCATCGACACGTCGGCCTCGATGGGATCGGGACGCCCGTCCAAGTTCCTGTTTGCCCAACGGGCCGCGGCGGCCCTCGGCTACATCGGTCTCGCCTCGGAGGATCGGGTGGCCGTCACCACCCTTGGAGGCCGGGCCGGACGACGGCAGGTCGCCCTGCGAGGATCGGGCCGGGTTTTCCGGCTTCTCTCGGCGCTCTCGGCGATCGCGGTGGCGGAAGGCCCGACAGATCTCCAGGCGGCAGCCCGCCACGCGGGTGCCCAGCTATCCGGTCGCGGGGTCATCGTCCTCCTGTCCGATCTCCTGGATCCGCATGCCGATCGGGTGATCCGCGAGCTGGCGGCCACCGGATCCGAGCTCATCGTGCTGCACCTGCTCTCGCCGCAGGAGCTCGATCCCGCCCTCGAAGGGGACCTTCGCCTCGTCGACGTGGAAACAGGCGACGGGGTCGACGTCACCGTCGATCTCGCGACGCTCGACAGTTACCGGCAGCGGCTCGACACGTGGCGTGACGGGTTCGCCGACCTTGCCGCGCGGCGTCGGGCGACCTATGTGCCCTTGTCGACCGTCGTTCCGCTGAGCGACCTGATGTTCGCGGAGCTGCGGCGACGCCAGGTGGTGGGCTAGCGATGCCATTCGTTGCCCCTCTTGCCCTCCTCGGACTGCTCTTCATCCCGGCCGTCATCGCCATGTACCTGCTCAAGCTGCGGCGAGCTGAGACGGTGGTGTCGTCGACGCTGCTCTGGCAGCGCCTGGTGGCAGACGTCGAGGCCAACGCGCCATGGCAGCGCCTGCGGCGGAGCCTGCTCATGTTGCTGCAGCTGCTCCTCGTGCTGCTGTTGGCGCTCCTCGCGGCCCGCCCGTTCCTCGAGCGACCCGCCGGGCTCGCCACGGATCTCGTCATGGTCATCGACACGTCGGCCAGCATGGGCGCCACCGACGTGTCACCGGATCGCCTGACCGCGGCGACGCAGAAGGCCATCGAGGCGCTGCGCGACCTGCCCGCCGGCGGCAAGGTCAGTGTCGTCGCGGCCGGTCGAACGGCACGAGTCGTCGTGAACGCAACCGCGGATCTCGGCCGCGTGCGGGCGGCGCTCGAGGGGCTGCGTGTCAGCCCGGCCACGGGCGATCTCGGTGACGCGCTCGTCCTTGCCGACGCCCTCGCGTCGCGCTCCGGGGACGCCGAGATCCTCGTGGCGACGGACGCGGCTCTGGCGATTCCCCCGACGACGCGGATCGAGCACACCGTGAAGGTCCTTCAGGTCGGGCGCGACGGACGGAACCAGGCCATCGTGGCGTTGGCCGTCCGGCAGGGTGCGTCCGGAGTCAGCCGATCCGTGTTCGTGAGCATCGCGAACCTGGCTCTGCAGACAGCCCAACGACGACTCCAGGTATTCGGCGACGGGGTGCTGCTCGAGGCTCGGGACCTCCTCCTCGATCCCCAGACGAGGGCCGAGGCGACGATCGATGACATCCCGTTCGGCGTTGCCGTGATCGAGGTCCGCCTGGATCGTTCAGGCGGTGCGCCAGACGTCCTGGCGCTCGATGACCGCGCCTGGGCAATCGTCCCGCCGGAGCGACTTCGCCGCATCCTCCTCGTATCGGACGGCGACCCCTACCTGGAGACGGCGCTCACGTACCTGCCCAACACGGAGCTCTACGGGGTGAAGGTGGCGGACTACGGCCCCGCGACCCATCCGGAGCTGTTCAACCTCATCATCTTCGAAGGCACCCTGCCGGCCGAGTTGCCCGCGACGCCAGTCCTGTCGATCGCTCCGACATCGTCGTCGGTGCTCGGCGAGGTCGTCGGCACCCTGAAGGATCCGGCCATCGGATCGCTCGATCCCGCGGAACCGGTCCTCCGCTACGTGGACCTGTCCACGACGCACGTGGGGACCGCAGTCAAGCTCGCCCTGCCGGCCTGGGCGAGGACGGTCATTCCGGGGCCCGCCGGAGCACCCCTCCTGTATGCGGGAACGGTGAGCGGCAGGCCGGCCGCGGTCCTCGCGTTCGAGCCACGCCTGTCGGACCTGCCCCTCCAGGTGGCCTTTCCGATCCTCGTCTCGAACCTCGTCGGGGAGTTGATGGGTGGCTCTTCGACGCCGTCACAGGCCCTGGAGCCCGGCAGCCCCGTCACGCTCCCGCTGCCCGCCGGCGCGACGGGGCTGAAGGTCACGAAGCCCGGTGGCGAGACGGTCGATCTCCAGCCGGGCACGCCCGGCGGCGGCAGCGCGAGCTTCAGCCAGACGGACCAGCTGGGCGTGTACAGCGCGGTCCCGATCCTGGATGCGTCGGCCACGCCCAATTCCGCGGCGCCCGTCGTCACGGCAACCCCGAGCACCACAGCCACGTCGAGCGCCGCGACGGGCCTCGCCTCCCCGACCCCGGTTCCGACGCCACCATCCGCCGACCCGAACGCCCCCGTCCGGTTCGCCATCGATTTGTTCGATCCGGCGGAGTCGAACATCATTCCCGGGTCGGCGGCGGCCATCGTGGCGCTTGGCGGCGGGCTGACATCGGGCCCCGATCGATCCGCCGGGTCGGCTCCCCTGCCATCGGCACCGTCGGGATCGCCCGCGCCATCGTCCGCATCGCCGGCGCCATCCGGTGCCAGTGCCGGGGCCGGGGCCGGTGCCGGTGCCGGGGCCGGTGCCGGGGCCGGTGCCGGTGCCGGTGCCGTAACCGACCGCCCGGCGGCACGGGATGAGCTCTGGATCCCGATCGTCCTCCTGGTCCTCCTCGTGCTCATGGTCGAGTGGCTCACCTACCAGCGCGACGCGGCCACCCGGCTGTGGCGGGCCATGCGCGCTCGAGTCGGCCTGGCGCCGCCAGCCTCGCCCGGGACCGGGACGCCCGCGACCCACGAGTCACGGCGCGACCGCTGATGGGCATTCGGTTCGAGACGCCCGCATGGCTGCTTGTGCTGATCCCGATCCTGCTCATCATTTTCGTCCCGCACCTGGCCGCGCGTCGTCGCGTCGGCGTGGCGCGGCGCCGGGCGGCCCTTGCGGTTCGAACGGTCGTGGTCGCTTCCCTGGTCTTCGCCCTCGCCGGTTTCCAGCTCGTGCTGCCGGTCGATCGACTGGCGACGGTCTTCGTCGTGGATCTGTCCGACTCGGTCGGCCCCGCCGGACGCGCGTCCGCCCTGGCGTTCCTCCGCGAGAGCCTCGCCGTCATGCCCGACGGCGACGCGGCGGGGGTCGTGGCGTTCGGCAAAGACGCCCTCGTCGAGCGCCTGCCCGAGGAGATCCGCCAGATCGAGCGAATTCGATCCACGCCGGTGACCGCGGCGACCGATGTCGGCGGTGCCCTGCGGCTTGCCTCGGCCCTGTTCCCGGATGAGATGCAGAAACGGATCGTCCTGATCTCGGACGGCAACGACACGACGGGCCGGGGTCAGCAGGAGGCCGCCCTGGCGGCGACCCGAGGGATTCAGGTCGAGACGCGGCTCGTCGGTGTCGAGCAACGTGATGAGGTCCTGGTGGAGCGGGTCCAGGCGCCATCGACGGCGCGGCTGGGCGAAACGATCGAGGTTGCCGCGACGGTGGTCTCCAGCGTGGCGCAATCGGCGGTCGTCCAGTTGTATGCAGACGGGCAACTCGCCGATACCCAGGCCGTCGACCTCCTCGAAGGCTCGAATCGGCTGGTCTTCGACGTCAAGCCCGCCGAGGCAGGATTCCATACCTTCCGGGTGGTCGTGGAGGCCGCCCGCGACACGTTCAGCCAGAACAACCGAGCCGACGCCAACACGATCGTCAAGGGCGAGCCCCGGATCCTCGTCCTGGCCGGCAACGCCGATGTCGCCGCAGAGCTCGTCTCGGCGCTCACGATTGAAGGGCAGAACGTCGAATCGATCGTGCCGGAAGCCCTCCCATCGAACTTCTCCGGGCTCGCGAACTACGACAGTGTCGTGATGGTGGATGTCCCCCGGATCCGCATGAGCGATCGACAGCTCGCGGCGCTCCAGGTCTACGTCCGAGATCTGGGGCGTGGCCTCGTCATGGTCGGCGGCCCGGACAGCTTCGGGGCCGGCGGCTATGCGAAGACGACACTCGAGGAGACGCTGCCGGTCGACATGGGCGTCCGCAATCGCCAGCAGGAGCCCGATGTGGCACTGGTCGTGGTGATTGACAAGTCCGGGTCGATGGACGCCTGTCATTGCAACTCGTTCGGGGGCGGGCAGGGTGGCGGCCAGCTACAGGGCGTACGCAAGGTCGACATCGGCAAGGAAGCCATCCTGCGGGCCGCGGCGGCCCTCACGGCTCGCGACGAACTCGGCGTGGTGGCCTTCGATGATTCGGCCCATTGGGTGGTCCAGACGAAGCCCCTCGGCCAGATCTCCGACCTGCAGGGACAGATCGGCGGCATCAACCCGCTGGGTACCACGAACATCTTCGCGGGGCTGGACCAGGCGGTCACGTCGCTGGAGAAGGCGACGGCGACGCGCCGGCACATCATCCTGCTGACCGACGGCTGGTCGCGGTCCGGCCAGTACGACGAGATCATCGCGCGGATGAAGGCGGCCGGTATCACATTGTCCACGGTGGGTGCCGGCGGCGGCGCGAATCCGTTTCTCGAGCAGCTCGCGACGCAGGGCGGGGGCCGCTTCTACGCCGCGGCCAATCCCGCCGCAATCCCGGACATCTTCCTCAAGGAGACGGAGCAGGTCGCCGGCCAGCAGATCGTCGAGGAACCGTTCTTCCCGATCCAGACCAGCTCCTCGCCCATCCTCCGCGGCCTCACGGACGGCTTTCCTCAGCTGCTCGGCTACAACGGGACGACGGCCAAGTCAGCCGCCCAGTCTGTCCTGGTCACGGCCCGCGACGACCCGCTTCTCGCCCAGTGGCAGTACGGTCTCGGGCGGAGCGTGGCCTGGACCTCCGACTCAACGGGTCGCTGGGCGCGAAGCTGGATCACCTGGCCGGGGTTCTCGAAGTTCTTCAGCCAACTTGTCGGATGGACCTTCCCCGGGGAGGAAGCGGGCGGGATCGAGGCCTCGTTCGACGTCAAGGACGGCCGGACGACCCTCCACGTGGAGTCGGTGCAATCGGACGGGTCCCCGCGTGACTTCTACAGCACCTCCGCGGTCCTCGTCGGACCTGACCTCAAACCCGTCGAAACGGACCTCGACCAGGTCGCTCCCGGCGTCTACGAGAAGGACCTGGGTGAGATCGGCGCGGGCGCCTACGCCGTGCGAATCACCCAGATCCGCCCCGGCAGCCCGGCCCTGGGACGGACCGTCGGCCTGGTGGCACCGGTGGCTGCCGAGTACCGGCTGCTCGGGGCGAACGAGCCCCTGCTGGCCACGCTCCGAGCGGCCACGAATGGCCGGGTGATCGCGACGCCCGTGGACCCGTGGCTGCACGACCTCCGGCTGACGTCGTCGTTCACGGAACTCTGGCCGTGGCTCCTGCTTCTGGCGTTGCTCCTCTGGCCGCTGGACATCGCTCTCCGGCGAGTGTCGCTGGGTCGGCGGGAACTCGCGGACGGATCGGCCTGGCTGGCTCGACGCTGGCGCGGACGCGGGGTCGCCGCGCCGCGGACGGCGACGGCCGCGGGGATGCTCGCCACTCGGGACCGGGCTGGCGGCGCGAGCGCGCGGGCCGCGATCCTTCGAGCCCACGATGAGGCGCCCGCGCCCACGGCAGCCGAGGACACGACCGCGCCGCAGCAGGCTGAAGGCACCCGGGCGCAGCAGGCTGAAGGCACCCGGGCGCTGCCACCGTCCCCTGCCCAGGCGCTGCCACCGGCACCCACCCGGGCGCTGCCGCCGTCCCCTGCCCAGGTGCTGCCACCGGCACCCACCCAGGCGCTGCCACCGTCCCCTGCCCCCGACGCGGGCGACGAAGATACGTTGGCCCGCCTGCGGGAAGCCAAGCGACGCGCTCGGGGTGGGTAACCGAGGGCGGGTAACCGAGGACGGGAACCGACGGCGGGCAGGCCGGATCCGACCTGCGCGATCCCGCCGCGTCACGGGTTGCCTTCGACGCACGTAGCCGATCAACGCGGTGACGTCGCGACGCTGATCTGAGCCACCCCTCGCAGATCAGCGTCGGCCCGTAGTGGGCGGCGTCGCCCGCGGGTCGATCGGCGTCGGCGTGGGCGAGAATCACGGGCAGTCCGGTCGGTTGATCGGGATCAGCCCGAGCGGCGGGCAACACCCAGAGCGGCGATGGCGCTGACGGCGCCCGGGTCGTCGAGCGAGGACAGATCGCCCGGGTTTTGTCCCAGGAAGGCCGCTCGAATGACCCGCCGCATCACCTTGCCCGACCTGGTCTTGGGAAGCGCGCGAAGGCAGACGATGAGATCGGGTTTCAGCGCCTTCCCCAGCGAATGCACGACCGCCGCCGAGATGTCCGCGCGAAGGCCCGGACCGTCGGCGACGCCCGGCGACAGGACGCAGAAGACCGCGATGGACTCGCCTTTGATGGCATGGGGAATGCCGATGGCCGCAGCCTCGACCACGGCGGCATGCCCCACGGCGGCGCTTTCCACCTCGGCCGGTCCAACCCGCTTGCCGGCGACCTTGAGCGTGTCATCGGACCGACCCTGGATGTACCAGTAGCCGGCCTCGTCGACGAGGGCCCAGTCGCCGTGCACCCATACGCCAGGGAATCTGGACCAGTATGTCTCCACGTAGCGATGCGGGTCATTCCAGAACCCGCGGGTCATGCCCGGCAACGGCTGTCGAATGACGAGCTCGCCGACGCGCCCTCGAACTGGTTTCCCGTCGGCGTCCAGCACGTCGGCGGCCACTCCGACGTTCGGGCCGGCGAAGGACATCGGGCGCAGCGGTGTGACGAGGTTGCCGGCCAGGATCCCGCCGGAGACCTCGGTGCCGCCGCTGTAGTTGATGATCGGGCAGCGGCTCGTGCCGACCTCACGAAAGAACCACCACCACGGGTCCGGGTTCCATGGCTCGCCGGTGGAGCCGAGGACGCGCAGGGACGAGCGGTCGTGCGCGCGAACGGGATCGCTGCCGTGCTGCATGAGCGAGCGGATGACCGTTGGACTGAGACCAAGATGGGTGACCCAATGGCGCTCGACGATGGACCACAGTCGATCGGGGCCTGGGTAATCGGGAGTGCCTTCGAAGAGCACGAGACGCGCCCCGAGGATCAGGGCACCGGAGATTGCCCACGGACCCATCATCCAGCCGAGGTCGGTGAACCAGAACAGGCTGTCGCCGGCGCGGAGATCGAAGCAGTGCGCGAGATCCTGCGCGGCCTTGATCGGAAATCCGCCGTGAACGTGGACCGCGCCCTTTGGTCGGCCGGTGGTCCCGGACGTGTAGATCACCATGTACGGGGCTTCTGGGTCCGTCTCGGGACGCTGAGGGAAGGCCCGGCCGGTCGCATGGGAAGTCGGCCCGGTCGCGTGCGAAGCGGGCCGGGTCGCGTGCGAAGCTGGCCGCGTGGCCGGCGGACCGGGCCCGGTGGCCTGCGAGCCGGACCCCTCCACGCCGTCCATCGCGTCCCACCAGCGGTCCCGTTCGGGGTCCCACGGAAGTGCGGGCCGGAGTGCACCGAGCCGGCGAACCACGATGATGCGGCGGACGGACGGGGCCAGGGCGACGGCCTCGTCCGCCGTCTCCTTGAGCGGGACGGCGGCCCCGCGGCGGAGGAACCCGTCGGCCGTGACGAGCAGCGATGCCCCGCAGTCGTTGAGGCGGGCCGCGACGGCCGCCGCACCGTACCCCGAGAAGATCGGCGTGAAGATGGCCTGCAGGAGACCGAGGGCCAGGACTGCGATCGCGGTCTCGGGGATCATCGGCAGGAGGATCCCGACTCGATCACCCGGCCCGATTCCCTCGGCCGCAAGCATCGCGGCGGCACGCTCAACGGCCTCGCGCAGCTGCCGGGCGGTGAACCGACGGACCGTGCCGTCCTCCCCTTCCCAGACGAGGGCCTCGGCACCGGGTTCGCGTTCCGCACGCGGGTCGATCGCCGCGGCGGCGTGGTTGAAGGCACCGCCGACCCACCAGGGCGACCACTCCGGGCCGCCGGCCAAGTCGAGGGTCTGCCGCGGCCGCCGCTGCCACGGGAGTGCGAGGTCATCGGCGGCGGCACCCCAGAACCAGGCGGGATCCGTTGCGGCCCGGGTCTGGACCGCCGTCAGGTCGGGCAGACCCGTGGCCGCCACGAACCGGGCAAGACGCGATCCCGCAAGCTCCACGGGACCGGGACGCCAGGCAGCGTCGGGAACGTCCTGTCCGAAGGTCGGCCAGGTCGGGTCGGGGTCGGGCACGGCATCGATGCTAGCAGCAACGACCCCCGTTCCGGCGCCGAACGTCCCGGTCGGATAGCCTCCCTCCATGCACCGCTCGAGCCGCCGGTTCGTCGCCTTCGTGAGCGTTGCCGCCGTCCTGCTGGCCGGCTGCAGCGCGATCCTGCAGGGTTCTCCGGAGCCGACCCCGATGGACTTTCCGAGCCTGGCTGGCGAGCTCGCAACTCGAGGCATCGCGCTCGATCGGATCACCTCGGGCGACGATGGCTGCCGTGACAGCACCCTGACAGCCACCGCGATCGGGTTCGATGCGAGTGGGCTCGGCCTGACGACCCCGGCGCGCCTGCGGATCTACATCTTCCGGAACGGTGAGACCTACGATCGCCGGCGCCCCGATGTCGATCGCTGCGTCGCGGCCTGGGCTCAGGATCCCGCGACCGTCGAGTTCGTCGACTCGCGACCGTTCGTCCTGGCCGGGCAGGGTCCATGGCCGGCCGCCTTCAAGACGGCGGTCCGTGGGGCCCTCACCGCGGCGGCGGGCAACGGAGGCTGACCAGGTGCTCGGCGATGCCCGTCCCCGCGCTGCCGCGGTCGGTCAGAGAATTCGCAGCCCGAGGATCCGTCGCGCAATGACCAGCCGCTGCACCTGGCTGGTCCCCTCTCCGATCTCGGTGAGCTTCGCGTCGCGCAGGAAGCGTTCGACCGGGTAGTCGGTGACGTAGCCGTACCCGCCGTGAACCTGGATTGCGGCGTTGGTCGCCCGGCTCGACACTTCGGACGCGAACAGCTTCGCCTCGGCAGCCGCAAGGCTGAAGTCGCGGCCCTGATCCTTGAGCCAGGCGGCCTTCCATACCAGGGCCCGGGCGGCCTCGATTTCCGTTGCCATGTCCGCGATCATGAACGCCACGCCCTGGAACGAGCCGATCGGTCGCCCGAACTGTTCCCGGGTCTGGGCGTAGGGCACGGCCGCGTCGAGCGCCGCCTGGGCAAGGCCGACGGCCATGGCGCCGATGCTGATCCGGCCACCGTCAAGGATCTTCAGGAACGTCCGGAACCCCTCGCCCTGGGCACCGAGCATGTTCGAGGCGGGGATGCGACAGCCGTCGAAGAAGAGCTCTCCGGTCGCCGAGGCATGGAGCCCGAGCTTGTCCTCGAGTCGCCCGACGCGGAAGCCCTGGGTCTCGGCCGGCACAATGAACGCCGTGATCTCGGCCGAGCCATCGCCCTTCGAGCCCGTTCGAGCCGTGACGATGTAGGTACCCGCCTGACCGGCGTTGGTGATGAACCGCTTGCCCCCGTCGATGATCCAGGTGCCACCGTCAGGCCCGTCCTCGTGGCGCGCCGCTGTTCGGGTCCCACCGGCGTCCGAGCCGGCTCCGGGCTCGGTCAGCCCGTAGCCGCCGAGCACCCGACCACTCGCCATCGGCACCAGGAACGCCTGCTGCTGTTCGTGTGTACCGGCGAGATGCAGCGGACCGCAGCCGAGGGACGTGTGGGCCGCGACGATCAGGCCCAGCGACCCCCAGACGCGACTGATCTCCTCGACCGCGATCGCATAGGCCAGCGTGTCCAGGCCAGCGCCGCCCTCGTCCTCCGGGATCGGGATGCCGAGCCAGCCCATCTCTCCGAGTCGGCGCACGATCTCGACCGGGAAGCGACGCTCCCGTTCATGGTCGTCGATCACCCGAGCGACCTCGCGTTCCATGAACTCGCGGATCGTCGATCGAAGCAGTTCGTGCTCCGGCGAGAGATCAAGGTCCATGAACGGAGCGTAGCATCCACGACCCGTTCGGCACCGCGCGGGTCCTGTCTTTCCGCTAGCCTCTCGCCATGCCCGAGCGCGCGCAGCAGGCCGGCTCCGAGTTGCCCGAGACGGTGGCCGGCTCCGAGCGCGCGCAGCAGGCCGGCTCCGAGTTGCCCGAGACGGTGGCCGTCTCCACGTTCGGCCACGCCCCGACCAACGGCGCCCCGACCGTCATCCCTTCCCCTTCCTCGCTCCGCCGCGCCATCCTGGTCAACCTCCGCCAACGGGGCCCGATGTCACCCGACGCACTCGCGACCCACCTCGGCGCCAGCAGGACGGGGGTCCTGCAGCAACTCCATGCCCTGGAAGAGGGCGGGCTGGTCAGCCACCAGTTGGAGCGACACGGTGTCGGACGGCCACGGCATCGGTACGACGTCACTCCCGATGCGCAGGACCTCTTCCCGATGGACTACGACGGCTTCGCGCTCGGGCTCATCGAGGCGATCTCGGCCGTCGGCGGCGAAGAGCTCCTCGACGAGGTCCTGGCGGCACGGCGGCGTCAACTCGGAAACCGGATCCGGGAGCGGCTCGTCGAGCGACTCGCGGCGGACGCCCCCCTTGCCGATCGGGTCCGGGAACTTGCCGTCGTCCAGGATGCGGCCGGCTACCTTGCCGAGGCAATCATCGGACCGGATGGGACGATCCGTATTCGGGAACACAACTGCGCGATCTACCACGTTTCGCGCGAGGTGAACCTCTGCTGCGAAGCCGAGCTGGCGCTGTTCCGGTATGTCTGTGGAACCAACGTCGAGCGCGAGACCCACATCGCGGCCGGCGATCGCTCCTGCACGTTCCGGTTCGGCCAGCCCACGAACCGGCCGGACTAGGCTTCTTCGCGCTCCACGGCCACGCGAGTCGCCGGCCGGCGGCTCGGCACCGGGATGTCCGAGACATTCGGCACGAACGACGCCGCCATCGCCGTCGCCGCGGCGTGCTCCTGTTCCTCGACGGACAGGATGCCGAGGCGCCCCAGCGTCGCGAGCTCGTCGCGGATGTAGGTCTTGAGCATCTCGGGACCATCGGTCGAGATGGTGAACCGGACGTCGTTCCGCCGGAACGTGTCGAAGATCCAGCGGAGCTCTTCCCAACCGGACACGACCCTGGTATTGAGGTTGGAGGTGGGACAGATCTCGAGGACGATGCCGCGCTCGCGGATCATGGCCATCGCGCGGGGATCGTAGGCGGCCTTGACGCCGTGACCGATCCGGTCCGGCTCGAGGAGCTCCACGACGCGGGCGACTTCGTCCACCGGGCCCGACTCTCCCGTGTGGATCGTGATGCCCAGGCCGTACTGGCGGGCGCGGCGCATGAGCTTTCGGTAGTCGGCGACGCGGAAGGTGGACGACTCCGGCCCGGCGATGTCGAGCCCGACGACCCCGCGATCCCGCCACAGGATGGCCTTCTCCGCGATGATCTCATTGAGCTGGTAGGGAAACGCCCGATCGAGGCAGAAGATCAGGCCGGGCTTGACCGGGTACTCCAGCCGGGCACGATCCATGCCCCGGACGGCAGCCGCGATGATGTGGTCGAGGTCCTGCTCGCCGCCCCGATTTCGCTTCATCGGGTTGAACCGAAGCTCCATCGTGGTGATGTTGTTCTTGCGATAGGCCCCGCCGACGACTTCGTAGACGCTCCGCTCCACGGCTAGTGGGGAACTCTGGATGAGCTCGGTCCAGTGGAACAGCTGGAGGTACGTTTCGAATGATTTGGCGGCCCGGGTGTTGACCGTGATCAGCTCGCGGAAACCCCAATAGTCCTTCGTCGGGAGCTTGATGCCCTGTGAGTGGGCGATGCCCCACATGATCGAGGGCGTGACGGCCGCGCCGAGATGGCAGTGGAGTTCGGCAAGCGGGACGGAGCGGGAGAGCTGGCGGGCCATCAGGACCGAGGATACGCGCTCAACTGACCGTCATCCGGCCAGAGGAACGACTCGACCCTCGGAATCGAGGGTTGCCTGGCGGCGGCGCATGGCCCTGAGCTCGGCGCCCGGAACCTGGTCGCGAGCGTGGTAGCTGGACCGGACCAGCGGACCGGACTCGACGTGCTTGAAGCCCAGAGCGAGGGCCTCGACCTTCATGGCCGCGAACTCATCGGGGTGGTAGTAGCGCTCGAGGGGCAGGTGCCTCATCGACGGTCGGAGGTATTGCCCGATGGTCAGGATGTCGCAGTCGACCTCGCGCAGGGCGACGAATGCCTCGGTCATCTCCTCGCGCGACTCGCCCAGTCCGACCATCAGCGAACTCTTGGTGTGAACGTCGTGACCGTACTCGGCGGCATAGACCTTGGCACGCTCCAGGACGCCGAGCGTCCGATCCCAACGGGCGCGCTTTCGGACAGGTTTCTGAAGGCGTTTCACGGTCTCCAGGTTGTGATTGAGGATGTCGGGACCGGCTTCCATGACCGTCCGCAGGGGTGCTTCCTCCCCGTTGAAGTCCGGAATCAGGACCTCGACGCCCATCCCCGGCACGCGGCCGCGCAGCTCGCGGATCGTCTCGGCGAAGACGTGCGCACCACCGTCGGGCATGTCGTCGCGGGCCACCGACGTCACCACGACGTGCTCCAGTCCGAGGTTCTCGAGCGCGTCGGCGACACGCCGCGGCTCGTCGTCGTCGAACCAGGTGGGCTTGCCGGTCTTGATATTGCAGAAGCCGCAGGCCCGGGTGCAGGTGTCGCCGAGGATCATGATCGTGGCGGTGCGCTGGTCCCAGCACTCCCCGACGTTCGGGCAATGGGCTTCCTCGCAGACCGTGTTGAGATTAAGGCCGCGGAGGAGCCGCTTGAGATCCTGGTAGTTCTCGCCCGATGGCATTCGTGCCTTGATCCAGTCGGGGTGCCGCCGCAGCGGCATCGATCCGTCGACTGGCTCGAGTCCGAAGGGGCCGCCGCCGCCCATCGCTATCGAAAGCGACGCCGCGGGGGCATGCCCGTGCCCGGCGTCGGGCGGCTGGAACATCGGAAGCTCGCGAGCCATTGCGCTAGTAGATCGGAGTCGCAGGACTGATCGCCTCGAGCCAGGCCTTGATGTCCCGAAGCAGGGCTGCTCCGCCGGCGCCGTCGTTGGCGCGATGATCGACGCCGAGCACCATGTTCATGATCGAACGGATCGCGATGACGTCGCCCTCGGGCGTCTCAACGACCACCGGCCGCTTGGTGATCCGGTCCATGGTCACGATTCCGACCTCGGGGACGTTCATGATCGGCATGACCATGTTTGTACCGAGCCAGCCGGTGTTGTCGACCGTGAAGGTCCCGCCGCCGAAGTCGTCCACGCGGAGCTTCCCGGCCCGTGACCGCTCGGACACCGCCGCGATGGCGATATTGATCCCGGAGATCGAGAGCTGGTCCACGTCCCGGATGACCGGCACGATCAGGCCGTCGGCCACGGCGACCGCGATCCCGACGTTGATCCGGCGCTTGGCCATGAGTCCCTGTTCGGTCCAGTGGGCGTTGAATGCGGGATTGCGGCGCAGCGCCTCGGCCGACGCCTTGACGACGAAGGGCACGAAGCTCAGCGGGATCCCCTCCCGAGCCTGGTAGTCCTTCTTGTTCCGTTCGCGGAAGCGGACCAGACTCGATACATCGACCTCCACTTGTACGTAGGCATGCGGGACCTGGAGGGCACGGGTCATCTGCGCGGCGATTCCCTTCCGCATCTGGGTCATGGGAATCAGGACCTCGTCCGCGCCGGCCGGGAACACGATGCCGGGGCCGGGCGACGTCGTTCGAGCCGGGGTCGATGCATCGGCCGCCGCTGCGACGACCGGGCTGCTCGACCGGCCCACCTGGGCAGGGCTCGGCGCGACAGTCGGGATTGACGTTCCGCGGGTGGCGTCCTGCTTGCCGACCGGCTGCCCGGTCCGCTGCGACTCGACGTAGTCGGTGACGTCTTGCCGGGTAATCCGGCCGCCGCCACCGGTGCCGACGACCATCGCCGACTGGAGACCGTGCTCGCGGAGCAGGCGCCGAACCGCGGGCGTCATGCGAGCGTCGGGATTGCCCGGGAGCTCGTGGAGCGCCCGCTCATCCGAGCCGGCGGGCCCAGGGGTCGTCATGGGCGCCGCGGCCGACGCGGTGACGGGTGGTGCCGCAGCCCCTGCCGCGGGTTCGGGCCCCGCCGGAGCGGAGGCTGCCGGAGCGGAGGCTGCCGGAGCGGGCGCTGGCGGAGCAGTGGGCGCGGGCGTTGCCGCGGGCGCCGCTGGAGCAGTGGGCGCCTCCGCTGTTGCTGCGGGCGCCGCTGGAGCAGTGGGCGCCTCCGCTGTTGCTGCGGGCGCCGCTGGAGCAGTGGGCGCCTCCACTGTTGCTGCGGACGCCATTGGAGCAGTGGGCGCCTCCACTGTTGCTGGCGCCGCCGCATGCTTTACGGGCGCGGCCGATGCGGCGGCACTGCCGACCTCGTCGATGATCGCGATCTCGGCATTGTTCGGAACGGTCTCACCCTCCTGGACGAGGATTTCGCTCAGGATGCCTTCGTACGGGGATGGGACCTCGGCGTTGACCTTGTCTGTGATCACCTCGAGCAACGGCTCGTATTTGTCGATGTGATCGCCCGGCTGCTTGAGCCACTTGCCGATCGTTCCCTCGGCCACGCTCTCGCCCAGCTGGGGCATCGTCACCTTGACCACTGAGTCGGACCCTCCTCGCGGAACGTGGGGCGCGTGTCCTGCCGGGCCCGCCGACGGGATGGCACGTAGTGTCGCCCATCCGGCGTTCATATGCCACCGCCTCCGAACCGTGCGGGTGCGCGGGCGAACTGCGATCGGTGTTTGCGCGATCTCCCGCCCAGCCCGACCGGTCCGCCCAGCGCGACCAGGGCCCGCGCGGCAAGCCCAGGGCCCAGATACGAACCGGGTTCGTGCTATCGCCCGCGGAAGCCAATGTTCGGCCCAATTACGAACCGGGCTCGTGGAAGGTGCGGGAAGCTGCCGCTGACTCCGATGCGGCCTGTCGAGTCGTGCTCGACACGAGCGTGGAAGGGCCGGCGATCGCCGCCCGAACGCGTCGTCGACTGACAGGACCGCACCTACCACGAACGACGTTCGTAAATGGCAGAAATATGAGTAGTCCAGTGGCACCGGACGGCGCCTGGAGCCAGCCGCGGGCCGCGACTCCGGCGAGAGGATACGTTCGCGCCAACACAGCGTCATGGCTGGCAACGCGTCGGCGCGCCGTGGACGAATCGGGCAGAACAAGCATCCGAGCCACCACCCGGCCGCGCCAGCCCGCGCGCTCGAGTGCGACCCTGAGGGCAACGCGAGCCTTCATGTCGTGCGTGCGAAGCGTTTCCTCGACGGACGTGAGTTGTGTCTTCACCTCGACGACAAGCACGGTCGAGGTCGACGGATGCCAGGCGAGGACGTCGATCGATCCACGGTCCGCGTAGATCGCGAACGTCACCTCCGGAATCACGACCCAGCCGGCTGCATCGAGGACCGCCGCTGCCCGGCCCAGGAGGGCCGCGTGCCCCTCGTCCACCAACCGGTCGATGTCGCCCCCGCGCCACCGGATGGTGACGGTGAGATCAGCGCCGAGCTTCTGAACGAGCTCGTCGAGGATGCGGACGCGGACGCCGCCGAGTTGGCCTCGTTCGATGAGCGACACGAGATCCTGGCTCACCCCGGCAGCCTCGCCGAGATCCGTTTGGCGCAGACCCTTCCTGATCCGGAGGGCTCGAATGGTCCGCCCAAGTCGAACGGCATCCATAGCGGGGATGGTGGCGGGATGGGCTTACGTCGTGATCATCCGGCGGTGGCCGGGCGTCGCGTCTCCGCCGCACGAACTCGCGCCAAGTCCGATCCGGGGTTCGGCGATCCCGAGGACCGCCAATCCGCGCCCAGTCGCCTCACGCCCAGTCGCCTCGCAACCAATCCGATCCGGGGGCCGGCGATCCCGAGGGCGAGCCAATCGGAACCCACGCCGATCGGAACCCACGCCGATCGGCGCCAACCCGCCCACGCCGATCGGCGCCAATCCGTCCCCTCGATCAGTACGCGGCGAGCTTCCTGATGCCGTCGGCGATCTTCTCCGGATTGACCATGAACCAGTCCTCGAGGACGTGGTTGTAGGGCACCCCGGGAACGTCCGGCCCGGCGATCCGTGTCACGGGCCCGTCGAGGTAGTCGAACGCCTCCTCAGCGACGATCGCGGCCACCTCGGCACCGTAGCCGCCGAACCGGTTGTCCTCGTATACGACGAGGCACTTGCCGGTCTTCCGGACGGAATTGAGGACCGTTTCCTTGTCGATCGGACGGAGCGTACGGAGGTCCACGACCTCCACGCTGATCCCCTCGTCCATGACGACATCCGCGGCCTCGAGCGCGTAGTGGGCCATCAAGCCATAGGCGATCACCGTCACGCGCGAGCCTGCGCGGGTGACCGCCGCGCGGCCGAGCGGGATCGTGTAGTCCGTGTCCGGCACGTCGCCGCGGACCGATCGGTACATCTTCTTGTGCTCGAAGAACAGGACCGGGTCGTCGTCGCGGATCGACGAGCGGAGCAGGCCCCTGGCGTCGTATGGCGTCGACGGAATGACGATCTTGAGGCCCGGGATGTGGGTGAAGAACGCCTCGACCGACTGGGAGTGGTAGAGCGCGCCGTGCACTCCCCCGCCGTACGGAGCCCGGATCGTCATCGGGACGCCGAACCCGTTGTTGGATCGGTAGCGCATCCGGGCCGCCTCGGACAGGATCTGGTTGAACGCCGGGAAGATGAAGTCGGCGAACTGGATCTCGGCGACGGGGCGCAGCCCGTTCATCGAGGCGCCGATCGAGGTTCCGACGATCATCGATTCGGTCAGCGGGGTATCGATGACGCGATCGTCACCGAATTCGGCCCACAGCCCGTCCGTCGCCAGGAACACCCCGCCTTTCTTGCCCACATCCTCGCCGAGCACGATCACCGTCGGATCGCGGCGCATCTCGTCGGCGAGCGTTTCGCGGATCGCCTCGATGAAGGTCTTCAGGGCCATCAGTGGCCCCCGCCCGACCCGTCGTGCGACGTACCCGGCCCGGTGAGCCCCCACGGCGGCGGGGTCTCGGAGGGCCATTCCTCGGCGTAGACCCACTGCATCGCCGTCGATGGTTCCGGGTCGGGCTGGGCTTCCGCATACTCGGTGGCCGCGTGGACCTCGGCCTTGATCTCGGCATTGAGCCGGACCTCGACCGCTTCGGTGAGCACGCCGGCCTCGGCGAGCTGCGATCGAAATTGGGGCAGCGCATCCATGGCCTTGAGACCCGCGAGTTCCTGCTCGGGTCGGTACTTGGTCTGCTGGTCGTCGGACGAATGCGCGGTCAGTCGGATGACCTTGGCCTCGATGAGCGTGGGGCCGTCACCGCGCCGGGCACGCTCGACCGCTTCGCGTCCGGCCGCATAGCATGCCAGGACATCGGAGCCGTCCACCACGACCCCGGGGATCCCGTACCCCGATGCGCGATCCGCCACGTGTTCCGTGGCGAGCTCCTGGCTCGCCGGGACGCTGATCGCGGAGCCGTTGTTCTCGACCACGAGGATGAACGGCAGCCGGTGGATGGCAGCGAAGTTGAGGCCCTCGTGGACATCGCCCTGGTTCGAGCTCCCCTCGCCCATCGAGGTCATGGCGACCTGACCGGTCTTGCGGATCCTGGCCGCCAGGGCGATGCCGACAGCGTGGAGCATCTGCGTCGCGACCGGCGAGGACAGCGACACGAGGTGGTTCTCGGCGTTGCCGTAGTGGCCCGGCATCTGGCGACCACCCGACGACGGGTCGGCAGCCTTGGCGTATTGCGCCATCAGGATGTCCTGGGCCGACATCCCGAAGGCCAGGCAGGTTGCGATTGATCGATAGAACGGCGCGATCCAGTCCTTCTTGCGTTCGAGTGGCCAGGCCAGACCCACCTGCGCGCCCTCGTGGCCCTGGCCGCTGATCACGAACGGGATCCGCCCTGCCCGGTTGAGAATCCACATCCGCTCATCGACCGCACGTGCCAGCGCGACGGTTCGGTACATCGCGATGAGGTCGGCATCCGTCAGGCCGACCGATGCGGCGAGGTCCGACTGCGCGCTACCGGTCGTCATCAGGCGAATCGGCAGTCCATGGCTCAGAAGTTGATCGATCGGCCATCGACCGCCATCGCGGCCTCGCCGATCACTTCGGCGAGCGTCGGGTGGGCATGCGTGGCGGCGCCGATCTCCCAGGGTGTCGCCTCGAGCTCGAACGCCAGCGACGCTTCCGCGATGAGGTCCGTGGCGTGCGGACCGATGAGGTGGACACCCAGGGTATCGCCCGTGGCCTTGTGCCCGATGACCTTGGCGAAGCCCTCGTATTCGCCACCGATGATCGCCTTGGCGATCGCCTGGAACGGGACCTTGCCGACCGCATAGGGGATCTCGCGCTCCTGGCACTGCTGCTCGGTCAGGCCGATCGAGGCGATCTCCGGGCGGCAGTAGGTGGCTCGGGGTTGCTGGACGTAGTCGATCGGATGGACGTCCGCCTCCCCGGCAATGACATGGGCGGCAACGATGCCCTCGTGGGCGGCTGTATGGGCGAGCAGGAGCCCCCCCACGATGTCGCCGATCGCGTAGAGATGTGGTTCCCGCGTTCGCATCCGGCCGTCGACCTTCACGAACCCTCGCTCGATCTCGGCCCTCGTGGTTTCGAGCCCGACATCCTCGATGTTCGGCGCCCGGCCGGTGGCCACCAGGAGCAGGTCGGCGGTCAGCTCCGAGGCCTGCTTGCCCTCCGGACCGACGGTGATCTTCACGTTCGACTTCGTTGCCTTGACGGACTTGACGTCGAATCGCGCGCTGGTCATCACGGTCACGCCGCGGCGCGTCAGGCTTCGCTCGAGCAGCTGGCTGACCTCGCGGTCCTCCGCGGGCACGACGGCCGGGAGGTACTCGAGCAGCGTCACGTGGACGCCGAGGTCGTGGTACATGGACGCGAATTCCACGCCGACGGCTCCGGCGCCGATGATGATCACGTCCTTCGGGAGGGCGGCGGCGGTCAGGACATCGTCGGAGGTCACGATCCGCTTTCCGTCAGGTTCCAGCCCGGACAGCGACTTGACCCGGGAGCCGGTCGCCAGGATGACGTCCGTGCCCCGCAGAACGCGTTCGCCGCCACCACCGGGCGCTCCGTCCTCGCCGTGCATCTGCACGCGGACGGTGGTGGGACCTTCAAGACGACCTCGACCCTGGATCCAGGCGACCTTGTTCTTGTCCACGAGTGTCTTGAGGCCGGTCCACATGCGCTTGACGACCTGGTCCCGGCGGGCGGCCATCCGCGCGTAGTCGAGCACGGCCTCGCCGGGGAGGTCGATGCCGAAGTCCGCGGCATGCCGGATCCGCTCGGCGAAGGCAGCCGATTCGAGGAGTGCCTTGGTCGGGATGCAGCCACGATGGAGACAGGTCCCGCCGATCTTGTCCTCGTCGACCAGGGCGACCCGAAGGCCGATCTGGGCCGCCCTGAAGGCTGCGCTGTATCCGCCCGTCCCGGCGCCAAGCACGATGAGATCGAAGTCGTTCGATGAACCGACAGCCATGATCAGACGGACTCCGGTTCTGCCGCGACGGGCCCGGGATCGGCGGCGGCGGCTCGCATCAAATGGGCCGACCGGGCGGGGAATGCATCGGGCACGATGGTACGCGGGCGATCCTGAAAGGCGCAAACGGAGGCCCCTCCGGGCGGCGCAAACGGAGGCCGCTCGGGGCGATGATAGACTCGGGCGCGAACCGGGTGTCCCCGTCCCCCCTCGTGACTCGGGACCCCACCGGAAGGGAAGTCGTGGACCCGACGCTGCTTCGCGTGCTCTTGCTGATCGGGGCCTATCTCGCGGGATCCATTCCGTTCAGCGTGATCGTGGCTCGCCTGACGGGCGGCCCGGATCCGAGGAGCGTCGGATCGGGACGCACCGGCGGCACCAACGCCCTGCGTGCCCTCGGGCGCAAATGGGCGACCGTCGTGGTGACGGGCGATCTGGCCAAGGGCGTCCTGCCCGTCCTCCTTGCCCGCGTGCTCACGGATGGGGATCCGCTGGCCGAGGTCCTCGCTGCGGCCGCGGCGGTGTTCGGCAGCTCGCATTCGATCTTCGTCCGTTTCGGGGGCGGTCGTGGCGTCGGGACCGGCGTCGGCACGATGCTGGTTATCCAGCCGATCGCGATCGTCATTGCCGCGCCGGTGTTCATCGGGGTCATCCTGATCACACGATACGTGTCGCTCGGCTCACTGCTCGGGTCGGCCGCGACGTTTCCTGCGATGCTGCTGATCTGGGCGGTGGCGTCGGGCGCCGTGCCCCCGGCCTACCTCGTCTGGGCGGCTGCGGGACCGGCCCTCATCTGGCTCGCCCATGCCGACAACATCGATCGTCTGGTGCACGGCACCGAGCGCAAGTTCGATCTGTCCATGCTCGGCGGGCGCGGGCGCAGAGGCGCCGCATAGGTTGGACTCGGAGGCGGCCCGAGGTACTCGTCAGGACGGCGGTGGAATCTCACTGAGCCGGTTGTCTTGGTCTGCGAAGTCCCAGACATCCAACGCCGGCGGCTCCACACCCAGGTTCGTCAACGCGGTGCAGACCTGGCTTCGATGATCGGTCCCGTGATGCAGCGCCTGGGCGAGCCGGATGCCCAGCGGAGCGAGGCTTTGCGATCCGTCGTCGCGAACGCGGGTGACGACGACATCAGGATCCAGGTTCTGGGCCACGAGTTCATTCCAGGCGGCGCAGTTGACCTCCATCGCGGCCCGCAACTCCCCGAGGTCCATCGCGGGCTCGTCGATAGTCGGCACGAGCCCGCCTGTCAGGGCGAACAGGTACGACGAATCGCCCCCGACCGTGTGGCGCATCGTGTCGAGGATGGAGCCGTACGTTCCCGCCACGCTCGTCCCGAGCTGGTCTGGAGTCAGCTGCAAGCAGGTATCAATCAACCGAAGGGTCGCCCACACGTGGTGCGCGAACGCGTCCTCGAGCAGTGATCTTGTCATCGGCGGATCGTAGCGTCTCGGGTCGGGGGATGCCACCAGGAAAGCTGCGCACCCGGGTCGCTGACGTGGCGCTCGATGTTCGACGTCAGGCCATGAGCCGCGACTCCCCGCTCGCGAGAGATGGGTACAGCGGCGCGCGGGGGCCGGCCGGCCCGCTCTTCCACCAAATCTAGGGACACGACCCGTCGGTCGAGCGCCGGGCATCACCGCGATGCGCTCGGTGAGCGGGTCGGTGGCCACGAGATTGCCGTCTCTCACGAACCGTGTTCGTGTTACGGGCCCGCCTGCGCTGAACCGGGCCCACGTACGAACCGGAATCGTACAAGGCCCATCTGTGTGCCACCTCGCCTGGGTGAACGGTCTGCGAGCGTCGGGCCGAGCACGCTCGCGCCGGCGTCCTGTAGCGCGGACGGCACAAGTCCCGACGGAACCGTACCTACGACGAACCGGGATCGTATCTGAGTCGCGCCGGTGCCGAGGGTCTTGAACTCCGGCGCACGTGGGGGCCCGCCGCTCCGCAGGCAGGCAGTGGACTGGCACCCGACAGGCACCAGTCGCCTACCCCGGCGCACATTGGGCTCGCCTGGCGCGCGGGAATGTCACGCGGCGGCCGACGCCCGACCTACGGGGAACGCCGCCGATAGACCGAAGAGGCAGCGACCGCGGCGATCACGATGCCGACGACGCTGATGACCGAGCTGGGAATTGGCGCCACGAAATACTGGAGTAGTACGCCAACCGCCCCGACGGCGAGCCAGACGGCAAAGAACGTGATGATGACCCTGGCCATCCCCGTTGCCCTCCTGTTCAGTGCGGGACAGTATCGGTCCGCGTCGGTATCGGTCGACGTCGGCTCGAGGCACCTGCCGACGTCGGTTCGAGGCCTACTGCGCGTGGCGAGCATAGCGGCGAGACATCGACTGGGGGTGCCATCACGAAGTCCGATGAATCACAACGACCCGGGCCGGCTGACTGCCCGGGTCGTCTTTTTGGACTCTGGTTCCCGCGAACCCCCAGCGGGTTCACGTGCCGAGAGGAGAGAACTAGCCCCGCATCGTCCGGAAACAATCGGAGCAATAGACCGGCTTGCCGCTCGTCGGGCGGAACGGGACCTTGGCCTCGTTGCCGCAGTTGGAGCACGTTGCCGCAAACATCTCACGGGTGCCGCGGTCGCGGTCGCCGTAGCCACCACCACCGCCGCCGCCGTAACCACCGCCGCCACCGGCGCTGTAGCTGCCGCCAGCCGAATAGCTGCCGGACGAGCCGTAATCGCTGCCCGAGCCGTAGCCCGCGCCACTCGACCCCCGAGCAGCCTTGCGGCTGGCTCGACAGGACGGGCAGCGGCGCGGCTCGGTGAAGCCACGTTGCGCGTAGAAGTCCTGCTCAGATGCGGTGAAGACGAACTCCTGTCCGCAATCCGCGCAGGTCAGATTCTTGTCGTTGTACAAAACGAGAACTCCTCTCGGTAGCCGCCGCGATGCCGTTCGGGTTCTCGCGTCAGCCGTGAGATGAGTCCGGTTCGTGGTCGTCTACGCGTATGCAGTCACGGACCGTGCCGTGACATTGGGCGTCGCGGAGCATACGCGGTATCGGCGACCCTGCCTAGTCCTGAATTGCAGCGATGTCGTCGGCGAGGGCGGATCGTGATGCGTGCGAGCCTCTCGCGATGCGTGCGCGCCTCGCACGCGTGTGGCGCACAGGCGCCGCGTGCGTGCGGCGAACGGGCGCAGGGTGCCGTCGCGTGGCAGGGTGGCCGGGACGCGAGGCGGTCACGAACTCGCCGCGTCGAACGCGTCAGTCCTCGATCGCCCAGCCTCGAACACGATCAACGGCGCGGGCCCAGCGGCGGCGTCGTCGGGCCCGATCCGCCGTGTCCATGACCGGCTCGAATCGCCGATCAAGTGCCCATTTGGAGCGCAGTTCGTCAAGCCCCGTCCAGAATCCGGTCGCGAGTCCCGCGAGGCTCGCGGCCCCGAGGGCAGTCGTCTCGGCGACCACGGGACGCTCCACCGGGATCCCCAGCAGATCGGCCTGGGCCTGGAGGAGTGCGTCATTGACAACGGCCCCGCCGTCGACGCGCATGGAGAGCGGCGGCCGATCGGTGTCGGCAGCCATCGCCTCGACGACGTCGGCGACCTGCTGGACGATCGAATCGAGCGTGGCGCGGGCGATGTGGCCGAGCTCGGTCCCGCGGGTGATGCCAAGGATTCCCCCGCGCGCGGCGGGATCCCAGTACGGCGCGCCGAGGCCGGTGAACGCGGGAACCATGACGATCCCACCGTCATCGTCGACGGAAGCGGCGAGCGCCTCGATGCCCGCCGACTGGGCAATCGCGTGGAGGCCGTCCCGCAGCCACTGGACGGCTGCTCCGGCTACGAAGACCGAACCCTCGAGCGCGTAGGTGGCTGGTCCGCCAGGCTGCAACTGCCAGAGCACGGTCGTGATCAAACGGTTCCGCGACTCGACCGGGGTCGCTCCCGTGTTGCGCAACAGGAACGCCCCGGTCCCGTAGGTGGTCTTGCTCTGCCCGACCTCGAAACAGGCTTGTCCGAACGTCGCTGCCTGCTGGTCTCCGGCCAGCGCGGCGATGGGGATCGGCCGCCCGAAGATGGCCGGATCCGTCGCGCCGACCAGGCCGGAGGTGGGCACGACCTTCGGCAGCATCGCCTCCGGGACATCGACGAGCTGGAGCAGCTCCGAGTCCCAGGCGAGTCGATGCAGGTCGAACAGGAGCGTGCGGCTGGCATTGGATACGTCGGTGACGTGGACACGGCCGCCCGTGAGCCGCCAGGCGAGGAAGCTGTCCACCGTCCCGAATGCCAGCTCGCCGCGTTCGGCGCGTGCCCGGAGCCCCGGCGTTGCGTCGAGGATGTGGGCGATCTTGGGGCCGGAGAAGTACGCGTCAATCGGCAGGCCGGTCCGCTCACGGAACAGCGATTCGAGGCCCTGACCGCGAAGCGCCTCGCACGCGGGAGCCGTGATCCGGCTCTGCCAGACGATGGCATCGGCCACCGGGGCGCCGGTCGCGCGATCCCAGACGACCGTCGTCTCGCGCTGGTTGGCGATCCCGATCGCCGCGATTCGCCCCGCTCCCCCGACTGCCTCGACCACCTCGCGAGCGACGTCCAGCTGCGTATCCCAGATCGCCTCCGGATCGTGGGTCACGTGGCCCGGCGAGGGATACCGCTGCTCGAACGCGCGCTGGGCGCTGGCGACGGGTCGACCGTCACGACCGAAGACCATCGCGCGGGAAGAGGTCGTGCCCTGGTCGAGGGCCAGGATCAGTCGATCGTCCACCGCAGCCTATCGCCCCGGAACATCGAACTCGGCCCTCGCGTTTCGGAGGAAGGTCGACACCTCGCTCGCCTGCCGAGCCCGATCCCACCCGAGCTCGCTGCCCATGAGCTCGGCGACGCGCGGCGCGATCGAGGCCGCTCGATCCGGCAACTCCTGGCTCAGCCGCATCCGTCGACTGAGCGTGTCATCGAGCGTGAGGGCGTATTCGCGGGTCACGGCCCAGGGTACCTCCGCTTCGATGTGCTCGGTGGATCCGAGGGGACGCAGGAGGTCGCGATCGCGACCGAGATCCACGACCGCCTCGGCATCGATGCCATGTCGATCCACGAGCCGACGGGCAACGGCCGCCGGCAGGCCGGTCTCGCGTTCGAGGCGGGCGCCAAGAATCGACAGGTCGGCCAGTGGCGCCGCGCCAACCAGGGACAGGTCTGCGGTCCGCGATGGACGGGCGCGGGTGGTCTCGGGACCCAGCGCCGAGTCGACGGCGTCCCTGGCCATCACCCGATAGGTCGTGTACTTTCCCCCGCCGATCCTGACCACGCCGGACGGGTCGGTGGTGACTCTGTGTTCTCGCGATGCCTTGATCGTCGAGCCACCGACGTCGCCGACGAGGGGCCGCAGGCCGGCATAGGTCCCGAGGATGTCGTCCCGCGTCAGGTCGATCGTCATCCGGCGGTTGACGACGCCGAGGAGCTCGTCGACGTCCTCGTCCAGGGCACTCGGGTGATCCAGGGCGCGGTCATCCTCGTGATCCGTCGTCCCGATCAGCCAGTGGTTCGGCCAGGGGATGATGAACACGACGCGGCCGGGGATTCTCAACGTCATGCCACCGCGGGCCTCCAGGCGTTCCCGGCGGATGACGAGATGGGCACCCCGGCTGGGCACGACCTTGGCCGCTCCCGCTACGGGTGCGAAGCGCTCGTCGGGGTGGGCGGCCCAGACCCCCGTCGCGTCGATGACGCGGGTCGCGCGGATGTCGAACCCCTCGCCCGTGTCTCGATCGTGAGCTCGGACGCCGATGGCTTGACCGCCCTCGAGCAGCGGCGCATCAGCCCGCACCCGCGTCGCCAGGACCGCGCCCAGCGCGACCGCGGAGCGGGCGACCGCGAGAGCGAACCGCGCGTCGTCCTCGACGCCATCGTGATAGACGATTCCGGCCTGCAACCCCTCGGGTCGGAGCTGCGGGGCGAATTCCAGTGCCGCGGCGCGTCGCATGTGCTGGGCAAAGCCCGCCCCCTGCCTCGAACCGAGCAGGTCGTAGAGGAGGATGCCCGACCCGTAGAAACCCTGATGGATCAGCGGCCAGCCGTAGATCGGGAACAGGAACGGCTCGAGCCGGACGAGGTGGGGCGCGTTTCTGAGCAGGCGGGCCCGCTCCTCGAGGGCCTCCGCCACGAGCCCGAAGTGGAGCTGCTCCAGGTAGCGGAGCCCGCCGTGGATCAGGCGCGAGGAGCGACTGGACGTACCCGCGGCGATATCCGACTGCTCGACGAGGGCCGCCCGAAGGCCGCGGCTCTGCGCATCCAGCAGGGCACCGGCACCCACCACCCCGCCACCGACGATCAGGACGTCGAAGGCCTCTCCGGACAGCCTGGCGAGCGCGGCCCGGCGCTGGGACGGTGCCGAAGAGCCGGTCTCGCGATCGACCATCAGGCTTCCGGCGGGCGATTGGTCGCGACCCGCCAGAGCACGATGGTCGTCCCGACCAGCAGGACCAGGATCGTGAGCGGCGTGTGGAAGACGAGGCGCTGGGCGGGCTCCGGCAGGAGGCCGGTCACCACCGCCAACCCGAGCACGACCACAGCGGCACCGGAGGCAACCAGGGCCACCTGGCGCACGCCGGGCTGCGATCGCTCAACCACGGTCGGCCTCAGCCGGGATCCCGATCGGGGCGACGAGAACCTTGCCTGCGAGGGCGGCGCCGCGACCGGTCCTGAGGCCCGTCTTGGGCCGGTGGAATGTGACCGTGAGGTCTGCCTGTACGACGGGGTCGGACGGGTCGCCGGAGGAAAGATCCACGGCCGAAGGCGTGTCGACGGCTACGACCGGGACACCGGCCTTGCGGGCACGCCCGATAAGCTCCACGGCTCCCCGGATCGGTTCTCGAAGGACGCCTGACACGCCCGTCCCGAGGAGCGCATCGATGACGATGGACGCATGGTCGACATCGTTGCCGAGGATGGCCAGCTCCCGTGCCACGGCCGTATGGACACGCGTGACCCGGGGCTCCGCTGCGAGCCGGTCCCAGTTCCGGGTCGCGTCGGGGGTGCTCGGCCGGGCAGACGACGAGACGAGCGCGGCGATGACATCAAAGCCCGCCTGCGCCAGTCGGCGCGCTGCCACGAACCCGTCCCCGCCGTTGTTCCCTGGTCCGCACATGACGAGGACCGGACCCTTGCCGACCCTGCCCGTCGCTTCGGCAAGGGCCCGCGCGCCCGCGGCGACGGCCGTCCCCGCATGCTCCATGAGGCGCTCGCCGGGCATCCCGAACGCATGGGCCCGGCGATCGATGCCCGCCATGGCTTCCGCACCGATCGGGGGACGGCCGGCGGCGTCAGACCAGCGACGACGGAGACCCCGGAGGTCGAGCTGGAAGAGCTCCGGGTCGTCGGCGGGCAGGGACTGGGAGGCAACTACTGATGGTGACGGGGTAGGGGTCACAGCCGCGCTAGCGTAGCCGAGCGTCAGGCGATCGGCAGCCGTACTCTGCCGGGATCGTCGGCATGGCGTTCGACCAGGCCATCGCGCTCGAGCCCGGCCACGGCAATGGTGATCGCCCGGAGGTCGTGGTCGCCGATGGATCTCGGGAGCTTCGCCCAGGCGTCCCCGGGCGATTCGCGAAGAAGATCGAGGATCCGTCCCCGAAGCCATCGACTGGTTGACGTGAATGGCGCCGCTCGCTCGCGGACCGCGTCGCTCGTCGTCAGGACCACCCGGGCCGGCTTGAACCTGGCGCTGGCGCCGCTGCCTGGCGGGGTGCCTTCGGCCGGCGTGGACCTGGCGCTGGCGCCGCTGCCTGGCGGGGTGCCTTCGGCCGGCGTGAACCTGGCGCTGGCGCCGCTGCCTGGCGGGGTGCCTTCGGCCGGTATCGCCCGGTCGGTCGCGTACCGGCAGGCGTTCCGGGCAGGGCATGCGGCACACCGCGGCACGCGCGGCTTGCAGAACGTGGCTCCGACATCCATGAGGGCGTGCGTCCACATCCCGGGCGAGCTGTCCGGAACACTGGCGTCCGCGGCGGCCTGCAGCTCGCGCCTCGTGAAGGCGTCCACCGAAGCACCGAGGGCCCGGGCGAGGACCCGACGCACATTGACATCCACAGCCCCGACCCGATGCCCGTAGGCGAGCGCCGCGACCGCGCGGGCGGTGTACGGCCCGACACCCGGAAGGCGCTCGAGCGCGCCGATGTCGTCCGGAACTCGGCCGCCGTGGTCCCTGACGATCGCGACGGCGGCGGCCCTCAGCGCAACCGCACGACGGTTGTAGCCGAGCCCGCGCCACGCCCGCAGGACGGCTGCTGGGCTGGCCTCGGCGAGGGCCTGGACGGTGGGAAACGCAACGAGGAATCGCGTCCAGTACTCGGCCGCGCGCTTGACCTGGGTCTGCTGGGCCATCGCCTCGGACACCAGGATGGCGTAGGGGTCGCTGGTCGCCCGAAAGGCAAGATCACGGCCGCGTTCGGCGTACCAGCTGAGTATCGCATCGCGCAGCTCGGGCGACGCGGCGACAGGAAAATCGGCGGGGGCCATCGCCGTACGATAGCCGCCGTACGATAGCCGCCATGCGATTCGGGGCGGCCTTCTGGATTCAGCGGACGGACTGGCCGTCCCTGCGCGATGCGTGCCTTGAGGCTGAGAACTCCGGCTTCGACTCGATCTGGCTGGACGATCATCTACTGTCCGACGAGGGCGACTGGACGAGTCCGAAGCTGGAGGGGTGGACCTCGCTCGCCGCTGTGGCGGCGTTGACCCATCGCGCGGATCTCGGGCTGATGGTCTCGGCCAATACCTTCCGTAATCCCGGCCTGACGGCAAAGCTCGCCACGACCCTCGACCACCTCTCGGGCGGGAGGGCCGTGCTCGGGATCGGGGGCGGCTGGTTCGAGCGCGAGCACGATGCGTTCGGGATGGATTTCGGCTCGGGCTTCGGTGAGCGCCTCGACCGGCTGGACGAGGCGGTCGGGCTGATCCGCCGCCTCCTCGACGGCGAGCGAATCACGCACCAGGGTCGGTTCTATCGATTCCACGACGGGCTGTGCGAACCGCGTCCCGTCCGGCAGCCACTGCCGATCCTCATTGGCGGGTCAGGCCGGCAGAAGACGCTGCGAACGACTGCCCGCTACGCCAACCGATGGAACGGTTATGGCGACGCTGAGCGGATCGCGGAGACGTCGGCCGTGCTCGCCGAACGGTGCGAGGAGGTCGGCCGGCGGTTCGAGGACATCAGCCGTACGGTCTCGATGGAGGTCGTCATCCGGGCCTCCGAGGCGGAGGCCGTGGCAGCCTTCGATGAGATCGAGGAGCTCCACGAGATTCGCGGCCGGATTGGGTCGGACGGCTCTGCCCGCGGACTCGGGGTCGGCGGACCACCGGACCGAGTCGCCCGATTCATCGGGACCTACGCCGCGATCGGGATCGAAGAGGTCCTCTGGATCTTCCGGAATCCATGGGACCTCGAGACCATCCGCCGGCTCGGTGAGGTCCGGGCCCTCATCGAGTAGCCGCTCCGTGGACTGAGCGGCGACCCGGGGCGGAGTGGCTACTCGGGAGCGGAGCGGCTGACCCGGGCGCGGAGCTGCGACCCGTCCTGTCGCTTTCCTGCCAGCCTACGCAGATACGAACGGTGCTCGTTTTGAGCGGTCGTGGCCCCGGATTCGCCCCCAGTTACGAGACGTGTTCGTGGAAGGCACGGGAATCGGCCCTCAGGGACACGGATCTGACCCGCCGGATGCGATCCTGAGCGTGAACCGCGTACTTGGGCCGCCCCGCGACATCGCGGACGTGATGGAACCGCACCTAGCACGAACCGGGTTCGTATCTGGTCCCAAGGGAGCATCACGACGTGCGGGGCTCAATTGAGGCCGCGACGGGTGCCTCGGGGCTACCCGTGGGCTGCCTCGGGCTACACGTGGGCTGCCTCGGGGCTGCCGGTGAGTCGCCTTGGCGGCGAGGTCAGGGCGCGGTGGCGAGTTACCGCGGTGGCGAGGTTGCCGCGGCGGCTGCCTCGGGCTGCCGGTGAGTTGCCTTGGCGGCGAGGTCAGGGCGCGGTGGCGAGTTACCGCGGTGGCGAGTTACCGCGGTGGCGAGATCAGGGTGCGATGGCGAGGTCAGGGCGCTGATCGGTCGACACGCGTCGCGGATCCGCGGTGAACTGGCGGTGGGTCAGACCTTGAGCATCACGTGCTTGACGACGGTGTAGTCCTCGATCGCGTACATCGACTGGTCCTTGCCGTAGCCGGATTCCTTGAAACCGCCGTGAGGCATCTCGGAGACGAGTGTGAAGTGGTCGTTGATCCAGACCGTGCCGAACTGGATCGCCTTGGCGACGCGCATGGCTCGCCCGATGTCGGCCGTCCATACGGAAGCGGCCAGCCCGAAGCGGACGTCGTTGGCCCAGGCAATCGCCTCGTCCTCGTCCGAGAAGCGCTGGACGGTCACGACCGGCCCGAACACCTCGTCCTGCACGATCTCGCTCTTCTGGTCCGGCCCGGCAATGACAGTCGGCTCGTAGAACGCGCCCGGGCGGTCCGGCCGCACGCCGCCGGTCACGATCTCCACGCCGCTGCCGCCACGCGCCCGCTCGACCATGCCCTCGACCTTGTCGGCCTGGGCCTGGGCGATCAGCGAGCCCATGTCGAGATCGTCGCGCTCGGCCGGGTCGCCCCACAAGATCGACTTCACCTGGCTCGACAGCTCAGCGACGAAGCGGTCGTAGATCTTCGGGCCGGCGATGACGCGCGTGGCGGCCGTGCAGTCCTGGCCCGAGTTCCAGTAGCCCCACAGCTTGATCGCCTCGGCGACCGCGTCGAGGTCGGCGTCGTCGAAGACGATGACCGGCGCCTTCCCGCCGAGCTCAAGGTGGAGGCGCTTGACCTTCTCGGCGGCGACCTTCGCGATGTGCTTGCCTGTATCGGTGTCGCCGGTGACCGAGACCATTCCGACCTTGGGGTGACCGACGAGCGCGTCGCCAATGTCGCCGCCCGTGCCGGTGATGACGTTTAGGACGCCCGGGGGCAGGATGTCGGCCGCGATCTGGGCGAGGACGAGGGCGGTCAGCGGCGTCCGGGCCGACGGCTTCAGGACGACGGTGTTGCCGGCGGCGAGGGCCGGCCCGATCTTCCAGCCGGCGATCATGATCGGGTAGTTCCATGCCGGGATCGACGCGACGACCCCGACGGGCTCGCGCCGGATAAGGCTCGTGCGGCCGGCGATGTACTCGTTGGCGGCCTTGCCCTCCATGACCCGCGCTGCGCCGGCGAAGAAGCGCAGGTTGTCGACGACGACCGGGATCTCGTCGATCGCGACCCCAACCGGCTTGCCGGTGTTCCGGCTTTCGAGCCGGCCGATCTCCTCGGCCCGTGCCTCAATGGCATCGGCGAGCTTGAGCATGAGCAGGCTGCGGTCCTGCGGGGTGGTGTGCTGCCACGTCTCGAAGGCCTTGGCCGCGGCCTGGACCGCGCGGTCGACGTCCTCTGCGCCAGAAGCCGCCACGTTCGCGATCACCTGGCCGTTGGCGGGGTTCTCGACCGCGAGGGTCCTGCCGCTCGCACTCTCGACCCATTCGCCGTTGATGAACTGCTTGTGGGTCTGGACCTTGTCTATGACATCTGTCATTGCGGGTTCCTCCGAAACGCTCTCTGCGCGTCCTGCCGGGGCGCGAGACGATGGATCAAGGGATGTCCGCTTCATTGTGCGCCAGAGGCGAGAGTCTGTTCCGGCCGGTGGGCCCTGTTCCGGCTCGGGGGTCCTGTTCCGGCTCGGGGGTCCTGTTCCGGCTCGGGGGTCCTGTTCCGGCCTGTGGGCCCTGTTCCGGCTCGGGGGTCCTGTTCCGGCTCGGGGGTCCTGTTCCGGCGCGTCGCCCATCGCGTCTGGATCAGCGCCGGGCGAGGGACGCCGCCAGGATGGCGACCCCGGCCACTGCCACGGCGAGATCCGTCCATTGCCATCGGAGGGGTCGGAACGTTGTCCGCGGCCCGGACCCGAAGGCACGAGCGTCCATCGCCAGGGCGAGCTGATCAGCGTGGCGGATCGCTCTGACCAGCAGCCCGACCAGGAGCCCGACCAGGAGCCGCGGGCGCCAAGTCCTGGCAACACCCCGGACTCGGCGGGCCTGACGTAGGGTTGCCAGGTCCTGGCCAAGCCGCGGCACGGCCTGGTACGCGGCCAGCGCTCCGTACGCGAATCGCTCCGGGAGCCGTGCCTGCTGCACCAGGGCGTCGACCAGTCGCGTGGGATCGGTGGTCTGGGCGAAGACCACGCCGGTCGAGACGATCGCGATGACCCGGGCCCCGAGGGCGGCGGCGGCCGCGACGGCCTCGCGGGTAATGCGGAGCGGGCCGACCCGGAGCAGTTCATGGGCTGTCGGATCGGTGTTCGCGGCGGCGAAGACAAGCGTCGCGACGGCAATCGACAGAGCGGCCATGCCGAGCGGCACCAGCCCTCGGAAGAGGCGGGCAGGCGGAATTCTGCCCAAAGCCAGGCCCGCCATGACAGCGACAACTGCCAGCAGGAGCGGGCGCACCGGATCGTGGATCACGGCGAGCCCGACGAGCCAGGCCAGGGCGAGGCCCAGCTTCACGAGCGGGTTCGTCCGGCCGAGAAGGCTCCGCTCCTGCGCAACCGTGAGATCGATGGGCGTCAGCATCACGATCCACCGGACTGCCGCCCCGGGAGGCCACCCGGGTATCGGTCGTCCGCCACGATCCAGCCATCCGCCATCTCGATGCGGCGGTTCGCGATCCGTGTCGCGAACGCCTCGTCGTGGGTGGCAACCAGGACCGCGGTGCCCGTGCCCACCAGCTCCTCGATGCTCCCGGCGATGGCCTCCCAGCCGCGCCGGTCCTGCCCGAACGTCGGCTCGTCGAGGATCAGCAGGCGTGGCCGGCGAGCGAGGGCCGTCGCAAGGGAGAGCCGACGTTGCTCCCCACCGGACAGGCGGTACGGGTTGCGCGCGCCGAACACGTCGAGGGGCAGGCCCAGGCGCTTCATGAGCAGCGCCGTCGACCCCGCTCCCCCATCCGGTCTGACCGGGACTTCGGCGGCCACCGTGTCCTCGATGAAGCCCAGATCCGGATCCTGGAAGACGTAGCCGATCACGGTCGCGAGCTCCGCGGGTCGGAGTCGAGCCGGATCGCGACCGCCGATGCGGACCGCCCCGCCGTCTGCCCGGAGCAACCCGGCGATGAGCCGCAGGAGGGTTGACTTCCCGCCTCCGTTCGGTCCGACCACCGCCACTCGCTCGCCGGCATCGATCGCCAGGTTGACGTCCCGAACCACCGGGGCTCCGGGTGCGTACGCGTAGCGCACGTCGGTCGCAACCACGAGCGGTGACCCGGTTGCCCCCTCGGTCGGCGATTCGGTCGCCCCCCCGGTTAGCGACCCGGCTGCCCCCTCGGTCGGCGATTCGGTCGCCCCCCCGGTCGCCGAGCGTCCCCTCTTGCGAGCGGGCGCCCCGGGCGATTTGTCCGAGGCTTCGGCGAATGCCGGCAGCCAGATGCCTGCCCCAGCAAGTTGCTCGCGGCTGCGAGCCAGGATCTCCCGCGGCGAGGCGAGGTCGATCGGCGCGCCGCTCGAATCGAGGGCAAGGACGAGGTCGGCCAGCGGCCAGGCGAGATCCGCTCGATGCTCCACGAGAACAATCGTCTGGAGCCCCGATTCCTTGATCTTCGCGAGGCGTCCGAAGAGCGCCGCGGCGCCAACCGGGTCGAGGTTTGCCGTGGGCTCATCGAGGACGAGGACGCCGGGCATCGGTGCCATCACGCCCGCGAGGGCGAGGCGCTGCTGTTCCCCGCCGGAGAGTCGCGACCCGCGACGGCGATCGAAGCCCGCCAGGCCGGTCTCCGCGAGGGCCGCGGGTACGGCAACGCGCATGGCCGCCAGTGACCAGGCACGGTTCTCGAGCCCGAACGCCACGTCGTCCGCAGCCCGATCCATGACGAGCTGGCTGCCCGGGTCCTGGAAGAGGAGTCCGACGTGTGCCGCGATCCGAGCGCGATCGGCCGAGGACACCTCGAGGCCTCCGACGCGGAGGGACCCGGACCAGGCGCCCGGGATGTCTTGCGGCACGAGACCCGCGATTGCCCTCGCGAGGGTGCTCTTCCCGGATCCGGACGGTCCCACCACCAGGAGGACGGATCCTGCGGGCACCTGGAAATCGACTCCGGCCAGCGCCGACCTACCGGCCCCGCGGTAGGTGAATCCGACGCCCTCGGCGATGAGCGGCAGGGGCCCCGTCGGTTCCAACAAGCGCGCCGTGGGCGCCGTCGTTGCTGGCATGCGCGCCGGGCGCGCCGGGCGCGCCGTCGTCGCTGGCATGCGCGCCGGTGGTCCGGTCGGTTCCGGCATGCTCGGCAGGGGCCTTGTCGTCTCCCGAACGCGGATCAGTCGGGAAAGCCCTCGAGGACGCCGGCCCGTCGCAGCGACCCGGCCAGGGCTCGCGAACCCGCCGCCACGATGACGACGGCGGAGACGGCCATGGCGATGCCACGCGCGACCTGGAGATCGAGGGCCACGTCCGGGTAGTACAGGACCCAGTCGTGGACCCAGGCCGCGGCCGCACTGGCGATCGCCGCGATCGAGAGAACCGCGAACGACCACAGGCGATAGAGCGTGAAGGCGAAGACCAGCTCCGCGGCCGCGCCCTGGACGAAGCCCGACAGCAGGGTGTCCACGCCCCAGGCGCTGCCGAGCAGGGCGGAGACGCCCGCCGCGACTAGCTCCGCGAAGAGGGCCGCGCCGGGCTTGCGGATCACCAATGGAGCGAGGACGGCGGGGACGAGCCAGACCGCATAGAGCAGGTCTCGGGCGACGGGGAACGCCGCGTTGAGCGGTTCGAACAGGCTCCAGGCGAGCCCCCACGCCCAGAACACGACACCGAAGGCGACGCCGATGACCGCGGCCACCAGGATGTCGCGCGTTCGCCACCTCGACTCAGCGGGTGAGGCGACGCTCTGCGACGCGTTCGAAGCTGGAACGGGAGTCATGGTACGTGTCCTCGAAACAAGGGATGCCGCCCTCTGAGAGGACGGCATCATCGAGTGCGAACGGCCTGCTTCCTTCGCCGGTATGAGCCGGATCAGGTTCGGCGGGTCTGTGGCCTGGGCCACACTCTCAGCGCTGCGGCGCTCCCCGGAGGCAAATCTTCAGTTGTGCCGCGGAGTCTACACCGGGATGCGTTTCACTCCCGGCGACGGACCTTCGGCCGGTCCCTCCCGCCCGTGTAGGCGGACATGCGAGATCGGAGGGCGGGCGTCGGCTCGGCGCGCGGGCGTCGGCTCGTCGGGCGGCGGTTGGCCTATGCGGGCCCGCTGCCGAGCTGGCCCTCGATCCAGGCGATGACATCGCCCAGGACCGAGGGACCCTCGGGTTCGTTGTGCAGCTCGTGGCGGACGCCGGGATAGACCTTCCGGGTGACGCCCGGCAGGTTTCCGAGGAACTCGGTGGCAGCCACCGGCACGATTGAATCGTCCTCACCGTGGATCACCAGCGTCGGAATGGAGAGGCGCGTGGCCTCGGCACGTACCCGTGGTTGCTCGGCAAAGATGAGTGCGCCGAAGTGGGTCGTCGAGGTCGTCTGCATGAGGGGATCGGCATCGACTGCCTTCTGCGTGTCGGCATCGCGAGACCGCATGCTGGAGTTGATCCCGTCGGCGATGCGAAGCCTGGGCGCAACGCGGGCCACGACCGGCGCCGCGATACGCTTCCAGCTGGCAAGGCTGTCGTCGATTCCCGGGGCGGACAAGACCAGGAGGTCCGGGAGCGGCCGGGCCGACACGCAATACCCGAGGGCGATGAGCCCCCCGAGCGAGTGCCCGAACACGACCACCGGACGACCCGGTACTGCTGCCCGCGTCGCCGCGAGCCGATCCTGGAGGTCGTCGTGCAGGCGGGACCAGTTGTCCGCCCATGCCCGCTCGCCACCAGACGCGCCGTAACCGCGTTGATCCCAGGCGAATGTCTCAAGTCCGGCCGCGGCCAACCGCGCTCCGACCTCCTCGTAGCGGCCGGAGTGCTCGCCGAGCCCGTGGACCAGGAGGACGGCGCCCCGGGGTGCCTGCTCAGGCCAATGCCTGGTCAAGAGTGCCCCGTCGCGCGCCAATCCGGCCGCCCAATGCCGGGTCAGCAGGCGAACGCCGTCGCGGGTCGCGGCGCTGTCGGCGATCGACGTCATGGCCGGAGCGTACCTCGGGCCGGCCGGGCTCGCAGCATGCGCCTACCATCCGGGGAATGAGCGATACACCGGAGTGGATCGAGGTCGGCGACCGGGTCTACACCAGGCGGTATGCGGTCTTCGACCAGCAGATCGGGATCGTGCTCGGCGACGGCGAGGCGCTGGTCATCGATACGCGAACGACGCCGACCCACGCACGCGAGCTGCTCGCTGACATCGCCCGCGTCACCGCCCTGCCCGTCCGCACCGTGGTCGATACCCACTGGCATTCGGATCACGTGTTCGGCAACCACGAGTTTCGGCCCGCGGCGATCTGGGGCCACGAGCGCTGTCGGAGCCGCCTGCTCGAGAACGGCGAGGATCAGCGGGCGGCCCTGGTTGACTCCATGCCAGATCAGGCCGACGACATCCGCGCGATCGTCATCGATCCACCCGATCACGTCTTCGCCGCGGCCGCCACGATCGAGGTCGGCGGGCGGCGGATTGATCTCCGATACCTCGGTCGGGGGCACACCGATGCGGACATCGTGGTGCTCGTCCCTGATGCCGGTGTGCTGTTCGCCGGCGACCTGCTCGAGAACGACGCCGTGCCCTGGTTCGGCGACGGATATCCGATGGAATGGCCGGCGACCGTCGAGCGGCTGCTGGACCTGGTCGTGGGGCCGGTGGTGCCGGGCCACGGCTCCATCGGCGATCGGGGGTTCGTCGAACGGCAACGGGATGAATTCCGGGCGGTGGCGGCCGCCGCGCTCCGTATGCACCGTGGTGAACTGGAGCGAGCCGCGGCCCTCAAGGCAATCCCATACGGAACCGCGGCTTCCGCGGCTTCCGCGGCGCCGCTCGACCGCGCGCTCGCCCAGCTTCGCGGGGAGCTGGACCAGCGCGGTCCTGGCCGCGTACGTTCGTGACGAACGCCGATGCCACGCCCAGCCACATCGATCGGCCCCGTCCGAAGTCCTCATCGACAACGTCTGTTGGGATCCCGGCCAGGCTTCGGCTCCCGAGGGACGGAGGCGCACCCGCCCTGCCTACCCTCCGACGCGAACCACCCAGCGGCCCCGTGCCCCGCCCGCGAGGATCGCGTCAAGCGCCGGTTCGAGCGTCTCGAGCGTGACCTCCGTGACCCGCCTGCCGAGGCTCTTCGGGCGGAGGTCCGTCGCGAGGCGTTCCCAGATCCTGCGGCGCTTCGCGATCGGCAGGTAGGCGGAATCGATGCCGAGGATCGAGGCCCCGCGGAGGATGAACGGGAACACGGTCGTGACGAGGGCCGGCCCCGAAGCGTTGCCACAGACCGCCACGGCTCCGCCACGCCGGAGCGTCCGAAGGATGAACGGCAGAGCCGCCGCACCGACCGAATCGACGGCCCCGGCCCATCGTTCCGTCTCGAGGGGTCGGCCGTCGGCCGCGATCTCCTCGCGGTTCAGGAAGCCCGCGGCACCCAGCCCACGGAGCCACTCGTGCTCATCGCCCTTGCCGGTCGCGGCCCAGACCTCGTAGCCGAGCCCGGCGAGGATGTCGAGCGCGGTGCTCCCGACGCCGCCCGACGCTCCTGTCACGAGCACCGGTCCCGTGCCGGGCTCGAGCCCGTGGGCCTCCAGCGCGGCGACCGACAGCGCGGCCGTGAACCCGGCGGTGCCGAGGGCCATCGCGTCCCGCAGGGACAGCCCACGCGGCAGCGGGACGATCCAGTCGGCCGGAACGCGCGTGAACTCCGCGAACCCGCCGTGGCGGCCCACCCCGAGGTCATAGCCGTGAGCGATCACCGCGCTGCCCACAACGAACGACGGATGGCCGGATCGGATCACGGTGCCGGCAAGGTCGATCCCGGGGACCAGCGGCCAGGAACGCGCAACCTTGCCATCGGCGGTCGCGGCCAGCCCGTCCTTGTAGTTCACGGACGACCACGCGACCTCGACGTCGACGTCCCCGGCGGGCAGGGAATCCGGCGTCAAGACCCCTAGTCCACGCACGAACTCGCCGCCACGGCGGTCCACGACGTAGGCGCGAAAGCTCTCGGGGATCACGAGCGCGGCCTCCTCGGCGGGGTGACAATCGGTGAGAGAATCGACCCGGGTGCGATATCATGCGCCCCCGCACCGCTACGGGGCGATCGCTGGCGAGTGGCCAAACGGTAAGGCACCTGATTCTGGATCAGGGGATTGAAGGTTCGAATCCTTCCTCGCCAGCCACTACCTCGCGCCCACGTCCCGGGCGGTGCGCGGATGCCACGGAATCTGTGGACAACCGTCTATCCGCATTTCGGGCGGACCGCCAGAATGGGCCATGGTCGAGCGGGGGCGGAACCAGGGGGTCCGCGGGTGTTGAACTCGCGGCGAATCAGGGCCGGGTCAATCGGGGCCCGAGCCGAGACGCGGAGGACCCAATGAAGAAGCTCATCCTGAGCGCCGCCGCAGCGGCGCTCCTGTCGGCCTCCCTCGCGGGAGTCAGTTCGGCTGCCGCCCCCACCATCGTGAACGGCAGTTTTGAGACCGGAACGAGCCCTGGCTCATTTCTCCAGCTTTCGTCCGGAGACGGCACCAGCATCCCGGGTTGGACGGTGATTGCCGGGACCGTCGATTACATCGGCACATATTGGCCGGCGGCCGACGGTGTCCGCAGCCTCGATCTGAACGGCTCCGGCGCCGGGGCAGTCCGACAATCCTTTGCCACGACCGTCGGCACTACCTACAGGGTGACATTCAGCATGTCCGGCAACCCGGCCGGTGGCGCCGGGACCAAGACGCTGACGGCCGATACCGGTGGGGCCCCCACGATCTTCACCTACGAGGTCGGCACCCTGAACCCGCCGACCCTCACCGACATGAAATGGGCCACGAAGTCGTTCTCGTTCACGGCCACCGCTGCGACCACCACCCTCACCTTCACCAGCACGACCATCGGCCTCGTCTATGGCCCTGCCCTTGACAAGGTCCGGGTCGAGCTTGCCACCGTCAAGCCGCTGGCTGACTGCAAGAACGGAGATTGGCGACAACTGCGCGATGGTCAAGGCCGCCTCTTCAAGAACCAGGGCGATTGTGTGAGCTACTTCGCGACCAAGTTCCGGAACAGCGGAGCCGGCGCCCCGTAGTCTGCACGGTAGGAACTCGCCGTCCTGAGGGACGCGGCTCGGCAGCGCCCGCCAGCCAAGGATCCGTTGCCCACGCGTATGGTGGCCTGCGTCGGACCGAGTGACAGGCAGGACGATGGCGGCTGTCTCACCGTTGCCCCCTCGTCTGACTCCACGAGAAGCCGAGTGTCGGCATCGACATCGGGCGGCCGATCCGCGCTGACCGGCGCTGACCGGCGGCACGTCCACGGGCGGCACGGGAGCAGGGAACCGTTGTTCGCTTCTCGAACGACAGGCCGTCTCGCCCACCCCGACGGCGTTCGCGCGACAATGAGCGGGACGCCAAGGCACCCCACCCAACGACCTTCGCGACGAGGAGTTCCATGTCCACCGCGATCCTCCACTGGCGCCGGGCGTTCAATGTCCTTGTTGCCACGGGAGTCGCGCTCGCTTTCCTGCTGACGATCCTCCCCGCGGTACTCGCCGCGTCGCCGCAGCGCCTGGCCGGTCCCATAACGGACGACGTCGGCGCGCTCGGCGGCAACACGTCCGGCGTCCAGGCGTCGCTCGACGACCTCCAGGCGGCAACAGGGGCCCAACTCTGGGTCTGGTACACGGACACGTTCGGCGGCCAGGCCTCGGGCGACTTTGCGACCGCGACGGCCGCGGTGAGCGCCCTGGGCACGACGGACCTCCTCCTCGTGATCGCCCTCGATGACCGGGCCTACGGCTACTGGAAGGGCGACAACGTCAAGATCTCCAGCGGGGAACTCGAGGGCGTTCTGTCGCAGGACATGGAGGCCGCCCTCCGGTCGAGCGACTACCCCGGCGCGATCACCGCAACCGCGGGCGGGCTCCTCGCGGCGATGGCCGGCGGCACGGTCAGTCCAGGTGGAAGCGCGATTCCGGCCGCCACTGGCACACCGGCCGGCGGCTCGTCCGAAATCGCCACCGGGGGCTCGCTCGTCGGCAGCCTCCTGACGGTGCTGATCGTCGTCGGGCTCGTCCTCGTGGGGGGCTGGGGAATCCTCTTCGTGTGGTCCCGCCGGCGCTCCCGCGCTCCGGTGGGCGGCGGGGCTGCGACTGGTGGGGTTGCCGGCGGCGTCCCAGACGGCCCCAACGCGGACCTCGACGCGATGGAGCCCGACCAGCTCGACGAGCTCGCCAACCGCATCCTGGTGGAGACGGACGACGCCATCCGCGACTCGGACCAGGAGCTCGGGTTCGCCCAGGCGCAGTTCGGAGACGAGGCTGCGGCGCCGTTCGTGGCTGCGATCGCGGCAGCCAGGGGGGACCTCAAGGGTGCCTTCACGATCCGCCAGCAGCTTGACGATGCCATCCCGGAGGACGTTCCGACCCGGCGTCGCATGCTGGCCGACCTGATCGTCGGCTGCCGGAAGGCACAGGACCGCCTGCGCGCCGAGACCCAACGCTTCGGGGAGCTGCGGGCGCTCGAGAAGGAGGCCCCGGACATCCTCGGGAAGCTGCCCGCCAGAGCCGACGCACTCGAAGCGCGAATCCCTGCCGCCGAGGCAACCCTCACGGGGCTCTCCGAATACGCGGACGCGGATTGGCAGGCCGTCGCCGCGAACGTCGACAACGCCCGCACGCGGATCGCGGCCGTGCGGGAGGCGGCCGAACAGGGCACGAAGGCGCTGGCAAGGGGTGCGCCTGGGGCGATCGGCATGGCGGCGCAGGCAGCGCGTCTGGGCGAAGATGGACTCGCCCAGGGATCCGCCTATCTCGACGCGATCGACCGCCTTGCCTCGGAGCTGGAGGAGGCGCGCTCGAAGGTTGACGCCGAACTCGCCGCGGCGGAGGCCGACCTCGCGCAGGCCAAGGCTTCTGCGGCCGGAGCTCCGGCGGACGCCGACGTGGCCCGCCGGCTCGCCGAGGCCGAGCAGTTGCTCGCTGAGGCTCGCTCGGCCCTCGATCCGCCCAAGCCGGATGTCACCGGTGCCTACGACAAGGCACGCCGTGCCGACGAGCTCGCCGACGCGGTCGAGAAGGGCCTTCGGAGTTCCCGGGAGCAGCAGGCACGCGAGATCGCCAGGCTCGAAGCCGGACTCCGTGCCGCACAGGTGGCGGTTACCCGCGCGTCGGACTACGTGGGCGGGCAGCGCGGTGGTATCGGCACCGAGGCCCGAACGCGCCTTGCCGAAGCGTCCCGGCATCTCGCCCAGGCGACCGCGCTCGGACCCACAGACCCGATCGGGGCCCTCGCCGAGGCTGACCAGGCGACTCGGCTCGCCGCGGTGGCGCAGACGCTCGCGGAGCAGGATTACGGTCGATGGGACGACCCGTTCCGCGGCGGGGGCGGCGGGGGCGGCGGGAGCAGGCACGGCCGCGGGGGCGGCGGAGGCGGCAGGGGCGGGCACGGCAGCCGGGGCGGCGGCGAGTTCGGCGGGGCCGGCTCCGACATCGCCGGCGCGATCATCGGCGGCATCATCGGCGGGCTGCTCTCCGGTGGCGGACGCCACGGTGGCGGCGGTGGGTTTGGTGGGTTTGGCGGCGGAGGTGGCGGCTTCGGCGGCTTCGGCGGTTCGTCGGGCGGCGGAAGCTTCGGCGGAGGCGGAGGTTCCTCGGGGGGTGGCCGCTGGTGACTCGGGGCCGGTCACCGGGCGTCGGGCCGGGTCGCGGTAGCATGGTGACCGATGAATTCGAGGCCTTCGGGACGATCCCGGTCCGCTCGAATGTGATGTGAGATTTCGACCAGAACGACGCCGAGAGTCGGCGCCTGACAGCACGAAGGAGACACCCGTGGCCCAGTCCTCGATCCTCGGACGCGTCGGCCAGCTCGTCCGGGCCAACGTCAACGCACTGGTCGACAGCGCGGAAGACCCCGAGAAGATGCTGGACCAGATGGTCCGGGACTACACGGACAGCATTCGCGAGGCAGAGGAGGCTGTGGCCCAGACCATCGGCAATCTTCGTCTCCAGGAGGACGACGCGAAGGAGGCGGGCGAGGCCGCCGTGGAGTGGGGCTCCAAGGCGGCGGCCGCATCAAAGCGTGCCGACGAGATGCGGGCGGCCGGCAATGCCGCCGACGCCGACCGGTTCGACAGCCTCGCCAGGATCGCCATCAAGCGGCAGATCGGATTCGAGGAGCAGGTCAAGACATTCGGTCCGCAGATCGAACAGCAGACCGCACTCGTCAGCCAGCTCAAGGACGGTCTCAACGTGATGCGGGCGAAGCGCGAAGAGCTCGTCCAGAAGAAGGACCAGCTGATCGCGCGGGCCAAGATGGCTCGGGCACAGGTCCAGGTCCAGCAGTCCCTCAAGAGCGTCAACATCATGGACCCCACCAGCGAAGTCTCCCGCTTCGAGGAGAAGGTGCGCCACGAGGAGGCAAAGGCCAGGGGCATCGCCGAAGTCGCGTCGAGCTCCCTCGATGCCCAGTTCGCCAGCCTCGACGATGCAACAGACGATCTCGACGTGGACGCCCGCCTGGCCGACCTCAAGAAGGGCGGCTGAGCCGGCGGGCTCGGCACTGAGGCGGCGGGCTCGGCGCCGATCCAGCAGAGTCTCCCGGGTCCGGATACGCCGTCGCCGGAGGATCGGGCTCGGCTCATGCGCCGTACAACAAGGTCGCATCACGGTCAGGTGGTCGACCTGCGCTCGGAGCCGTGGTCCCGCCGGAGCGCGGCGACGAAGTGGCGCTGCAAACGGCCATACCGCTCCGTGAAGATCGGGGGTTATCAGGTGCGGAGGCGCCCGAACCGCGCCATCACCTCTCGGAGTCGATCGTGCGGCAACCCATGAGCGACGATCCCATCGCGTCCCGGCATGGTCTGGGCGGCGACGAGGGCAGTGACGATGGCGTCCGCGGTCCCCTCGCCCGTGGCTTCGAACAGCGGGTCGAGCGCCGAGTCGACGAGCATGCGGACGGCCGTGACGCCGTGCGCTTCGTGGGCCGTCTCCGATTGGGGGAGGCCCAGGTTGCCGTTCGAGAAGCACAGGAAGATGTCACCCGAGGTTGTCGCGGCCACGCTGCCCGCCCGAGCCAGTCCGAGACCGGCGCGCTGGGCGAGTCGGGCGCACTGCATGGGCAGCAGCGGCGCATCGGTTGCGATGACGATGATGATCGAGCCGTCCCTGGCGCGAATCGCGGTGTTGGTGGGATCCCGAGGCGCCCCCTTCCGACCGAGCATCGAGTATGGCGACGGCACCTCGATCAACCCGATCGCTTCCCCGACCGGCACGCCGTCGATCCGGAGAAGTCCCCGCCGACCGTAATTGGCCTGGACAAGGGCGCCGACCGTCCAGCCGCCGGCGGCCTCGTCAATGCGGCGCGATGACGTCCCGATTCCGCCCTTGAACTCGTGGCAGACCATCCCTGTCCCGCCGCCCACGTTCCCCTCGGCAACGGGCCCGGAGCGCGCATCGTCGAGCGCGTCGCGCACGTGCTCCGCCCGAACATGGAAGCCATCGGCATCACTGAGGAGGCCGTCCCAGGTCTCGCCAACAACGGGGAGGTTCCACGAGAACGCGCCCGGCGGCTGCGATCGCACCCCTTCGGCGACGAGCGCATCGCGAACGACCCCGACCGAGTGGGTGTTGGTGATCCCGATGGCGCCCCCGAGCATGCCGACCTCGCGAACCCAGGCGAGGCCCGTCATCTCGCCGTTGCCGTTGAGGACATGGGGAGCCGCGAATACCGGCTGACGCCAGATGTCGCCGTCGTGCGGGAGGATCACCGTCACGCCGGTTCGAACGGGGCCCTTGCCCACGCTCAGCGGACCGTCGCCCTCGATGATGGTGGCGTGGCCGACTTTCACGCCCGGCACGTCGGTGATCGCGTTGAAGGGGCCCGGCGTCATCGTCCCGATCGAGATACCGAGATCGCGCGCCCTTGGGCGGTTCAGGGTCGCGTCCGGGGCCATGGGCCGGACGGTAGCAGGTCGGGCGCCGGCTGGAATGACTCGTGCGCCGGCCTCGGCTTGCGCGCCGGCCTCACCTTGCGTGCCGGCCTCGAACGGCCCGTGCGCCGGCCCGCGGCTTGCGCGCCGCCTGGAATGGCCCGCGCCGCTGCTGGGCGAGCCGCCGCGTGCGTGGCAGTCGCCACCGGCGAGCCGGACAAGGCTCGGATCAGAGGATTGGTCGCGGAATCAGTCCGATCGGCTCGTCGTCACGATGTCCACGCCCGGGATGGCCTCGATGGCCTCCAGAGCCGCAGCCACCGCGTTGGCGGAGCGACCCCGGATCGCGAGGTCGGCCCGGTAGTTCTCCTTGCCGAGGCGCTGGGTCTGGATCGAGGCGATATCAAGCTTGGCGGCACTCAGGATCGTGGAGACGTCACCGAGCGACTCGACCCGCACGAGAGACAGGCGGATCTGCGTCTCTGGGAGGTGGGTCCCGCGCATGCGCTCGGCAAGGGCGTTGATCGGCCAGAGACTTGTCAGGATGATCGCGGCGCCGACCAGGGCCACGATGTACTCCCCGGCGCCCGCGGCCATGCCGACCGCCGAGGTGGCCCACAGGCTCGCCGCGGTCGTCAGGCCGCGGATGACCACGCCGTCCTTCAGGATCGCTCCAGCGCCGAGGAAGCCGATCCCGGAAACGATCTGGGCGGCGATCCGACCGGGATCGATGGATCCAGGTGGCGCACCATCCACGGGGAACCCGTAGATCGACATCACCGTGAAGAGGGCCGATCCAAGGGCGACCAGCATGTGCGTCCGGATACCGGCCGGATGCCCATGGATCTCGCGCTCGGCCCCGACTGCAGCGCCGAGCGCGGCGGCGATGATCAGGCGCAGCGCCAGGTCCAGCTGGAGGTTGACATCGATCATGGTCTGGCTACCGGTGACATGGCGGCCATCATAGCCATCGGTGCCGGGACCCACCGCTCCGAGGTAATCTCGACGCCGCGCTCGGCCGGCACCGATCGGTCACCAACGCGTCACGTCGTCGGGGTACGGTCCTCTCATGCAAGCACCACCTGACGCCGACCACCGTGCCGAACCCGGCATCAGTGCCGCACCAGACAGTGCAGCCGGCCGTGCCGCGTTCGTGGGTGTGGTCGCGACCGGGGCCGCGGTGGCGATCGGTGAATTCCTGGCCGGCGTGGTGCCCGGCGTGCCCTCGCCCATCCTCTCGGTCGGACAACAGCTCATCGATCTCCAGCCGCCCGGGGCGAAGGAGTTCGTGGTCTCGCTGTTCGGAACGGCCGACAAACTCGCTCTCGAGATCATCGTGCTGGTCGTCGCGCTTGGGATCGGGGCCCTCGTCGGCCTGATCGGGCGCAGCCAGCCCGCTCGGGCCATGGGGATCATCGCGGCGTTCGTCGCGATCGGGGTCGCTTCATCGCTGCGCGATCCGGAGACGGTCCTCACGCTCGCGGTCGGGAGTGGCCTCGCGGAATTCGCCGTCGGCGCGACCATCCTGGACCGCCTGCTGGCGGTCGCCCGAGGGGACGACGGCCGGTCGCCCACGACACATGCAACGATGCCGGACTGGTCGCGGCGCAGCCTGCTCATCCGGGGCGGGCTCGTGGCAGTCGGATCCGTGGCGGCCTCGGCCTTCGGTCGGTCGCTCCTCGCGCGCCAGCGCCAGACGACGCCGGGGGCCGTGCCCGTTGCGGAGGATCAGGTGTCGCTGCCTACCGGCGCCGACCTCAGCATCCCGGGCCTGACGCCGATCGTGGTGCCGAATGCCGACTTCTATCGGATCGACACGGCCCTCATCCCCCCCAACGTCGATCGGACCACGTGGCAGCTCCGGATCCACGGCATGGTCGACCGCGAGGTGACCCTCACCTACGATCAACTGATCGAGCTGCCGGTCATCGAGCAGTACGTGACCATCGCCTGCGTCAGCAACCGCGTCGGCGGGGACCTCGTGGGCAACGCGAAATGGACCGGCGTTCGACTGCGCGACGTTCTCGACATGGCCGGTGTCCAGACCGGTGCCACCCAGATGGTCGGCCGGTCCGTAGACGGCTGGACGGCCGGCTCGCCGACGGCGTGGGTCATGGACCCGGAGCGCGAACCGATGATCGCGCTCGGCATGAACGGCGCCCCGCTGCCGCGGGAACACGGCTATCCGGCCCGCGTCATCGTGCCGGGTCTCTTCGGCTACGTGTCGGCCACGAAGTGGGTGACCGAACTCGAGTTCACGACGCTTGAGGCGTTCGACGCCTACTGGGTTCCGCTGGGCTGGGCCAAGGAGGCCCCGATCCTGACCCAGTCGCGGATCGACGTGCCCGTCCGGAACACCCAGGTCCCGGCCGGCCCGATGAAGCTCGCCGGCGTTGCCTGGGCCCCGGACCGCGGCGTCGCCAGCGTGGAAGTCTCGATCGACGATGACGTGTTCAGGGAAGCTACCCTGTCCGTGCCAATCTCGAACGCGACCTGGGTCCAGTGGGAATTCCCCTGGATCGCGACATCCGGGAGTCATCGGGCGCGGGTCCGGGCCACCGACTCGACCGGCGAGACCCAGACCGAGACCGCCACGCGTCCGGATCCGAACGGTGCTCGCGGCTGGCACACGATCTCGTTCATCGTCGCCTGACGCTTGCCCGTGTGACGATCGGCCGCCTACCGATCGGCTCGCCGATCGAGCCCGACGCCGGAATCCGGTAGAGTCGATCCATGGCACGACGCACCTTCGTCTTCGATCCTCCCGATCGGTTCGTGGCGGGCACGATCGGGCAGCCCGGCAATCGAACGTTCTTCCTCCAGGCCCGGACGGGTTCGCGGGTTGTCAGCGTCTCGCTCGAGAAGGTCCAGGTCGCGGCCCTGGCCGAGCGGCTCGGACGACTCCTGTTCGAGCTCGACGAACGAGGTGATCTCGACCTCGGGCCCGAAGCTCCCGCTGAGGACGTCGCGCCGCTCGACGAGCCGCTGGCCGAGGCGTTCCGGGTCGGAACACTGACGCTGGGCTGGGACGGCAACCTCGAACGCGTCCTCATCGAGGCCGGGGCGATGACCGACACCGACTCGGAGGAGGTCGATGAGGACGACGAGGAGGAGGTTGATGAGGACGCGGTGGCGGCCGCGATCCAACAACTCATCGTGAGCGACGACGCCGATGGCCCCGACGTCCTCCAGGTGCACCTCACCGCTGCCGCCGCTCGCGCGTTCGTGGAGCGGACTCTCCGGGTCGTCCGGGCGGGCCGGCCACCATGCCCACTGTGCGGCAACCCGCTGGATCCGCAAGGCCACATCTGCCCGCGTCGGAACGGCCAGTACGTCCACTGACGCGCGGACCGCGGACGCCATCACGCTTCGGGGGATCCGTGACGGAAGCCTCGAGGTGCTGGGCCGGTTGCCCGGGTCCTCCAATCAGGCCCTCGTCGTCCTCGTCCATCACGTGGAGCTGACCGAGCCCTTCCACGCGGTCTACAAGGCCACCGCGGCGGAGCGTCCCCTGTTCGACTTCCCGCCCGGGACGCTCGCCCGGCGCGAGGTCGCAGCGTTCCTCGTCTCCGAGGCCATGGGCTGGCAGCTCGTGCCTCCGACGGCGCACAGGGATGGACCGTTCGGGGAGGGCATGGTCCAGCAGTGGATCCACCCGGATCCCGAGGCGGATGTGGTGGCGATGGTCCTCGGAGCCGACGAGCGCCTGCGGCGGATGGCCGTGTTCGACGCGATCGTCAACAACACCGATCGCAAGGGCGGCCACCTCCTGCCCGTGCCGGGTGGGCACGTGTTCGGGGTCGATCATGGCGTGACGTTCTCCACCGTCCCCAAGCTCCGGACGGTGCTCTGGGGCTGGATGAATGAGCGGCTGGATACGGAGGAGATCGCCGGCGTCGAACGCGTGCTCACGGCCTTGGACGGCAACCTCGGCGCGGAACTGCGGACGCTCCTGGCGCGGCCCGAGGTGACCGCCACCCGGCGGCGCGCGGCCGCGTTGCTCAAGCGCGGCAGATTCCCGCGGCCCGGCCGCAACTGGCCGGCCGTGCCATGGCCGGCGTTCTGAGGCTGGGCCCGCGCGCGGACCTGCGTTCCGCCGGCCGACCGGATCGGTCACGATAGGTCGAAGGAGGGTCCGTGACTGCAGCCGATCACCTGCTCGCGCTCGACGTCGGGACGCAGAGCGTTCGGGCGATCCTGTTCGACCCACGCGGCACGGTCGTGGCGATGGGTCGTGTTCCCATCGAGCCGTACGTCTCACCACAGCCCGGCTGGGCGGAGCAGGATCCCGAGGTCTGGTGGGCCGCCCTCGGGGAAGCCTGCCGGCGAGTCTGGGCGGATCCGGCGGCGCGCCCGGACTCCGTCGCGGGCATGTCCCTCACGACCCAACGGGTCACGATCGTGGCGTCGGATGAGAACGGGGCGCCGCTTCGACCGGCCATCGTCTGGCTCGACCAGCGCCAGACGGAAGGACTGCCGCCGATCGGCGGGGCATGGGGTCTCGCCTTTCGTGCGACCCGGGTTCGTGAAACGGTCGCCCGTTTCCAGGCGGACTGCGAGGCGAACTGGATCGAGCGGTACGAGCCCTCCGTCTGGCGGCGCATCCGACGCTACGGCGTCCTCTCGTCATGGCTCACGGCCCGCCTCGTCGGCCGATGGGTGGATTCCTCGGCAGCCCAAATCGCGTACCTTCCGTTCGATTTCAAGCGGTCGCGATGGGCCGGTCGCCTCGACTGGAAGTGGCAGGTCGCGGCCTTCGATCCCGCCTGGCTGGCGGAACTCGTGGATCCGACCCAGTCCCTCGGCGAGCTCACCCGGGGCGCGGCGTCGCACCTCGGCCTGGCGACGGGCATCCCGATGTTCGCATCGGCCGGGGACAAGCAGGCCGAGGCACTGGGCGCCGGCGCCGTGACCCCCGACGTCGCGGCCCTGTCCTTCGGGACCACCGCCACCATCGGCACCACCCATCGGCGCTACCTCGAGGCCATCCCGCTCGTGCCGCCCCACCCCGCGGCGTTCCCCGGTGCCTGGCTCGTGGAGCTGCAGGTCCTCCGGGGCTTCTGGATGGTCGAGTGGTTCAAGCGCGAATTCGGAGCCCAGGAAGTCGCCCGCGGCGCGGCCCGGGACGTGCCACCGGAGGCGCTGTTCGATGACCTCCTGGCCACCTCGCCGCCGGGATCGATGGGGCTGGTACTCCAGCCGTACTGGATGCCCGGTGTCCGGTACCCGGGTCCCGAGGCGAAGGGCGCGATCGTCGGGTTCGGTGACATCCACGGGCGGGCTCACGTCTACCGAGCGATCCTGGAGGGCCTCGCCTATGGTCTTCGCGAAGGGGCCGAACGGACCGTCAGGAAGAGCGGCGTCGGCATCGGCGAGCTCCGGGTCTCCGGCGGCGGCTCGCAGTCACGGGCATCAGTCCAGCTGTTCGCCGATGTCTTCGGCATCCCGGCTAGCCGTCCGCATACGCATGAGGCGGCCGGCCTCGGTGCGGCGATCGACGCGGCACTCGGGCTCGGGCTCCACCCCGATCCGGTCGCGGCGGTCGCGGCGATGGTCCATGTCGGCGAGCGATTCGAGCCGTCGGCGGACGCGAGTCGGGTGTACGAGGACCTCTACCGGTCGGTCTACCTGCCCATGTACGACCGGTTGCGACGACTGTACCGGGAGATCCGCCGGATCACGGGGTATCCGAGGTAAGGATCGGACGCTCGAAGAGCAGGAGGCGCCACGCCCCGATCGACACGCTGCTCAACGGCACGAGGCCGGCAGCGCGTGCCGCGGCGACCACGCGTGCATGGGCGTGGGCGTGGATCCGCAGGTCGGATCGCGTGACCCATTCCCAGACATTCACGAGACGGATCACGATCCGGGCGAGCCGATGATCGGGCGGCAGCGTGATGGCCATGCGCCGACGAGTCCGCTCGGCCGACAGGCGAACGAGGGCGTCGACATCGGGATAGCAGCAGACGACGCGATCCAGGGCCACGAGGTCCGCCGCGGGGATCCCCGGCGCGAGCCCGACGAAGTCGCCATGCCGGAAGGTCACCCGGTCCTGCAGTCCGCGAGCGGCGGCCTCGTCACGGGCAGCCGCCAGGTACCCGGACGAAGCGTCCACGTCGAGCGCTGACGCTGCGCCACGCTCCAGCAGGAGGTGGTGCACCGAGCCGACCCCAGCGCCGATATCGAGCACGCTCAGGCCACTGGGACTGGGCCTCGACAGGGCGTCGGCCATGGCCTTCGAGGCGCGACCCGGCCCGCGTCGACGATAGCGGCGGAGTTCCGAGGCCGCGAAATCCGCGTCGAAGGCCTCGTCGTAGCAGCAGGAACAGGTCGGGCGGGACATGCGCGAACTCTAGGCCTTGCGGGCCGCCGCTGCGCCGCCAGCCCGAGTCCTAGGCCCGGACCTCCTGGCGCATGAACATCACGTAGGCTGCGGCGAAGGAGATCGCGGTCAGCGCCACCAGGGCGACGATGTGCGGCCAGACGAGCAAGGCGCTCTGGTCGAAGGAGAGCAGCTGTCCCTGGGCCTGCTGCTGCCACTGCTGCCACTGGCCCACAGTCGTCGGTGTCGAGACCGTCGTCACCGTCGGATTGAGGAGCACGGCGGAGGCCTCCTGGTACAGCGTCAGGGGCAGGATCCGGGCGATGGCCGCCGAGAGGGCGGTGAGCGACAGGGCTTCCTCGAGCGACCCGGCGTTGGCAACCGGGGCGAGGATCCCCGCCACGAGGCTGATGATCAGCTGCCCGAAGATCGCGACCAGGAGCCAGACCCCGAAGCCGACCAGGGCGGCGGTCGCCGCTCGCCTGATGGCCACCGAAAGCAGGAGCCCGAAGGCGAGCCAGAGGCTCACCCACAGGACGGTGAGAACGAGCCACGCCAGGAGCCGGACGACCTCGTCCGCACTGGGTACGATCCCGAGCCGGACGATGCCGAATCCGGAGATCACCCCGACCACCGCGAGGAGGACCAGGGTGATCGCGGCGAGGCCCGCCGCGAACTTGCCGTTCACCACGTCGTCGCGATAGATCGGCTGCGAGAGCAATCGCGGCAGCGTCCCGTCCGTTCGCTCGCTGTTGATGGCGTCGAAGGCGAAGGCAACGCCGAGCAGCGGCGCCACGATCCCGACGAAGTTGAAGACGTTCGGGATCGGCACGCTGCTCGGGCTCACGAGGAAGAGGGCAAGGAAGGCCTCGCGCGTGTCCGTCACCTGCGATGCCACCGACCGGATCGTGTCCGATGCGAAGTAGAGCGGCACGATCGCGGCGGCGCCGAGAACGAGCAGGAGGACCATGAATCGGGCACTCGAGACGTGATCCGCGAACTCCTTGCGAGCCACGATGCGCCAGCCAGCTGATCGGCCGGCCAGGTTCATCTCGGCACGCTGGGCCTGGGTCGTCACGCTCCAACCTCCGTCGTGACGCTGGCGACGGACATGCCGGCGACTGCCGTGCGATAGATATCGTCGAGCGACGGCTCCAGGACGCGCAGCGAAGTCAGGCGGAGGCCCTGCTCGACGGCCGCCCGGAGGATAGCCTCGCGAACCGCGCCTGACTGATCGATCGGTCGCACGGACACGTGCCACGACGACGTCGCCGCGTCCTGTTCGACCGTCGAAACGTGCTCGATCGCGGCCAGGCTCGCCCTGGCGTCCGGGGCCCCCTCGGTGTCCTGGTCCCTCGCGAAGGTGACCTCGATGTGCGCCGCGCCATCACCGAACCGCTCGGCAAGCTCGGCCACCGTCCCGATCCCGATCAGGCGACCGGCGGCGAAGATGCCGACCCGATCGCAGACGGACTGGACCTGGCCGAGGAGGTGGCTGGACAGCAGGATGGTCATGCCTCGATCGCGCCTGAGCGACCGGAGCAGATCGAGGATCTCGACCACGCCGATCGGGTCGATGGACGTGGTCGGCTCGTCGAGGATGAGGACATCGGGGTCCTTGATCAGCGCGTCGGCGATTCCGAGCCGCTGGAGCATGCCCCGGGAATACGTGTCCGTCGGCGTGTCTGCCCGGCTGCTCAGTCCGACCTGCTCGAGCACGTGATCGATCTTCGCCTCGATCTCGTCACGGGCGAGCCCGTTGAGCCGGCCGGTATAGCGAAGGTTGTCCCGACCGGTGAGATCCCCGTAGAAGCCAACGGCATCGGGCAGGTATCCAACGTGGCGCTTGACCTGGAGGGGCCGGCGCGCCGGATCGAAACCCACCACCCGTGCCGTACCTCCGGAGGGCTCGGTGAGCCCGAGGAGCATCAGGATCGTGGTCGTCTTGCCCGCTCCGTTCTGGCCGAGCAGTCCGAAGATCTCGCCCGATCGGACCTCGAGGTCAAGCACGTCAACCGCGACGAGGTCCCCGTAGCGCTTGGTCAGGGCACGCGTCCGGATCGGAGCCCCCACCGACCCGGGATCGGCGACAGGGGCGCTGTGGCGTCGGCGCGAAGGCCGCGCCGGTGCAATGTCCGTCACCGATCACCGCCGGCCGTAGCGCTGGAAGACCCACCAGACCGCGGCGCCCACGGCAACGATGAGCGCGACGCCGACGATGCCCCAGACGACCGATGTCTCGACGGTGTAGCGGATCTGCAGCGAGTCAGTCGCCGATGGGTCGCCCTTGGCCGAGATCGTGACGTTGTAGTCACCGGCGATGGCGTCGCCCGACGGCTTGATCTGCGCGTTCACCGTCACCGACTGGCCGGCCGGGATCGTGGCGACGGTCGGCTGGTCGAAGGAGATGTCCCACTTTCCGGGTCCCGTCCCGGTCAGGGAGACGTTGGTGATGTCGGCCGTACCCGTATTCGTGAGGACCAGGGCGAGCGGACTCGAGCTTCCGGCCGGGCCATGCCCGTTGAGCCGGCTGTCGGAGGTATCCATGGTGAGGGTGTAGGTCCCGGTCACCTCGACCGTCAGCTTGCCCTGGATCGTCCGTTCACCGGCTACCGCCACGACATCGAGGTCGTACGTGCCGGCAGCGACACCGGTTGGCGGAACGGCCGACACGGTCACGCCGCTCGACGAGCCCGCCTTGACGACCGCGCTGGCAGCCTGTGCCTGACCGGTCAGGTTGGCCTGGACTGTCCAGCCGGTGGGGCCCTGCGCATTCACCGAGAACGTCAGGTCCTCCGCGGCCCCGTTGGCGAGGGTCAGGTTGAAGTTGAAGGTCTGGGTCGATGGGCCCTTGAGACTCGGAAAGTCCGTCTTGAGGGTGACGTCGCCCGTGGCTGCGGCGTTCACCCGGACGGCAAGAGGGAGCGAGGCCGTCGCCGTGGCCGTGGTCCCGTTCAGGGTCATCGAGGTGGTGCCGGTCGCGTCAGTCGGAACCTGGACATCGATCCGGACCGAGGTGGGATCGGTACCGTTCGTCTCGACTTCGTCGACCACGAACCCGCCACCGAGGACGGAGGCTTTCCAGGCATCGGGGGCACCCGACAGGGCGAGCTTCACCCGCTGCGGCCCGGTCGTCGTGATCGTGACGTTGAAGCTGACTCGGGCGCCGGGCGCGACGACGACGGCTGGATACGGGGTGGTGATCGCGAGCGGATCCACGGCCAGGGCCGCGGGCGCCAGAGCAGACAGGCCCAGGGCCGCAGCAGCGACCACCGCGAAGGCTCGACGTAAACCGGCTCCCACCGGTCGCCCGAAGCGGTTCGAGCCGGCGATTGCGTGGTCGCGGTTCGATACCGCGATTCCCCCGTCCGAGTGTGGTTGATCAGTCGTCATGCTCGCCACGATCTCCTCATGCCACGGTCAAACTGAAGGCGGAGCACCCGCAACTCCACGTCTCTCGGCGCGCTCCGGGTCGGACGCGTCCCGGGCCGGCAGGTGGCCGCGCTCCCGAGACGCCCATCGTGAATCTGACAAGAGTGTGCCAGAACTGCAACCACGCCCCAATGAAAACTCGGTTTCGAGACCGCAACACGACACGGCACGGCGCGACACGGCACGGCGCGGCGCGACACGGCACGGCACGGCGCGACACGACACGGCACGGCGCGGCACGGCACGGCACGGCGCGGCACGGCACGGCACGGCACGACAGGTGGGGTCGCGTCGCCCGGGGCCCGGTTCGGCGCCGGACCCATCTGGGCCCACGGCTCGGGGGTCCAGGTTTGCCGCCGGACCGGCGGCGTCCAAAGGTCCCGCTTGACAGGCTCGGAACCTGCCCACATGCTTGCCGGGACAACCGGATCCAGTTGGACGGTCGCAGGTCAGAGGTTCGATCGAGTTCCTGAGTGGAACAGGCGAACTCCCGCGATCACCGTCCGGACCCTCCCATCGCACCGAATCGCACCATCACGCGGTTCCCTGCACAAACATCGCGACCGCTTCGCCGGGCCCTTCACGCCCGGGCAGAGCGGCCAGAAGGAAATCGAGCACCATGCTTTCGCGGTCACTCCATACCTCCGTCGTCGGGCGGTCAGCGTCCATGCGACGCCTCCGCCGGCGCCAGAGCGTTTCAACCCGACTCTTCTGCAGCACGAACGGCTGCGCCAGCTTCCTTGAGATTGACCTGAGCGGGCACGCCGCTGTGTGTCCCGTCTGCGGGTTTCGCCGCCGCCTCGACTGAAGTCCTGAACGCCAGGCAAGCGGGCCGGTAGGCCTTCGGGCGAGCGGGCCGGTAGCCTTCGGTCGAGCGGGCCGGCAGGGAATCCACCTCGTCACGTCGCGGAGCCCCGCAATGGCAACGCGCCGCGCAGGGGATCCACCTCGTCACGTCGCGGAGCCCCGCAATGGCAACGCGCCGCGCCGGCCCGGTCGGCGGGACGTCGCCGCGCGATCAAGCGCGATGACCCATCATCGGACCTGACCAGTCCGCAGCGGTGACCCAGACGTGCAGATCCTTGATCGGAGCCGCCTCGCGACCCTGATGGTTCGAGAGCAGGCAGACTTCGTCGCCCGTCATCCACGCGCCGCGGCGCTGCACGCTCGAGCCACGGGCTCGCTCCTCGACGGCGTCCCGATGAATTGGATGATCAAATGGGCCGGGGCCTTTCCGCTCTACGTCGACGTCGCGTCGGGCGCCCATTTCACCGATGTGGACGGCCACGACTACATCGATTTCTGCCTCGGCGACACCGGAGCCATGGCCGGCCACGGCCCGGCGGCGACGATCGCCGCGGTCGAGCGTCAGATGCGCCGCGGGATCACCCACATGCTGCCGACCGAGGACGCCATCTGGGTCGGCGAGGAGCTGTCCCGGCGGTTCGGGCTCCCCTACTGGCAATTCACGCTGACCGCCACGGACGCCAACCGGTTTTCGCTTCGACTCGCCAGGCTGATCACCGGCCGACCCCTGGTCGCAGTCCACGACCGGAACTACCACGGGACCGTCGATGAGACGTTCGCCTCGCTGGCGGATGACGGGAGAGTCATCCCTCGGCGCGGAAGCATCGGGCCGCAGGTCGAGGTCGCCCTGACCACCCGGGTCGTGCCATTCAACGACCTTGATGCCCTCGACCGCGCCCTCGGGGATCATCAGGTAGCCGCGCTCCTGATCGAGCCAGCCCTCACGAACGTCGGCATCGTCCTGCCCGCGCCCGGATACCTGGAAGGCGTCCGCGAGATCACGCGCGGGCATGGAACCATCCTCATCCACGACGAGACCCACACCATCTGCGCCGGCCCGGGCGGGGTCACCGCGCTGGGCGGCTACGACCCGGACATGCTCGTCATCGGCAAGACGATCGGCGGCGGCATTCCCGCGGCCACATACGGCATGTCGGCGGATGTCGCTGCCAGGGCCAGCGCAATGGTGCCCTACGAGGATTCCGACGCGGGCGGCATCGGCGGAACGCTTGCCGGGTACGCCCTCTCCCTGGCCGCCATCCGGGCCACGCTCGGCGAGGTCCTCACGGCCGAGGCCTTCGCTCGCATGATCCCGCTGGCGGAACGATGGGCGGCCGGCGTCGACGACGTGCTCGCGCGGCACGATGTGCCCTGGCACGTGACCCGGCTCGGAGCTCGCGCCGAATATCACTTCATGCCCGATCCGCCGCGGAACGGGCGCGAGCAGTGGGATCACGGCGATTTCGATCTGGAGCGCTTCCTCCACCTGTGGGCGATGAACCGCGGCATCCTCATGACACCGTTCCACAATATGGCGCTGATGTCCCCCGCCACCACCAGGGCCGACGTGGACCGCCACACCGAGGTCTTCGAGGCGGCCGTCCAGGCGCTGTTCAGGTAGGGAAAGACGCCGGAGGGCACCGCCCACCCGCGCCGCGACGCGCGGTTCGCCCATCTCAACGCGGCGGTCCGGCTGCAGCTCTCGCTCGGCGAGCCGGTCATCAGCGTCGACACCAAGAAGACGGAGCTGGTCGGGCCGTTTCGCAACGGCGGCCGCGAGCCTCCAGAAGCTGGCCGACGAGACCGGTCTCGAGATCGCGGTCTGCCACTTCCCGCCGGGCACCAGCAAGTGGAACAAGATCGAGCACCCCCTGTTCAACGCGATCACCCAGAACTGGCCCGGCAAGCCGCTCGTCAGCCACGAGGTGATCGTCAAACTCATCGCGGCGACGACGACCCGTACCGGTCTGCGGGTCCGGAGCGCGCTCGACACCAACGACTACCCGGCCAGGGTGACCGTGCGCGACGCCGACACGGAGACACTCCACTCCAGCCCGACGCCTTCTACGGCGAGTAGAACTACTCGCTCCTCCCTCGCCTCATGCTCCCCCAGGAATGAGGGCGGAGATTCTGTGGCTGTCCCTGACTCCCAATTGGCAATCCTGAACGACTGAGCTTGGCCGCGATGCAGGATCGACGGACCACGGTCGATTGGGGGCACTGGCCCTGCTGGCTCGTTGAAGATCACCAACCCGTCGTGAGCGGCCACCGGGCCAGGGCCGGCGGCCAGCAGCGCTGGCGGGCCGGTTTCCCGGGCAGCCCCGTTGGCAATGTCACCGGGACAAAACCGGTGGGACACTCCTCCGGTGGGCAGTGGCAACGGGCGGCAGCACCCGTCGCCAATGTCGCCGCAGTGGCACCGGCCAGTGCCAATCGGCCTCACCTGTAGTGGCACGGGGCGTCACCGGCAAGTTGCACGGGGCAGCGCAAGTGGGCAGTGGCAACGGGGCAGGGGTCGCGGTCGGCCGGGGACGCGAGGGGCACCGTGCCCAACACGTTGGCACGCAAGGTCGAGTATCGACCAGTCCAGTCACCGAACGTAACGAGACCGGGTCCGTCTGTAGGCTGGGTCCGTCCGCCTGGGCCCCGAGACGCACCTGGTCGGCGTCCAGCACACCGAGTCCGATGGTTTCGAGGATCGCACGGGCGCGGCGCGCGAGTTCGGGTAGCGCGATCGTCCGGAGATCAAGCTTCCGCTCCGTTGGTTATGGCACGCCAGTCGGATCACAACGAGACCGAGGCGGTACCGGCCCGTCTCGGCGTCCTGTTCGACCAAGCCGCGCAATTTGAGGCTCGACCGCAGCCGTGACCCCGTCGAATTGTGGAGCCCGAGCCGGAGGCCGGCCGGGACGACCCCGCCGACTTCGCCGGAGGCCGGCCGGGACGTCGTGTCAGGCGAGCTGACACGGCGGGCGCGTACAGTCGAATCGTGCAACTCCTGGATGACCACCTCGTGCTCAGCGCGACGGATCTCGTCGGCTACCTCGCCTGCGACCATCTCGCGACCCTCGAACTGGGGCGGGTCGCCGGTCTCTGGGAGCGCCCCAATCGCCGGGACGATCCCACCATCGCACTCATCCAAGAGAAGGGCGACCTGCATGAGGCCGACTTCCTCGCTCGACTTCGGGCCGAGGGCAGATCGGTGGTCGAGATCCGGAAGGACGACCTGAAGACGGTTCCGGCCCTGGTCGCCGCGGCGACCGAAACCCGGGCCGCGATGCAGGGAGGTGCCGACGTGATCTACCAGGCGACCTTCTTTGACGGGACCTGGCGGGGACACGCCGACTTCCTGTTCAAGCGCACGGATCGACCGTCGCCCCTGCTCGGCTCCTGGAGCTACGACATCGCGGATACCAAACTCGCCCGATCGGTGAAGGCCGGGGCAGTCCTCCAGATGTGCGTCTATGCCGGGCTGCTGGAACCGGTCCAGGGCACCCCACCCGAGTGGCTCGTCGTCATTACCGGCGACCGCGTGGAGCACCGCCATCGGGCCGAGGACTTCGCGGCGTATTTCCGCTTCGTTCGGGCGCGCTTCGAAGCACGGATCGCGCGTGACGCGGCCGACCCGGCGGCCTCCCCGACCTACCCGGATCCGGTCGATCACTGCCGGGTCTGCGCATGGTCCCCGACCTGCATCCAGCGCCGTCGAGACGATGACCACCTGTCAATCGTTGCCGGAATGCGACGCGTCGATACGGAGCGGCTGAACGAGGGTGGCGTCTCGACGCTGGCCGCCCTCGCAGGGACGCCGCCCGATCCGATCCCGGCGGGGATCCCGGGGCCTCAGTTCCAGCGCCTTCGCAACCAGGCAAGGCTGCAACTCCATGAGCGGAACACGCAACAGCGGGCCTTCGAATTGATCGAACCGAGCGCCGGCGAGGGCCGACGCGGCCTCGGCCTGCTGCCCGACCCGTCGCTCTGGGACGTCTTCTTCGACATCGAGGCGGACCCCTGGGCCAACGAGGCCGGTCTCGAGTACCTCCTCGGCGTCGTCACCATCGATGGCGGCGTGCCGGTCTACAACCCGATCTGGGGCCGTGATGCAACGGAGGAGCGGCGGGCCTTCGAGCAGTTCATCGACTTCGTGATCGCCCGGCGGGCAGCCCATCCCGACCTGCATGTCTTCCACTACGGCGGCTACGAGTCGGGGGCGATCAAACGCCTCATGCAGCGCCACGGAACCCGCTTCGAGGAGGTCGACACGCTCCTTCGAGGCGACGTCCTCGTGGACCTGCTAACCGTCGTCCGACAGGGCGTTCGCGCGTCCGTCGAGTCGTATTCGTTGAAGCAGATCGAGAAGTTCTACATGCCGGTCCGCGATGGACCGGTCACCGAGGCCGGATTCTCGGTCGTCGAGTTCGAACGCTGGCTCAAGACCTCCGATCCGTCGATCCTCGCTGGGATCGCCGACTACAACCGGGACGATTGCGTGTCCACCTGGATGCTCCGTGACTGGCTCGAGGCACGACGCGACGAGGCGATCGATCAATGGCCCGACGGCGACTGGACCCGTTCCGTGCCGGCGGCCGGCGAGGCGAGTGCCGCCGTGTCCGAGTGGGAGGCACGGGTCCTCGATCGGGTCGACGGCCTGACAGCGACCCTCGACCCCGTCGACACCGGCGAGCAGGCGTCGGCCCGCCGGCTGCTCGCGGACGTCCTCGATTGGCATCGGCGCGAGGAGAAGTCGCAGTGGTGGCGCTACTTCGAGTTGAAGGACGACACCACCGTCGAGGAGCTCGTGGCAGAGCGCGACGCGCTCGGAGGTCTCGAGTTCGACGGCGAGGAGGAGCCCGACGGACGGCTCCGCATCCTCCGTTACCGGTTCGAGCCGCAGGACCACCCGTTCAAGCGGGGCGACGCCCCGACGGACTACACGACTGGCGGCGGTGTCGGCGTCGTTGAACGCGTCGACGACGCCCGTGGGCGCATCTGGCTTCGCCGCAGGAGCGGATCCTGGGACCACCCCGTCGGGCTGCTCGGCCCGAAGCCGATCCCGAGTGTCGCCATGCGCGAGGCGCTGCTGCGGGTCGCGGACGACGTGATCGCCCACGGCATCGGGGATGCGGGGCGGTACCCCGCCGTCGCACAACTGCTCCTTCGCCGCCCGCCCCGCATCCGCGGTCACGAGGGCGGCGACCTGGTCGACCCTGACGCGGATCTCGTCGCCGCGGCGAGGCACGTCGGACGCAGCCTCGACCGGACGGTCCTGCCGATCCAGGGTCCGCCGGGCACCGGCAAGACATACACGGCGGCGCGCATGATCACCGCACTCGTCGCCGCGGGTGCCCGCGTGGCGGTGACGGCACAGTCCCACAAGACCATCACGAACCTGCTCGAGGAGGTCCTCGTGGCCGCGGTGGAGCCATCCGGCGGTGGCCGGCCGCCCATCCTGCCGCGCATCATCCAGAAGGCGGGCGACCTCGATTCGCATCTGCCGCCCGGTGAGCGGGTCACGATCACCGACGACGGCCCGACGGTCGATCGCGCCGTCCGGGATGGCTCGGTTGACGTTGTCGGCGGGACCAGCTGGTTGCTCGCTCGCGCCCAGCTCGACGCGGCCAGCGGCAATCGGGCGGATCCATTCTTCGAGGTGCTCTTCGTCGACGAGGCCGGCCAGTTCTCGCTCGCCAACCTCCTCGCGGTCGCGACCTGTGCGCGATCCATCGTCCTGGTCGGCGATCCGAACCAGCTGCCGATGGTCACGCAGGGCGTGCATCCGCCCGGCGCAGACGCCTCGGCACTCCAGCACCTGGTGGGTGGATCCGTGACGGTCCCCCCGGATCGGGGCCTGTTCCTGGGGGTCTCGCGGCGGCTCCATCCCCTGGTCAATGCCTTCGTGTCCCCGGCGTTCTACGAGGATCGCCTGACAACACATCCATCGACGGCGATTCGCGTGGTCGGTGGAGACGGCGAGCTCGCCGGTGCCGGGATTCGCTGGCGGCCCGTCGTTCACGCCGGCGATGCCTCGCGGTCCCTTGCCGAGGCGGAGGCCGTCGTCGACCTGGTCCAATCGCTCATGGGGCGAGCGTGGACGGACAGGGACGGTGCCACCCGGACGCTCGACCTGGACGACGCTATCGTCGTGGCGCCCTACAACGCCCAGGTCGCCGAGATCCAGGGCGTCATGGAGCGCCGAATGGGTCGGACGGGCAATGTCGGGACCGTCGACAAGTTCCAGGGCCGCGAGGGTGTCGTCGCGATCTACTCCCTCGCAAGCTCGAGCCGTGAAGACGCTCCGCGCGACATGACGTTCCTCTACTCCCGGCACCGGCTGAACGTCGCCGTGTCGCGAGCTGAGAGCATCGCGATCATCGTCGCGTCGCCGACCCTGCTCGAGGCGGGTTGTCGGACGCCCGAGGAGATGCACCTGGTCGACGCACTCTGTCGCTTCGTGGAGACCGCGGATGCCCAGGCAAGACCCTGATCGTCTGCTGGTGCGCCAAGCGAGGCACCGCACGACTCACCTCAGATCCCGGGGCGCGGCGATCGGATCCATCCTCCCTTCCTCGATCATGGCCCAGCGAGGCCGCCGGATCGGGCTCGTGGCGGGCTATTCGGTCGGTGTCGGCGGCGCGCTCGACGCGACAGCCGTCGTGATCCTCCGCTCGTTTCCCCTGCCGGGCGAAAGCAGTTCCGCGACCCAGGCCGCAAGCACCCGCGCGCAGGCCACCACGTCGTCGACCGGGACCGACTCGTCCGCGCTGTGGGCCTTCGCGATGTGGCCCGGACCAAAGATCACGGTCGGCGTCCGGCCCTCGTTGACGAGGAGGCGCATGTCGGCCCCGTAGGGTTCGCCCAGGAAGGCCGGGCGTCGACCGAGGGTCGCCTCGACGACTGCGCCCAGCGACAGCGGCAGGGGATGGTCTGCGGGAACGCGCGCCGATGAGAACCGGCCGCCCACGAGTTCGATCGTCGGGCGATGCTCGCGGAGGAAGGGATGGGCGTCCGCCGCCGCGGCGATACATGCCCGCAGGCGGATCTCGGCGTCCTGCCACGATTCTCCGAGGGCGACGCCATAGCGCCCATCCGCGACGACCTCATCCATCACCGTGGACGCCCACTCCCCGCCTCGAACGATCCCGATGATCGTGGGATATGGAAGTCCGAGGGCCGTCATCAAGGGATCCGTCTCCGCCGTGTTCCGGACCGTTTCATCGGTCTCGAGCGCATGCACCAGGTGCTCCAGGTTGGACAGCGCGGAAACCCCCTCGCGCCGCATCGACGCATGGGCGGCTCGACCGGGAACCGTGAGACGGAAGACGATGGCGCCTGCATGGGCGATGACCACGTCCATGTCAGTCGGCTCGGTGATAACGGCCATCTCGCCCGTTGCGCCGGCACGAATGGCGGCGAGCATGCCCTGTCCGCCGTCCTCTTCCGAGGGGACGAAGACGGCCAGGAGCTCGCCCTCGAACCGATCCGCAACCCCGGATACGACCAGGGCGCGAAGCGCGGCGAGGATCGAGGCGTCCCCGCCCTTCATGTCGCAGGACCCGCGGCCGTACAGCTGACCGGCGCGAACCTCGGCACCCCACGGGTCGAAGGTCCATGAGTCTGGCGTCCCGACCGGGACGACATCGGTGTGGCCGACCAACAGGATCCGACGACCACCGGGCCGGCCGAGTCGTGCGAAGACAACCGGCAAGTCCGAGCGGGCCATCTCCTCGCCCGGCCAGTCCGGATCAGTCCTCGCGAACACCGCGGGGTCCGTTTCCACGCGCTCGACACGGCAGCCGATCTCCGTCAGGAGGTCGGCGACGAGATCCTGGACGGCGCGCTCGTTGCCGGTGACGCTCGGGGTTCGCACGAGGCGTGAGAGGTCGGTGATCGCGCGCGTTCCATCGACGGCGTCCGCCGCGCGCCGGGCGGAGGCAGACAGGGGCTCAGCCACGGAGGATCGGACGGGTCATGCAGGTCGGCCCACCCGAGCCGTTGATCCCGATCTCGGTCGCAGGGTACGTGTGGACCTCGCAGCCGGAGCGCGCCAGCGCTGCCGCCGTGGCCGGGTTTCCTTCGGCGAGGATGACAACGCCCGGCCGCACGGCCAGGACGTTGCAACCGAGGCTCCCGAATTCTTCCTCCGGCACGTCGAGCATCCTGATCCGGAGCTCGCGGAGCAGCTCCCACAGCCCAACCGGGAGGAGCGGCTTGAACACGACGGCGAGGTCGTCTGCGACCGGCGAGATGACCGACAGCAGGTGGATCAGCTCGGCCGGACCACGCCAGTACGGGACGTCGAACACGCGCACGTCACCGCCGACGATCGCTGCCAGCTGGCGCGCCCCCGCCGAATTGGTCCGCAGCGTGCGCCCGATGCAGAGAACATCGGGACGAAGCCAGAACGTGTCGCCGCCCTCGATCGTCCCGGGGGCTTCGATCCGGCCGATTGTCGGAATCCCGGCGGCCGCCGTCCACGCCTCGAGCACGGCCGGCTCTCCGAGCCGGTTCGGCTTGCCGGGCCGGAGCGGGATCGCGCCCCGGTCCGACACCAGGAGCGGATCGAAGGTGTACACGAGGTCCGGGCTGGCGCCATCAGGCTCAAGGACATGGACCATGGGGCCGAGCGAGGCGAGGACCTCGACGAACCGATCGTGTTCGTGCTGGGCAAGCGGCAGGTCGACCTCGTGGAGGAAGCCATGGGTCGGATCGTTGAACGCCCGACCGAACGCCGATCCAGGCCGCTTGACAAGCACCGACCGCAGGGGCGCGGTCATGCTCTGGGCGCCATAGAGGGATGGCACGCCCATCATCCAGCCGAGTCCGACGCACGTGCCGAGCTCGAGGCACGTGCGGAGTCCGACGGGGCCGAGTCCGACGCACGTGCCGAGCTCGAGGCACGTGCCGAGCCCGAGGCACCGGCCGAGTCGGACGGGGCCGAGGCACCGGCCGGCACGTCGGCCCCGGCGGCGATCCTGCCGAGGACGGCCAGCAGTCGATCGACCTCCTCCGCGGTGTTGTAGTGGGTCAGCCCGATGCGGACGATGCCCCCCGATTCGGCGAGCCCGAGGCGTTCGATGAGGCCCGTCGCGTAGAAGTCGCCATCCCAGACCGCGATTCCCTCGGCGCCCAGCGCCACCGCAACAGCGTGCGAGGGCACCCCGGACAGCGTCAGCGCGGCCGTGGGCGTCCGCTGGCCGAAGCGGTCCGGGTCCGTGATTCCAAACAGGCGGACCCCATCGATCGCGGCGAGTCCGTCGTGGAGTCGTCGATACAGGGCCATCTCGGTCGCCCGGATCGCGTGCATGGCCGAGACGAGCTTCGTGCGCCGTGAGGCATCATCCGCGGCGCCGGCCATGACACCGACCGACTCGAGATAGCCGATGGCGGCAAGTGCCCCGGCGTAGCCCTCGAAGTTCCCCGTCCCCGTCTCGAAGCGCGATTCGGACGGTCGAACCTTGTACGTCGTCAGCGACCGCAGGATCGCATCGCGCCCATAGACCACGCCCACATGGGGCCCGAAGAACTTGTACACGGAGCAGGCAACGAAATCCGCGTCCACCGCGCGGGCGTCGATCGCGAGATGCGGCGCGGCGTGCACCGCATCTACGTACGCCCACGCCCCGACGCCGTGCGCCAGCTCGACGATCTGCGCCACCGGATTGATGGTGCCAACGGCATTGGATGCCCAGCCGGCCGCAACGAGACGCGTCCGCGGGGAAAGGAACGGGCGCAGGTCGTCCAGTTGCAGCGTGCAATCGTCGAGGCGAGGTTCCCACCAGCGGATCACAAGGTCGCGATCCTTCGCGGCCGCGATCCACGGGTCGACGTTCGCCGCATGATCGAGTCCCGTCACGACGATCTCGTCCCCCGGATCGAAGGCGGCCGTGATCGACCGGCTCAGGTGGAAGGTCAGTGTCGTCATGTTGGGGCCGAGGATGATCTCCGCGGCCGAAACCCCGAGCAGGTCGGCCAGGGCTTCGTGGGCCGCCTCGACGATGGCGTCCGATGACGCCGACGTGGCAAACGCACCGCCATGGTTCGCGTTGGATGTCTCGTAGTAGCGCGCCACGGCGTCGATCACGGATGTGGGTACCTGCGTCCCGCCGGGGCCGTCGAAGAAGGCGAAGGGCCTCCCGTCGTGCGTCCGTGACAGGGCGGGAAACCGCGATCGGAGAGCCTGCACGTCAAGGTTCCTCATCACGAGGATCCTAGCGGGCAACGGCTCGGCGCGCGCGCCCACGCTCGGCGCCCAGGCGAAAGCGGCGAGTGCCCATCGAGATCGAGTCGCCCGAACCGTCCGGCTGCCGTCGTGACTTCGCGCATACGGCGAGCCACGGACGGCGATGAAGCGCACAGCCCGCACAGGTCGTTGGCCACGCAACGATCCGCAGGGTAGGATGTCCGGGTGACAGCATCGCGAACGGCCGTACGCGCGCGCGATATGGACCTTGGTCCGTGGCGTGCGTTCCTGCACGCCCACGCGCGCCTCGCCCGTCGATTGGACGAGGACCTGCGCGATCGGCACGCCCTGTCCCTGCAGGAGTATGAGACGCTCCTCCACCTCGCCGAGGCCCCTGATCATCGTCTGCGGATGGGCCGTCTCGCCGATTCGCTGCTGCTCTCCAAGAGCGGCGTCACGCGTCTCGTGGATCGGCTCGTCGATGACGGTCTCGTCGAGCGGTCGAGCTGCTCCAGCGACGCTCGCGGTGCCGAAGCCGCCCTCACCGGAACCGGACTGGCCCGACTGCGCTCTGCTGCACCGACGCACCTTGCCGGCATCCGCAACCACTTCTACGGAGCCATCGACACGGCCGATCTGGCGGTCGTCGGGCGCGTCATGAGCGCCATATCGTCGCAGCTCTGCGCGTCTGCCACGGTGTGCGACCACGACATCGACGAGGAGACTGGAGGAACCGCCCGGGCTCGCGGGAGAACCGCCGGGGCCCACGGTGATGCCGCCGGTGGTCACGGTGATGCCGCCGGTGGTCACGGTGACGCCGCCGGGGCCCACCGTGACGGCGCCGGGGCCCAGCTTGACGCAGCAGGCACACCGACCGTCGAGTCCCCCGCACGGACCTGATCCAGGGCCTGGGCGGCCCGGCAGGGCGTCTCCTCGCCGGAACGTCGGGGTTCGCCTATCCCCAGTGGGCTCCTCGCTTCTACCCGGCCGGCCTCGGCGATGCCGACCGACTCGCGTTCTTCGCCTCCCGGCTCGGGACGGTGGAACTCAACAACACCTTCTACCAGCGACCGACGGAGGAGCGGATCGGCGTGTGGTGTGCGGCCGTGCCGCCCGAGTTCAGATTCATCGTGAAAGCCCAGCGTGGGGCGTCGTTGCGGGCCCTGATGACGACACCCGAGGAGAGCGTCGCATGGCTGACCGAACGCCTGAACGGATTCGGCGAACGGCTCGGAGCCGTGCTCTTCCGCCTGCCGAAGAACATCCACCGCCGGCCGGACGGCACCTCCGATGCAGCCTTGGCGCGTCTCCTCGCGTCCTGGCCCCGAACGATCCCGCTGGTGATGGAGTTCCTCCACGCGTCATGGCACGTCGATGAGACCTTTGCCACCCTGCGGGAGGCCGGCGCTGTGCTCTGTACGACCGAGCTTCCCGATTCCGAGGTCCCGCCCGACATTCGCGCCACGGGCCTGGGCCTCTATCTCAGGCTGCGTCGCCTCGACTACACGATCGCGGAGCTCGCAGCCTGGGCCGCCCGCATCCAACCCTTTCTCGATGCGGGTCATCCGGCGTTCGTGTTCTTCCGACATGACGAGTCCGGCCGCGCTGCGGAACTGGCTCGGGAGCTCACCGCGCTGATGGGCCGGACCGATCCCGAGCGCCGGACGTCCGACCGTCGGAATCAAGGACCCGCGTGAACGGCGCGCTTAGGCCTCGCGTACGCAGGCCTCGCGTGGCTCACGCCTCGCGTGCTCACACCTCGCGTGCTCACGCCTCGCGTACTCAGAACGCGCGCATTCGGGCCACGCTTGCTCGGCGACTCGCACAGCCCGACGGACAGATCCAGGCCTCGGAGGAGTCCCAGCCAGGCCAGGCCCGATGCCGCCCGGTCGGAGCGGAGTTCGTCGAGTTCGAAGGCGCCCACGGGTCCTCCGCCGAGTCGCACCTTGGATGTCCAGGTTCATCGTAGATTCACACGGTGAACCGACGATCGTCGGACGGATCCGGACCCGCGCACCTGCTGCTGGCCGCCGTGGCCGGGCTGATGGTGCTGGCCGCCTGCAACGCCTCCGTGTCCCCGAGGCCCTCGCTTCTGGGATCGTCGCCCGCTGCGACCAGCGACGCCACGTTGCGTCCCCCGACCGGCGTGCCCGGGTCCACGCCGAGTTCCTCGCCGGACGCCTCGCGGCTTCCGTCGTCCGATCCATTTCCGTCGTCCGATCCGGCGGCGATATCGGTGACCCTCGAGCCGATAGCGCGGGTGGAGGGCGGGCCATTGGCATTCGCTGCGCCATCGGACGGTTCCGGGCGGCTGTTCGTGGCCGCCAAGGATGGACGGATCTGGATCCTGCGAGACGGTTCCGCGGCCCGCGACCCGCTCCTCGACATTCGATCGCTGGTCTCGACGGGCGGAGAGCAGGGACTTCTGGGCCTCGCGGTGCACCCGGAGTTTCCGGCAGATCCGCGCGTGTTCGTCGACTACACGGACGTGAACGGGAATACGGTCGTCGCGTCCTACCGGATCTCGGCATCCGACCCCGCTCGCCTGGATCCCGCGAGCGAGAGGAAGATCATCACCGTCGACCAGCCGTACGCGAACCACAACGGCGGCGGCGTGGTCTTCGGGCCGGACGGGATGCTGTACGTCGCGCTCGGCGACGGCGGCGGCGGCGACCCCCAGGGCAATGGCCAACGTCTCGATACGCTGCTCGGCAAGGTGCTCCGAATCGACATCAACGTGGACGCGGCGGCATCCGCCTCGTACGACATCCCCGCCGATAACCCATTCGTGGGACGTTCGACCGCCCGACCGGAGATCTGGCTGACCGGCCTGCGCAACCCGTGGCGAATGGCGTTCGACCGGGTCACCGGCGACCTGTGGATCGGCGACGTGGGTCAGGCCGACTGGGAGGAAATCGACGTTGCCCGTGCCGGCGCCAGCGGCCTGAACTTCGGATGGAACACCTTGGAGGGCGCCCACTGTTTCGCCCCGAAGAGCGGCTGCAGCACGGCCGGGCTGACGCTTCCGGTGACGGAATACGGCCACGACCTCGGCTGCACCGTCATCGGGGGCGCGGTCTATCGGGGTCAGGCGCAGCCTCTGCTCGTCGGCGCGTACCTCTTCGCCGACTATTGCTCGGGCCGGCTGTGGGCCCTCGATGCCGCGGACTCGGGGCCAATGGCGCCGGTCCGGGTCGGGACGGCTGGTGCCGGGATCGCAGGCTTCGGCGAGGACGCCGACGGTGAACTCTATGCAGCAAACCTCGACGGAACCATCTCGCGGATTGTCGCCACGACGCGCTGACCCGCCATCCGGCCCCCGCCATCCGGCCCCGGCCGTCAGGCCCCGGCCGTCAGGCCGCTGTAACCGAGGATCGCGCTGAGGAACTGGCCGATCCCGACATCCTGCGGCAGCACCGCGCTGATGTCGAAGGCCTGCTGGGAGCCGACAAGCGCTATCCAGGCGAGATCGGCGAGCTCGATCAAGGCGTGGACGGCATTGGACAGCAGGCCGGCTGCAATGAACACGAGGGCAATGCCGGTCCAACGGAAGAACTTGCGCAGATCCACCGCCCGACTGCCGCGATAGAAGCCCCATCCGATGAGGGCCGCGACGCCGAGCCCGATGAGCGCCCCAACGGCCACGCTGCCGGCCGACTCCGTCAGGGAAGTCGCCTGACCCGCCAGAAAGAGCGCCGTTTCGACGCCTTCGCGGATGACAGCGGTAAACGCAAGCACGGCGAGGGAGATGGCCGTCCCGCCACCCAGCGCTTGATCGACGGCCGCCTGGAGCTCACCCTTCAGACCCGCCGCCTGGCGGCGCATCCAGAACAGCATCCACGTGACGACGACCGTGGCCAGGAGCATCGTGGAGGCCTCGAAGAGCTGCTCGTACGGCGGGCGAAGTGCCCCCACCGTCGCGAACAACACGCCGCCGATGACGCCGCTGAGCGCGGCCGCGGCTCCGGCGCCAAGCCAGACCTTGCCGGCGTGATGGCCGTTCCCCGTCCGGACGAGGTAGGCGAGGACGATCGCGACGATCAGTGCCGCCTCGACCCCTTCGCGCAGACCAATGAGCGCGCCGCTGACCAGTGCGCCGAAATCCACCGTGCGACTCCTGCAAACGGCGCTTGCCACATCCGTCTGCGGCATCAGCGCTCGTAAATCCTAGCCGGGCACTCGGGATTGTGCAAGCGCCCTTGTCGATCAATGACAGGGAGCCTTGCCACGACGCTGTCGTGCCAGCCCGCGGACGCCGCGTGGCTCCCCGCCCGCGGGCCACGCGATCCGGGAAAGAGACCCGTTCAGCTGGAGCGGGGGTCGGCCTTGTCCGGATCGATTCCGAGCTCGCTGAGCGCGGCGGCGGCCTCCTCGCCGGTGATGGCGCCGTCGCGGGCAAGGGCGGACATCGCGGCGGCGGCCACGTTCAGGGCGTCGATTTCGAAGTAGGACCGCAGCGATTCCCGGGTATCGCTTCGCCCGAAGCCGTCGGTGCCAAGGGCAACGAACGTCGCCGGTACCCAGGGCTCGACGCCCTGCGGAATCGTGGCCATCCAGTCGGACGCGGCCACGACCGGGCCGCCGCCCGCACCAAGGACCTTCGAGACATACGGGACGCGCGGTTGCGCCGCCGGATGGAGCCGGTTCCAGCGATCCACGTCCAGGGCATCGCGTCGCAGCAGCGGGAACGACGGGGCCGAGTAGACCTCGGCCGCAACGCCGAACGTCTCGGCCAGCAGCGTCTGGGCCGCGATCACCGTCTGCAGGATGGCTCCGGACCCGACCAGCCGAACCCGCTTTGCGCCGCGCTTCAGTTTCGGTGCCGCCGCGAACCGGTAGATGCCCCGGAGCAGACCCTCGTCGATGCCCTCGGGCTTGGGTGCCTGGGCGTAGTTGTCGTTGTAGAGCGTCACGTAGTAGAAGACGTCCTCGCCCTGCCCGTACATCCGTTCGATCCCGTCTCGGACGACCGCGGCCAGCTCGTAGGCGAACGCGGGGTCGTACTGGCGAACGTTCGGGAGCGTGGAGGCGAGCACATGGCTGTGGCCATCGTCGTGCTGCAGGCCCTCCCCGGCGAGCGTCGTCCGGCCCGCCGTCGCGCCCATCAGGAAGCCCCGACCACGGGCATCGCCGAGGGCCCAGATCTGGTCCCCGGTCCGCTGGAACCCGAACATCGAATAGAAGATGTAGAACGGAATCATCGGGTGGGCGTGCGTGGCATAGGAGGTCGCGGCCGCTGTGAAGCTGGCGATCGAACCGGCTTCGGTGATCCCCTCCTCGAGGACCTGCCCATCGATCGACTCGCGGTACTTCATGACAAGTTCCGAGTCCACGGGTGAGTACTGCTGCCCGCCGGAGGCGTAGATCCCGACCTCGTTGAAGAGCGGATCGAGGCCGAACGTGCGCGCTTCATCCGGGATGATCGGGACGATCCGCGGGCCGAGGTCCGGGTCCCGAAGGAGATTGCGCAGGAGCCGCGCAAAGACCATCGTCGTCGATACGGGCGTCGTGCTGCCGGCCGCAAATTCGGCGTCGAACGAGGGCTTCGGTGAGGGCAGTGGGGTGGACCGCACCACCCGCTTGGGCAGCTCCCCGCCGAGGGCGCGACGCCGCTCGTGAAGGTACTGGACCTCGTCGGAATCGGGGCCGGGGTGGTAGTACGGGGCGTCCTTGAGCTGGCTGTCCGGGATCGGCAGCTCCAGGCGATCGCGGAAGATCCTGAGTTCCGCCTCGGACAGCTTCTTGGCCTGGTGGGTGATGTTCCGCGCCTCGACGCCGGGGCCCAGGGTCCAGCCCTTGACCGTCTTGGCCAGGATCACGGTCGGGGCGCCATGGTGCTCGGTCGCCTGCTTGTAGGCCGCGTAGACCTTCCGGTAGTCGTGGCCGCCACGGCGGAGCTTGGCGAGGTCGTCGTCGGTCAGATGCTCGACCAGCCTGCCGAGGCGCGGATCCGGCCCGAAGAAGTGCTCACGGATGTAGGCGCCGCCCGCGACCGAATACTTCTGGAACTCGCCGTCGAGCGTGGTGTTCATCTTCTCGACCAGGGCGCCATCGACATCGCGGGCGAGCAGATCGTCCCACTCGCGGCCCCAGACGACCTTGATCACATTCCAGCCGGAGCCGCGGAAGACGGCCTCGAGCTCCTGGATGATCTTGCCGTTGCCGCGGACCGGTCCGTCGAGTCGCTGCAGGTTGCAGTTGACGACGAAGGTCAGGTTGTCGAGACCTTCCCGCGCGGCCACGTGCAGCGCGCCGAGCGCCTCGGGCTCATCGGTCTCGCCGTCGCCGAGGAACGCCCAGACCCGGGACTTCGAGGTATCGAGGATGCCCCGGTTCTCGAGGTATCGGTTGTAGCGCGCCTGGTAGATGGCGCTGATGGGGCCGAGGCCCATCGAGACGGTCGGAAATTCCCAGAAGTCCGGCATCAGCCGCGGGTGCGGATACGACGACAGGCCGGCCTGCGGCGGCGTCTCACGGCGGAAATGATCGAGCTGGGATTCGCTGAGCCGCCCCTCGAGGAAGGCACGGGCGTAGATCCCGGGCGCCGCGTGGCCCTGGTAGAAGATCTGGTCGCCGCTGCCCTCGCCGTCCTTGCCCCGGAAGAAGTGGTTGAAGCCGACCTCGTAGAGTGTGGCCGCCGAGGCATACGTGGCGAGGTGCCCGCCGATCCCGCTGAACCGGGAGTTCGCGCGGAGGACCATCGCGACGGCATTCCAACGGATGAGGCGCCGGATCCGGCGCTCGATGTCCTCGTCGCCGGGGAAGAATGGCTCCTGCTCGGGACTGATCGTGTTGATGTAGCGGGTGTTGGTCAGGGGCGGCAGGCCGACCTGGAGTTGGCGCGCCCGCTTGAGCAGCTTGAAGAGCAGGAATCGTGCCCGCGTCTCGCCTTGGTCCTTGACCACCTGGTCGAGCGATTCGATCCATTCGGTCGTTTCGGCTGAGTCAAGGTCCGGTAGCTGCTGTTTGAATTCGTCGATGTACATGCGCTCGACAGGGTAGCCCATGCCGGAGCCGAGCGCGCCGTGCCGGATTGGGTGCGGTGGGGTTGCGGAAGGGCGCCGATGAAGGACCGGGGGGGGGCGGTCTCGCTGAGACGCTGATCGATTGGGTTCATCATGTCGGCCTCAGCCTGAGCGTGCCCGTGGGCCGTGAACTGCCTGTGCTAGCGTCGGCCCATGCAGCAATTCACCCCGCGAACTGCCCTCGTCGTCGTCGATGTGCAGAACGATTTCGCCGACCCGACGGGGTCCCTGAGCGTGGCTGGCGCCGAGGCAACGATTCCGATCGTGAACGCTGCTGCATGGGCGGCAATCCGGGCCGGTAGCTTCGTGGCCTATACGCAGGACTGGCATCCCGAGCACACGCCGCACTTCGCCCAGGACGGCGGCATCTGGCCGGTCCACTGCGTCGGCGGGGCGTGGGGTTCGGCATTCCATCCGACCCTCGAGGTCCTGGGGCCCAGCATCCACAAAGGCGCCAATGGCGAGGACGGCTACTCGGGCTTCACGATGCGCGATCCAGTAGCCGGCGTGGACATCCCCACCGAGCTGGACGCGCTCCTGCGCGTGCGGTCGGTGGATCGCGTCGTGGTCTGTGGCCTCGCCACGGACTACTGCGTGAAGGCGACGGCTCTGGATGCGGTTCGACTGGGCTATGCGACGACCGTCCTCCTCGATGGGATCGCCGCCGTGAACCTGACCGAGGGTGACGGCGAGGCTGCGCAGGCCGAGATGCGCGCAGCTGGCGTCGAGCTCGATCACTCCGACGGGCCGAGCGCGGCCTGATCGGTGCGGATTCATCTCGTCGACGCCACGTACGAACTGTTCCGGGCGCACTACGCGCCCCGGCCGCCGGTCCTGGGCGTGAACGGCATCCAGCTTTCAGGCGTCTCCGGGCTCGTGGACCAGCTCTGCTACCTCCTGCGCGACGAAGGAGCGACGCACGTTGCCTGCGCCACGGACCGGGTCATCGAATCCTTCCGCAACGATCTCTATCCCGGCTACAAGTCCTCGGCCGGGATGCCGCGCGAGCTGCTGGCCCAGTTCCCGATCGCCGAACAGGCGATCGAGGCGCTCGGGATCGTCCTCTGGCCGATGGTCGAGTTCGAGGCGGACGACGCCATCGGGGCCGCCTGTCGGCGGTTCGCCGCGGATCCCGCGGTCGAGCGGATCCTCATCTGCACGCCGGACAAGGACATGGCGCAACTGGTTGAGGGTGAGCGGGTCGTGCTCCTCGATCGGCGCCGCCGAATCACCTATGACGAGGCCGGTGTCTGGGAGAAATGGGGCGTTGCCCCGACTTCGATCCCCGACTGGCTCGCGCTCGTCGGCGACAGCTCGGACGGGTTCCCCGGCCTACCCGGCTGGGGTGCCAAATCCGCGGCCGCCGTCCTGGCCCGCTATGGGCACCTCGAGGATATCCCGGAAAGGGCGTTCGCCTGGGACGTCGCGAGGCTGCGCGGGGGCCCTGCGCTGGCGGCCACGCTGCGGGAACGCTGGGACGAGGCGCTCCTCTACCGCTCCCTGGCCCGGCTTCGTTCCGTCGAGGACGGCGTCCCGATTCTGCAGACATCGCCCGGAGAGCTGCGGTGGAAGGGAGCGCCGCGCGCCACCTGGGAGGCGTTCTGCGACCGCTGGGGGCTGGCGCAGCTCCGGGTCCGACCGCACTGGTGGATCGGCGAAGGCTGACGAGGACGGGCAAGCCGCGATGCCCGGGCAGGGCGCGGATCCAGGAGGCCGGGTCGCCCACGACTGCCTCGAGTCGAAGGTATCGATCACCGGAGCGGCGCGGCGGCCACCACGATGCGCTCCGCCACAGCGGCGTCGACCAGAACAACGACGATCCGATCGACGGTCAGCGTGATGCTTCCGGCGAGCCCGATTCCTGGGCCCGGTCCAGATGGATCGACTTCCGTCGACACCACCGCCCCATCCTCGCTCACGAGGTCAAGGCGGATCGCGTCGCCATCCACCTCGAGTGCCGCGAGCAACCCTGACCTCCCGGCGACGGCTAGTACACGGCCCGTCGACATGAGGAGCGGAGCTGACGGGACCTTGAGATTAACGAACCACGCGCCGTCGTCCGCCGCGAAGATCGCGGCGTGATCACCTGTAGCGGCGGCCCACGGCAAGCTCGACAACTCGGTCCCGGAAACAAGGGTCCAGGTCACGCCGTCGTCCTTCGATGTAGAAATGGCTCGGCCTTGGAGGCCGACGAGGAGCCCGGATGGCAGGCGGCGAACGTTCCCGATGGCTGGCAACCCGCGCGCCCATGTCAACCCGTCGGCGCTCGACCAGAACGATTTCAGCGATGAGGCGAGCCAGGGCACCGAGCGCCCCGACACGAGGGCCCCGGGCCGGAAGTCCGGAGACTGCGCCGCCGATGTCCACGTCTGTCCTCCGTCGCGCGACACGATGGACGCAGTTGCGCAATTCGCGTCGCGCCCGACCGCAACCGTCACGTTCCCCGAAGCGGCCAATGCCTCGACGCTGCCTGGGATCGGTCCCCAGCGGATCGCCGGGCCCGACACCGTTCCGATGACTCCGGTGCCGCACGTGTCGAGTGACCCCTGACCCCAGGCTGTCGCAACGTATACGACACCATCGGATCCAGTTGCAGTGACCGCCGAGTCTCCGGCTTGCTCTCCGAGAACAGCAAAGTCCCCCGCCCTGGGAAGTTCGACTGGCACAGACGCAGACGGACGGGCCGACAGGCCAGGGGTCGCTGAGCCAGCTGAAAACGAGCCTGCTGACGACGTAGTGCTTCTGGGGGCAGCCGCGCCACGAAAGGCCACAGCGGCCGCGATCGCTAGAACGAGCGAGAGCGCCGCCCCCGCCGCGAAAGCCGAGCGGATCGAACCAGGGTGACCGCTGCGATTCCGCGTTTTCCACCGACGTGCATCGATCGGCACTGACGGGCGGCCTTCGTGCCCTTGGTGTTCTGGGTCGCGGACGCCGTCGTCTTCCGGCTCATGACCGCGCTCCATCGTCGCTCCTTTAAAGTCGGGCCTAGCCGTGCCCGAGAGTCACAGGGGGTGGACCATCTGGTACCGAATTGCCATACCATGGACACCACCAAACTTAGGGTAGCCGCCGCATGATCCGCGCCCGCAGGGCCACCTGCTGGGGCGTTCCCTGCGCTCGGAGCCAGCGCTCGAGCGTCCTTCGGTGGGCTTCCGTGATCGCCAGAGGAGCAGCTGCGGTCCACATGCCGAGCAGCCTATCTGGCAGGTCCGGGCGATTTGTGGTTCGTGTTGATCCGAAGGCACCGATTGCCGAGTTCATGGAGGCCGACGGCACCATCAACTTCGACCTCCGCGCGATGAGTGATCAAAGCGGGTCGGTCGTCGCATTCAGTCGGCGCTTGGAAGGTCCCAGGTGGACGACACAAGGTCCTTCGGGCGAGCGATTGGATGCCGAATCGCTCGATCTCTCGGTGACGCTGGATCAGCCGTTGGCCCCTGCGGACGCTGTCGAAGCGCCCACCGCGGTGACGGACAAGATCTTCCCGTGCCCGGATTTCGTGGTGGCGACGTACAACGGGGTCGTGGGAATCGTCGGCGAGGTCTAGACCGGTCCAAACGCGACTGGGGACTACACGTACGAGCAGACGGCTACAAACACGCTGGGCGTGGGAGTGTCAAGCACGGGCAGCTACGGTTCAGCCATTCGGGTATCGGCGCACGGCGTGCCACGCACGACGCTAGCCGGCGATGCGCCCGAGCAGGTCCGCGTGGTGGGCAGGCGGGGCCGCGAGGACGCCGATGGTCCTGGTCGCCGCGGTCACGTCGAACCAGGGCCCGCCCTGGAGGTTGGTCACGGTCGCGCCTGCCCGCTGCGCGATGAGCCCGGCCGCCGCGATGTCCCAGGTGGAGAGCCCGCCCTGTTGGACGAAGGCATCGAACCGGCCGTTGGCGACGTAGGCGAGGGCGAGCGCCGCCGAGCCCATCGAGCGCGGCACGCGAATGGCCCTGCGGACCCCACGAGCCCGGGTCGCGGCCGCTCGCCCGGCCAGTGACATCGAGATGACGAAATCGCTCAGACGTTCCTTGGTCGACGCCTGGATCTCGCGACCATTGAGCGTTGCTGGTCCATCCATTGTTGCCGCGAAGGACTCGTTGCGTGTCGGGTCGCGGACGACGCCGACCACCGGCACGCCATCGATGGCGAGGGCGATCGAGACGCAGAATATCGGGATGCCGTTGGCGTAGTTGATCGTGCCGTCGAGCGGATCCACCACCCAGACACGGCCGACGCCCGACGACGCGCTGTGCCCCGCGGCGGCATCGTGCTCACCCGTCTCCTCGGCCAGAAGTGCATCGCCGGGGAAGGCGCCCCGAATCCCATCCAGGATGAGTGCCTCTGACATGTGGTCCACCTCGGTGACCACGTCGCGTGCCGACTTGTAGTCGATCTGCTCGACGCGTTCGTAGCGCTCCATCTGAAGGTCTCCGGCGCGCGCCGCGAGCTTCAGCGCAACCGCGAGTTCTGCCCCGTAGCGGCTCCGGCCATTCACGGTCACGGGGACTGGCAATCGACAGCCAGGTCCACGAGCCGACCACCGAACACGGACAGAAGCGCGGTGAATTCGATCGTCTGGCCGGCCGGAACGTTGGGAGTCTGCAGGAGCTGGCCGGGTCCGCCGACGGCACGGGACGCCTGAACCACGCGACACGTGGTCGAGGAAGCAGTCGAGCCGGCGTTCGTGACGGCGACCGTCACCTCGAGTCCACCCGTCGCCAGCGCCACGCCCCGCACCTGGCCGGTGAACGGCCCGATCCCGCCGAGAGCGAGGCGACCGACAATCGCGAGAAACAGCACGAACAGCACGATGCCGCCGGCCGCGATGGCGTGAACCTGCGTCGTTGCGGGCTGCTTGAGCCCCAGCGGATTGCACTCCTCGCAGAGGGCGACGTCGAGCGCCACGGGCCGGCCGCATCGAATGCAGCCGTGAAGAGGGGCGGGTTTCGAGGCCTCGGGGGACGTCATGCGAACGTGATGGTGCCACGGACAGCCCAGACGGGCGGGCGCCGGCCCAGCCAGGCCGAAGTTGACCCCGAGTCAACGTCTTCCTGACCGGCCGCCGCGGAATCGTCCGGCAGGCAACGCCTCGGCTCGCCAGGAAGCCATCAAGAGGGCATACGAGTCGTTTCCTTGGCTGGGGCGCAACATCCGGGCACCGAGGGCCGCGATCACTGACTGCCGGTCAACGGGACAGCCGGGCTATTGGACCGCCGGTCAATCGCCGGCTGCCGTAACCGCGCCCGGCGCCCGGCTCCCGCAACCGCCCCGTCCCCGGCGCCCGCAGCAGGATTCGTGATCAGCGGCCCGCGATCGCGACCAGGCGGTCGACGTCGGCGGTCGTCCGCGCCGTGACCGTCACTTCATCGGCGCCTGCCGCGGCCCAGCGGGCGGCCGTTTCGGCCGGCGCCTCGATCCAGGGACTGTCAGTGAGGAGGTCAACGCCGCTCCTTCCGGAACCGAAACCGACGAGGATCGTGACATCCTCTCGGGATCGACCTGCCCCGGCCAGTGCTTCGAAATACCGCTCCCGTAGTGCCTCGAACGTATCCGATTCGACCGCCCAGCCGTCCCCGGCGCGCGCGGCGAGCCGGACCCCCGCAGGCGTGCCGGCCCCGACGAGGATCCGTGGTCTCGGAACCGGGACCGGCAGCGCAAGCGCGTCGTGGAGCGGATAGAACGGGCTCGGGCGCGTGACGGGTGCTCCGGCCCAGAGAGCGCGGATCACGGCGATCGCTTCCTCCAGCCGGGCCGCGCGTTCAGCAACCTCCGGGAAGTCGATCCCGTAGGCCCGATGCTCGGCCGGATGCCCGCCGATGCCGATTCCCAGCGTGAGCCGACCGCCGCTGATGGCCTGGACGGTCCCGGCCATCCGCGCGAGCAGCGCCGGATGGCGGTTCATGACATTCGTGACAAACGAGCCGATCCCGATCCGGCGCGTCGCTGCGGCCGTTGCCGCCAACGTCGTCCACTGCTCGAGCGTCGGGACGGTGCGATTGCCGCGACTCACGAAGTGGTCCCAGCACCAGACCCCGGCATATCCCGCCTCATCGAGTCGACGGGCGCTGTCCAGCCACCACGCGGCGTCGACGCCGATGGAGCCGAGCGTGACGCCGATCGGGAGGCCGCCCGAGCCGGACCCGGCCCGCAGCTCGTCCGCGCTCGCGCGCCCCATTCCCGCCGCTTCGCTCATCGCACCCTTCTACAGACCCGTCTCGAACAGCCGGATGTCCTCGGGCGAGATCGTGTGGCCGTCGCCGCGCGTCGGGCCGAGCGCGGCCCGCGCGCCCAGTGCATCGAGGTCGGCCGGGAAACGCCCGATGAGGTCGAGGACCACCTGCTGGATCCGCTCGGCGTTCTGGGCGAAGACCTCGAGGACGCTCATGGCGTCGACCGCGTCGGTTCCCTCGAGGACCCCGGCGTCGTAGTCCGTGATCAGCGAGATGTTCACGACGGCCATCCCGAGCTCGCGGCAAAGCCAGGCCTCCGGGTACTGGGTCATGTTGACGACCTCCCAGCCGGCGTCGGAGAACCACTTCGACTCCGACTTCGTCGAGAACCGCGGGCCCTCGATGACGACGACCGTGCCGCGTTCGTGGACCTCGATGCCGTGGTCGCGGATCGTCTCGATCGCGAGCCGCCGGAGGACCGGGTCGTACGTCTCGGCCGAAGACAGATGGGTCACGATCGGGCCGTCGTAGAACGTATGCGGCCGCTGGCCGCCGGTCCGATCGACGAATTGGTCGCAGACCACGAAATCGCCCGGTTTGACGTGGAGGGCAAGCGAGCCGGCTGCGCAGGGCGAAATGACGGCCTTGACGCCGAGCGAGCGCATCGCCCAGACGTTGGCTCGGTAGTTGATCCGGTGCGGAGGGATCGTGTGACGGCGCCCGTGGCGCGGCAGAAACGCGACCGCCCGGGCGCCAACCACGGCGAGGAAGAAGCTGTCCGACGGCGGTCCGTACGGCGTGTCCACCTTGATCTCGCGGACGTCGCTGAGCAGCGAATAGAACCCCGACCCTCCGAAGACGCCGATCTCTGCCTGATCCGCCACGCACAGACCTCCGGGTGTGCCCGGATCGACGCCGAGCGCGCCGATCTGATGAGTACCACCGATTGTAGGCGGGCCCCTGGATTCGATCGGCTGGTCTACGATCTTCCAGGCTCCACCTCGAACGGGAGTGGCCCGGATGACTGATCAGGCCCTGTCACCCAACACGACGTCACTGGTGGCGATCATCGTGATCGGAGCGCTGATGCCGTTCGGCTCACGCCGAGGAGGCGCGTGACGGCGTCGCCAGGATCCGCCGGGGCCGGGGATGACGTCGCAGCGGACCGGCTGAGCCCGGCGGACCGGCTGAGCCCGGCTGAACGGCTGAGCCAGCCGGACCGGCTGCGACAGGCAGACCGGCTGAGCCTGGCTGACTGGCTGAGCCTGGCAGACTGGCGTCGCCGCGTCGCGGACCTGTACTCCTCGGTGCGGGCGATCGCGGCGACGGACCCGGAGGCGGCCTGGGATCATTGGCGCGCGACTCGCGACGCCTTGTATCGGACGCATCCGCAGTCACCTGTTCCGAGTGCCGAGCGCCTTGTGTTCAGCGGTCGCTATTGGCCGTACGATCCGGGGTTCCGATTCGAGGTCGAGGTGGACGTCGACGTCGAGGGGAGCTCATCGAACGCCGCCGGCCCCCCCGACACTGGCCAAGGCGCGGCCGCGACCAGCCTGGGCATCCAGCTGCCGATGAGCTCGGGCGTCGGGATGACGTTCACGCCGATCGGCACCGTGACGCTGCCGTTCCCTGTCGGGCCCCGAACCCTGGGCGTGTTCTGGATGGTCGACTACGCCGGCGGCCTGTTCCTGCCGTTCCGTGACGCGTCGAACGGCGCCACGACCTACGGCGCCGGGCGCTATCTCCTCGACGCCGCGAAGAGCGCGGACCTCGGGATGGACGCATCGGCTACCAGGCTCATCCTCGACTTCAACTTCGCCTTCCAGCCCTCCTGCGCCTTCGATCCGCGCTGGTCGTGCCCACTTGCGCCGCCCGGCAATCGGCTGGACCTCGCGATCGAGGCGGGCGAGCGACTGGCGTGACCGACGCACCAATCCACGTCCGCGACGGAATGGTGACCGACGCCCACGCCCTGGCCGCCATTCGGATCCGGGCCTGGCGAGCGGCCTATGACGGGATCGTCCCCGCGCCGATCCTCGCGAGCATGGACCTGGACCGAAACGCCGCGTTCTTCGCGGCGAGAGCCGGGACGCCTGGCGGGCGGGAGACCCTGGTCATCGAAGATGCGACGGGGATCCTGTCCGGTTACGCCTTGACGGGCCCGTGCGCCGACAACGATGCCACTGGCCTCGGCGAGATCCAGGCGATCTACCTGGACCCCGATGCCCGTGGTCGCGGCCTCGGCGCCACCCTCCTTGCCGCGGCATTGACGCGCCTCTCCGACGCCGGCTTCCCAGCTGCCGTGCTCTGGGTCCTGACCGCCAACGGCCCGGCCCGCAGGTTCTACGAGCGCCATGGATTCGTCCCGGACGGGGCAGCGCGGATGCTGGATTTCGATGGGACGCCGATCGAGGAGATCCGCTATCGGCGAACGAGGGTCGAGCCCTCTACCATCGGGCGATGACGAGCACTCTCCCGGCGGCCCCGTCGATCCCGGCCCTCGTTCGGACCTTCCTCGAGGCACCCCTGGTGGCGTCCGTGGCGACGACCGGTCCGGACGGCGCCCCGCACCAGGCGATCGCCTGGTACCGACTCGACCCGGACGACCGGATCCTCCTGAACAGCCGCCTTCCGCGCCGCTGGCCGGCAGACCTCCTGCGCGACGGCCGCCTGTCGCTGGCCATCCTCGATGAGCACGACGCAGCGCGCTGGGTCGGGCTGAGCGGCCTGGTCGAGGCCGTGATCGACGATGTCGAGCAGGCGCGGGACGACATCTGCGACCTTGCCGTTCGCTACGGCGACACGGACCCCGAGACGTTTGCCGCCTTCCGGTCTCAGCCCCGGATCTCGTTCCGGATCAGGATCGTCGCGATCCACGACCACCTGGACGATTGATGAGCACCCTCGACCGACCAATCCAGCTTGGTGCCCAGCTCTGGTCGCAGCACACCGACTGGCCGTCGATGCGCGACGCAACCCTCGCAGCCGAGGCCGACGGCTGGGATTCGGTCTGGACCTGGGACCACCTGATGGCCATCTTCGGCCCGGCCGGACAGCCGATCCTCGAGGGCTGGACGACGCTGGCGGCCCTCGCCGCGGTCACGTCGCGCATCCGGCTCGGCCTGATGGTCGGCGCCAACACCTTCCGCAACCCCGGATTGACGGCCAAGCTCGCCACGACCCTGGACCACGTCTCGGACGGCCGAGCGATCCTCGGGATCGGCGGCGCCTGGTTCGAGCGCGAGCACGACGCCTTCGGCATCCCATTCGGCATGGGCTTCGGGGAGCGGCTGGATCGGCTCGACGAAGCCGTCATGCTGCTGCGCCGGCTGCTGGATGGGGAGCGCATTACGCACGATGGCCGGTACTACGCGTTCCACGACGCCCTGTGTGAACCTCGACCCATCCAGGACCACCTGCCGATCCTGATCGGCGGCTCGGGGCCGAAGAAGACGCTCCGGACCACCGCGTTGCGAGGCGACGCGTGGAACACGGCGGGGACGCTCGATGAGGTCCGGGCGCGCCTGGACATCCTTGACGCCCATTGCGCCAATGTCGGGCGAGATCGGGCCGAGATCGAGCTGACCCTGAGCTTCCCGATCCTCATCCGTGATCGGAAGGGAGACGCGGAGGCGGCCTGGGCCAGCCTCATCCACGCCAACGGGGCAGCCCATGCGGGCGAGATCCCGCACCTGTTCGGCTCGCCGGAGCAGGTCGCCGATGCCATTCGACCGTACGTGGCCCTCGGGTTCCGCACGATCATCGTCCGCCTGCCGGCCCCGTACGATCTCGAGACGATGCATCGCATGGCTGACGTTCGCGCGCTCCTCTCCGGTGGCTGACGCCTCGCGACCCCGGGTGGTTCTCCTCGCCGGAGGGGTCGGCGGGGCGAAACTCGCACACGGCCTGCAGACCCACCTCGCCTATCGCCTGACGGTCATCGTCAACACCGGCGACGACCTGGAGCGCCACGGCCTCCTTGTCTGCCCGGATCACGACACGGTCATGTATACCCTCGCCGGCATCGACAGTCGCGAGTTGGGCTGGGGCATCGAGGGCGAGACATTCGCCGCGGCCGAGATGCTGGCGCGCTACGGCGAGGAGACCTGGTTCCGTCTCGGGGACCGGGATCTCGCCAGCCACATCGTGCGAACCCGCGGGCTGGCCGCCGGCCTGCGACTGACCGAGGTGCTGCTCGGCATGCAGCAGGCGATGGGCCTGCCCGTCCGCATCCTGCCAATGACCGACGACCCGGTTCGGACCGAGGTGCGCACCGATGACGGCTGGCTCGACTTCCAGACCTATTTCGTCCGGCTCCACCAGGCGCCGGACGTTCGAGAGCTTCGGTACCGCGGAATCGATGACGCCCGGGTCACGCCGGAGGTCCTCGATGCTCTCGGGCGAGCCGGCGTGATCGTCATCGGGCCATCGAATCCGTTCCTGTCGATCGCGCCGATCCTGGGTGTCCCGGGCATGCGCGAGGCTGTCAGCGCCGCCCGCGCCCGCGGCACGCCCGTCGCGGCCGTGTCGGGGATCGTCGGTGGGCGGGCGATCAAGGGACCGGCGGATCGGATCCTCGGGTCCCTTGGCCATGAGGTGTCGGCCATGGGCGTTGCCCGGTACTACGCCGACCTGGTGGACCTGTTCGTGGTCGATTCCGTCGACGCAGCGCTCGAGCCCGAGATCCGGTCGCTCGGACTCGAGGTTCTCGTCACGGACACGATCATGGCCGACGACGCCGCTCGCGCCCGCGTCGCCGCGTCGGTGCTCGAGTCCATGGCCAGCCGATGACCAGGCGACGCATCACCTGGGCGATCATCCCGCTCCGCGGGCTGGAAACGGCCAAGACGCGGCTGGGGCCAGCGCTGGACGCCGAAGAACGACTCGAGCTCGTGATCGAGATGGCCACCCGGACGCTCGTGGCGACCCGCGACGCCGCCGCCATCAGCGGGACGGTCCTCGTCACGGCCGATCCGGCCGCCGCCGACCTGGCCCGGACGCTCGGCGCCGTGACGCTGGTCCAGCGCCTGCCCGGGCTCAACGCGGCACTCCGCGAGGCTCGAGCCGAGGCCGTCCGCCGGGGCGCCACGGCCACGATCGTGGTTCCGATCGATCTCCCGGCGGTCGATGCTCGGGCTCTCGATGCGCTGCTCCTGGCGATTGCCGGTATCGGGAGCGACGCCGCCCCGACAGTGGGCATCGTCCCCGATCGCCACGGGCTGGGCACGAACATCCTGTACCCCTCGCCGCCCGAGGTGATCGATCCGCAGTTCGGCGAGGGAAGCCTCGCCGCCCATCGCCTCTCGGCCACGGCGTCCGGAGCTCACCTCATCGAACTCGGCGGACCGCTGGTGCTGGACGTTGACACGGGCGACGACCTGCTTGTCGCCGACGGCGGAACCGATCCGGCGAGGAACGCCGGAGCAGGGGTTCGTGGAAGTTCCGCGTCCGCGGTCAGAGGAGGCAGCCCCGCCGGCGACAGGGGGACCATTGATGCCGCCTGAACCGCGCCCCGTGCCGCCCGCGATGCCGGGTCCGTCCGTCACGGTCATCGGCCTGATCGGGATCCCCGAGGTGAGGGTCGGCGACGACCTCGCGGCCATCCTGCTCGCGTCGCTCGAGGCGACGCCCGGCGCCCTCCCGCTGACCTCGGACGACGTCCTGGTGGTGACCCAGAAGGTCGTCTCCAAGGCCGAAGGCGCGATCGCCCACCTTGAGGATGTCGTGCCGCGCCCCGAGGCGGTTGCCTTCGCCGAGCGCTGGGATCGCGATGCCCGCCAGCTCGAAGTCGTCCTGCGGGAGGCACGCCGCGTGGTCCGCATGGCCAACGGCGTCCTGATCACGGAGACCGCCCACGGCTTCGTCTGTGCCAACGGCGGCGTCGACGCGAGCAACGTCGGCTCCGGCAGCGGTGACGTGGTCACGTTGCTGCCGGTGGATCCGGACGCCTCGGCGGACGCGATCAGGGCGGCGATTCGTGATCGCCACGGGGTTGACGTTCCGGTCATCGTTTCCGATTCGTTCGGCCGGCCCTGGCGCTGGGGCATCGTGGACGTGGCGATCGGCGTGTCCGGCCTCCTCCCCATCGAGGACCTGAGGGGCTCCCCGGACCGCGACGGACGGATGATGCGCTCGACCATCCGGGCCGTCGCCGACGAGCTCGCCTCGGCCGCCGAACTCGCCCTCGGGAAGACGGCCGGACGGCCGGCCGCGATCGTCCGGGGAGCGGCCTTCACGCGCGGCGAGGGTGCCATCGGCGATGCCCTCATGCCGGCCTCGTTCGACCTGTTCCGCTGACAGCAGCGCCGCGGCGCCCGCGATACGCTTGCGTGCGCAACAACAGGAGATCCCTCTCATGAAATTCGGGCTCCAGATCAGCTCGTTCACCTGGCCCGGTGGCGCGGCCGAGATCGGACCCACATTCGCTCGGGTCGTCCGAGCCGCGGACGATGCCGGGTTCGACTCGATCTGGGTGATGGATCACTTCTTCCAGATCCGGGCGGTCGGCCGGCCCGAGGAACCGATGCTCGAGGGCATGACGGCGCTCGGCTTCATGGCTGCCCATTCCGGGCGGGCCCGCCTCGGCCTGATGGTCGGCGGCATCCACTACCGACAACCGGCGGTCTGGATCAAGGCCACGACGACGCTCGACGTGTTGAGCGGGGGGCGCGCCTGGTTCGGAATCGGCGCCGCCTGGAACCAGGAGGAGTCGCAGGCCCTCGGCTTTCCCTTTCCATCGCTCGGCACGCGGTTCGAGATGCTCGAGGACACGCTCCGATTCGCCCACGCGATGTGGTCCGGGGAGCGCGGATCGGAGGAAGACCTGCAGGGCCAGCACATCCGGGCGACGCGGTTGATGAACTCGCCCCAGGTGCTCAGCCGTCCGAGGATCCCGATCATGATCGGCGGCGGCGGCGAGCGGAAGACCCTCCGCCTCGTCGCGCAGTACGGCGATGCATGCAATGTGTTCGGCGGTCCGGAGAAGATCCACCACAAGTTCGAGGTCCTTCATGGTCACTGCGACGACCTCGGGCGGCCGTTCGAAGAGATCGAGCGCTCAGCTCTCCAGAACGTGAACATCGACGCGGGCGGCGCGGGCGGCGCCGAGACCCCCGATCAGGTCACCGAACGATTCGGGGAGCTGGCCGACGCGGGCGCGCAACATATCGTGTTCAGCGTTCGCGACGTCTGGCAGACGGACAAGCTCGAGCTGCTCGGCCGGACGGTCCTGCCTGCTCTGCGCTCCCTATGAAGCTCGTCCCAGCGCCGCGATCCTGGTTGGTATACTCCCCAGGGGTATCGCCTTCGTGCTAGGATTGAGCAGATGACCGACTCGACCAATCCCGCCCCTCTCGGTGGCCTTTCCATCTCCTTTGCGCCCGATGCACCAACCCCCGCGAGCGGCGGGCCCGTCTCGATCGCTGACCGACCGGCCCGGACCGAGGCCAAGGTCCTCATCGTCGGGTCGGGGCCGGCCGGCCTCACCGCCGCCATCTATGCGGCCCGTGCCAACCTCGAGCCGATCGTGATCGCCGGCTCTGCTGCCGGCGGCCAGCTGATGCTGACCAGCGACGTCGAGAACTATCCGGGGTTCCCCGACGGCATCCAGGGACCGGAACTGATGGCCGCCTTCCGGGCCCAGGCCGAGCGATTCGGGACGCACATCGTCGACGTGGACGTCGAGCGAGTGGACTTCACATCGCGCCCGTTCCGCCTCTGGGCCCGGGGCGTGGAATACCGCGCCCAGGCCGTCATCGTGGCGACCGGGGCGTCGGCGATGTGGCTCGGTCTCGAGAGCGAGACTCGCCTCCGCGGCCGCGGCGTGTCCGCGTGCGCCACCTGCGACGGATTCTTCTTCAAGGACCGGGAGATCGCGGTGGTCGGTGGCGGTGACACCGCCTTCGAGGAGGCAAGCTACCTGACCCGCTTCGCGACCAAGGTCCACATGCTGCATCGGCGAGACGAATTCCGAGCGAGTCGGATCATGGTCGATCGCGCCCTCGCCAATCCGAAGATCGAGATCCACACCAACACCGGGATCGACGAGGTGCTCGGCGAGTCCAAGGTCGAGGCGCTCGCCCTTCGTGACACCGTCACCGGCGAAGCGCGTCGGATGCCTGTCGAGGGCCTCTTCATCGCGATCGGCCACAGACCCAACACCGAGGCGTTCGCCGACGTGCTGGAGGTCGATGCCAAGGGCTACCTCGTCGTCACCGACGAGACCCGCTCACGGATCGACGGCGTGTTCATTGCCGGTGACGTGCACGATCATCGCTACCGCCAGGCCATCACCGCGGCGGGCGACGGCTGCAAGGCCGCGATCGACGCCGAACGCTGGCTCGAGGCGCAGGGCATCACGGAGGCGAACACGCTGACGGCGTGGTGAGCCGTTCGATTCCCGCTTCCGCCAGCCAGCCATCCATGCCAGCCACTCGAGTCGGCGCGTCCGGCCCCTTTGTGCCGTGAGCTTCGGCGGCGGATTCCACGGCGGCAGCTCCGGGCCTGCGTATCGGCCCGTACCGCGCGAGCGGCGCGGCCGGACGATCAGCCGGATCATCGCGTTCTTCCGGCCGTATCGCCTCCAGGTCGGCGTCGTCACGTTCGCCATCCTCGTCACGAGCGGCCTCGGGATCATCAACCCGATCCTCCTGAAGCTCCTGATCGACGACGCCATCCCGAACCTCGACTTCGGCCGACTGAACCTGTACGTCGGGCTGATGATCGCCGTGCCGATCGTCTCCGGGCTCATCGGCCTCGGCCAGAGCTACCTGAACAACGTCATCGGCCAGAACGTCATGCAGGACCTGCGGGCGGCGCTCTATGCCCACCTGCAGCGCATGCCGCTTCGCTTCTTCACCGAGACCAAGACCGGCGAGATCCAGAGTCGACTCGCGAACGACGTTGGGGGCGTCCAGAGCGTGGTCACGGATACGGCGTCGTCGGTGACGGCCAACCTGGCGGTGGCGATCAGCACGGTCATCGCCATGGTGATCATCGACTGGCGACTGACGGCGCTGTCGCTGGGCATGCTGCCCTTCTTCATGTACCTGACCTACCGGGTCGGCAAGGTCCGGCGCGAGGTCAGCGGGTTGACGCAGAAGTCGCTCGCCGAGCTGTCCGCCGTCACCGAGGAGACGCTGTCGGTCTCCGGCATGCTCCTGTCGAAGACGTTCGGGCAGCAGGGCGCGGCCATCCACCGGTTCGTCGGCCTGAACCGGCGCCTGGCCGCCCTCCAGATCCGCCAGGCCATGGTCGGACGCTGGTTCTTCATGATCGTCGGCACGGTCTTCAGCATCACCCCGGCCTTCGTGTACTGGCTGGCCGGCTGGCTTGCGATCAACGGCGACGCGGGCGCCCCGACGATCGGCGACATCGTGGCCTTCACCACGTTGCAGTCACGATTGTTCTTCCCTCTGGGCCAGCTGCTCGGCGTGCAGGTGGAGATCCAGGGCGCGCTCGCCCTGTTCGATCGCATTTTCGAGTACCTGGAGATGGATCCCGAGATCGTCGACGCACCGGACGCCGTTGCGCTGGATCCGGCCACCGTCCGCGGCGCCATTCGATACCGCGACGTGGCCTTCCGGTATCCCATTGCCTCACCGGTCCCGCGGGTTGCGACCTCCGATGCGGGCACGGATGCTGATGCGGATGCCGCATCGACGGCCGCCGCGGAGCCCCAGGAGATCGCGCCGCCCGAGCACGCGCAACCGTTCGGCGTAGCCGGCATCGAATTCGAGGCTGCCGCTGGCGAGCTCGTGGCGCTCGTTGGACCGTCCGGTTCGGGCAAGACGACCACGACGTACCTCCTGCCTCGGCTCTACGACGTCGATGCGGGTGCGATCGAGATCGATGGGGCGGACATTCGGAAGATCACCCTCGAGTCACTGGGGTCGGTGATCGGATTCGTCACGCAGGAGACGTATCTCTTCCACGCCAGCGTTCGCGACAATCTTCTCTACGCGAAGCCCGGGGCGACCCACGCGGAGCTGGAAGGCGCGGCCCGGGCGGCGGCCATCCACGACCGGATCATCGAACTCCCCGACGGCTACGACACGATCGTCGGCGAGCGCGGCTACAAGCTGTCCGGCGGAGAGAAGCAGCGAATCGCGATTGCCCGGGTGCTCCTGAAGGATCCGCGGATCCTCATCCTCGACGAGGCGACCTCGGCCCTCGATACCGTGAGCGAGCGGCTCATCCAGGCCGCACTGGAGAAGCTTGAGCGCGGCAGGACGACCATCGCGATCGCCCACCGCCTGTCCACGATCCTGCGTGCCGACCGGATCCTTGTCTACGACCGTGGCCGAATCGTGGAGCGCGGCACGCACGCCGAACTGCTGGCCCGGGACGGGCTCTACGCGCGCCTCTACCACGAGCAATTCGAGGGGTCCCAACCGGGTTCGAATGGCCCGGTCTGACCCGGGGCCCGTCGCCCGCCACGTTCGATGCCATCGACATGCGGCGGCCGACGCGATGCATTCCCCGGAGCGATAGGATCGACCGGGTCCCCACGAGACGACGGGAGTAGAACGCCGATGTCCAAGATCAGAACTGCCACCCTCATCCACGAGAACGGAAATACCTTCGCCACGACGACCGGCAGTGGTCGTACATTTCGATGGGGCGACCATGCCGACGTACCCGAACTGGGTCCGGTGGAGACCGTGGCGGTCGCGCTGGCGGCGTGCAGTGCCATGGATGTGATCTCGATCGCCGCGAAGAAGCGCCAGGAGATCTCCCGCTACTCGATCGATGTGCGCGCGGAGCAGCGGGCCGAGTATCCACAGGTGCTGACGCGCGTGGATGTCACGCATCAGGTGGAGGGTCCGAGGGTCGAGGAGGCCGCCATTCGCCGGAGCATCGAACTGTCCGCGTTGAAGTACTGCCCGGTCAACGCGATGCTCTCGGCCGGAGCAACGGAAGTGCACCACCGGTACGTGGTTCGCGGCACCGGCGCCGAACCCTTCGAGGCCAGCGGCGAGGTCATCGTCACGGGACCGTACCGGCGGCCCGATATCGTCTCCTGACCAAGGCCATGTGCATGACTATGCAGAGATGTGTATAGTCATGCGGCAATGGCAGCGAGCGGCGGCAGCCCTGTTCGGGTAGGGATCATCGGCGCGACAGGCTACGTCGGTGGCGAGATGATCCGGCTCCTGCGAGCACACCCGGCGGTCGAGCTTGTCGGGTTGACCGGCCGCGATCGGAAGGGTGACCCGATCGGGAGCGTGCATCCGCATCTTGCATCGACCGGCCTGCGCCTGGACACCGATCTCGGCGCGGATGTCGACGCGGTGTTCCTCGCCCTGCCGCACGGCGCTGCGGCGACCCGCGTGCCGGAATTCCTCGGTCGCGGGATCACGGTCATCGACCAGGGCCCGGACTTCCGGCTCCGGAACGCGGCCGACTACCCGCGCTGGTACGGGTTCGAACATCCACATCCGGAGCTGCTGGATCGCGCCGCATTCGGACTGCCCGAAATGCACCGGGACGCACTGCTCAGCGCCGGCGCGGCGCGGGCGGCCGGGACGCCGGCCCTCGTCGGATCGCCGGGCTGCTATCCAACGGCCACGATTCTCGCGCTCGCGCCGCTGGCCCGAGCCGGGCTGATCGCGGACGTCGTGGTGGATGCGAAGAGCGGCGTCAGCGGCGCCGGACGCGAGGCGAAAGCCGAAATGCTGTTTGCCGAGGTCAATGAAAGTGTTCGCGCCTACGGCATCTTCTCGCATCGACATACCGCGGAGATGGAACAGGAACTCGGCGCGCTGGCTCGCGGTACGGGGACCGAGGCGGCCCTCGCGGGCATCGATTTCCTGCCTCACCTGATCCCCATGACGCGGGGCATCCTGACGGCCTGCCACGTGCGCCCGACGCGCCCGGTCAACCAGGCGGAGCTGGACGACCTCTACGCGGAGGCGTACGACGGAGAGCCGTTCGTCACGGTCGTCGATGCACCGCCGGCAACCGGGCACGTCCTGGGCAGCAATCACGCCCGTGTTCACGTCCGGGTCGATCCGCGGACGGGCCGGATCCTGGCAATCGGCGTCATCGACAACCTCGTGAAGGGCGCCGCCGGGCAGGGTGTTCAGGCGTTCAATCTCGTGTTCGGGCTGCCCGAGACGGCGGGCCTCGAAGCCCTCCCGCTGGCCCCATGACCGGAGCTCCCCGGCTGAGGACCGTGGACGTCGACGTCCAGTCCCCTGCCCCACCGGTTCTGCCGGCGGTTGAGCGGCGGGCCAGGATCCCGGCCGGATTCCGGGCCGGTGGACACTCGGCTGGCATCAAGACGAGCGGCCGCCCGGATCTGGCACTCATCGTTACCAGCGACGGGCCGGCGGCGGCGGCCGCGGTCTTCACGCCGAATGCCTTCGCGGCGGCTCCGGTCCGTCGTTCGCGAGCCGTCCTCGCGGCATCGGGTGGCTGGGCCGGCGCCGTCGTCTCGACGAGCGGTTCGGCGAACGCAGCAACGGGCGCCGCCGGCGATGAGGACCAGGCGCGCGTCGGTGAACTCGTCGGCGCGGAGCTCGGCATCGGCGGAAACGCGGTCCTCCACCTGTCGACGGGGATCATCGGGACGCGATTGCCCCTCGAGAAGGTCGCGGCAGGCCTGGCGGCGCTCGTCCCGATGCTCGCGGAAACGGATGAGGGGCTCGAGGCGGCCGCCGTCGCGCTTCGGACCACCGACTCGACGACGAAGGTGGCCAGCGTGGCCGTGCCACTCGAGGACGCGACCGGCGCGGTTCGTGCGGTCCGCGTTACCGGCATCGCCAAGGGCGTCGGGATGATTCACCCCAACATGGCCACGATGCTGTCGGTGATCCTGACCGACGCGTCCGCATCGCCCGACGTATTGCGGTCGATCCTTCGGCCGGTAGCGGCCCGGACTTGGAACCAGCTGTCGGTCGATGGCGACACCAGCACCAACGACACGGTCTTCCTGCTGGCCTCGGGGGCGATCCCGGAGGCCGTCGTGACCGCGGGCAGTTCCTCGGCCGCGGCATTGGCGGACGGAGTCGAGGCCGTGGCCCGGGATCTGGCCCGCCAACAGGCTGCCGATGGCGAGGGCGCGACGTGTCTCCTCACGTGTCAGGTGACAGGCGCTGCGGATGACGCGGACGCACGGGCTGTTGCGCGAGCGATCATCTCCAGCAGTCTCGTCAAGGCTGCCGCGCATGGCAAGGACCCCAACTGGGGTCGAATCGCGGGCGCGGCCGGAAACGCGCGGGTCGCCGACGCGGCAGTCCTGGAGGCGGCTGGCATGTCGACCGAGGTCGCCCGTGCCCGCGCAGGCACGATCGCGGTGGTCGATCCGGATCGCCTGCGGATTGCCATCGCCGGGCACCTCGTCTTCGACGGTCGGTCGGGTGGCCCGCAGGCCTTCGACCGTGCCTCTGCGCGGGCCGACCTCGACGCCCCGGAGATCGTGATCCGCCTGGACCTCGACCTCGGTGCCGGTTACGGCGAGGCCTTCGGCTGCGACCTCACCGAGGCTTACGTTCGCGAAAACTCGGAGTACACCACGTGAGCTGGCACCTCGCCGACATGGCGAGCGGAGGCCAGGGCGCCGACGTGCATGCGAGCGAGCGCACCCAAACGTGCGTGAGCGAGCAAGCGCAGCTAATCGTCCGTCAGCGAGCAGGCGCAGGCGGCAACGCCGGGATCCGCCGCCAGGGAGGCGACTCATGAGTGAGACGGTCGTCGTCAAGCTCGGCGGGACCACGATCGCCGACCAGGCCCAGGTCCTGTCCGAAATCGCCATGCTCGTCCGTCGCCGGCCGGTGATCCTCGTCCACGGCGGCGGCAGGCGGCTCACGGAGTGGCTCGATCGGATGGGGGTCGTTTCCCAGTTCCGCGGCGGTCTCCGCGTCACGGATGCCACCTCGCTGGAAGTCGCCGCGGCGGTCCTCCGAGGCGTCATCAACAGCGAGCTCGTGTCGGGCCTGCGGGCCCTCGGCGTTGATGCCGTCGGCCTGTCCGGTGTCGACGGCGGCGTGTTGATCGCCGAGCGACTGGCGGACCTCGGGTTCGTCGCCCGGGTGGTCGGATTACGCCGTGACCTGCTCGATGCCCTCATGGTCGCCGGGCAGGTTCCGGTCGTCGCGCCGCTCGCGAGAGACGAGGACGGGTTCGTCTGCAACGTCAATGCGGACGACGTCGCGGCCGGGATCGCGGCCGGGATCGGCGCCCGCCAGCTGATCCTCATGACCGACGTCGACGGGGTGCGGGACGGGTCCGGGCAGAAGCTCGACACGCTCACCGCCGCCGAGGCCGAGATTCTCATCGCGGGTGGAACGATCGCCGGCGGGATGGTGGCCAAGGTTCGGGCCGCCCTCGGAGCGCTCGCCTGGGAGGGCACCGAGGCGATCATCGCCGATGCATCCGCGCCGGATGCGCTTGCCCGGGCACTGGATGATCCGACCTTCGGGACCCGTCTCACCGTCGGGCGGGGGGCTCGAGCCTCGAACCTGGGCGCCGCATGAGGACCGCGGCCACGCTCGGGTCGGGTGTCGTCGGCGGGTCGGGTGAGGTCGGCGGGTCGCGTGTCGTCGGCAAGCGGGCCCGCCAACGAATCATCCGCGAGATCGTGGGGCGCGATGGCGTGGCGAGCCAACAGGAGCTCGCGGCGAGACTGGCGGCGCTCGGCGTGGCGGTGACCCAGGCAACCGTTTCCCGCGACATTGCGGAGCTCGGCCTGGCCAAGGTATCTCGGGGAGATCGGCACCTCTATGTCCTCGCGGACGACCTCGCCCGGACTCCTGCCGACGGCGACGAGCACCTCCGGAGAATCCTCGCCGACATTCCCGTGGCCGTCGGACGGAGCGGTCTCGTCCTCGTCCTCACCGGGACGCCCGGGACCGCCTCGGTGATCGCCCAGGCCATCGACGAATCGGCTCTCACGCTCCAGGTCGGCACGGTTGCCGGCGACAACACGCTCCTCGTGCTCTTCGCGGACGAACCGGCCCTCGAGGGGGGGCTCGCCCGCTTCAACGATCTGCAGTCGCCGACCGCCCCGGGCGCCGGCACGGAGGAAACCCAGTGAAGAAGACCGAGATGAAGAGGGTCGTGCTCGCCTACTCGGGTGGTCTCGACACGTCCGTGGCCGTCGCGTGGCTCCGAGAGCAACATGACGTCGAGGTCGTGACGCTGACCGTTGATGTCGGTGGCGGGTCGCTGCGCGAAGGCGTCGAGCGCCGGGCAATGTCGGCCGGGGCATCGCGCGCGTACGTCGTCGACGCCCGAGAGCGGTTCGTCACAGACTTCGTCTGGCCGCACCTCCAGGCCAACGCGCTCTACCAGGGTGCCTACCCGCTGGCCACGGCGCTCGCTCGACCCCTCATCGCGCAGCTTCTCGTCGAGGTCGCCCAGAAGGAGGGCGCCGACGCAGTGGCGCATGGCTGCACCGGCAAGGGTAACGACCAAGTCCGATTCGACGTGGCCGTCCATGCCCTCGATCCCGGACTCGATGTGGTCGCGCCGATGCGGGTCGGCATGGGGCTGACTCGCGACCAAGAAATCGACTACGCCGCGGAGCGCGGCATCGAGATCCCGATCACGAAGGCCTCGCCGTACTCGATCGACGTGAACCTCTGGGGTCGATCCTGCGAGACCGGCGTGCTCGAGGATCCATGGCTTGCGGCGCCGCCCGATGCCTATGAATGGACGGTGGCCCCGTCCGATGCGCCGGAGCCGGTCGAGGTCACGATCACGTTCGAGGGCGGTACCCCCGTCGCCCTCGACGGCGAGTTCCTGCCGCCGGTCCACCTCGTCGATCGATTGCACAGCCTGGGCGGCGCGCACGGCATCGGACGCGTCGACCACGTCGAGGATCGGCTCGTCGGGATCAAGAGCCGGGAAATCTACGAGGCGCCGGCGGCCACGATCCTCCACACCGCCCATCGCGCTCTCGAGGGCCTGACCCTCTCGAAGGACACCCTCAGGTTCAACCGGCTCGTGGCCGACGAGCACGCCCGACTGACGTACGACGGCCTGTGGTTCTCGGCGCTCCACAGGGATCTCCGAGGGTACGTGGCATCCTCCCAGCGCGTGGTATCCGGCGAGGTCCGTATCCGTCTCGACCACGGCGCCGCCGTTGTCGCGGGGCGACGCTCGCCGCTCTCTCTGTACGACAGGAACCTTGCGACCTACGACGAGGGCGATGCGTTCGATCATGCGTCGGCTGTCGGGTTCATCGAGATCTTCGGGCTGCCCCTCAGGGTGGAGGCCGCCCGGCACGGGGCCGTTGGCAAGCATCACGGCGCCGCATGGGCGTGGACGCCGCCACTGCTCGCGAACATGCCAGCCAGCGTGAAGGATCGCGAGGCCACCTGATCGGTCGACGGCTCCGGGTGGCCGGGGGGTGCTGCGGGGTGCTGCGGGGTGCTGCGGGGTGCTGCGGGCCCTCGTCCCCGAGCGATGCGTGTCGATGTCATACGAAGGACGTGCCGGTCATCAGGGCCCTCGTCTCCGAGCGATGCCTGTCGACGTCATAAGAAGGCCGTGCCGGCCGACGCTCGTCCCCGAGCGATTTGTGTCGACGTCATTCGAAGGACGTGCCGGTCACCAAGGCGCGTCTCATGGCCGATGCGCGTCGACGTCATCGAGAGGGCATGGCGGCATAATCGCTGGGTGATCGGGCGAACGTAGGCTGCCCCGATGATTGCTTGGGACACACCGACTGACCTGGACCGGTTGCAGGACATCGGGGTTGCGGTTCTCGGAAACGAGATCCTCAATGCCCGCCTACGGCTTGGATTGTCGCAGCGTCAGCTGGGCTGGCGTGTCGGACTCCATCAATCGACGATTTCACGCTTGGAGAACGGGAGTCTTCGAGGCATCGGCTTCAAGAACTTGGCGGCGATCATAGGCGCGCTCAGCCGCTCTCCACATTTCAGGCTCGTCGAGGGCCCTCCCGCCCCGTCGCGCCGACTCCCCGGCCAGGCCGAGGGCTAAAGGCTGGCGCTCGGTGCGCTCGGGCGCCGGGAGCAGGGCATCAAGGACAGCCGAGGCAGACCCATCCGGGTCGAGGTGCTCGACTCGACCGACTGCGTGCCCAGTGGACGCCGTCGAGTCTGGCCGGTCCGTGCGATCGGCCAACGCACTGGCGGCGGGTTCCGGCCAATGTCAGATCGCTCGAATTCCTGCGACGCGCATCGCTCTGGAAACGTGGGAGGGCGTGTCCGAGCGCGATTCGCGTGCCAGGGCGCGTCCGAGCGCGATTCGCGTGCCAGGGCGCGTCCGAGCGCGATTCGCGTGCCAGGGCGCGTCCGAGCGCGATTCGCGTGCCAGGGCGTGTCCGAGCGCGATTCGCGTGCCAGGGCGCGTCCGAGCGCGATTCGCGTGCCAGGGCGCGTCCGAGCGCGATTCGCGTGCCAGGGCGCCCCCGGTTGGACGCGAGGTGATTGAGATCACACATGAGACCCCGAATTCGTGTCGCCCGTAAGATGCGCGTGGCGATGGGCGGCCCGAACGACCCACGGATCGCGACGACCGGCGAGCACGCTGCGTACCTTGTACCGACAGGCGGCCACACCCATGTCCTTCAATCCCGGCGCCGATCTTGACCCAGGCCAGGTTCGTGACGTCCGGGGACGTCGGGGCGCAACAGGACTCGCCGTGGGTGGGGGTGGCATCGGCCTCATCATCGCCATTGCCTACCTCCTCCTCGGCGGCGATCCGGCCTCGTTGAACGGGCTGACCGACGGAGTCGGGGGCATCGTCGAGCCGGAGAGCAGTACGCTCACCACCGAGTGCCTGACGGGGGCCGATGCCAATGCCCGCGCCGACTGTCGCATTGTCGGCTACGTGAACAGCATCCAGGCGTACTGGGATTCCGCGCTTGCGGGGTCTGACACTCCCTATGTGAAGACGACGACGGTCCTCTTCAGCGGATCGACCTCGACCGGATGCGGATCGGCGAGTTCGGCCACGGGCCCGTTCTATTGCCCATCGGACGGAAACGTCTACCTCGACCTCGGATTCTTCACCGAACTCCAGACGCGCTTCGGGGCGCAGGGCGGGCCCTTTGCCGAGGCCTACGTGGTCGCCCACGAATACGGGCACCACGTCCAGGACCTTCTCGGGATCCTCACCCGGCAGGACGGCGGTACGGGCGCCGACAGTGCCTCGGTCCGGATCGAGCTCATGGCCGACTGCTTCGCCGGAGTCTGGGCCGACCATGCCACGGAAACCGGCTTCCTGATGCCGCTGACGGCGACCGACATCAACGAAGCCCTGGACGCTGCAGCAGCGGTCGGCGACGACCGGGTCCAGGAGGCGGTCCAGGGCAGCGTCAACCCTGAGGGATGGACGCACGGATCCTCGGAACAGCGACTGACGTGGTTCCAGACGGGCTACGGTACGGGCGAGGCCAGCGCCTGCGACACCTTCGCCGGCGGCCTGTAGGGGCGCGGACCGAGGCGCCGGCCAGTCACGGGCCGAGGCGCCGGCCAGTCACGGGCCGGCGACGACCCGGGACTGCTCCGCCCGGAGGTGCGCATAGCCGGGCTTCACGACCTCGTTGATGAGGGCCAGGCGTTCGTCGAATGGAGCGAACGCGGATTTCATCGCATTGATCGTCAGCCACTCCATCTCGCCAAGGCCGATGCCAAACGTCTCGTCGAGCGTGGCGAACTCGGAAGAGACTGAGACCCCGGACATCAGGCGATTGTCGGTATTCAGCGTCACCCGGAATCGGAGCCGGCGCAGCAGGTCGACGGGATGCTCGCCGACCGAAGCGACCGCACCCGAGTGGACATTCGACGTCGGACACATCTCCAGGGGCACCCTGCGGTCGCGGACGAAGGCGGCCAGCCGGCCCAGTCGGACGGTGCCATCGGGTTCGACGGAGATGTCGTCGACGATCCGGACGCCGTGACCGAGTCGTTCCGCGCCGCAGAACTGGAGCGCTTCCCAGATGGATGGGAGGCCGAAGGACTCGCCCGCGTGGATCGTGATGTGGAAGTTCTCGTGGCGGATCCGGTCGAAGGCCTCGAGGTGCCGGGTCGGCCGATAGCCGGCCTCCGGACCCGCGATATCGAAGCCCACGACGCCCGCATCGCGCCAGCGAATGGCTGCCTCGGCGACTTCGACCGATCTCGCCGCCTGTCGCATGGCCGTGACGAGGACCTTCATCGTGATCGGGTGGCCGGCGGCCGCCCCGCGCGCTGCCCCGATCCGGAACCCTTCCAGGTTGGCGTCGATGACTTCGTCGAGCGTGAGCTTCCGCTCGGTGGACAGTTCGGGCGCGTAGCGGACCTCGGCATAGACGACGCCGTCCGCCGCGAGGTCCTCGGCACACTCTGCAGCGACGCGGATGATCGCGTCCCGCTCCTGGAGGACGCCGACGGTGTGGACGAAGGTCTCGAGGTAGAGCTCGAGCGACTTGCGGTCGGCGCCCCGACGGATCCACGCGGCCAGTTCGCCCGGGTCCGTCGTCGGGAGGCCTTGGTAGCTGTATTCCGCAGCGAGGTCGACGATGGTCGAGGGTCGCAGCCCGCCGTCGAGATGGTCGTGGAGCAGCGCTTTCGGTGCACGCTGGATGGTGTCGATCGTGAGCACGGGCTTCCTCCAAGACTGGGACGCTCAGATCGTAGCGCGCGGAAGCTCGGCCTCGACCGGGGCCGGACATCGGTGGGACGGTGCCCGCGTCTCCAAATGCGCCACAGGGCGGAGGCGACATCGGTCATCCGACCGATGGATCCTTGCCACGCGGCCATAGACTCTGGCGATGAACCGTGTCGGGTCCGTCCGCTGCCCGATCCTCGTCGGTCGTGACGACCTGCTCGAGCTGGTCGACCACCTGGTCGCCGAGGCCGCCCGCGGGCGCGGCCGAACGTTGTTCCTGGCGGGGCAGGCGGGGCTCGGCAAGACTCGACTGATCCGGGCCGCGGCCCGCAGGGCAGAGACGGCTGGCCTCCGAGTCGACGGCGGCTCGGTCGCGTCGCAGGACCACCAGGTCCCGCTCGCATCGATCCGCGAGATGGCGACGGGCATGCGCGGCAACGAGGCGTTCGGAAGCATGTCGACCGATCTGCTCGCGATCGACGGCCGGCACGACGGCGACGCGCTCGGGTCGCGCCGTTTCATCGTTCGGCACAGACTGGGGCGGCGAGCCGGGCGAGCGAGCCTCGCGACTGCCAGCCGGATCAGCCGGGCCCGAGCCTCGCACGTGCCTTCACCAACGCGGCAGCGACCCGGTTCGGGGCCGTGCCGCCGACGACGTCCATCGCCGCGAGCGCGCCCTCCACGGTGGCCGCGGCGCGCATGCCCTGGCCGATGTCCGGATCCCGCCGAAGCACGGGAATTGCCTCGTCGTCGACCATCCCGAGCGCCATGTCGACGTCCCGGTCGCTGATCTCCTCGAGCCCGGCCCCGCGTCCCTCGACCATCGCGACGAGCGCGCCGACGACGTTGTGTGCGCTTCGGAACGGCAGGCCGGCGCGGACGAGGGCGTCCGCCATGGCCGTGGCGGTGGTGAATCCTTCGTCGGCCGCCTGGCGCATCCGGCGCGGATCCACGGTCAGGGTGTCGATCAGGCCGGTCATCACGCTGAGCGACGCTTCAAGCGTGCCGATCGCCCGGAACAGCGCCGGCTTGTCTTCCTGGAGGTCGCGCTGGTAGGCGAGCGGCAGGCCCTTGAGAACCGTGAGCATCTCGGTCAGGGCGGCAATCACTCCCGCCGATCGCCCGCGTACGAGTTCGGCCGGATCGGGATTGCGCTTGTTCGGCATCATCGAACTACCGGTCGAGAAGGCATCCGCGACGCGGACGAAGCCGAACCGGGGGTTGGACCACCAGGTGATCTCCTCGGCCAGGCGGGAGAGATGGACCATCGCGAGGGCAGATGCGGCGAGGACCTCGACCACGAAGTCACGATCGGACACCGCGTCGAGCGAGTTCGCGCTCACCCCGTCGAATCCGAGCTCGGCGGCGACCGCCTCCCGATCGAGGGGGTAGCCGACGCCGGCCAGGGCTCCCGACCCGAGTGGCGAGACATTGAGCCGCGCGCGCGCATCGGACAATCGACCCCGATCGCGCTCGAGCATCTCCACGTAGGCCAGCACGTGATGGGCAAGGAGCACCGGTTGGGCCGGCTGGATGTGGGTCGTCCCGGGGAGGATCGCCTCGCCATCGCGTTCGGCCAGCCCCACGAGGGCCCGCTCCATCGCGAGCAGTGCGAGATCGATCCGGTCTACCGCCCGTCGCGTCCAGAGGCGGAGGTCCGTTGCAACCTGGTCATTCCGTGAGCGGCCCGTGTGGAGTTTGCGGGCGACAGTTCCGATACGGGCTTCGAGCGCGGCCTCGAGGTTCAGGTGGACGTCCTCGAGCGCGGGATCCCAGGCGATCAACCCGGCCTCAGCCTCGGCGCGGAGAGCCTCGAGGCCGGCAACCAGCGTCTCGACCTCCGCGTCGCTCAGCACGCCGGCCCGGCCGAGGCCGTGGACGTGGGCGATCGAACCCTGGAGATCGTCCGTCGCGAAGGCGGCATCAAGCTCCACCGATCGCGTGAACTCGACGACCCGCGGATCTGTGTCGCCCGTGAATCGACCGCCCCAGCGCTGCATGGCACCTCCATGGCGGATCGTACCGTGCGCGGCCTGGACTCGGGCCCTCAGGTCGTGCGAACCGAGAGCGGCGTGTCCACCTCCGCCACCGGCACCGCGAACCGATGCGTGGGCGACGCCGCCCGGAGTTCGCCTGCCGTCTGTTCCGCGGTCAGGTCCCTCTGAGACTCGGCGAGCAGTTCGTAGCCGACCATGAACTTTCGAACATTGGCCCGCAGGAGTGGGGGCAGAAAGTGCGCATGGAGCTGCCAGTGGTCCGTTTCCACACCGCCGAACGGCGCCTGGTGCCATCCCATGGAGTACGGGAACGAGAGCCCGAACAGGTTGTCGTAGCGCGTCAGGAGGCGGATCAGGATCTCGGCCAGGCTCTCCCGCTGGCTCCCTGTCAACTCGGGCAGACGGGCAACGGGCTGCCGCGCCATGAGCAATGTCTCGTAGGGCCAGGCGGCCCAGAATGGGACCACGACCAGCCAGTCGTCGTTGACCTCCACGACCCGCGGCCCGTCCAGTTCCTGATCCGCATAGTCGAGCAGGAGCCGCCGACCGACCTCTCCGTGGTGCCGCCTCTGTGCGGCGTCCTCCCTGGCAGCCTCGCGCGGCAACGCCGAGCCCGCCCATACCTGACCGTGCGGATGTGGGCTGGACGCCCCCATGATCTGACCACGGTTCTCGAATACCTGGATCCAGCGGTACTGCGCGCCGAGCTCGGTCGTCTCGTCCGCCCAGACGTCGACGACCTCGCGCACGGCCTGTACCGGCATGAGGGCAAGAGTCAGGTCATGGCGGGGGCTGAAGCAGAGGACGTGGCACGCGCCCTCCTCCCCCTCCGCAATGAGCAGCCCGTCCTGAACCCGCTCGGTCGTCGTGCCCGGCCTGAGCGCCGAGAAGTCGTTGGTGAAGGAGAAGGTCGACTCGTAGGCCGGGTTCCGCTCGCCATTGGCGCGAGTGTTGCCGGGACAGAGATAGCAGTTCGGATCGAACCTCGGGGCCGACTCCTGGCCGGCGGCCTCTCGACGCCCCTGCCAGGGGCGGCTCGTCCGACCCGATGAGACGAGGATCCACTCGTCGATGAGCGGGTTGTACCGACGATGCGGCTCACCGCGGATGCGGTCGAACGCCGCGTCCGACGCGCGTCCATTCACGTGATTCATCGCCCGGACGTGGCCGCGTCGAACTCAGGCGCGGCAGTCCCGTTGGCGCCCGAGGGCTGCTCCACGATCGTCAGCTCGCGGACCTCGCGTCCGAGGGCCAGGCGCGCCTCGGGGTCCAGTCCCGCATCGGAGATCAGGAGGTCAGCCTGATCGAGCCGCGCGATCGAACTGATCCCGATCACACCCCATTTGGTATGGTCGGCGAGAACCACGAGTCGGCGTCCCGCCTCCACGAGGGCGCGATTCGTCTCGGCTTCGAGGAGGTTGGGCGTCGTGAATCCGGAGTGGGGATCCATGCCGTGGACGCCCATGAACACGAGATCGACGTGGATCGTCCGGAGGGCGGCAACCGCGAACGGACCGACGAGTGCGTCGCTCGGGGTGCGGACTCCGCCGGTGACGATGATCGTCTGGTCCGGACGGCCCAGTCGATACAGGACGTCCGCGACAGGCACGGAATTCGTGACGACGGTGAGGCCCTCCAGCTCGGTCAGGCGGTGTGCCAGGGCGTAGGTGGTGGTTCCCGCGGAGAGGGCGATCGCCATTCCCGGCGTGACGAGCTCGGCCGCTGCCAGGGCAATCGCACCCTTTTCAGCCAGCTGCAGCTCGGACTTCGCTACGAAGCCGGGCTCGAAGAGCGAGCTGCCGCTCGTCTGCGTGGCTCCGCCGTGGACCTTTTCGAGCAGGCCCTGCTGGTGGAGGAGATCCAGGTCGCGCCTGACGGTCATGTCCGAGACATTGAGGTCGCGTGCCAACTCGGCGACGCGAACGGCGCCGTCCTCCCGTACGCGCTCGAGGATGTAGGTCTGGCGTTGACGAGCGAGCACGGGCGGGCAGGACCTCCGGCGCCGACGGTGGTTGTCTATTGGGAAGGTTCGCGCAGGTTCGCCCAAAAGTCAACGCGCGACCGCAACCTTCGGTCCACCAATCCACGCGTTGCTGCGAGAATCTGCTTGACACTCCCCCATGCACCGCCGAAACTGATGTTCGGTCCTGTCGGTTTGTGTGCGTCCATGCCGACTCGTTACGACCATATGTTGGAGGAGCCGCTTCGATGGCAGATCTCAGATCGTCGCGCGGGCCAGACCACCCGGCCGTCGCGCGGAGGCCGCGCCGGACCGCGGCGCGATTTCTCGTTATCGGCGTCTCGCTGGCGCTGATCGCAGCCGCGTGCGGCGGAGGCGCTTCGCAGGCACCAGCCTCGCATCCGCCGGCCAGCCAACCCGAGGCATCCCTTACCCCGACGGGCGCCGCGCCACTCGGTGACGTCACGATCGGGTCCAACTACTCGGATCAGGTCCCGAAGGACGCCTTCGCGGCCATGCTCAACTACTGCGCCACGCAGACCACGGCCACCCCGAAGATCAACACGGTCGAGCATGGAGCGTTCCAGGACAGCCTCAATTCATATCTCCAGGGGACACCCGACGACGTGTTCACCTGGTTTGCCGGCTATCGGATGCGGTTCTTCGCCGCCCAGGGCCTGGCGACTGACATCTCCGATGTCTGGGCGACAGCAGGGAGCAATTACACCGACGCGTTCAAGCAGGCGTCCACGGGCGACGACGGCAAGCAGTACTTCATCCCGATGTACAACTACCCGTGGGTCGTCATCTACCGGAAGAGCCTCTTCGCCGAGAAGGGCTACACCGTTCCAACGACGTGGGCTGAATTCAAGACTCTTGCCGCCAAGATCCAGGCCGACGGCCTGGTTCCGCTCGCCTTCGCCGACAAGGACGGCTGGCCGGCGATGGGAACCTTCGATATCCTGAACATGCGCCAGAATGGGTACAAGTTCCATATCGATCTGATGGCCGGCAAGGAAAAGTGGACCGACTCGCGGGTGAAGGACGTCTTCAACCTCTGGAAGGAACTGCTCCCCTTCACCCAGCCGAACGCCCTCGGGCGGACGTGGCAGGAGGGCGCCCAGTCGATGATCAACAAGGAAGCGGCGATGTACTTCCTTGGGACCTTCGCGGGCGAGCAGGCCACCGATCCGGCAGTCCACGACGATCTCGACTTCTTCCCGTTCCCGGTCCTCGGGAACCAGTGGGACAGTGAGCTCGCCATCGATGCGCCGATCGACGGCCTGATGCTCAGCAAGGCACCGAAGAACCCTGAGGGCGCCAAGGCCCTGCTCGCGTGCGTCGCGACGGGCCCGGCTCAACTCGAGTTCCTCAAGACCAGCCCCAACAACGTCGCGGCCGCGAAGGACGCCGACACCAGCGGCTACTCGCCGTTCCAGAAGAAGATGGCCGAGATCATCGGCAAGTCCGGTGCGATCGCCCAGTTCCTGGACCGCGACACCCGGCCGGACTTCGCCGGCGGCAACGCTATGCAGGGCTTCCTGCAAACCTTCCTGAATGATCCCAACCAGAACCTGGATACGTTCCTTGGGACGATCCAGTCCTTCTACGACTCGCTGCCCCCGCAGTGAGCGTCTGAGATCGAAACGAACCCGTGACTGATTCCGTCAATCGCGGGCTCTCCAAGCCGGCGGCGCCAACGCGCCGCCGGCTTGGCTTTCCGGTCGGGCAGGCGCCCGCCGACGCTCCCCGCAGGCGACGCCGCTTCAGCGTCCTGACGCGGCGCGACAAGTTGCTCCTCGGCCTGATGGTCGGCGTTCCGACCGCCATCCACGTGTTCTTCATCTGGATCCCGACCATCGCCTCGGGCATCCTGTCCTTCACTTCGTGGAACGGCATCGGTCTGGATCGGATCAAGTTCATCGGGCTGAAGAACTACACGGACCTCTTCAGTGGGGTCTATCCCCCATTCTGGCCGGCCATCCAGCACAACCTCATCTGGCTGGCCGTCTTCCTGTTCATCGCCACGCCGATCGGAATCTTCCTGGCGGTCCTGCTCGACAAGGAGATCCGCGGCACGCGGGTCTACCAGAGCGCGATCTATTTGCCGGTGGTCCTGTCGCTGGCCATCGTCGGCTTCATCTGGCAGCTGATCTATTCCCCGGACCAGGGCCTCATCAACAGCCTCCTGGGGACGGCGGGCACGGCAAAGGCCGTTGACTGGTTCGGCAACCGGAATGTCAACCTGTGGGCCATCCTCGTTGCCGCGAGCTGGCGCCACATCGGGTACATCATGGTCCTGTACCTCGCCGGCCTGAAGTCGGTCGACCCGGGACTGCGCGAGGCGGCGTCCATCGACGGGGCGAGCGAGCGGCAGACATTCTTCCGGGTCGTCTTCCCCGTGCTCGCCCCGATCAACATCGTCGTGCTGGTGATCACGGTGATCGAGTCGCTGCGTGCCTTCGACCTGGTCTTCATTACCAACCGCGGTCTCAACGGCCTCGAGCTCCTGTCAGTCCTCGTGACCAACAACATCATCGGCGAGGCGAGCCGGGTCGGGTTCGGGTCGGCACTGGCGATGATCCTGCTCATCGTCTCCGTCGGGCCGATCATCTATTACCTGACCCGTTCGCTCAGGGCGGACGCGGAATGACAGCCGCCGCCGAGTCAACCGCGCAGATGGCCGCGGGCAACCCGCGCAGGCGGCGCAGTCGCGGACGCTACGTCCTCCACGCCTTCCTGATTGTCACAAGCATCGTCTGGCTCTTCCCCGTGCTGTGGGCGGCATACACGGCCCTTCGTCCGTATGCCGACACGGGTGGCGCAGCCCGGGGCTATGTGTCGATCGGCGGGAGCTACGGGTTCCAGAACTTCATCGACGCCTGGACCCGGATCGATATGCCCAAGTTCTTCCTGAACACGATGATCGTGGTGCTCCCCGCCGTGGTCCTGACGCTGTTCCTCGCCTCAATGGTTGCATTCGCGATCTCGCGCTACAGCTGGCGCTTCAATCTGCTCCTGTTGATGCTGTTCACGGCCGGCAACCTGCTCCCTCAGCAGGTCGTCATCACTCCCCTGTACCGGATGTACCTCGCGCTGCCCCTGCCTCGACTGGTCAGCGACAACGGCCTGTTCTACGACCAGTACGTCGGCATCATCGTCATCCACATCGCCTTCCAGCTCGGGTTCTGCACGTTCGTCCTCAGCAACTACATGAAGACCCTGCCGAAGGAACTGAACGAGGCCGCCGTGGTTGACGGGGCCGGCGTCTTCCGTACCTTCTGGGACGTCATCCTTCCGCTCTGTCGGCCACCCCTGGCCGCGCTGGCGACGCTCCAGTTCACCTGGATCTACAACGACTTCTTCTGGGCCCTGATCCTGATGTTCACCGGCGACAAGCGGCCGATCACCTCCGCCCTGAACGGCCTGAAGGGCCAGTTCTTCACGGACAACAACCTGCTCGCCGCCGGATCGATCCTCGTTGCGTTGCCGACATTGATCGTCTTCTTCGTCCTGCAGAAGCAGTTCATCCGCGGCCTGACGCTCGGCTCGACCAAGGGCTGACCGCCCCCACGCACGATGGCACGAACACCCCCTTGGGCCGACCCGGGCCTGACGGCCCACAGCCGACTGCCGATGCACGCCGTTACGCATGACGAGCGTGTTTCCCTTGACGGGACCTGGCGGTTCCAGCTGCTGCATCGCCCCGACGAACCACCCGGTGACACGTGGGGCGCGGCCGAGGTCCCCGGCTGCTGGACGATGCAGGACACCTGGGATCGGCCGATCTACACGAACGTGCAGATGCCGTTCCCTGATCGACCGCCGCAGCCACCGGACCTCAACCCGACCGGGATCTACGAGCGATCCTTCGCGGTCCCCCATGGCTGGAAGGGTCGCCGGATCGTGCTCTCGATTGGGGCGGCGGAGAGCGTCGTCGTCCTGGAGGTCAACGGGGTCGAGGTCGGGTTGAGCAAGGATTCCCACCTCGCCGCCGAGTTCGACGTGACGACCCACCTCCGGCCCGAGTCGAACGACGTCCGCCTGAAGGTCGTGAAATGGTCGGACGCGACCTTCATCGAGGACCAGGATCAATGGTGGCATGGCGGCATCACCCGCTCCATCAGCCTGTATGCGACCGACCCCACCTACCTTGCCGACGTGGTCGTCCGCTCGGACCTTGACACGGACGGCGAGACCGGAACCCTCGACCTCGAAGTCGACGTTGCGTGGGCGGCGGGCGTGCCGCAACCGGGTTGGCGCGTCACCGCCGGCCTGTCCGGACCGGGCCTGGACGAGGTCCTCGCCCTCGAGGCCGCCGTCCCGACCACAACGCCGCCCGGCCACCGCTCGCATGCCGGTTGGTTCGCCGGACCGCCGCGCCGCGGGGAGCTGGAGGTGATCTCGGAGCAGGCCGCCGGTCTCGAGCTCTCGGAAGCCGAGGCCGCCGCGCAGGCGAAGACGCTGGCGGCCACGAGGGCGAAGAGCAGCGTGGCGAGGGTCGCGTCGCGCATCCCGGGGATCAGCGCGTGGTCGTCGGAGGTACCGGTCCGCTATCGACTGGAGGTCGCGCTCATCGATCCATCCGGCACCGTCGTTGAACGAATGGCGACGTGGGTCGGCTTTCGCTCAGTCCGAGTCGTCGGGAATGAGCTCCTCATCAACGGGCGGGCCGTGCTGATCCGGGGCGTGAACCGCCATGACTTCGACCCGGCGACCGGGCGGGTCGTCCGTTTCGAGGACATGCGCGCCGACCTCGTTGCGATGAAGCGCTTTGGATTCAATACGGTCCGAACGTCGCACTATCCGAACGATCCCCGTTTCCTGGACCTCGCCGACGAGCTGGGCATGTACGTGATCGACGAGGCGGATATCGAGTCGCACGCGTTCTGGGGGTCCCTGTGCGACGACCCTCGCTACCTCGGGGCCTGGGTCGACCGCGTGTCGCGGATGGTGCTGCGCGACCGGAACCATGCTTCGGTGATCCTGTGGTCCCTCGGCAACGAATCGGGCTACGGAGCGAACCATGACGCGGCCGCCGCCTGGGTGCGCCGGGTGGATCCGGGCCGGCCACTCCTGTACGAGGGCGCCATCCGGTTCGACTGGACGGCCGGCGAACCTGTCACGGACATCATCTGCCCGATGTACCCATCGATCGCGGCGCTTGTCGGGCACGCGGCGTCCGGACGGCAGCGCGGCCCCCTCATCATGTGCGAGTACTCGCACGCCATGGGCAACAGCAACGGCACGCTGGCCGAATACTGGGACGCGATCGAGGCCACGCCGGGATTGCAGGGTGGCTGCATCTGGGAGTGGCGCGATCACGGGCTGGATCAGCGGCTTCCCGACGGCCGGCTCCGAGCAGCGTACGGTGGAGACTTCGGCGACCAGCCCAACGACGGGAACTTCTGCATCGACGGCATCACCTTCCCCGATCGAGAGCCCAAGCCGGCCTTGTGGGAGCATCGGGCGATTGCCGTGCCCGTCCGGGTCCACGCGACTGCCGAGCTTCTCGCGCGCGGTGTCGTGGAGGTTGAGAATCGGGCCGACTTCCGAACCCTCGACTGGCTCGCGTCCGTGTGGGAACTCGGTGACGACAGCGGAACTGTCGCCAGGGGCGCCGTCGCCCTGCCGTCGCTGGAGCCGCAGGCCCGCGGGCGGGCGGTCCTCGACGGCTGGCAGCCGCTGGCGCCGGGCGGACGCGAGCGCTGGCTCACGATCGGGTTCCTGACGGCGGAAGATGCGCCCTGGGCACCGGCCGGCCTGTCGGTCGGCGAGGTGCAAGTCCCGGTCGGCGATGTGCAAGTCCCGGTCGGCGATGTCCAGACCAAGGGCTCCGGCGTCCGCCGGAGCGGGCGGAGGCCCTCGGGCGGGCCGCTCCGCTCCATCCTCGCTGCCGATGGCACGCTGCAGTTTTCGGGTTTGGCCGACAGTCCACGTCTCGCCCTCTGGCGCGCTCCCACCGACAACGACCGGATCGCCGGGCTGGCCGAGACCTGGCTGGCCCTCGGGCTGGATCGTCTCGAGCGGCGGCTCGAAGCGATCCAGGATGACCGTGACGCACTCGTGATCCGATCGACGTGGTTGACCGGGACCGGCCTCGAAATCCCCCACGAACAGCGAATCGTGGCCCTGGAGGGCGACGGCATCCGTGTCGCCGAAGCGGCCACGATTCCGGCTGCACTCGCCGACCTCGCGCGGGTCGGGACGGTCCTGGAGCTGGGACCCGGGCACGAGGCGTTGACGTGGTACGGCCGCGGTCCGGTGGAGACGTACCCCGACCGCCGCCGCGCGGGGACCATCGGGCGCTGGGAATCGACCGTGACGGCGCAGCACGTGCCGTACATCCGGCCGCAGGAGAACGGCGGCCACGCCGACGTCCGCTGGCTTGAGGTCCGCCGCGCACCCGGTGGCGGCGTGCGGATCCAGCTGGACCGGCCGAGCCAGGTTTCGGTCAGCCACCTCCGCGCCGCCGACCTCGCCGCGGCCACGCACCGCGATGAGCTGGTCGCGCGCGCCGAGACGATCGTCCATCTCGACGCGGTGCACCGCGGGCTCGGCACCGCGAGCTGTGGACCGGATACCCTCGCTGCATTTCTCGTTCCGACCGGGCGACATCATTGGAGCTGGACCTTGACCCCATTAACGGACAACGACTGATGCCGATCACCTGGCGCAAAGCCACCCGGGAGCTGCACCTCCACAACGGCAGGCTCAGCCTCGTCCTCGGTGTCCTCGAGAACGGCTGGTTGGGGCAGCTCCATTTCGGCGCACCCCTGGATCCGGCTGCGTCGTATGCGCACCTGGGCCCCACGGACTTCGGGGGCTTCTCGAACCGCATCGACGAGCCGATCGCGCTCGTCGTGCCGACGCCGGGGAGCGGCGACTTCCGGATCCCGGCCCTGGTCGTGGAGGACGCCGAAGGCGGGAGTGTGCTCGACCTCGTCTACACGGGACATCGGATCGTCGCGGGCAAGCCACCCCTGGACGGCCTCCCGGCGACCTACGCCGAGGATCCGACCGAAGCCACGACCGTCGAGATCGACCTTGAAGACGCGGTCGCGGGCCTCCGCGCCACGCTGACCCTCACCTTGTTCGAGGACCGACCGGTGGTCGCCCGCTCCATGCGCCTGACGAATGCAGGGCCCCACCGGCTCACGGTTCGCACGGCGATGAGCGCCGCGATCGATCTCCCGGACGGCCCATGGGAGGTGCTCGGGTTCAGCGGAGCCTGGGCCCGCGAGCGACACCCGCACCGGGCCCCGCTCCTGCCCGGTCGTCGCTCCCTGGGAAGCCTTCGTGGCGCAACGGGCCACCAGCAGGATCCCTCCCTGTTCCTCCTGCGCCCCGGCGCGAACGAAACCGCCGGTGAGGGATTCGCCCTGTCGCTGGTCTACTCAGGCAACTTCCTGGCCGAGGCCGAGTCGGGACCCCGCGGCTCCAGCCGCGCCCGGATCGGGCTCCACCCGGAAGGGTTCGCCTGGGCCCTGGACCCGGGGGCCTCCTTCACGACACCCGAAGCCGTCGTTGCCTGGTCAGACGCCGGGATCGGCGCGCTCAGCGACGCCCTGCACGGGCTCTATCGCGAGCGTCTGGCACGCGGGCCGTGGCGGGACCGACCGCGACCCGTATTGCTGAACAGCTGGGAGGGGGTCTATTTCGACTTCGATCATGCTCGCCTGGTCGAGATGGCCCGCGCCGCAGCAGACCTCGGTGTGGAGCTCTTCGTGCTCGATGACGGCTGGTTCGGTGAGCGGGACAGCGACACCAGCTCGCTCGGTGACTGGGTCGTGGATCCCCGGAAGTTGCCGAACGGCCTGGGTCCGCTGGCGGCCGAGGTCGAGGCCATGGGCATGGCCTTCGGACTGTGGATGGAACCCGAGATGGTCAGCCCGCGCAGCCGTCTCTTCACGGAGCACCCCGACTGGGCGATCGGCCTGCCCGGCCGGCCACGCACGGAGGGCCGGCAGCAACTGGTGCTGGACCTTTCACGACCGGAGGTGGTGGACCACCTGGAGGCGACGATCGCCGCCATCCTGTCGAGTGCGTCGATCCGGTATGTCAAGTGGGACATGAATCGGAATATCACGGAGCCCCACGGCGGTGCGCTTCCGCCCGATCGGCAAGGCGAGTTCTTCCACCGCTACATGCTCGGAACCTACGACCTCTGGGACCGGCTCACGACCCGCTTCCCCGAGATCCTCTGGGAATCCTGTGCCGGTGGCGGCGGTCGTTTCGACCCCGGCATGCTTGCCTATGCGCCACAGGCCTGGACCAGCGACGACACCGATGCGATCGAACGGCTGGCGATCCAGTGGGGTGCCTCGCATGTCTACCCGCTCAGCTCGATGGGGGCACATGTCTCGGCGGTCCCGAACCACCAGGTCGGCCGGATCACCCCGCTCCGAACGCGCGCGACGGTGGCCTTCTTCGGGGTCTTCGGCTACGAGCTGGACCCGCGCGCCCTGACGGACGACGAGCGGGCGGAGATCCGTGCCCAGATCGCGTTCTACATCGAGCACCGTGAGGTCTTCCAGCGAGGGCGATTCATCAGGCTTCGCAGCCCCTTCGGCAACGACGACGCCGCGTGGATGGTCGTGGCGCCGGATCGCCGGACGGCGATCGTCGCCCATGTCCGGATCCTGGAGCGGCCGGTCCCGCCCCCGGATCGACTCCGACTCCGCGGCCTGGATCCGGGGCTGGTCTACAGGGTCGAGCAGTGGCCGTCCGCCGACGAGGCCGGCGTCGCACGGCGCGAGGACCACGCTGATCGCGACGCGCAACCGGGCAGTCAGCGGCGCGGCGGGGATCTCCTGATGGCCGTCGGGTTGGACATCGAACCGGCGTATCCGCCGAGTTCGGCACCGCGCGGGGATTTCAGCTCCCGCATCTGGGTGCTCACCGCCCGCTGAGCCGCACGAACCCTCAGGCGGCGCCGGGCGTCAGGGTGCCGACGCCATCGGCGGCGTCAACCACGAAGACCCGGGGTGTCAGACCGGTGCGCGTGGGGTAGTCGCGCTCCACGGCAGCGCGGAGCTGATCCGCCCGCCCGCGCTCCACGAGGTTGACCGTGCAGCCGCCGAACCCTGCGCCGGTCAGCCGGGCGGCCACGACCCCGGGCGTCCCGAGGGCAATCTCCACCAGCGCGTCGAGGGCTTCGGATGAGACCTCGAACCGGTCGCGCAGCGACGCGTGCGACGCGGCAAACAACGAGGCAACCTCATCGAGGTCGCCTGTCTGAAGCGCCGCCTCGGCCGCGACGACGCGTGCGTTCTCCGTGACCACGTGGAGGGCCCGCGCGTAGGCGACCTGGTCCATTTCCGCCCGATGGCGCTCCAGCATCGGGAGGTTGACGTCGCGGAGGGCAACGACGCCCGGGTCATGGGCTCCGAGGGCCGCCACGGCCCGGTTGCATTCGGCCCGTCGGGCGTTATAGGCGGAGGCCTCGAGGCGCCGGGGGCTGCCCGAGTGGCAGACGACGATCTCGACCTCCGCAGGGATGGGCACCGGGCGCCAGGCCAGCGACCGGCAGTCCAGCAGGAGGGCGCTGCCGTACGCGTTCTCGGCGCGCTGAGCCGTCTGGGCGAGCGTCATGGGCTCGAGTGCGGGCGCTTTCCCGCCAGCAAGCGCCCAGGCCGTTGCAAGCTCGAGAGCGGCCGATGACGACAGGCCGGCGCCAGGCGGGATGGTCGAGTCGAGAAGGCCCCGGAACCCCCGTATCGGGACCCCGGCATCACGAAGCGCCCAGGCCGTGCCAGCGACATAGTCGAGCCAGGTTCCACGCCTCGGGCCGATGTCGCGGAGGTCGAGCACCCCGCGCTCACCAGTCGCGGCAAGCGTCAGCTCCACTCGGTCGTCGTCCATCGGAACCAGCACGACCCGGATCTCGAGGTTGATGGCGGCCGGCAGGACGAGGCCATCGTTGTAGTCCGTGTGTTCGCCGATGAGGTTGACCCGCGCGGGCGCCCGAACAAGGCGAATGGCGTCCGGACGCTTCGCGGCGGCCGGCTCCAGGCGGATCAGGCGGTCCCGGAGATCCGTTCCGTCGAGTTCGTGGCGGGAGGGGGCCGTCGTCATGTGGGGTTGATGCTAGCGGGCCGGCGTGCGCCCGGCTGAGGTCCATCCTCCGGAGGCGCTGGACGGGACGACCCGCCAGATCACGACCGCGCCGAGCAACGCGAGCGCGGCGCTACCGAGGAACAGCGGCATGGCTCCACCCAGGCCGAAGACCACGCCGCCGACGACATTCGCGACCACCGCGGCCGCGCCGAACCCGACGGTGTGATACAGGCCCTGTCCGGTGGCCTGGAGTTCGGGCGGCAAGAGTGCCGCAATGGTCATGACCGCGGAGATCGTGATGGCGGAGAACCCGACCCCGCTCACGATACGTGTGGCCACGATGAGCGACGGGTCGGCGAGGAACGCCCACGCAACGAGGGCTGCGCCGTAGAGAAGGATCCCGGCGACCAGCAGGGTCCGGACTCCGGTTCGGTTCACGATCCGGGGAATGAGCGCCATGGCCGGGATCTCGGCGAGCGCGGAGACGCCGGCCGACAGCGCCACGTCGGAGGCCTGGCCGCCGAGCTCGAGGAGTCGCAGGGCGAGGAACGTGAATCCGGCAAGCATGCCGACGTGGACGAGGCCGAGGCCCAGGAGCACGCCGCGCAGTCGCGGCTGCGTGCGGATCACGAGCATGAACGATCCACCGCGCCGGGCGGGACGTTCGGGCGCGGCTGGCGCATGGGGACCGTCGACGCGGAACCGGGCGACGTCGGGAACCCAGTGCGTGGCGATGACGACCCCGACCGACAGCGCGGCCCAGAGGATTGGAGCCGGCCCGAACCCGGTGTCGTCGTACAGGCGCCCGGCAAGGATGGAGGTACCCGCGAAACCGACGCTGGAGAGCAGGCGCACCCGCGCATAGGACCTCGGCGAGCGGCCCAGGGCATTGACGGCTAGGGCGTCCGCAAGCGGTGACAGGGCTGACTCGAATGCTGCATACACAACGATGAGGACCACCACCGCGAGCGGCGGGACGCCCAGCAAAAGGCCCAGAACGGCACCCGTTGAGCCGATGACCCCGAGTCGGAGGGCTGCCACCCGGCCGATCACGACATCGGCGAGATGTCCCCAGACGGGAACCGCGAGCATGAAGGCGAGCGAGGACAGCGCGATCGTCAGGCCGATCTCGGCAGCGCTGAAGCCACGCTCGGCGAGGATCGCCGAAAGAAACGGATAGAACACGCCGAGGATCGCTCCGGCCAGCACGAAGAGAACGCGAATCGCTACCATCCGCGGATGGTAGCCCGTCCCGGGACGGGCGACGGGCGTTGGCCCATTGCACTAGGCCAACAGCCCGGTATGATGCGCCGATGATTGCGCGCCCAACCCGGATCGATTGGCTCCTCCTCGTCGCCCTCGGGTTCATGTGGGGCACGAGCTACGTCTTCATCAAGATCGGCGTGGAAACCCTCCCGACGTTCACGCTGATCGCCGCGCGGCTGGGCATCGGCCTGACCATCCTGGCGACCGTCGTCTTCGTGGCCCGGGAGCCGCTGCCACGGAACCCGAAGATCTACGGCCACCTCGTGGTCATGGCCATGATCAACATCGTCGTGCCGTTCTACCTGATCACGACCGCGGAACGCTCCGTCGATTCCACGCTGGCCGCCATCCTCAACGGCGCCGTTCCCCTGTTCGTGATCCTGATCGCGTCGCTGTTCCTCCACGACGAGCCCATCACGGTGAATCGCCTGGTCGGGTTGGTCGTCGGCTACGCCGGCGTGGTCATCCTGGTGAGCCGCAGCCTCGGTGTGGCAGGGAACCAAAGCAGTGTGGCCGGCGAACTGGCACTCCTGGGGTCGACGCTGTCCTACGCCGCCGGCGCCGTGTACGCGCGTCGGAACACGCGTGGGCTGCGGCCGATGATCCCGGCCTTCTTCCAGGTCGGGTTTGCGTTCGTGATCGTCAGCGTGATCGCGCTGCTGTTCGAGGATCCCCTCTCCGTGCAGTGGTCGTTCCCGGCCGTTGGGTCGGTGGTCTGGCTCGGGATCCTCGGGTCCGGGCTCGCCTACCTCGTGAACTTCCGGCTTCTGTCCCGGATCGGCGCCACCCGCACGTCGCTCGTCGCCTACCTCCTTCCGGTAGTCGGGATCATCGCCGGCGCGCTGGTCTTCCAGGAGACGGTCGACGCCCGCGTCCTCTTCGGTACGGGATTCGTGATCGGGGGCGTGGCCCTCGTGAACAGTCGCTACGGCCAGCGCCGGCTCTTTGGTCGCGGGACTGCCCCGACGGCGTGAGCTCGCGACGTCAGCTGACCGTTACTCGATCGCAGGCCATCGGCGGCGACGCGGCAGTCGCTCGGCGGCGATGCGGCGGTCGGCCGGCCATAGCCTCAGTCGAAGACCGCGAGGAGGACGGCTCCGAGGACCACCAGCGCCGCGGCGGCGATCCGGGCTCCGGCCTGGCGTCGCCCCGTGGCCTCGCCGAGCCGAAGGGCCCCCCAGGCGGCCGCGAGCACGATCCCCGATTCGCGCAGTGGAGCCACGGCCGCGAGCGGCGCGAGCGCGTAGGCGAACAGGATCAGCAGGTAGGCGCTCAACGAGATGACCCCGGCGACCCCGTCTCGCCAGAGGGGCGTCGGGTGGATCGGGGCGGGCCGGGTCGCGATGATCCCGGTTCGTCTCCCGAGCGCCACGACGGTCGTGAGCATCGTCGTGGCGAAGACCGCGAGCAGGGCCCCGTACAGCCACGGCTCCATGAGGCGGACACCGAGTCGGTCCACCGTTGAGTAGGCGGCGATCATCGCGCCCGTCAGGAGCGCGAAACCGATCGCCCCGCGGTGGTGGCGACCGGCGACGCGAACCGCGCGCCAGGGACGGGCCACGAGCATGATCCCGGTCAGCAGCGAAGCGACGCCCACCATCGCCGGGCCGGAGAGACGCTCGCCGAGGAAGCCGAGGCCCACGACGATGGACAGCAGGGGAGCGCTTCCCCGGGCAAGCGGGTAGACGAGCGAGAGGTCTCCTCGCCCATAGGCGGCCGAGAGGAACACGAAGTAGGCAGCCTCGAGGACGCCCGATACCAGGGCGAGCCCGACCCCGGCGGGATCGAGCGCCGGGCTGCCCTTAGCGAGCCAGGCCACGAATCCGAACGGGACAAGGACCGCCGCCCCGATGGCCTGCAGCCGGACCGCCGTTCGAAGCGGATCTCCCGACGTCTTGAGGAGGACGTTCCAGCCCGCATGGAGGACCGCCGCGACGAGGACGAGCGCGACTGCGAGAGGCGGCACAACCGGCCTACCGGCCGAGGTCGCGCCGTTGCATGCCGGCGGCGGATATCGCGAGTCCGCCAATCGCCAGGATCCCGGTGATCACGAGCCCACCGATGTCAAAGTCACCGAGGATCGGCTTCCCGAGGTGGCGGTTCAGGGACAGGTCCAGGATCGCGTCGGGCAGGCGGAGGATCGAGCCGAGGAGGTCGAGGAGGTAGAACCCGAGCGCGAGGCCCACGGTGACCGGGGCGGCGATCGAGGGACGCGTCAAGCCACCGACGGCCAAGCCGACTCCGGCCATGGCCATGCCGTAGGCGCCCAGCACCGACACGCCGATCGCGATATCGAGCCCGTTCTCCCCCTGGATGGCCGCTCCCACGATCACCCCGAGATCGGCGAAGAGGATGAGCGTGGCGATCGCCGCGAAGACGCCGATCCCGCTCTTGAGGGCCCAGCCGATCCGGCTGACCGGTGTCCCCATGATGATCTCGAGGCGACGATCCTCCTCGTCGGAGGCCCACCCCGCGACGAACGCGGCCGCTGCCAGCGCAACGAGGATGACCGCCTCGCTGAAGAAGGCGAGCTGGAGGAACCCCCCCACGGAAAGAATGTCTGCATTGGGGAACAGACGCGCGATCATCTCGAGGACCTGGGGGATCTTCGACAATTGGGCCACGAACTCGTCGGCCGAGGTCGCGAGCACCAATCCGTACAGGGCCAGACCGAGTCCCCACGCGATCGCCGCCGGGAGTCGCTCGAAGTACGAGCGGGTGAACGGCCCGGCGACACCCAGCCGGAGTGGCGGAATCCGCTGACGACCGCCGGTCGGCACCACGAGATCGCGACGATCGAAGAGGGTCACGCCGATGGCCAGGGCGACGATGATGAGCCCGCCGAGTACGGCGATCGATCCCCAGTCCGACACGCCGGCCAGCGGCCGATGTCCGGCGGTCAGGCCGAAGTAGGAAAGCCCGCGGACCGCCTCGAAGGCCGGGACGCTGTCCGCGTACCCGTTCACGAGGAAGCTTCCGAAGAGGACGACCGACCCGATCCCGAGGGCCGTGCCACGACCCAGGATGGGCGCCACCGCGAACGCGACCGCGGCGGGAGCGAGCGCTGCGACGTAGACCCAGACATGCTGCCCAAGGACGGCGCCGAGGCCGATCTGGTCGCCGGGCAGATTACCGAACGCGACGATCGACGCGTACGTTGCCGCCGCCAGGATCAGCACGACCGCGGCGAGAGCCACCAGGTGGGAGCCCAGTTTCTCGAGGGCGAGTCGACGCCGCGAGATGGGGCCCGCCGCGATCGCGTCGAGACTGCCCCGCGAGAGCTCGCCGGCGAGCGTGCCGGAGAGCACCACGACGGACCAGATCCCGATCATGACCGGCAGGAATCCGAACGTCCGCCAGGACAGGAACCCGCCGAGGGTGTCGATCGCGATCGGCTTGCCGAGCATCCCCTGGAAGATCTCGGGGAGCGCCGACATCTGGGCCGCGAGGATGAGCCGCTCGGCCACCGAGTCGTACTCGACCGCGATCTCGGAGGCGGTGACGATGATGAGGACGGCCATCAGCACGCCGATGATCAGGATCGACCGCCGGGCGTCGCGGATGCCCTTTCCGAAGATGGTCCCGAGGCCCGCCAGGCGGGCGACGAGCGTCGGCCGGACCAGGTCGGGCGCGGCCGCGGGGCCGGAGTTCGGGATGGCCGAATCAGGCGCGGCCGCGGGGCCGGGGTTCGGGATGGCCGAGTCAGGCGCGGCCATCGGACCCGGCGTGTCCGTACTCGGCGAGGAAGACCTCCTCGAGGCTCGGCTCGCGACTCACGAAGTCCGTGAGGTCGTAGGCGGACGCGGCCCTGACAACCGGGGCAATCGGCCCGGTCACCAGCAGGCGCAGCGTGTCGCCCTCGGCCTCCACGTTCGAGACACCGTCCATGGCCTCGAACGCGGCGGTCGGGACCGGTCCCGGGAAGCGGAGTTCCACTTCGTGCGCGGCGAGATCGCGCAGGCCGGCAACGCTGTCCACGCGAACGAGCCGACCGTCCCGGATGATCGCGGCCCGTCCGCAGACGCGTTCGACCTCGCTGATGATGTGCGACGACAGGAAGATCGTCCGACCCTCTGCCCTGGCCTCGAACAGGAGCTTGTTGAACGTCTGCTGGACGAGTGGGTCCAGGCCCGAGGTCGGCTCATCGAGGATCAGCAGGTCGGGACGGTGCTGGAGCGCCACGATCAGGCCGACCTTCTGCTTGTTGCCCTTGGAGTACTCACGGAACCGCCTCGACGTATCCAGGTCGAGGCTCTCGGCGAGCTGTCGCTGATACGCCCGATCCACGCCGCCACGGAGGTTGGCGAAGTACTCGATGGTCTCGGCGCCGGTCAGGCGGTCATAGAGGTTGAACTCGCCCGGGAGGTATCCCGTCCGGCGACGGATCGCGACCGGGTCGGCCACCGAGTCCAGGCCGAAGACGCGAGCCGACCCCGACGTCGGCCGGATGAGATCGAGCAGGACCCGGATCATCGTCGTCTTGCCGGCTCCGTTTGGTCCGAGGAAGCCGAAGATCTCCCCTTCGTGGACCTCGAGGTTCACCTCGACGATCCCACGATGCGGCCCGTACGACTTGGTCAGGCTCGACGTTTCAATGATGTTGGTCATGCTCACTCCCTGCCTCCACCGTGGAAATCAGGCTCGGCCTCGACGACGCCAGGCTCGCAGCGCGACGTCGGCAAGCCCGTCGGTCTCCCGTCACACGCCGATCGGATGCCAGACGGTCTTCATCTCCATATAGGCAGCGATCCATTCGGGTCGCTCGGCGGCTCGGTCATCCAGCCAGTCGAAGCGGGCGTCGGTGACGCCGGCTGGACGCCGGACGATGCGCTTGACGTTGTCCGTCGCGAGCAGCTCGATCTCCCGCCGAGTCGCGTCCTCGACGCCCCAGACATCGATGGCATCGACATCGACATGCCCTGCCAGCACGGGCGCGAGCTCCTTCTTGAACCCGGTGATGACGTTGACAACGCCACCAGGAACGTCCGAGGTCGCGAGGACCTCCGTCAGCGTGACGGCCGGCAGCGGCCTGCCTTCGGACGTGATCACCACGACAGCGTTGCCGGCGACAAGGGGCGGGGCCAAGCGCGACACGAGCCCGAGCAGCGAGGAGGTCTCGGGTGCCACGATCCCCACGACGCCTGTGGGCTCGGGGATCGTGAAGTTGAAGTAGCTGCCCGCGACGGGGTTGGACGACCCGAGGACCTGGGCGATCTTGTCCGCCCAGCCGGCGTACCAGACCCATCGATCGATCGCCCGATCGACCACCGCCCGGGCCCGATCCGGGCGAAGGCCTTCGGCCTGCTCGACCTCGGCAACGAACTGCTCCCGACGACCCTCCATGAGCTCCGCCACGCGATAGAGGATCTGCCCGCGGTTCATCGCTGCTCGGTCGGCCCAGCCCGGAAACGCCTTCCGGGCGGCCCGGACCGCATCCCGAAGATCCTTTCGTGAGCCTCGACAGGCGTTGGCGAGGGGCGTCCCGTCCGCCGCGGTCACGAGGTAGGAACGACCGCTCTCGGTCCGTGGAAACGCGCCGCCGATGTACAGCTTCCAGGTCTTGCGAACGTCGATACGGGGCGCCGGCACGGCTACGCCCTCCGGTACCGCACGGGCCCCGGCGGAGCGTGCCGCGGCCGGCTCACGGGCCCCGGCGGATTGTGCCGCGGCCGACTCACGGGCCCCGGCGGATTGTGCCGCGGCCGGCCTCCGGCGCGCCGCCGCCATCAGCGGTCCTCCAGCCGGACGTAGGCATGCAGCCCGTGCATGCCGCCTTCGCGCCCGAAGCCGGACTCCTTGTAGCCGCCGAAGGGCGACGCGGGGTCGAAGCGATTGAAGGTGTTGGCCCAGACGACGCCCGCCTTCATCCGATTGACCATCGAGAGGATCCGGCTTCCCTTCTCCGTCCAGATGCCGGCCGACAGGCCGAAGGGCGTGTTGTTGGCCTTCTCCACGGCTTCCTCCGGCGTCCGGAAGGTCAGGACTGAGAGCACGGGCCCGAAGATCTCCTCCTTCGCGATCCGATGACTCTGGGCGACGTTCGTGAACAGCGTGGGTCGGAAGAAGTACCCGCGGTCGGGCAGCTCGCAATTCGGCTGGTACAGGTCCGCGCCCTCCGCCACGCCGGCGGCGACCAGCTCCGCGATCTTGTCCAGCTGCTGGCGCGAGTTGATCGCGCCGACATCGGTGTTCTTGTCCATGGGATCGCCGACCCGAATGGTCGAGAGGCGATCCTTGAGCTTTTCGATCAGCGGCTCGACGATCGACTCCTGGGCCAGCAGGCGCGACCCGGCGCAGCAGACCTCGCCCTGGTTGAAGTAGATCCCGTTGACGATGCCCTCAACCGCCTGATCGAGGGCTGCATCCTCGAAGACGATGTTGGCGGCCTTGCCACCGAGCTCGAGCGTGAGGGCTTTGTCCGTCCCGGCAACGGCCCGGTGGATGAGCTTGCCGACCGCGGTCGACCCCGTGAAGGCGACCTTGTCCACGCCGGGGCTCGAGACGAGGTGCATCCCGATGGCCGCCGGCCCGGGCACGATGTTCACGACGCCCGGCGGAAGGTCCGCCTGGCGACAGACATCGGCGAAGAGGAGTGCGGTCAGCGGGGTTGTGGAGGCGGGCTTGAGGACGACGGTGTTGCCGGCGGCGAGGGCTGGCGCGATCTTCCACGACAGCATCAGCAGCGGGAAGTTCCAGGGGATGACCTGGGCCGCCACACCGAGCGGCCTGGCGGTACGACCGGGAAACGCGTACTCGAGCTTGTCAGCCCAGCCCGCGTAGTACCAGAAGTGGGCCGCGGCGAGCGGGACGTCAACATCCCGGCTCTCCTTGATCGGCTTTCCCGAGTCCATCGTTTCCAGCACCGCGAACTCGCGACTCCGCTCCTGGAGGATGCGGGCGATTCGGAAGAGGTACTTGGCTCGCTCGCGCCCCGGCAGCGTGCCCCAGCTCCGTGCCTGCGCGCGGCGCGCGGCACGAATCGCCCTGTCAACGTCGGCCGGTGTCGCGCGCGAGACGTCCGCAAGCTTCTCCTCGGTCGACGGATCGATGGTCTCGAAGACCGCACGGTCAGTTGACTCGACGAACCGCCCGTTGATGAAGAGGCCGTAGCGCTCCTGGAGGCGAACGAGGTCGCGTGCCTCCGGGGCCGGCGCGTACTCCCACGGGATTGCCTGGCCGTCGCCCAGGCCCCAGCCGGCCGGACCGCGATCGCCGGTCCATGGCCGCAGGTTCGCCGTGTCGTTCGTCACGTCGGGCATCATACCCGGGATGCTGCCCCATTCCGCCGCACCGCCGGCGACGATCCGCACCAGCCGGTACCTCGGAGGTCAGCGATGACGGGAGTCGAGAGCACCGGCCTGGCCGCGGCCATGTTGCTGGCCCTGGTCGACTGGGCTGCCGTGGCTCGCGCCGATGCTCGCCTCGAACGCTGGGCCAAGCCGGCGGTGATGGTGGCGCTGCTCGGCGCGGTCGTGCTCAGCGACCCCGAAGCCTCGACACGCAGCCTGCTCCTCGCGGCGGCCCTCGGCGCTTCGCTCGTCGGCGACATCCTGCTGCTGCCGCCCACCCGATTCACGGCCGGACTGGTGGCGTTCCTGCTCGCCCATGTCGCCTACATCGGGGCATTCCTCCTCGGGCCGCTGTTCGCGCCGCCGGCCGTGCTGGGCGTGCTGGTCGCCCTGGCAGTGCTGGCGATCCCCGGACGGCCGATCCTCGCGGGTGCCACGGCAGCCGGCATGCGCTGGCCGGTTGCGATCTATTTCGCGGCGATCGTGCTCATGGTGATCTCGGCGACTGCCAGCGGTTCGCCGTTCACAGCCATCGGGGCGTGGCTCTTCGTCGCGTCGGACGCCCGGCTCGGCTGGGGTCAGTTCGTCACGCCGCATGGCCGGCAAGCGGCGGCGCCGGCCTGGCACCGGCTCGGCGTGCTGGTTCCCTATCATGCCGGCCAGATTCTCCTCACCACCACGATTCTCCTGCAGAGAGCATCATGAGGATGGGCATCATGGCCAGCGTTCGGGCCAACAGACGAGCGCAGCTGAGGTGCATTCCCCGTGACCGATCCAACGCCCGAATGGCAGCGTCGTTTTCGCGCCCCGATCATCGGGTTCCCAACATGGTCCCGGAATGCCCCGAACCGGATCGTCTACGTCTCCTCGGAAAGCGGGATCTACCAGCTCCACTCGTGGGACCTTGACTCAGGCGAGCGCCGCCAGATCACCCACGAACCGATCGGCCTGGTTTCCGGGCAGGTAAGCGCCGACGGAACGTGGGTGCTCTGGCACCGGGACACGACCGGTTCCGAGTCCGGCGAATGGGTGGCGGCTCCCTTCAGCGGGGGCGCACCGGAGCCGCTGGCAGATGGCCTCCCGACAGGCTGGGACGAGGGGATGGCACCCGGCCTCGAGCGCTCCGTCGCGGTGATCAGCAACGAGGCCGGGTTCGGGCTGTATGTGATCGACCGGTCCGGCTCCGCCCGGCAGATCGCGGCGAGCGCCGATTCGCTGCTCCTCGGTGGTGCCGACGCCACGATTCGGGGCGGGACCGAACTCGCCGGGCTGTCAGCGGATGAGACCCTGGTGGCCGTCGAGCATGGCGAGCACGGCGATCTCATCCATCCTGCGCTGCGAATCCTCGATGCTCGCTCCGGCGCGACGATCGCGGACCTCCGCGATGTCGGCGGATCCCTGACGGCGGCCGCGTGGTCTCCAGTCGCGGGGGACAGCCGACTGGCCATCGGCCACGAGCGGCGCGGCGAGCACACGCCGGCGGTCTGGGATCCGGTCGGGGGTCAGCTCCGCGACCTGAACCTGCCCTCGGAACACCACACGGAAGTCGCCGACTGGTGGCCCGACGCTTCCGCGTTGTTGCTCGTGGAGCTCGACGGCGGGCGTCATCGCCTGCACCGGTTCGACCTGGCGGCAGGCACGATCACCACGCTGGAAACGAAGCCCGGATCCGTATCCGGCGCCCGCGTTCGACCCGACGGTTCCGTCTGGTACCGCCTCCAGGATGGAGAGCGTCCGGGCGTGCTCCTCGAAGTTGGCCGCGACCAACCGATTCTCGACGCGGGCCCTGCGCCGGCGGGACGGCCGTTCATCCCGTGGTCCTTTCCGAACCCGCACGGCCAGACGGTCACCGGATGGCGGATCGAACCGGAGGGCAAGGCCCCCTACCCCACTCTCGTCCATGTCCATGGCGGACCAACGTCGGTCGATCTCGATCGCTGGGCTCCCGATCTGCAGGCCTACGTCGATGCCGGCTTCCAGGTGGTCCTGGTCAACTATCGCGGGTCGATCGGTTTCGGGGCGGAATGGCGCGACACACTCATCGGGAACATCGGCTGGCCGGAGATCGAGGACATCAACGCGGGCGTCGACGACCTCCTCGCGAGGGGGCTGGCGGATCCGGCCCGCCTCGCGATCGCGGGCTGGTCGTGGGGTGGCTACCTCACGCTCCTCATGCACGGGATGCATCCCGATCGGTTCGTCGCCGGCGTCGCCGGGGTTCCGGTCGGCGACTACGCCCTGGGCTACGAGGATCTCTCACCGCTCCTCCAGGCCTACGACCGGGCACTCCTCGGCGGGACGCCAGCCGAGGTGCCGGAGCTCATGGCCGAGCGATCGCCGATCTCCTACGTGGACAACGTCAAGGCGCCGATCCTCTTCCTCGCCGGCGAGGCCGACAGCCGCTGTCCCATCCGGCAGGTCATGGTCTACGTCGATCGCCTCCGGGCGCGGAACCATCCGCACGAGCTCTACCTCTTCCCGACCGGCCATGCGCCCTTCCAGATCGAGGAGCGGATCAATCAGACCGGGATGGTCCTCGACTTTCTCGCCCGCCACGTGCCGGGGATCCGCGTCCCGGCGTGACCCGCGCCGGCTTGATCCGCGCGCCGGTCGTCCCGGCGTGATCCGCGTGCCGGCGTGATCGGCGGGTCCCACGGGTCCTGAGATCCGCGTCGCCGAGATCAACGTCCCGAGCTCGGCCGAATCGTCGAGCCCAGTGGGATCTCATCCACCAGATACGTTCCGGTCGGCCCACTGACCAAGATGTCGTAGGTTCGACCGCCGTCATATGGGATCAGATCTGCGGAGGCGACGGCGGAGCCGTCCACGATGTCACCCGCGCGCAGATCACCGATGAGGCGACCGTCCGCAAGCGGGTGGCCCGGGGACGCCGTCACGGATCGTCCGTCGGCGAGGGCGAGGCGCACGACCCGGTGCGCAGGTGGGGCCGCCATGGACCCCACCGCGGTGACCGTGCCGCGCACTCGCGTTCCGTCGACATCGAGCGTCCAGACCAGGTCGCCGATCCGGAGGTCCTCCACCGGAACCGGCCCGTCCGGGGTGTCGATCGCCGAGCCACGAGCCAGGCAGATGGGACAGATCGGTTCGGTGGCTGCCACCTGCTGCTCCACCGTGATGGTGCCGATGGTCGTGATCGTGCCGCCGGTTCGCGTGCCCTCGGCCGCGCCGGCCTTCGGCTGGGCAAGGTAGTCGAAGCGATACGTGTCGTTGCCGATTGGATCGAGCGCGATCGCGTTGAGGACCTTCCAGGCCTGGTAGACGGCCAGCTTCTGCGGGTCGGTGAAGTTCCCCGTCGGATCGAGGCCGAGCTTGACGGTGAGTGCCCTGAAGGCATCCCCGTCGGCGCTGAACTCCGCCCAGCGCTCTCGGGCGCTGTTGATCTCCTCCTGACGCTGGACCGGGTAGAAGTCGGGATCGCAGTACCAGAGCGGGCCGTAGGTATCGATGAGGGCGAGCTTCAACTCGGGGAGGGTGAGCGCTGGCCCGGGTGTCGCGCCGGGCGTGGGCTCCGGCGTGGGTGACGGTGGGGTCCCGCCGCCGCACGCGGCCGCGGCGAGGAGAACCAGACCGGCGAGCAGCATCGGAATTCGGATCGTCATGGCCGGCTGACGCCGATGACCGCCACGCGGTTCCGTCGGCGGGCCCGTTCCGCGTATCCGCGCGGCATGGGCAGCGGTTCCTTGTGCCGTGGTCGACGATGTCGCGTTGGGTATCGTCGGATCGCCACGCGATCGGCACGACGGACACGCCGCTTCAGGATCACCACGACTCACAGGCCACCTCCGGCCGCCGTTATTCCTAGAAGGTTTAGGCCGGGCCCGCTCCGGCCGCCGTTATTCCTAGAAGGTTTAGGCCGGGCCCATTTTGGAGTGCCGCGACGGCCTGGCGCCGCGGGACGCACTTCCTGAGCTGCATGCATGCGTGGCAGGCATGCAGCAAACGCGCAGCGTTGCTCGGCAGGGCACCGCGGTCGCGAGAGCACAACCAGCTAATCCTCCTCGGAATAGCCGGCGCTGGGGTGGCATTCCGGCGCTGGGGTGGCATTCCGGCGCTGGGGTGGCATTGATACTGACCATGGCGCCGGAGCGGCCGCCCCGTCCGGGTGACCAGCGGGCCGTGCTGATGCCGGGAGCCCGGTGGCGCCGCGGCCGTAGGCATCGCCGAGGCGGACCCGCAGCAGCGCCTTCGCGTCACGCCCTCAGTCGAGCGTGAAGTGGTCCGGGCCCTGGTAGCGGCCCGTCCGCTCCTTCTCGATCTGCATCAGGATGTCGTTGAGGAGACTCGAGGCACCGAAGCGGAAGCGGTCCGGTGTCATCCAGCGTGGGCCGAGCGTCTCGTACAGGACGACGAGGTACTGGATCGCTTCCTTCGCGGCCCGGATCCCGCCGGCCGGTTTCATCCCGACGGCCCGACCGGTCGCCTTCTCGAAGTCCCGGATCGCCTCGAGCATGACGAGCGTGACCGGGAGGGTCGCGGCCGGCGTCACCTTGCCGGTCGAGGTCTTGATGAAATCGGCCCCGGCGGCCATCGCCAGGATGCTCGCCCGCCGGACGTTGTCATATGTCTCGAGCTCGCCGGTCTCCAGGTCCTTGACCTCGACGATCTCATCGAAGACTCGGCCGTACTCGCCGGACAGGAAGGCGCCACGATCGATGACCATGTCGATCTCGTCGGCGCCGGCTGCCACGGCGGCCCGGACCTCGGCGACCTTGATGTCGCGGAACGTCTGGCCGGATGGGAACGCCGTGGCGACGCTGGCGACCTTCACGGTCGAGCCACGGAGCGCGTCCTTCGCATCCGCGATGAACGCCGGATAGACGCACACGGCCGCGACCGACGGGATCGTCGGGTCGCCCGGCTGGGGGCGCCTCGCCTTCTGGCACATCGCCCGGATCCTGCCGGGGGTGTCCTTCCCCTCGAGTGTCGTCAGGTCGATCATCCGTATCGCGAGGTCGAGGGCCCAGAGCTTCGATGCCTTCTTGATCGAGCGCTTCTTCAGAGACTCGACGCGCAACTCCACGCCCACCTGGTCGACTGCGGTCAGGCGACCCAGCACGGATCCGAGCGGCCCGGGCCGGCCGCCGGCCCACGCTCGCACGAGTTCGCTGGCGCGCTCGCGGGTGAGGGTGTCGTTCCGGCTCGGGCTCGTCATTGAACGGTGAGAATAGCGCCGATCCCAGCGTCCGGCGACTACTCGCCGTGGCGGGTCCGGGACATCCGGAGAAGGGGTGAGCGCGGCCCGGAAACGCCAGTCGCGCCCGGCGATCCAGAACGTGGGCCTTCGCTTGCGGAATTGGGCCCACGGTGACTTCGCCCTGACACTACCGTTACCATCGGTCGCGATGCCCGACCAGCTTTCGCTTCGGCTCGAGCCGGCACTGCCCAAGCCACCGACGACGCTGCGTCCGATGCTTGCCCGGCGACTGGCGGAACCATTCGACTCACCGGACCACCTGTTCGAGCCCTCGTGGGGCGGGTTGCGGGTACTCGCCGTGGTTGGGCCTGCGGCGACGGCGGGCGGCGGCGAGGTCGTGTTTCTCAGTGTCGATGGGGTGCCTCTGCCGATCGTGCCGCCGGAGCTGACGGGGCTCGGAGTGCGCGTCGCCGCACGCTCCGCGGTTCTCGACGGCGAACTGGTGGTCGTGAACACGTCCGGGACCGCCGACCCGTTGGAGCTGGGGCATCGATTGGCCGGAGACACGGGCCGCCCGGTGGCCTTTCTGGCGTTCGACCTCCTCCACCTCGACGGCGTCTCACTCCTCCACCAGGCGCTGGATCGGCGGCGGGACCAGCTGCGCCGAGTCCTGCGCCCGGGAGACGAGGTCCTGACCGTACCGGCCATCCCGGGCGAAGGTCGCGCCCTCTTCGACGCGGTCGTGGAGCAGGGCCTCGCGGGCGTGCTCGCGCGGCACCGATCGGGCCCCTACCTCTGTGGCATCCGAAGCCGGCTGTGGCGCTTCATTCCCTCGACGACCGGCGCGGCCCAATCGGGTGCCACCGGCGAATCGGGCGATCGCGGTCACTCGATCGGTGCGACCCGCTCGGCAAGCGGGCCCGTCCTTGCCGTGATCCGGCGGCTACCGCTCGGATTCGAGGACCTCGACCCGCCGCCGGTCGAGGGATCGACGCCGGACGGGTCCGCCTATCCTCAGGCGTCCGGGTTGATCACCGCCTGGAGGATTCGGCGAGGACCGGGTCGCTGGCCGTACAGGAGCACGCCAGCCGAATAGACGCGGATCGCGATGACCGCGCCCACCCCGATGGCCAGGACGAGCAGCCCGTACGCGAGAGCGAGCTCCCAGGGCTGAACTCGACCCACGGTCAGCCGGGTGAACATCACGAAGGGGCTCCAGAACGGCACGAAGGACGAGACCCGCATGAACGTGGAGAGCCCGCCCGAGAGCGCCATCACGGCCTGGATGTAGCCGGCAATGCCGATCAGGCTCATCGGCAGGGCGATGACCTGGAGATCCTCGACCCGGCTCACGAGCGATCCGGCTGCGGCGTAGGTCAGCGCATAGAGGGTGAACCCCAGGATGAAGAACGCGCCGTAGGCCATGACGAAGCCCGGGGTGATGCCGGCAAGCGGTGGGTTGATCCTCGATCCCAGCCCGAGCGCCTCACCGATGGGACCCTGCAACCCGAGGGCGATCATCGCCGGGATCAGGATCGTGGCGTACTGGAGGAGCCCCGCCAGGCCGATCCCGACGACCTTGCCCAGGACGAGCTGCCGTGGTGAGGCCGCGCTGATCAGGAGCTCCATGACGCGAGTTTCCTTCTCAGCCGCGACGCCGGCGGCGACCCACATGCCGTAGATGACCATCGTCAGGAAGAGCACCACGACCAGCACGGTGCCGAGGAGCTGACGGCTGGCGATCTCGGTCGCGCCGAGCGGCACGCCACCGGCGTTTGGTCCGGCCCCGGCGAGAACGCTCAGGGTCGGCGCGAGGAACGGGACCTCGCCGGACGGTTGGACGCGGTCGGTCCATTCGAGGAAGGCGACCGCGAACGTCCCGATCCCCACGAACTGGGTCCGATCGGCCCCGAGGCCCTGGCCCGTGAGGAAGGTGAAATCGAGGCGGCCCGCTGGGTCGCGGGTGGCGACCAGCGCCCCGTCGAGGCGGCCATCGCCGACCTGGGTCGTCACGGCATCGCGATCCCCTTCGATCGTGAACTTCCAGGAGTCGGCCGACCCACCGCCGGTGGTGCTGAGTACGCCGCGCATGATCGTGACTGTGCGCTCGGCGAGCGCCCGATCGTCGGCGACGACCGCGATCGTCGTTGTGGTGTCCCGGTCGACGAGCCGAACGATGACCGGGAGGAACGCCACGAACACCGCGAGAAGGGACAGCATGATCGTCGACGCGGCGAACGGCCTGCTGCGGACGCGCGCGGCGAACTCCCTGCGGGCCACGATTCCGGTATTGGGCAGGATCGAGTCCGCCCGACCTGGCGGCGTCATGCGGCCCGGCGCTGGCGGCACGCTGTGGCTGCCTGGTCGAGGCGTCATGCGGCCGGGATCTCGGTCGCGTCACCGGTCGCCGGCGCCAGGCGCCCCTCATCGTCGGGTACGTGCCCGACCAGTTCGATAAAGACCTGCTCGAGTGTCGGGTCGACAACCTCGAAATGCCGGACGGGCAGGCCCCGGGCCATGGCAGCAGCGAGCACTGCCTCCGGCTCCGTCCCGGGCGCCAGGTCCAACTCGACGCGATCCATACCGGGTCGCAGGATCCGAACGCCCGGCAGATCGTCGACCCATCCGAGCGGATGACCGGCCTCCGCGGCAAGGATCACGCTCCGCCGGCCTGTGGATCGCTTGACCTCGAGGATCGGACCGCTGATGACCGTCCGGCCGGCATCGATGATCGCGATCGATTCGCACATGGCCTCGACGGTCTCCATCTGATGCGTCGAGAGGACGATTGTCTTGCCTCGCGCCCGGAGTTCGAGGATCGCCTGCCTGAGGAGCACGACGTTGACGGGGTCGAGACCGGTGAACGGTTCGTCGAGCAGGAGGATCTCGGGATCGTGCATCACCGCGGCCAGGAACTGGACCTTCTGCTGGTTGCCCTTGGACAGCTCTCCAGTGCGCCGGGTGGCGAAGTCGGGTACGCGGAGCCGGGTCAACCACTCGTTCGCCGTCCGGGCCGCCTGTTCGGCCGGCATACCGTGGAGGCGGGCAAAGAAGACCAGCTGGTCCTGGACCGTCATCTTCGGATAGAGGCCGCGCTCCTCCGGGAGATAGCCCCAGGTGGCCCGCGCCAGGCGTCGGTGATCCGTGCCGCCCCAGGTGATGATCCCAGAGTCGGCTCGGAGCACGCCGAGGGCGATTCGCATCGTCGTGGTCTTGCCGGCGCCGTTGGCACCCAGGAACCCGTAGATATGGCCGGCGGGGATTTCCAGCGAGAGGCCGTCGAGCGCCTTGATCCGGCCGAAGCGCTTGGAGAGGCCGTCGAAGACGAGTGACATCGCGGCCGAGGATATCCCGGCGGCGGCGCGGCGTCCCGTGGCTCGATGGTCCGGGTCAGGCCACCCAGGCGGTCCGACCGCGGGCGCGGATCAGCTCGGCGACGATCGCGGGCAGGAACGCTATCACACCCACCAGGAGCCACTCCTCGAGACCCAGTGGCGACGCGCGGAACGCCTCCCTGACGCCCGGAATGTAGGGAATGGCGACCTGGATCGCGATCACGGCAATCCCCCCCGCCAGCAGGACGCGGTTTGCCCCGATGCGGTGCACGGGAATCCTGAGGCTCCGGTTGGCGTAGGCCCGAACGACCTGGCCACAGACGAGCGCCGTGTAGGCCAGCCATCGATCGTGTTCGGGCTGCCCTGGATGAAGCTGCATGAGCCAGAGCGCCGCGATCGCCGAGAACGAGCCGGCAACGGCGACGCGGCCGAGCAGTCCGGCCGACAGCAGCGGGGCGCCGACCTTGCGGGGCGGCCGTTCCATGATATTCGGCTCGCCCGATTCGCGTTCAAAGGCGATGGAAGTGGAGGAATCGATGAACAGCTCCATCCACAGGATCTGGACCGGCAGCAACGGCTGTCCATAGCCCGCGATCGTGGCAATGAGGATGAACCCGAGGAACGCCAGATGCGTGCTTACAAGGAAGACGAGGCCCTTCTGGATGTTGTCCACCAGCCGGCGGCCCTCACGAAGGCCGTACAGCAACGTCACGAATGAATCGTCGCCGAGCACGAGGTCCGCAGCCTCGCGCGCGACCGCGGACCCGCTGCCCATGGCGACGGCGACATCGGCGTTGTGCAGGGCAGGCGCATCGTTCACGCCGTCGCCGGTCACCGCGACGAGGCGACCGGCAATCCGGGCGACTCGGACGATTCGCTCCTTCTGCTCGGGCGTCGAGCGGGCCACGATGTGGATCGAGGGCAGCTCGGTGGTCAGGCGGGCGTCGTCCCACGTGGCGAGTTCGGCCCCGGTGACGATTCGCTCCCCTCCGATACCGGCGGCTCGAGCGATCGCGGCTGCCGTGGCGGGATGGTCCCCCGTGACCACGATCGTCTGGATTCCGGCGTGCTGGGCCTCCTGGAGAGCGTCCCCGATTCCCGCCCGGAGTGGATCGGCAAAGCCGATCAAAGCCACCATTCGCCAGGGTTCCCCTTCCGCCGCTCGTGCGACGCCGACGAGTCGCTCGCCCGCGGCAGCGCCGGACTCGACCGCCGCGGTCCAGGCGGCCAGAGTTGCCGGGTCGGCCTCGCCGTCCATGGCGATGACCGCTTCGGGCGCGCCGCTGGCCAGCTGTTCGATCGATACGCCTCGCCGGGCCACCGTCACGGAGACCGGACGGGCACTCGTGGGCGGCTCCGCCGAGATGAACTCAGCGTCATCAAGGGCATGATCGATACCCACGGCCTCGAGGGCGCGCTCGAGGGACCGGGTGAATGATCCTGGCGGCATCCCGTCGCTGCGCGCCCAGGCGTCCGCCTCGGCCCGCAACCCAGCGACGAGGATGTCGACGCGAGCCGCCTCGTCGTCCACTGGACCGGCCGCGGTTCGAATCGAGACCACGTCGAGACGATTCTCGGTGAGGGTCCCGGTCTTGTCGGTGACGATCAGGTCGATGGCCCCGAGGACCTCCTCGGCGTTCAGGCGGCGAACGAGCACGCCGCGCTTCAGGAGCCGGTACGACCCGAGGCCGAGGATCACCGCGAGGAGCACCGGCGGCTCCTCGGGAATCGCCGCGATCGCGGCCGAAATGCCCGCCAGCACGTTCTGGCCGAGCGACTGCCCACGGAGGAAGCCAAGCCCGGAGACAATGGCGATGAGCGCGATCGCGACGACGAGCAGGATCCGGACGAGGCGATCGAGCTCGTGCTGGAGCGGCGATCGGCGTGTCATCCTGCCCGTCAGGTGCCCCGCGATGCGACCCACCTCCGTGGCCGTGCCGATGGCGACGACGATGCCCTCTCCACGACCGCCGACGACGCTCGTCCCGGCATACGCGATCGCCCGCCGATCAGCGAGCACGGCATCCGGCGGGTCCGGCTCGACGCGCGCCGGTTCAGGGACCGATTCCCCGGTCAGGACGCTGCGGTCGATTTGCATCCGATCTGCGCGGCTCACCCTGAGGTCCGCCGGTACGACGTCACCCACGTTCAGGAGCACGACATCGCCGGGCACGAGGCTCGCCGCGGCCACCTCGCTCGCGGTGCCATCACGTCGGACCCGGGCGACCGGCGCGGTCGCGTCGCGAAGCGCATCCAGGGCTCGTTCGCCGCGGTACTCCGTGACGACATCAGCACCCACGATCGGCAGCAGGCCGATCAGGATGAGGATCCCGTCCCGGACCTCGTTGAGCAGGATCGCGCCGATCCCGGCCACGGCCAGCAGCAGGACGAAGGGCTCAGTGGCCGAATCGACAACCATGCGCAGGACCGATGTCTGCTCGTGGGACTCGAGCTCGTTGGGTCCAGCCGCGGCAGCCCTGGCGGGCAGTTCGGCCGCCGACAGCCCCCGCGAAGGATCGACGCCCAGGGCCGCGGCGACAGCGTCGATGCCCTGCCCGTGCGCCGTCGCGCTCGGGGAGCGGGCAGGTGCGTCAGCGGTCATGTCGGAATCATGGCGCACGGGACGTTTGTCCGTTCGGGGCGGGCGAACGCATCGGGCGGGCCCTGCGGCACTCCGGGCGCGGTCCGGTGGGCTGGTGCACAATCCCGGCCATGCAGAACTCGCCGTCCGGAGATCGCGCGCTCCCGGTGCGGATCCATGCGGACCGCTCAGCCGGCACCCTCGAGATCGGCTGGGCCGACGATCATCGGTCCACATACGGGGCCGTCGGGCTCCGCTGGCTCTGCCCGTGCGCCTACTGTCGTGGTGAAGCCGGGATGCCAGGCTGGCTGGACACGGCGCCGACCCTCACCGCGGAGCAGACGCGCCTCGTGGATGTTCACCTGATCGGATCGTATGCGATCGCGCCGCAATGGGCCGATGGCCATCACACCGGCTACTACCCGTTTGTGCTGCTGCGGGACCGATGCCCCTGCGACAGCTGCGTGGCGGAACGAGCCGGGGCCACCGGTTCAACGACGGGCGTCTGATCGGGAATCGGTCCCTTCGCCTTGCCCGATACCATGTCCCTGCTATTCTCCGGCGCTCCGCGCGCCACGGGCGTGCCTGCAGACCGCGACAGCTTCAGCAACGGTGGCCCTGTATGACGGCGATGAATGCCGCCAAATCGAACAGCCCGGGACGGCCGGCCTCCGCACGCCACGCCAAGCCGCTGCGCGCTCGACGAGCCCCGCACCTTGACCGGGAGCTGGCCTGGCTGGAATTCAATGCCCGGGTCCTCCACGAGGCACGCGATCCCCGGAACCGGCTGCTGGATCGTGTCCGGTTCCTGTCGATCTTCGCCAGCAACCTCGATGAGTTCTTTCAGGTCCGGGTATCCGGCCTGCGAGAGCAGGTCCGGGCCGGCCTGACGACGATGCCCGCCGATGGCGAGAGCCCGGCGGCGCAGTTGCGGGCGGTGCGGGCCCGGGTCCTTGAACTCGTCGCCGAGCACTCGACCGCCTTCCGTGGCCTGCGCAGGGAACTCGCGCGGGCGGGCGTCGAAGTCCTCCCCTACCGGGATGTGCCGGACGACCATGCCGCCCTTCGGGAGCGATTCATCCGGGAGATCCACCCGGTCCTGACTCCGCTCGCGGTGGATCCGGGCCATCGATTCCCGTACATCTCCACCCTCACCCTCTCGATCGCCGTGGGCCTGAGAGATCCCGAGACCGGCGTCCGGCGCTTCGCCCGGGTCAAGGTACCGCCGAGCCTGCCCCGCTTCCTTGAGCTTGATCGCCGCCCGGACCAGCGCCTCGGCGAACATCGATTCGTGCTCCTCGACCAGGTGATCGAGGCCAACCTCGACCTGTTGTTCGCGGGCATGGAAGTCGAGGAGCACCACCTGTTCCGGGTGACACGCAACGCGGACCTGGCGCTCGAGGAGGATGAGGCGGACGACCTCCTGCTGGCCATCGAGGAGGAGCTCCGGCGGCGCCGTTTCGGGGAGGCGGTACGCCTCGAGATCGAACGTTCGATGCCCGACTCGCTGCGGTCCGTCCTGCTGGCCGGCATCGGCGTGACGGAGGATCAGGTCTACACGGTCAGCGGGATGCTCGACCTGACCGGACTCGGAATCCTGGCCGACCTCAATCGGCCGGACCTGCGGGCCGAGCCCACTTCCTCGGCGACACCGGCCGAACTCCAGCCGGGCGTCGACGAGGAGGCGCCGGACTTCTTCTCCGTCATTCGAGCCGAGGACGTGCTCCTGCACCACCCCTACGAGAGCTTCACCACGACGGTCGAGCAGTTCGTGGCCCAGGCCGCAGAGGACGCCGACGTCCTGGCGATCAAGCTGACGCTCTACCGCACCTCGGGCGACTCGCCGATCATCGGGCATCTGATCCAGGCCGCCGAGCGCGGCAAGCAGGTCGTGGTCCTCGTCGAAATCAAGGCGCGGTTCGACGAGCGGGCCAACATCGCCTGGGCCCGGAAGCTGGAGCAGGCCGGCGCGCATGTCGTCTATGGACTGGTGGGCCTCAAGACCCACTGCAAGACGCTCCTCGTCATTCGTCGGGAGGGGCCGGTGCTGCGACGCTACGTCCACGTGGGGACCGGCAACTACAACTCGAAGACAGCCCGGCTGTACACCGACCTCGGGATCCTGACGGCGCGTTCCGACATCGGCCAGGACGTCACCGATCTCTTCAACATGCTGACCGGTCTCTCTCGCCAGCAGGCATTCCGGCGCCTCATCGTCGCCCCGATCGCGCTTCGAAGTCGGTTCCTTGCCCTCGTCCAGCGTGAGATCGATCACGCCGCGGCAGGCCGGCAGGCGAGGATCATCCTGAAGATGAACGCCCTCGTCGACCCGGAATGCATGGGTGCCCTGTACCGGGCGTCGGCGGCCGGCGTGGAGGTCGACCTCGTGATCCGGGCGGCCTGCACGCTCGTACCCGGCGTGCCCGACGTTTCCGAGCACATCCGGGTTCGGTCGATCATCGGCGAGCTCCTCGAACATTCACGCATCTGGCGATTCGAGAATGGCGGCGAGCCCGAGTGGTACATCGGCTCCGGGGACCTCATGGAGCGGAACCTCGACCGGCGGATCGAGGCATTCGTGCCGATCCTGTCGAGCGGTCCCCAGGCAGAGGTCGACTTCATCCTCGACACGATGCTGGCCGACGACCGGCGCGCCTGGACGATGCGATCGGATGGGTCGTGGGTCCGCGTCGACGAGGGCGGCGCTCCCACCAGCATCGACACCCACCAGGTGCTTCGCGACCACGTGGCGAAGCGTGCGGCCCGCGGACCTTTCGGCCATCAGGCGACCCTGGATCACGGTTCCCTGGAACCATGGGCCTGACCGACGGCCCGTCGCCCGTCGAAGTCGAGATCAAGTTCGACGTCCTGGATCGACGGGCGGCGCGCTCGGACCTCCTCGGGGATGATCTCGGCGGCCTTGCGCCGGCCGGGCCGGCCCTGCGCGTCCGACTCGTCGACCGGTACCTCGACACGCAAGGTGAGCGACTGAGGCGGAGCGGCTGGGCGGCCCGGATCCGGACCGTTGGCGCTGCCTCGCGGATCCAGCTCAAGCAGCTCGGCGCGACGGACAAGGATGGCGTTGCCCGCCGGCGGGAACTCGATGGACCGGCCGTGCCGGGAGATCCGGTCGAGGACTGGCCTAGGTCGTTCGCCCGCCGCCGCCTCATCCAGCTTGCCCACGGCGAACCGGTGGCCGAGATCCTGACCCTGCGGCAGGATCGATTGGTCCGTCGATTCGGCGACGGACCGGGCGCGCTCGAGATGAGCCTCGATCGGGTGGAGGTCCTCGTCGGCGACGAGGCGGTCGGACGGCGCCTCATCCTCGAACTCGAGCAACAGGACGCGTCGGACGAGACATTCGCCCACGTGGCCGCCTTCCTGCGCGCCCGGCCCTACCTGTCGATCGTCACAACCACGAAGCTCGCCTGGGCGGCCGATCTTGGCGCGCGTGGGAGGTCGGAGGACGGGCTGCCGCTGCTGACGGGCCCTGACCTGATCTTTCGGGCGGATGACTCCACAGCCGAAGCCGGCCGCAGGATTCTCCGCAACCAGATCCGGCGCCTCCTCGACCGCGAGCGGGCTGTCCGGGAACAGCCGGCCGCCGAGGAGATCCGTCGGCTGCGCGTTGCGACCCGCCGCGTCCGGGCCACCTGGCGCACGTTCGGACCGTCGTACACGGGCACTCGACCGGAGCAGATACGGCGGGGGCTCAGAAGGTTCTGGCGGCTCCTGACGAACGTTCGGGACCTTGATGTGCTCCTCGCCCGGCTCGATGCCTACGCCGAAGTCCCGGGGACGGATCGGCACGACCTGCTCCAGAACCTCCTGGCGACGGTGGTCGAGCGGCGAACTCGGGCCCTGACCGCGCTCATTGACGAGCTGCCGAGCAGCCGGCACGTGCGCTGGATCGAGGCGTTCGTCGACTTCGTCGAGAGCCCCGGCCGGGGCGTCGTCCCGGTCGAGCCCCCGGCGGCGCGACGCCTCCAGGACGAAGTCGGCGGCTGGATCTGGTCCGGGTACGAACGCCTGCTCGCATGGGAGCCGCTGCTGCCGCTCGCCGACGTCGACGCCCTGCATCAGCTCCGGATCGAAGCCAAGCGGCTGCGAGATCTGATCCTCGTCGTCACACCCATCGTGGGCGTGCCGACGGGCACCGCGACGGCCGGCCTTGTCGGCCTCCAGGATGCCATCGGTGCCATGAACGATGCGGCCGTCACCGCATCGGTGGTCCGCGCCTACCTCGCCGAGCGGACGATGCTGACTCCGGACGAGACACGCGCTGCGGAACGCTTTGCGCTGGCGCAGGAGCGCCAGGTTGCGATCGCCCGACGACGTGTTCCGGCAGCCTGGCGCCGGGTCACCGGACCCGCCGGGCGGCGCCGCATCGCGCAGGTGATCGGCACCATCTGACCCCGCCTGAGGTTGGCGAGGGCACGTACGCCGGGGCGCGGCGCTTACCCGGCCCACGGCGTGAGGCGCGGCGTGGGACGCGGAGTGCGCGCGGGCGTGGGCGCGGAGCGGCGCGGGCGCGGGGGTGGGCGCGGGCGCGGGGGCGGGCGCGGG
>JACPOR010000009.1 GCA_016191425.1 Chloroflexota bacterium
CCTCGTCCCGGCCAAGGCCACGATCCCCTGGACACCCCCGCGAAACCACCCCTGGAACCGGGTCACGCCCGGCAGCAAGCTCGAGAAGCGACTGACAGAATCACTCGGCAGTTGAACTGACAGATTCACTCGGCTTCGACAATCGGGCAAGGACCGCCCGGCTGCGTGCATGCCGGCGTCATGCCCTGGAGGTCGCGTGTGGCGCGTCGGGGACCGGACTGAAGGTCACACGCAACCGATCAGGCCGTCCATCGACCGTGAGCGCGGCGACCCCGGGGCTCAGAACCTCGACGGTCCCATCGACCCGGATCACGACCATGCCGCGCGCACGGGCAGCATCCCCCGGCCCGAACCGGATATCGACCGGGTACTCCCCCGCCGGTGGCAGGGCGACCGGCATCGGGAAGCGCAGGACCACGCGGGCACCGGGGGTTGACCCGATCTGGCCGGTCACCGCATACGGTCGGCCGAGCATCGTGGCCGCGGAGCCCAGATCGCCCTCGCCGATGGCCGCACGAATGTCGGAACTCCGAACCTGACGACCCCCAAGCTCCAGCGCCGGCACGACCACGACCTCGTAGTGGCGCTGCCTGCCAAGGGCCCTGACGGTCTCCACGGTCCCGCGGCGCTCGTACCCGAATGCCGCGTCCGGGGTCATCAGGAACCCGGCCAGGTCGACACGATCGGCGATGCGCTGAACGAATGCGTCGTAACCGGTCATGCGCAGCGCGGCGTCGAAGGTCTGGACGACGGTCACCTCGACCCCTGCGTCAGCGAGCAGCTCGAGGCGCTCGTCGGGATCACACAGCAGGGGCGGGGCCGTGCCGACGAGGATCTCGTCGGGATGGTGATCGAAGGTGATGACAGCCGATCGGGCGCCTCGTGCTCGAGCTTCCACCTGAAGGTGTCGAAGCAAGTACAGGTGGCCAAGGTGCAGACCGTCGAAGACGCCGATCACCACGAACAACCGCCCATGATCGGGCCGGAGCGCCTCGATCCCGTGGATGACCTCGGGATGGTTCGGGCGCGCCTCAGCCACCGGGGGTATCCGACACGGAGTCCTCGATGGCGGAGGCGTTGGATTCGCCCCGCGCCCCGGCAAGCATCTTGGTGGGGGCGATCCGCCGCCCGTCCCGCACTCCGATTCCCACGATCCGATCCACCGCGTCGACCAGCCGCAGCGGGGTCGCATCGGGCAGATCGGTGACGCCCGCCTCGGGCCGGACGAATCTGCCCATGGCCGCATCATGAATCTCGTGAGCACGACACATCCAGGATGGCGATCGGCCGCTCCGGATCATCGGCGTTCCAGGCCACGAGGTCGAGTTCGTGGACGGTCACGCTGCGTTCGGGCAGGTCCTGTGGTGCACCGGCCCTGGCGAGGGCATAGGCCCTCCGGCCGCCGACCTGGATCGCGGAGTAGACCGGCGGCCGCTGGCGTATCTCGCCGCGAAACACGTCAAGGGCGTTCGTCACCGACGCCGAGTCGATAACTGGGCCGCCCACGGGCGTAAGTTCGCCGTTGAGGTCGTCGGTGGTCGACGAAGCAGCAAAGCAGACGGTGGCGCGGTAGCGCTTGCGATCCCCGAGGTGGTACTCCACGAGGCGGGTGGCGCCGCCGAGGAACAGCGGCAGCACGCCGGATGCAAATGGATCCAGTGTTCCGCCGTGCCCGATCCGCCGCGTTCCGCTCAGGCGTCGCACCAGGGCGACGACGTCGTGGGACGTCGGTCCGGCCGGTTTGGCGATCACGAGGACCCCCTCGAGCCCCCCCGGGTCAGGGCGACGGGCCATGATCAGCGATGGACGGTGAGGGCGAGTCGCTCGGCCTCCGGAAGCACGCGAGCCCGTGCCTGCGCGACGTCCGTGGCCAGGCTGGCGCCGGCCGCGCGAGCATGCCCACCTCCCCCGAAGAGTCCGGTCAGGACCGTCGCGTCCACGCCGCCTGGTTTCGTCCGAATCGAGACACGGGTCGCCTCCGGGCCGGCCTCCTTGAAGAGGATGGCCACCTCGGCCGCCTCCGATTGGGACAACAGGTCGATGATCCCCTCCGAGTGGCTGCTGAGCGCGCCGACCTCCGCGATGTCGGAGCTCGTGAGCGTCGAGTGGATGATCAGGCCGTCAGCGGACGTCTGGAGACGATCCAGGACGCGCCCGAACAACCGTAACTGGGTATCCGGCTTCGAGCGATACAGGAGGCGCGAAATCTCTGCGAGCGGTGCGCCAGCCTCGACGAGGGCGGCCGACGCCGCCAGGGTGCGGGGCGTCGCGTTCGGGTGGGCGAAGGTCGCCGTGTCCATCACGATCCCGGCCATGAGCGCTGTCGCGAGGGCCCCATCAGGACTCGCCAGCGGAACCCCGAGCGCTCCGGCGAGGAGCGCCACGAGCTCGCACGTTGCTGCCGCCTCCGGGTCGACCCAGTCGTATGGGCCGGACGCTCCATTAGAGGCGTGATGGTCGATGACCATCGTGGTCAGAGCCCCGAACAGCTCGGCGTGACGATCGCGCACGGCCCCCACCCGCTCGAGCGACCCGCAATCGACGATCACGAGCAGGTCATAGGTGGCCGCCGTATCCGGATCGGTCTGAAAGCCCCGGATGCCGGGCAGAAAGTCATATAACGGTGGCGGGACGTCCGTGCAGACCAGCGTCGTCGGGATATGGCGGCTCGTGAGGATCTCACGCACCCCGATCGCCGCCCCGAGCGTGTCGGCGTCCGGATTCTCATGACTCACCACGAGCACGTTCCGGGCCCTTGTGAGGCAGTCCACGGGGCCAGCCGGGACGGCTCCGAGCCAGGGGTCGAGGATCCTGGTCATTGTCGAGTCGGCCGGCGGCGGGAAACCGCGTTGGCGCCCGCCTTGCCCGAGCCACCCGCTCGTTCGCGCTTCTGAGTTCCCGGGCTTCGCCGCTTCCCGGATCGCCCCATCTGGACGGTCGGCTCCTCCGGGACGTCGAGGGAATCTCCTTCATGGCGAAGGCGCGGAACCGGTGTCGGCAGGGTGTCGTCCGTCGTGACCAGGTCGGAAGGTTCCACACCGACCTCGAGGTCGTGGATGAGCTGGAGGACGCGTGTCCCCCGCGCGAGCGTCTCGTCCGGCTGGAGGTGCAGCTCGGGGATCCGTCGGATCCGTATGCGTTTCCCCAGCTCGTGCCGAATGAACGGCATCGCGTGGCCGAGCGCCGCAAGCGCCGTGGCTCGTTCCTCGGCCGTGCCGATGAAGCTCGCCCAGATCCTGGCGTGACTCAGGTCCGGCGTCGTCTCGACGTCCGTGATCGTCACGAATCCGATGCGCGGGTCGGCGAGATCACGCGCGATGATCTCGCCAATCTCCTGGCGGATCAGTTCGTCGACCCGCGCGGTGCGCTGCGTCATCGAGGATTGCGTGCGCGACAGGCGGCGGCGCCCGTCAGGACGCGAGCGACCGACTCACGGATTGCGTGCTGAAGCACTCGATGATGTCGCCTTCCTGCAGATCGGAGAATCCGACGAGGCCGATTCCGCACTCGAAGCCCTGGGCGACCTCACGGACATCGTCCCGGAACCGTCGAAGGGATTCGATCCGGTCGGTCGCGATGATCTTGCCGCCGCGCCAGACCCGGGCCCCGCCCTTGATCATGCGCCCTTCCGTGACGTACGAACCGGCGATGACCGTTGACTTGCCGACCTTGATCAGCTTGCGGACCTCAGCCCGACCTTCGATGGCCTCGACGAGGTCGGGTTCGAGCAGGCCGCCGAGGGCCTTCTCGATGTCGTCCGTCAGCTGGTAGATGATGTCGTACAGGCGAACGTCGACCTTCTCGGTCTCCGCCGCGCGTCGCGCCGTGTCGCTGATCTTCGTATTGAAACCCACGACGATGGCATTCGAGGCGGAGGCGAGCAGGATGTCGTTGTCCGTGATCTCGCCGGCACCCTCGTGCAGGATGTTGATCTTGACCTCGTCCGTTGCGAGCTGGCCCAGGGAGTGCGTGATCGCTCCAAGGGAGCCCGAGACATCGGACTTCAGGATGATCCGGAGTTCCTTCGCCTGGCCCGCCTGGATCTGGCGGTAGAGGTCCTCCAAGGTGGCCCGGCCGCTCCCCTCGCCGCTCTTCGCGGCGAGGTCGGCCTTCCGGGCATCGACCATCGTCCGGGCGGCCTTCTCATCAGCGACGGCACGCAGGATATCGCCTGCCTCGGGAACCTCGGAGAGGCCGAGGACCACGGCCGCCGTGGCGGGGCCGGCTTCCTTGATCCGCTTGCCCCGGTCGTTCTCGAGGGCCCGCACCTTGCCGAAGGTCTCGCCGACAACGAACACGTCGCCGACGCGGAGCGTCCCGGTCTGGACGAGGGCGGTCGCCACGGGGCCGCGATTGCGGTCCATGCGAGCCTCGACGATCGTGCCGATGGCCGGTCGCTTCGGGTTGGCCTTGAGATCCTGGAGATCGGCGACCAGGAGGACCATGTCGACGAGGTCGTCGAGTCCGAGCCGGCTCTTTGCCGATACGGGCACCAGGGGCGTGTCGCCGCCGTACTCCTCGACGACCACGCCGGCCTCGGTGAGTTCGGTCTTCACCCGTTCCGGGTTCGCGTCCGGCTTGTCCATCTTGTTGAGGGCGATGATCAGAGGGACCTTGGCGGCCTTTGCGTGGCTGATGGCCTCGATCGTCTGCGGCATGACGCCGTCATCGGCTGCCACGACGACGATCGCGACGTCGGTCACCTTGGCGCCGCGCGCACGCATCGCCGTGAAGGCCTCGTGGCCGGGCGTGTCGAGGAACACGACCCGGCGCCCGTCCTTGGTGACCTCGCTGGCTCCGATGTGCTGCGTGATCCCGCGAGACGAGGTTCGCGGGATCGTCCTCGGTGAAGAGCTCCTCTTTCGTGGCTTCTGGCGAGGCCCCATCCTCGCCCTCGTCGGCTCCCTCGCTCGCACCGGCCGAATCCGCCTCGGCGACCTCGTAGCCGAGCTCGGAGGCGACGAGCGAGGCGGTGTCGCGATCGATCAGCTGGTTGATCGTGGCAAAGATTCCACTCTTGATGAGCTCACGAATGACGTCCGCCGGGTTGACGCCGAACACTTCGGCAAGCTCCTTGACGGTGAGCGTGGCAGGCAGCTCAACGGCACCTCGCTCGCGGGGGTCGAGGGTCTGGACCGCGCCAGATGCGAATGATCCATCCCGGCGCGGTGGCTTGCGGGGCCCACGACGGCCGCGGGTGCCGCTCCTACTCCTGGCCATGCGCTCCTCCTTGTGTCAACACTGGGTCCGTCGAGAGAAGCTCGAGTCGGAGCAACTCCGGGACCGGGGTTCCGAGGGCACGGCTCAGGGCACCTCGATTCAACGCTGTGGTGATGCAGGCCTGGTCAACGCAGACGTACGCGCCACGACCATTGCGTCGGCCCGACGGATCGGCCACGATCGCGCCGTCCGTGGTCCGGACGATACGCAGAAGGTCCCGCTTCGGACGGGACGTCCGGCAGGCGACGCACGACCGCGTCGGGATGCTTCGGCCCGGGCCTGCCGTGGTCCCGGTGGCCCCGGCGGTTACGACGCCACCTCCTCGGTGTCGGCCTTCCGGGCTCGGGCGCGCGGCGTCTTGCCGCCGGCACTCCCCGCTGTCGTCGTTCCGGAGGCCGACTCCGGCGAGACGTCGTCGCCGCCGCTCGCTACCGGTTCGACGGACGAGCCGACGGGCGCCCCGGCTGCCACCTTCGTTGCCCTGGCGCGCGGCTTCTTCGGCGTCGCGACGGTCGATGCAGAGGCGTCCGCTCCCATCGCCACAGCCGAGTCTGCAGGCAGCGGCGCAACACCGGTCGGTCCACCCTCGCCCTCGGCGGCCTTCGCCTCGGCGACGGAGACGTCACTCCGAATGTCGATCCGCCAGCCGGTCAATCGCGCGGCGAGTCGGGCATTCTGGCCCTCGCGGCCGATCGCCAGAGACAGCATTCGCTCCGGCACAGTCACGTTCGCAATGCGGTGCTCAACGTCGATCTCGACGGAGAGGACCTGAGCCGGCGAAAGCGCGTTGGCAACGAAGGTCGCAGCGTCATCGTTCCATGGGATCACGTCGATCTTCTCGCCGCCCAGCTCGGCAACGACGGCCTGGACCCGCGAACCCCGCTGGCCGACCGTGGCGCCGACAGGGTCAAGGCCTTCCTGGCGCGACCCGACGGCGACCTTGCTGCGGCTACCGGCCTCTCGGGCGATTGCCCGGATCTCGACGGTCCCGCTGTGGATCTCGGGGACCTCGAGCTCGAACAGGCGCTTGAGGAAGCCCTTGTGCGTTCGGGTGACGAAGAGGGCTGGGCCCTTCGGCAGGCGGCGGACTTCCAGGACGAAGGCCTTGACGTTCTGGCCGATGCGGTAATGCTCCAGGGGTGACTGCTCGGTGGTCGCGAGGATTCCCTCGACACCCCTGCCGACGTCGAGGATGATCGCCCTGGGCTCGACGCGATTGACCGTGCCGGTGATCAGCTCGCCTTCGCGGCTCGCGAACTGGTCGTAGACGACATCGCGCTCCGCCTCGCGGAGCCGCTGCAGGACGACCTGTTTCGCGGTCTGGGCCCCGATGCGCCCGAAGACGTCACCGTCCAGTTGCTCCGTCTCGACGAGCTCGCCGATCTGGGCGTCCGGCTTCACGGCGCGCGCAGCCTCGAGCGTGAACTCCGTGAGAGGATCCTCAACATCCGCCGCGACGGTTCGGGCGCGGAAGACGCGGATCCTGCCGCTGTCGGCGTCGATCTCGACGTGGATGTCCTCTTCGTTCGCGATGCGCCGGTAGGCGGATGCGATCGCGTCCTCGACCGTCCGGATCAACTGCTCGCGGGGGACCTGCTTCTCAGCATTGAGCTGGAGGAGGGCACCGATGAAATCTCGACTCATGGTCGCATCGCCCTCCATCTCTGTCCGTCGTGGGGTCGGCCGGCCGAAAAAAATACGTGGGGGTCACCCACGTCCATCGGAGGCGGCCGATCGATTCCGGGCCGGAGTATACACCCCGACCCATGTACCGTCGAACGAGAGGCAGCTCCAGAAGGGCTAAGCGGGAGGTGGATAGCGGCGTTGCACGTAAGCGTCGAGGATGCCGATGAACTCGTCGACCAGGCCTTCGCCATGAAGGGTCCGGTCCAATCGTCCATCCATGAAGACCGGCGCAACGGGGTCCTCGAACGTACCCGGGAGACTGATCCCGATGTCGGCATGCTTGGACTCGCCCGGCCCGTTCACGACACAGCCCATGACCGCGACTGTCATCTCCTCGACCCCCGGGTGCGCCTGCTGCCATTCGGGCATCCGATCGCGCAGGTGAGCCTGGATTCGCTCCGCCATCTCCTGGAAGAACGTCGACGTCGTCCGCCCACAGCCCGGGCAGGCACTCACCTGGGGCAGGAACGCGCGCAGACCCATCGACTGCAGGATCTGCTGGGCGACCCGCACCTCCTCCTCGCGTTCGCCGCCGGGTGCCGGGGTGAGCGAGACCCTGAGCGTGTCTCCGATGCCATCCTCAAGCAGGATGGCGATGCCGGCCGTCGATGCGATGACGCCTTTGGTCCCGAGACCGGCCTCCGTCAACCCGAGATGGAGTGGATAGTCCGAACGTGGGGCCAGCAGCCGGTAGACGTCGACGAGGTCTCGGACCCGGGAGACCTTGGCCGACACGATGATCCGGTCGTGCCTGAGGCCGGTCGCCTCGGCCAGCTCCGCGGAGCGCATCGCGGACTCGATCATGGCCTCGATCATCACGGTCCGTGCGTCGGCCGGATCGGCGAGGCGTGCATTGGCATCCATCAGCTCGGTCAGGAGCTGTTGGTCCAGCGATCCCCAGTTGACCCCGATGCGGACAGGCTTGTCGTGCTCGATCGCAATCCTGACGATCGTCTGGAAGTGCTCATCGTGACGCTTCGCTCCAACGTTGCCCGGATTGATGCGGTATTTGGCCAGTCCTGCGGCGGTCGCCGGGTGGTCCACGAGCAGCTTGTGGCCGTTGTAGTGGAAGTCTCCGATCACGGGCACGGCGACTCCGAGATCGTCGAGCTTCCGAAGCATGTCGGGGACGGCCGCGGCCGCTGCGTCCGTGTTCACGGTGACGCGAACGATCTGACTCCCGGCATGGGCCAACCGGGCGACCTGGAGCGCTGTCGCGTCCGCATCGGCCGTATCGGTGTTCGTCATCGATTGCACGACGACCGGATGGGCACTGCCGACGAGGACGCCGCCGACGTTGACGGACACCGTGGGCCGCCGACGGGGTCGAAGGAGATCGCTCGAGGTCATCCGCCCGCGAGGCCCCGGGCGATGTCGAATCCCGTCACCCAGACGAGGAACAGGAGGAGGACTGCGAAGCCCACCACGTACGTGAGACGCTCCATGCGCAGCGACAGCCGTGAACCGGCGAGGCGCTTGAGGATCAGGATGAGGATCCGGCCACCGTCGAGGGGCGGGAATGGCAGGATGTTGACGACCGCGAGATTGGCCGACAGGATCCCCGCCAGGTAGAGCGTGACGATGGGCCCGAGCGTCCAGAAGATGTCGCCGATCTGGGTCGCGATCCCGATCGGCCCAGATGCCGGCGGGGGTTCGGTCGGATTCGTGACGATTGCCGTTGCGAGCTGGCCGACGCCGTCGACAATCAGGCGCATGGCCGATGCGGTTCGATCGAGGCCGAGCCCCAGGGCCACGGCGACCGGGTACTGGATGCGGTCCGGCGTCGATCGCGGCTCGAGCGGCAGCGTCCCGAGCTTGCCGACGCCAAGGGCGCCCTTGCCAGCGCTCACCTCCTGGGGGGTTCGAAGCGTCGCCGTGATCGCGACGATCTCGTCGGATCGGCGGACGGTCAGGGCCACCGTTCTACCGGCGCTATCGTGGAGGACGCCGAGCACGGACCCCGGGCCGAACGCTCCGTAGGCCTGACCGTCGACCCGTTCGATGACGTCACCGACGCGGATGCCTGCCGCCTCCGCCGGTGACCCCGGCTCCACGTACGGGACGTAGACGCCGATCGCGGGGTCGCCGGTGAGCGCAATCCCGGTGAAGATCGCGGCGGCGAGGGCAACGTTCATCACCACGCCGGCAACGAGGATCAGGATCTTTCTCGTCAGCCCCTGGGCCGAGAACGAGCGAGGGTCGTCCGCGTCCTCCCCATCCTCGCCCTCCAGCTTGACGAATCCGCCGATCGGCAGCCAGTTCAGGGTGTAGACCGTTTCGCCGACGTCGCGCAGCACCCTGGCGCGCGGCGGGAAGCCGATCCCGAATTCAAGCACACGGACGCGGAAGAGCTTGGCGACGATGAAATGCCCCAGCTCATGGATCACGACGAGGACGCCGAGGATCCCGAAGAACAGGAAGATGGTGACGACGGTGCGGATGAGCTCCGTCACGCGACGGCTCCGCTGCCGAAGCGCGCCCGAAGTTCCAGATCCATTGCCACCAGTGCCTCGACATCGGGCGGCGGCCCGGACCGCGACCCGACGAGGTCAACGGCCTTCTCGAGGAGCCTCGGAATGCCCGGGAAGTCAAGGCTCCCATCGAGGAACCGCGTGACCGCGATCTCGTCGGCTGTCATGAGCGCCGCTGCGGCCCACGGTCCGGCAAGCCCGGCTTCGCGAGCGATTCGCAGGGCCGGGAACCGCGTCAGATCCGGCTTGCGAAAGTCCAGGCGCCCGATGGCTGCCAGGTCCGGAGCGGGGCTGGGTGACGGGCGGCGTTCGGGATAGGTGAGGGCGTACTGAATCGGAAGCCGCATATCGGGGGTCCCCAGTTGGGCTTTGACGGAGCCGTCAACAAACCGGACGGCGGAATGCACCACCGACTGAGGGTGGATGACGACGTCGATCATGTCGTAGGGAACATCGTACAGCCAGTGTGCCTCGATGACCTCAAGGCCCTTGTTGGCGAGCGTAGCGCTGTCGACCGTGATCTTGCTACCCATCGACCACGTCGGATGGTGCAGGGCCTGTGCCGGGGTCACGGCGTCGAGCGCCTCCTGGTCGAACTCCAGGAACGGACCCCCGGACGCCGTCAGAATGAGCCCGGCGATGGTATCGGGACGCTCGCCGGCGAGGCACTGCCAGATGGCCGAGTGCTCCGAATCGATCGGCCGCACCCAGGCCAGCGGACTGGCAAGCGGATCTGCCGCGTCAGCGTCCCGCCGCTCGGTGGCCAGCCTCCGGGCGAGCGGCATGACCAGATGACCGCCTGCGACCAGCGTCTCCTTGTTCGCAGTCGCGACAGGCGTCCCGACGGCGAGGGCAGTGAGCACCGGACGCAGGCTGACCATGCCGCCCGAACCGACGATCAGGAGGTCGATATCGTCGCGTGCCGCCAGCTCGTCGAGCGCGGTGACGCCCGTCCGGATCAAGGTCCCGACCGGGACCTCACCCAGGCCATCCTGGATCGCATCGTCGGCGAGGATGGCGATCGATGGTCCCACCGCGCGGATCTGATCCCCGAGCAGTGCCGCATTTCGTCCCGCCCCGAGGCCGACCACGTCGAACCGCCCGTCCCGCCGCAGGACATCGAGAGCCTGGCGCCCGATCGAGCCCGTCGAGCCGAGCAAGACGACCCGAGTCCGCGGTTCCACCCCTGCCGTCATTCCGCCCGCTCCCGGCTCAGCGAAACGCCACGAGGACGTACAGGACGAGAGCAGGCGCGACGAACAGGAACGAGTCGAGGCGATCCAGGATCCCGCCGTGACCGCGAATCAGCCGCCCTGAATCCTTCGCGCCGGCCGCCCGCTTGAGCATGGATTCCACGAGGTCGCCGGCCTGCGCCGCCGCCGCGATGACGGGCCCGAGGAGCAGGCCCTGGATGAGATCGTGGCCCAGACCTGTGACGAGGAGCGTGGTAATCACGGTCACCGTGATCGTGCCCCCGATCACGCCTTCGACGGTCTTTGCCGGCGAGATATGGCTCATGAACCGGCGCCGCCCGAAGCGCCGGCCGACGAGGTATGCCCCCGTGTCGAACGCCCAGACGCCGAACACGAGGACGAACAGCCATCCACGCTCGGCCCCGAGGAAGGAAAGGAACGCCGAATCCGGGCTCGCCGGGGCCTGCTCGGCAAGGCGCGGAACGAACCCCAGTAACCCGACGTACAGGGCCCCGAACGTCGTTGTCATGAAGCCGGCCAAGCCCTCGCGGGGATCCTGTCGAGTCAACGCGGCGACCCCGGTCAGGACAATGCCGATGCTCGCGAGGAGCAGCCCGGAACCCCCCGGCAGGGCCGTGATCGGTTCGCTGACCGCGACGACGATGGCGAGGACGATCCCGAGTGCCGGGAACGCGGGGTGTCCGGCGGCCTCCAGCAGTCTGAAGACCTCCCGCGCTCCAAGACCCACGGCCACGGCCACCAGGAGGACGAGCCACGGCCCGCCCAGCCAGAGGATCAGCAGGAGCGGCGGGACGAGGATCGCCGCGCTCCGAGCGCGTTCGCTGAGCATGGGCCGCTCAGCGGCCGAAACGGCGCTGGCGGGAGGCATACTCGTCGAGCGCCGCGTCGAGCGACACCGCGTCGAAGTCGGGCCACAGGGTCTCGGTCGTGACGAGTTCGGCATATGCCGACTGCCAGATCAGGAAGTTCGAGAGCCGCTCCTCGCCCCCGGTTCGGATCACGAGATCCGGATCCGGCGTTCCGGCGGTATACAGCGCGGCTGCGACGGATGCCTCGTCGACCTCACCTGGCGACATGCCGGACGCGACGATCGCGCGGATCGCGTCGACGAGCTCCGTCCGCCCGGCGTAGTTGAACGCGATCGTGAGGAGCATCTCCGCACCATCGGCGGTGGCCGCAAGGGCGTCGTCGATCGACGCCCGTGTAGCCTCGGGAAGTTCGTTCAGGCGACCGATCATCCGCACTCGGACCCCCTGGCTGCGGAGTTCCGCGGTCTCGTTGCGGATGGCGGCTTCGAGCAGGCCGAAGAGAGCGGCCACCTCGTCGTCACTGCGAGCCCAGTTCTCACGGCTGAAGGCATACAGGGTGAGCGCCCCGATGCCCCGCCGACGCGCATGGCGGAGGACCGTCCGGATTGCCTCGACCCCGGCGGGGTGGCCCTCGAGATCGTCGAGCCCGCGCTGCCTGGCCCAACGCCGGTTGCCGTCCATGATGATCGCGACATGGCGTGGCAGATCAACGTGGGCCGGAGTTGACGCAGGTACGCCCGGTCGACCTGGCTCCGTGCTGAGATCGTTCTCGTGCGCCGTAGGTGGCGCATCGGTCGGCCGAACGAGCGGTGCTCGCGCCACTAGACCTCCAGGACCTCCTGTTCCTTGGCGGCGCCGACGCGATCGACTTCGCCGATGTGGCGGTCTGTCGTCTTCTGGATGGCGTCGAGCGTCCGATGCGCGTCGTCCGCGCCGACCTCGCTGTCGCGCTCGAGCTTCTTGAGCTGGTCGGCGGCGTCGCGGCGCAGGTTGCGGATCTCGACCCGCGCTTCCTCCATGCGCCGATGGACCGCCTTGACGATGTCGCGGCGGCGCTCCTCCGTGAGCGGCGGGATGTTGAGCCGAACGACGGTCCCGTCAACGTTCGGCGTGAGGCCGATGTCGCTCTTGAGAATGGCCTTTTCGATCGCGCCGAGGACGGCACGGTCCCACGGTTGAATCACGATCTGGTGGGCCTCCGGCACGCTGATGCCGGCGAGCTGGTTCAGCGGGGTCTCCGTGCCGTAGTAGTCGACGTGGATGCGCTCGACCAGACTCGTCGAGGCTCGGCCCGTCCGGAGTCCCTGGAAGTCGCGTTCCATCGCCTCGATGGCGCGGCCCATGCGCTGATCGGCGGCCGTGACGATCTCGATGTTCATGGCTGGCCGTCTCCCGAAAGCTCGGCGGCGATGCGCGTCCCGACGGAATCGCCCAGGGCAACACGAACGATGTTGTCCGGCTTGTTCAGGTCGAAGACAACAATCGGAAGGTCATTTTCCATACACAGTGCGACGGCCGCCGCGTCCATGACCTTGAGCTGGTCCCGCAGCAGGTCCGCGTAGGCGAGCTGCGCATATCGGTGGGCGTCCGGGGTCTGCATGGGATCCGCATCGTAGACGCCATCGACCTTCGTGGCCTTCAGGAGCACCTCGGCGCCGATCTCGACCGCCCGCAGCGCGGCCGCCGTGTCGGTGGTGAAGTACGGGTTGCCGGTCCCGGCCACGAATATCGTGACCCGACCCTTCTCCAGATGACGGATGGCGCGACGCCGGATATACGGCTCGGCGATCTCGTTCATGGCGATCGCGCTCATCAGACGATTCTGGATCCCGGCCCGTTCAAGGGCATCTTGAAGCGCGAGTCCGTTCATGACGGTCGCCAGCATGCCGATGTAGTCCCCAGTCGCACGGTCCATGCCGCGCGCCGATGCCGCCAGGCCACGGAAGATGTTGCCGCCACCAACGACGATTCCTACCTGCACCCCGGTCGCCTGGACCCTCGCGACCTGGCTGGCGATGAAGGCGCACACGGCCGGGTCAACCCCATAGCTTCTATCGCCGAGGAGCGCCTCCCCGGACAGCTTCAGCAGGATCCGGCGATAGCGAACCGGCGTGCCTCCCTGTTCGACCGTCACAGTTCCTCCCCGAGTGCGTATCGGACGAACCGCCGCACCCGGATGTTCTCCCCGATGGTCGAAATCCTCTCGTTGACGAGGTCGCGCACGGAGCGCTCCTCATCACGGAACGGCTGTTCGAGGAGGCAGACCTCCCGGAACCACTTCTGCAGCTGGCCATCCACGATCTTCTCGCGGATCTCGGCAGGCTTTGAGGCGGCCGTTGGATCGGCGGCGAGCTCGGTCTTCTTCAGTTCGAGGTCGGCGGTCGGAATACCGTCGGCATCCACATACAGCGGGGCCAGGCCGGCCACCTGGACCGCCAGGTCACGGACCAGCTTCTGGAATTCATCTGTTCGGGCGACGAAGTCCGTTTCACAGTTGACCTCGATAAGGACGCCGACCCGACCGCCCGTGTGGATGTAGCTGGAGACGAGGCCTTCGCGAGCGTCACGGCCGGACTTCTTGGCAGCCGCGGCAAGGCCACGCTCGCGAAGGAGCACGATCGCCTTTTCCACATCCCCGCCGGTCTCGTCGAGGACGCGCTTGCAGTCCATGTACCCGGCTCCGGTTCGCTCGCGAAGATCCTTCACCGCCGCAGCGCTGATTGTGGCCATGCTGGTCTGTTGCTCCTGTTTCAGGCGGTACGCCGACGCACCGCGGTGGATGTTCGGTCCGATTCGATGGGTCAGCCGGCCGTTTCAGCGGCAGCCCGCTCCGCCGCCTCACGGGCCAGCTCGGCCGCGATTTCCTCGGGTGTGGCCGTCGGCTCCTCGACGATCGGCAAGACCGGCGCTCCCGGTAGGAGGTCGTCATCATCATCCGGCGCGAAGCTGAGGGCGGCTCCGCCGGCGAGCGCTGCGACGAGCGCGTCACTCGCGCCCACGTCGTCGTATTCCGGCTCGATGAGCGTCGGCTCCGGCTCGGGCTCCGTCGTGGCCCGTGAAGCACGCTCCTGGGCGCCTTCGATCGCCGCGTCGGCGACGAGCGAGCACAGCAGGCGGATCGCCCGGATGGCGTCGTCATTGGCCGGGATGATGAAGTCGATCTCATCGGGATCGACGTTCGTGTCCCCTGTCCCCACCACCGGCAGCTCGAGCTTGTTCGCCTCCGTGATCGCGATCCGCTCTCGATGGGGGTCCACGATGAAGACGGCGCCCGGGAGACGCTTCATCTTGCGAATGCCGCCGAGCGTGGCCGTCAGCTTGTTCAACTCCTCGGTGAGCTTCGCGGCCTCCTTCTTCGGCAGCCGTTCGAACTCGCTGGATTGCTGGCGGGCCTCAAGCTGCTCCATGAGCCCGATCCGCTTCTTGATCGTGGTGAAGTTCGTGAGCATGCCGCCGAGCCAGCGCTTGTTGATGTATGGCATCCCGGCGCGCATCGCCTCCTCGGCGATGGGCTCCTGGGCCTGCTTCTTCGTTCCGATGAAGAGGACGGGCTCGCCGCGGGCAACGGTCTCCCGGACGAAGTCGAGCGCGACCTCGAGTCGCTTCGCCGTCTGGGCCAGATCGATGATATGGATTCCGTTGCGCTCCGCGAAGATGAACGGGCGCATCTTGGGGTTCCAGCGGCGCGTCTGGTGCCCGAAGTGGACACCGGCTTCGAGCAGCTGCCGCATTGAGACGGACGGCACGGGTTTCGACCTCCTGATCCGGTTGTTCCGCCGCGGATCCCGTCGCCGAGGACCGCTCAGCCTCGCGTCGGCGAACCTGCTCGGCACCGTCCCGGTCGGAACGATCCGCGTGTGAGCTCCGCGCCAATCGGCGACGGGCATGGCTGCCGCGAACGGTCCACGGCGGGCCGGAGTGTAGCACAGGGTCCCGAACGGACCCCTCCGCCTGCTAGATCGCCGCCACGTGGTGGCGCACGCGGACCACGCCACCGTCAACCTCGGGCGGCTCGACGACCACGAGATCCAGGCGCAGCGGGAGCGGCGGAATCGAGGTCCCGTCCGGGAGCACACCCTGGGCTCGAAGCGCCTGGGCGGCTCGCCGCAACCGAATCCGCTTCCGGGCGTCCACCGTCTCCTCGGGTGCTCCAAACTCTCTCGTGGCCCTGGCCCGGACCTCCACGATGACGAGGCGCGCGGGCGTGACGAGATCGAGCGCCACGATGTCCAGCTCGGCCCGGCCCACGCGAACCTGCCGACCGAGGATCTGCCATCCAGCGGCTACGAGCCTGTCCGTCACCAGTTGCTCTGCCGCGTCGCCGATCTGTTGCGCCTCAGTCCGCATACCGCGAGGATCGCAGGCGTCACTGCACTGCCGCTTATCTGGGGATCACATCGAGCGGTGACCGGCCCGTTGAATGGCTCGACCGACTGGGCCCGCCAAACCGGCGGCCCGGTACGCCGAGCATGCAAGCGACCGCGCGGTACGCCGACCACGCACGCGGCAGCCCAGTCTCGGATTGCCGAGGCTCAACCCGGACGGACGACGTCCGGTTCGTCAGTCTCGGGCATCGCCAGGGTCAATTCGAGGTTCTCGACAAGGCCCGCGACCAGGTCCCGGACGTCGGGAAGATCGCAGGGCGCCATGACGGGTACCGCTCGGGGCACCCCGACGGGTACCGGTCGGCGGACCAACGGATCACCGTGATCTCCAGCATCGAGGCCCATGGCCAGCTGGTCGCCGGCCAGCGTCCGCTGCAGGGCCAGAAAGCTGCGCCGATGGAAGGGCGTGAGGCCCAGGCGGCGAATGGCCTGTCGATGTTCTGGCGTCGCGTAGCCCTGATTGCGTTCCCAGCCGTAGCCCGGGTAGCGGGCGGCGAGCCGCGCCATCATCCTATCCCGGACGACCTTCGCGACCACGGAGGCACAGGCGATCGAGTAGGAGATCGCGTCTCCGTCGACGATCGCCGTGTACGGTCCCACGTGGCCTTCGAAGCCGACGATGCGGTTCCCGTCGACGAGCACGTGGTCGTGGCCGCCGAGCCGCGCGATGGCGCGACGCATCGCCAGGTGTGTGGCGTGGTAGATGTTCAGCCGATCGATTTCGCCGACCGACGCCGCGCCCACGCCGACCGCGAGAGCCCGGCGCTGGATCTCCGGCGCAAGGTGCTCGCGCTGCGCGGCGGAAAGGGTCTTCGAATCGCGGACGCCCGGAATGCGGTGGCTGTACGGACGGATGATGACCGCGGCCGCCACGACCGCCCCGCAGGTCGGCGCCACCCCGACCTCGTCGACCCCAGCGAGGCGCCCCAGACCCGCGCTCCACAGCGGCCGTTCGATCCTGAAGGTCGGGTTCCTGGGCACGACGGCAAGCCTACCCTGATGACCTGTTGCGCGCCGAACATAGGATCAGGCGACCCCGTCGGGGCGACGGGGTCGTGCGGGACGCTCCGGCCGCTGGCCCTTGGCCCTGGGCCGCCGGTCGCCGGTCAGGCGTTCGTTCGGCGTTCGCGCAGTGTCGCGGCCTTGCCGACCCGCTTTCGGAGGAAGTACAGCTGCGCACGCCGCACCTGGCCGTGTCGCACGACCTCGATCTTCTCGATGCGCGGGCTGTTGATCTTGAAGGTTCGCTCGACGCCGACGCCGCTGGCCAGCTTGCGGACCGTGAGCGATCGGGTGATGCCGCCGCCGCGGAGGCGCATCACTGTCCCCTCGAAGACCTGCACGCGCTCCTTGCCGCCTTCGAGGACCCGCGCGAAGACGCGCACGGTGTCACCGCTGGCGAGAGCCGGAAGGTCGGTTCGGATCTGTTCGGCGACAATCTCGTCGAGCACGTTCACGATGGCGATTCCTGATCAGTGGGCAGCCATGGCTGCGGGATTGGGCATCGATGCTGACGGTCGGTTTCGACCGGCGGCGGAGTATAGCACGGGCCTGGTGTCAGTCCGGCGCTGACAGGTCTGTCCGGCGCTCACAGGTCAGTCCGGCGCCGACAGGTCTGTCCGGCGCTCACAGGTCAGTCCGGCGCCGGCGATTCCCCTTCACCGTCCGGATTTGGGAGGATGAGGTCCAGCATGCCCCGTTCCTCGGGGCTGAACGGCCGTGACCCGAGCAGGTCGGGGCGCTGTTCCATCGTGCGTCGGAGGGCCTCCTCGAGACGCCATCGGCGTACCGCTTCGTGGTTCCCGCTCGTGAGGACCTCGGGTATGCCCATGCCGCGAAACACCGCCGGGCGGGTGAACTGCGGATACTCGAGGAGGCCGCGGGTGAACGATTCCTCTGCGGTCGACGCATCATCGATCGCCCCGGGCAGCAACCGGATCGTGGCGTCGATGATGAGGAGCGCAGGCAACTCGCCGCCCGTCACCACGAAGTCGCCGATAGAGAGCTCCAGGTCGACCAGGTCGCGGATCCGATCGTCCACGCCCTCGTATCGCGGGCAGACGAAGACCAGGTGCTCGCGAATCGCGAGATCAGCGGCGCGTTCGTGGCGGAACACCTCGCCACCGGGGTCCAGAAGGATCGCCGTGGTGGCGGTGCCTCGACGCTCATCGAGCGCCGCGGCAACCGGTTCCGGCCGCATCACCATGCCCGGCCCGCCTCCGTACGGGGCGTCATCCACGCTCCGGTGACGTCCCAGCCCCCACGTTCGGAGGTCGTGGACCCGTATCTCGGCCAACCCCTGCTCCTGGATGCGGGCCGGAATGCTGCCCGATAGCGGACCTTCGAACATCGCGGGAAAGAGGGTCAAGACGTCGATTCGCACGGTCAGTCGGCGGCGTCGCCCGGGGCCGGTTCGGGTGCCGGAGCCGCCGTCGCGTCAGCGGACCCCTCCGTCGGGGTCGTGACCGCGGGCGCCGACGCTGCCCCGATCGACGCTCCTTCTGCCGCGCCCTTCCCGTGGCGGGACCAGCGCGGCCGCTTGCGCGGTGGCCGGGGCTTCGGCTCGTCGACCGGCGCTCCCGCCAGGTCCAGGACCACCTCGTCCACGACGATCTCGCCTCGCTCCGGCGCGAAGACCTTGACGATGGACTTGACGAGCGGCAGGTCGAACTCGCCGACGCTCCCGCCCCGCACCACGAAGATCTCGGCGGTCGCCACCCGGTAGATGTCGGCCACGGAGCCGAGGACCTGGCCCTCGAGGCCGCGCACCTCGACGCCGATCACCTCGTGCCAGTACGCGGCACCCGGTTCCAGATCCGTGGCCCGGTCGACGACCGTCTCGAGATACGCGTCCCGGAGCGACTCCGCGGCGTTGCGGCTGCCGACCTCCGCGAAACGCAGGCGCCAGCCAGGTCCATCGTCGACGGCCGCCGCCTCGACGATCGTCAGCGGAGCCGTTCCCCCTTCCGGGTGGAGGACGTGGCCGACCGCGAAACGGACCTCGGGCTGATCCGTCAGGACCTCCACCCGGACGACGCCGTGAAGCCCGTGGAGCCCGCGGACCCGGGCCACCACGAGTCGCGTCTCGGACACCGGGGCGCCCGTCAACGCGTCGCTCAGAGGATTTCCAGGGACACCGAGCCGCCGTCGCGGGCGGCCGTGACCTTCAGGAGGGTTCGAAGTGCCTTGGCGACGCTGCCGTTTCGGCCGATGACCTTGCCCATGTCCTCCTCGGCGACATGCAGCTCGATCACGGTGCCCTCGGCATCCTCGACTTCGGTCACGGTGACCGAAGCGGGATCGTCGACGAGCGTCTTGGCGACATATTCCACGAGTTCGCGTGCAGCCATGGCGTTCTACCTTCCGGCGGTCACGATGCCGGCAACCCGAAGGAGCCGCGCAACGGTGTCTGAGGGCTGTGCGCCCTTGGCGAGCCACGCCTTCGCCTTGTCCGCGTCGATGACGATCTCGGCAGGCTCGGCGAGGGGGTTGTAGTGCCCGATCGTCTCGATCGAGCGACTGTCACGAGCGCTGCGTGAATCGGCGACGACGACGCGATAGGTCGGTGCCTTCTTCGCGCCGACGCGCGTGAGTCGAATGCGAACGGCCATGCGGGATGGTTCCTCCTGTATTCCGGGCCAGTGCCGGCCCGGTAGCTTACTTGACGGTGATCACGAGGCGACTTCGGCTGCCCGCACCGGTGGTGACCGTGGCGTCGCCGAAGCTGGCCACGTGCTCGAGGTAGGGCTTGACCCCCATGATCCAGGTGCCGATGTCGACGCCGGCCGGCAGGTTCGACTCCACGAAGCCGAGCAGTCCATCGATCGCGACATAGACCTCGGCATCGTTCGGGCTGCCGGTCAGCGAGATCACGCGCTGATACGCCCCGGTCGTGCCGAGGCTGGACTCACTCGTCGTGTCGAGGACCCGCTCGATGACGCCGTCGCCGACGGCGAGCATGAGAACGTCGTTCTTCGCCGCCAGCGTGAACGAGAGCCGCGCGTCGACGCCGCTGATCCCGGAGTCGACGCCGAACCCGGACAGCAACGACCCGAGGTCGCCGAGGTCCACGTTCGTGATGGTCACGCCGGCGTGCTCGCTGTCGTTGACCGTGATGTCGGTTCCCGTTGACGCCAGGATGAGCAGGTTGCGGAGTTGGGCGAGGCGAGCCGACACGGCAGCCGCATCGGTTCCCCGGATCAGGACCACCCCGCCGACAGAATCACCGGTGGGAATGGCCGCCAAACCGAGGTCCTCGACCCACCCCACGACGTTCTCCATCCCACCCACGGCGCTCACGACTTGTTCGAGCTGGGCGATCGCGGCAGTCTGGTTGGGATCAGCCTTGAGGATCGCCAGCGCGCGCTGGAGGTTCGCCCCCACGCCATGCGCCTCGACGAAGGCGAGGGTGTCGGCGGGCAATAGCGCCGCGTATCGGCTCGTGGCCGGCGGTGGATCGGTCGGCACGGTACTCGCCAGGTCCGTCTCCGCGACCGGAGGGGACTGCACGTCGATCTGGACGGCATCGTCGATGACACGCAGGCCGACGATGACCCAGTCGGGGACCTTCGAGATCAGGGCGGTGTCGACGCCGACGCCAGACGCGAAATCTGCTGCAATCCCGACGATGGCCTTGCCATCGACAAACACGAGCCCGAGCTGGTCACCCTCGAGGCGTTCGCGCGCCGCCGTGAAGCGTGCGTTCGTGTCCACGCCCGCCCCGTCGAGGTGAGCATCAATGCCCGCCCGAATGCTCGAGACATCGCCGATCAGCATGAATGAACCGTCGAGAGCACAGGCAAGGTCGTCCTTGACGGATTCGATGTCCACGCCGCGGAACGTCTCGAGGGAGCCGGCGGTCCCGAACACGAAACCGCAGGAGACCGAGCCATCGGTCGTCGCGACGACGAGGCCCTTCGCGGCGCGTTGTGCGCCGGCCATCGCGGTGATCCCATCGGCGGCCACCCCGGCAACCATGGGCCCCGCGAGGAGGGGCTTGATGCGCGCGGCGTAGTCGACGGACCCGTTGGATGCCGCGGACACGATCCGGTCAAAGGTCTCGTCGAGCTTCTGGGTCAGGACCGACTGGTCGGCAAAGCCGGGGAAATTGGCCAGCAGGTTGCCGAGGTTCTGGCGCTGATCGCCGGGCAGCTCAGGCCGCGCCTCGACGACCACCACGCTGTCCGCGGGAAGGTAGCGGAGGGCCTCGGGAAGCGGCCTGGCCCCAAGGAGGACGGCCGCCGCTATCGCGCCGGCCGTCGCGAGGGCGGCGACGCCTCCGGCGACGATCCACCGGGTGCGGCTCCGGCCCATGGCCCCGCGGCCGGACGGCGCGACGACGCTGGCAACCGATGCGGTGGCGGCGTGGTCCTCGGCGTCGGAGCTCTCCGCGCCAGGATGTCCGGGAATGTCGGACCGTCCTTGCGGCTCGCTCCCACCGGGGACGCCAAGCGGGGCCTGGGGGATCTCGTCGGTCGCGGGTGCCGCGTCGGACGGGACGATGACGGGCTCTGGGGGCGCGAGATCGAGAACTGCGGGCCCAACTTGCGGATCGCGTTCGATCATCTCGCTACCTCCGGCCCACGAGGCTGCCGGCGAGCCCCTTGCGCTGCATGCCCGAGAACTGCTTCATCAGCTTCTGCATGTCGGCGAACTGCTTCATCAGCCGGTTCACCTCCGGCAGGGTCGTTCCTGAACCGACGGCAATCCGCCTCCTGCGCGACGCGTTGAGAACGCCCGGGTCCCGCCGCTCCCTCGTTCCTGGGCCCGTTCCACGAGGGTCAGGACGTCGCCCATGCCCAGGATCCGGCCGGCCAGGCGATCTGGATGGAAGACGTCCAGGGCATCCGACTTCTCGCCGGTGCCGAGGAACTTCACCGGAATGCCGGTCACTGAGGCGATCGACAGCGCGGCGCCGCCTCGAGCGTCTCCGTCCACCTTCGTGAGGACGAGCCCGGTGAGCGGAACCGAGGCGGCGAACGCCTGGGCCACGGTCACGGCCTCCTGGCCCGTCATTGCGTCAACGACGAGGAGCGTTTCGACCGGATGGACCGCTGCATTGACGGCGGCGATCTCGGCCATCAGCGCATCGTCGATGGTGAGGCGTCCGGCCGTGTCGATGATCACCGTATCCCGGACCAGGCGCCTGGCCGCCTCGACGCCGCCGCGGGCAATATCGACGACCGACGTGCCGACGGGGGCCCGGTGGACCGGGATGTCGAGCGCCTTCCCCAGCGTCTCGAGCTGGTCACCTGCAGCGGGACGGTATGGGTCGGCCGCGACGAGCAGGGGGCGGCGGCCAAGCTTGACGGTGTGCCGGGCTAACTTTGCGGCCGTCGTGGTCTTGCCCGACCCCTGGAGGCCGACGAGGGAGATGACAGCGGGATTGCCCTGGAGCTGGAGGGCACGCCCGCCGACGCCGAGCAGGGCCACGAGCTCGTCGTGGACGATCTTCACCACCTGCTGGCCGGCGGACAGGCTACCGAGGATCTCGGCCCCGATTGCCTGCTCTCGGACGCGGACGATGAAGTCCCTGACGACGCGGAAGTTGACGTCCGCCTCAAGCAGGGTGAGGCGGATCTCGCGCATCGCGACATCGACGTCGGCTTCGGAGATCCGGCCGCGGCCGGTGAGGGACGCCAGCGTCTGACGCAGGCGATCGCTCAGGACATCGAACACGGGTCTGGTGGTGCTCCTGATTGATCTCGGTGCCGGCGCCGCGCCGTCGGGCGGGCCGGTTGGTGCGCGGATTCTGGCGACACCGGGGCTCCGGGAGTGTAACGCATCACCCTCCGGGCACCCGCGGCTTGATCGTGAACGGAATCGACGACCTCTTCGATCCGTCACGAACGATGAGCGAGTACGTGCCGGTCCCCGGATCCGGTACGTCAAACCGGGCGAGCAGATTGGGCACCGTGACGGCAGGCTTCAGCACGACGGTCGACTGGCTGTGCCCATCGGCCCTTGCCGATACCACCGAGCCGTCGGGCAGGCTGAGGCCGACGTTGGCGCCGGTAAAGGCGAACCCTCCCGCGAAGGTGCCCCGATAACGGGCCGAGTAGAACACCGTCAGGGCCAGCGTGTCGGCGGGCAGCTCGAGGGCCCAATCCGGTATGTCGGCGCGGATCTCGCCGGAGGTCAGGGTGACGGTGAGCGCACCAGCGGTCGCCTTCCCCGCGAGCGCCAATGGCACCGGGTCGAGGGTGACACGAGGCTGGGCACTTTCGATGAACGGCACGATCACGACGTGCTCCTCCGGCCGGCCGATCCGGACGGCTGCGGCCGCGACGTCGAACGTGCCGTCAACATCGAACTGGATCGTCATCGCGACGGATCCGCCGGCCTCGATGTCCGGGACCACCGTTCCGCGCACGGGCTCCACGGTCTGGCTTCCATCGTCGAGCTGGATCGGCACGCCGAGTGTCGCAACGTCCGCTCCGGGATTCTCGAGCCGGATGTCGACATCCACGAACCCACCGCCCTCGTCGATGACGGAGGTCGCCGAATCGATGTTGATCACGAGGCCCGCGTACCACGCGGTTGCGTCAAGCTGATACGCGGTCGTGACGGGTGTCGGGACCGGCGTCGCGGCTGCGGTGATGACCGGCGCTGGCGTCGCATCGAGACTGCAGCCAGCGGCGATCACGCCGGCGAGAACGCCCAGGACGGCGGTGCGGACGGATCGCTGGATGGAGCGATGGACGGATCGCTGGATGGAGCGATGGACGGAGCGCTGACGGAGCTGCAGGCGGATCGCGGCGCCGTCGGCCGTTGACGTCTCACGGCCCTGGCGTACCGTACAGGGCGGTGATGAACGCCCCGGGATCGAAGGGCAGCAGATCCCGTGACCCCTCCCCCACTCCGACATAGCGCACCGGGATCTTGAGATGATCCTCGATCGCAAACACGATCCCGCCGCGCGCGCTCGAATCGAGCTTCGTGAGGACGATGCCGGTCAGGCCGACTGCCTGGTGGAAGGCCGCCGCCTGTGCGAGCCCGTTCTGACCAGTTGTGGCGTCAAGCACGAAGAGCGTCTCCGGCTGCGCCCCGGGCAGACGGCGGTCCACGATTCGACGAATCTTCGCAAGCTCGTCCATCAGGTTCTGCTTCGTGTGGAGGCGGCCCGCGGTGTCGATGATCACGATGTCCGCACCCCTCGCCACCCCGGCGTCGAGGGCGTCGAAGACGACTGCGCCCGGATCCGCTCCAGGCGCGTGGGCGACCATGTCCACACCGGCCCGATCGGCCCAGATTCGAAGCTGCTCCGAGGCCGCGGCCCGAAACGTGTCGGCAGCGGCGAGAACGACGCGCCGGCCGGCGAGGGATTCCCGGATGGCGAGCTTGCCGATCGTCGTTGTCTTGCCGGTGCCGTTGACGCCGACCACCAGCACGACGATCGGATGACCCGGAACGGTCGGCCTGAGATCCCAGTCCGGGTCGCGTGGCACGAGCAGGCCGGCGAGCGCGGTGCGCACCGCCGCCCCCGGCGACTCCGGGTCGCGGATCTCGCGCGCCGATGCCACGACCCGGGCGGCGAGGGACGCGCCGAGATCGCCACCGATCAATGCCTCTTCGGCAATCTCCCACGCCTCCTCACGGACGGCCGACACCCCGAAGAGGCCACGCAGGCGGGACATGAACCCACCCCGCGAGCGGCTCAGGCCGGAGTCGAGATCCCCGGCGGGCACGTCGACGGGCGGATCCAGTGTCATTCGGCAGCCCCCGGTCCAACGGCCACTGCCGCCCGTCCACGATCTGCCAGCTCGGTCGCCTCGTCCAGGCGGAGGCTGATGACTCGCGAGACCGAGTCGTCGCCGACCGTGACGCCATACAGGGCGTCAGCGATCTCGATCGTGCCCCGGTTGTGGGTGATCACCACGAACTGGGTCGCCTCGGCGAGCTCCCGAAGAGCCTCCGTGAACCGTCCGACATTGGCTTCATCGAGGGCAGCGTCGACCTCGTCCAGCACGCAGAACGGCACGGGCCGGACCTCGAGCATGGCGAACAGGAGGGCGACCGCCGTCAGCGCCCGCTCGCCACCGGACAACATCGCGAGGGCCTGGGCCTTCTTGCCGGGAGGACGGGCGACGATCTCGATCCCGGTCGAAGCGAGATCGGTGGGGTCCGTCAGCGAGAGGCGCGCGAACCCGCCTCCGAAGAGCTGCCGGAAGCGACGATCGAACGCGGTTTCCAGCGCCCCGAACGTGGTCCGGAACTGGTCCGAGATCATCGTGTCCAGCTCGTTGATCAGGGCCCTCGTCTGGTCGATGGCGGCGCGGAGATCGGCGTGCTGCTCCTCCAGCACTTCGAGGCGCGCACGAACCGCGACGTACTCCTCGACCGCGAACGGGCTCGCGGCGCCGAGATCGTGGTATCGCCGTCGAAGCGATCCCAGGCGGCCGGGGCTCGGCGCAGGCGTCTCGGGCGTCGACGCTGCCCAGATCAGCCCGGCGGCCTCCAGGGCGGCCACGAGGATCTCCGCGTCCTCCGCATCCACGACATCGCTCGGCATGTGCGCCGGGCCGGCCCCCGGCTCGGACCCGGTCGCGGCCGGAATTTCGACCGGACTGCCATGACCGGCGGCTAGCGCGGCCAGATGCCGGACGCTCAGCGGCGCGAGGCCCCCGAGTTCGGCGAGCAACTGCTCCCTGAGGGCCTCCAGGCCGAGGCGGGTTTCCAGATCGTGGTGCTCCGCCACCCGGGCCGTGTCCTCGGCCGCTCGAAGCCGCACGCGAGCGGTTGCGGCGGCCCGTTCAGCCGTGGCAAGTCGGGCGCGCTCGTCCGTATCGGCGGCGACCAAGGCGTTGAGCGCCGCCCGCGCCTCGTCGTCACGCGCCGTCGCCTCGGCCAGCCGGGAACCCAGCGCGTCTGTCTCGGCGTCGACCCGCCGCTCTCGGTCGATCATCGCCGCGATCGCCGCTTCCGCCGAAAGGATGCGCGATTCGTCGAGGTTCAGGGATGCCTCGGCCGCAGCCCGTGTCCGCTCGACCTCCCGCCGAGCGGCATCGACCTCACGGAGCTGGCCGGCCAGCCGGTCGCGACGGCCGCGAAGCTCGTCGACCCGGGCTCGCCAGGTGATGATCGCCTCGCGTGTCGCGCCATCGGCCGATGGCGAGGGAACGGTCACCGGTTCCGGAATTGACGCTCGCGCGCGCTGGACCTCTGCCTCGTGGCGCTGGACCTGGGCCAGCTGCCAGGCTGCTTCGCGGACCAGTGCCTCCTGCCGTCGCGCAACCAGACGCTCTGCTTCCTCGGCTCGCCGTCGCTCGCTGCTCGCCGCCGCTTCGGTCACTCGGGCCTCATCGAGAGCAGCCCGCTTCCCCGCCAGGGTCGCGGCGGCCGTTGCGGCGGCGGCCGCACGTGCCGCGGCGGCCTGCTCGGCGAGGCGCAATTCCTCGGTCGCTCGTTCGTGGTGGGCTCGACGCTCGAGGGTTCCATCGGCCGCGCCGAGACGGACGGTCACCTCACCGACAACGGCGGACCCGTCACGGGGCACGACCACCCACCCCGATGGGAGATACGGCTGGAGTTCGAGCGCGGCCGTCAGATCGGGTACCCACACCGCACGCGCGAGCAACCGACCGGCCGCGCCGGTCGCGTCCCGGCGCAGGGCGTCGCGAAGGAAGCCGCCGCGCGTGGCCGAAAGCCGTTGCGCGAGGTCCGCTTCCGGCGTGCCCGTGTCCGGGTTCCGTCGCGTGCTCGCCGCCGTGGTGATGCCGTCCACGACCACCGCGAGGCCGCGCTCGCTCAGGTGTTGACGGAGTGCCTCACGGGTCGTGAGATAGGCCCGCCCCGCGCCGGCCATGGCGGCGTCGATCGCAGCACGCAATCCCGGGTCAACGACGAGTCCGTCATCGAGACGGCGGGCACCCCGTGCTCGTACAGGAAGCGGGCGTAGGCCGGCGGATACATATTGAACCAAACCGGCCCGGGCTCGAAGTCCTCGCTGTTGCTGGGCGGCGGAAGGGCCGCGCGACCGCCGCCGATCATGATGAGATCGGCCGTCGGAGCGTCGATGGGCCAAATGAGCTGCACACTGTCGCGGGCCTCATCGATGGCATGCCAAGCGAGCCACCCACAATCTTGGGAGCGCTGACGCGGATCATCGGGCACAGTCCAGCGGAGACATGCCGCTCGGCGTCCGCGAGCCGCCGATCGGCCTGCTCCGCCTCGGCGGCTCGCGCCGCGGCCGCCCGTCGGAGAGCGGCATCATCCGCACCCCGCGCGGCATCGACACCCTCGAGATGCGCGACTTCCGCGAGGGCGGCCGCGAGATCCCGTTCCGCTTCGGCGAGCGAGGCCTCCAGCGCCAGATCCCGTTCCGGGATTGGGACCGCGAGGCGGCGGCGCTGCACGACGAGGTCCGCTTCGGCGGCGGCTCGTTCCTGGTCGAGGCGCTCGCGATCCCGGGCGAGGGCATCCCGCTCGGATTGCTGCCGGCCTTCCTCGAGCTGGACGGCGGTGAGGATCGAGCGGGCCTCGTCGGCCGCGCGCCGGAGCACGTGTGCGCTCCGGGACCGTTCGTCGAGCGCTGCGGCCGCAGACGCCGAGGCGGATTCGAGCACGCTCAGCTGATTGAGCGACGCATTGACTTCGGCGCGAATCTTGCCGAGCTCGGCGGCCGACGATGCGATCCCCAGGGCGGCGTCGTGCCATCGGACGTGGGCGCTGGCAAGGAGCGCGTCGAGCAATTCGTCGCCCGCGGTCTGGCGCGACGTGGCCTGCTCGGCCTGAGCTGCGAGCCGCCGGACCTGGGGCCGCAGCTCGGCCACGATATCCTCGACACGGGCGAGGTTCGCCTCCGATTCGGCAAGCTGCTCCTCCGCTCGGCGCCGCCGACGCTCGTGACGTCGAACGCCGGCAACCTCCTCGAACAGCGGACGGCGTTCCTCCGGTCGTAGCGCGAGGGCCTGGTCGACCATCCCCTGCCCAATGAACAGGAAGGCATTCTCGGCAAGATGGGCGCCATCCAGGAGGTCAACGAGGTCGCGCAACCGCACTCGCTGGCGGTTCAGCAGGTATTCGTTCTCTCCCGAGCGGTAGAGCCGACGACCCAGCTCGACGATGCCGAAATCGACCGGCAGCATGCCATCGCCGTTGTCAAGCGTGAGTTGGACATCGGCCATGCCGACGGCAGCGCGTCGATCCGAGCCGGCCCAGATGACATCCTCCGCCTTCCGCGATCGAAGCGCCCGACCCTGCTCTCCCAGAGTCCAGCGGAGGGCGTCGGCCAGGTTGCTCTTGCCGGAGCCATTGGGACCCACGACGGCACTGATTCCGGGCCCGAAGGTCACCACGGTGCGCTCGGCAAAGGACTTGAACCCTTGCAGCCGGACGGACAGGAGCCGAGCGGGAGCCGTCACGCCGGGTCACCGTCCGCGGCGTCGGCAGTATCGCGAGCCGTGAGTGTGATCAGCGCTTCGGCCGCCGCGTTGGTCTCGGCGATGCGACGCGAGGGCCCCAGGCCGGTGCCGACCGATGCGCCTTCGACCATCACGTCGATGCGAAAGACCTTCTCATGATCGGGCCCCGCGGCTTCCAGGACGCGATATTCGGGACGCGCTCCAGTTCGATGCTGAGTCCACTCCTGGAGGCGACTCTTCGGGCTCTTGAGCGCGGTGGCGCCGAGCGATGAGGTGAGTTCAGGCTCGGCGATCCCGGCGAACCACGGCGCCACCGCATCCCAGCCGAGATCGAGGAATACGGCGCCGACCAGCGCTTCAAGGCCCGAGGCCAGGAGGGATGGGCGAACGCGGCCGCCGCGCGATGCCTCGCCTTCGCCCAGCCGGAGCGCCTCGCCGATCCCGATTCGCGAGGCGATGTCGGCCAGTCCGGTGGTACTCACGATGGCCGCGCGACGGGACGACAGAAGCCCCTCATCGTCCGAAGGGTGCCGGCGATACAGCTCCTGCGAGACGATGATGCTGATCACGGCATCCCCGAGGAATTCGAGTCGCTCGTTATGCCCGGCGACGCCGTCCGGGTGCTCGTGCAGCCATGAGGAGTGCGTCAGCGCCTGGGCTATGATCGCCCGGTCGCGGATGGGCACGCCGAGGCGGGCAATGAGGGCATCGATCCGATCCACGCCGCGTGTCGGTTCCGCGTCTCCCGGATCGGCGCCAGAGGTCCGAGGAATCTCCCTCAGGAGGTCCGCTCGTCGATGTAGTCGGCCGCGTCCTGGACGGTCCTGATCCGCTCGGCATCCTCGTCCGAGATCTCGGTTCCGAACTCCTCCTCGAGACTCATGATGAGCTCGACGAGATCCAGGGAATCGGCGTTGAGATCGTCGACGAACGACGCCTCGGGCTTGACCTCATCCTCGTCGACACCGAGCTGCTCGATGACGATCTTCTTGAGTCGCTCGTAGGTTGTGGCCACTAGTTCCCTCCTGAGGGTCTCGGACCGGCGGTCAGCCGGCGGCGGTGCCTTTCGCGATCTGGCCGAGGACGCCGTTCATCAAACGGCGCATCGGGTCTCCACTGTAGGTTCGTGCCAGTTCGACCCACTCGGCGATCGCCACCCGGGCCGGCGTGGCGGAGTGTAGCACCTCACCGATGGCACAACGGAGCAGCGCGCGGTCCATCCGAGCGAGCGAAACAACCGGATACCGGGTGGCCGTGGCTTCGATTCGAGCGTCGATCGTGTCCCGGTGCTCCACGACGAGATCGACAAGGCGACGGGCCATCTCCGCCGTCTCCGGGTCGCCCTCGGACTCGGCAAGTTGCCGCTCCAGGATTGTTGTGGGCGTGTGTTGCCCGAATTCCGCCTCGAAGATCGCCGCCAGTGCGATCCGTCGCGCCGCCCGGCGGCTCCGCAGGCGGTCAGCCGCCGATGCCATCGACGATGACCGTCACCGAACCGACGTGAAGCCCCAGGAGTCGCTCGACCGACCCCGCAATCGCCCCTCGCACGTCACCGCCCACGGACGCGAGATTGGCACCGGGGCGGGCGATCACCCACATCCGGATGTCGACCCGATCGTCATGCGTGCGCACCACGATCGCGGGGCCGAGGAAGAACGTCCGCCAGTTGGGTCCGGCCCTGGCGATGCGGAGAACGCCCGGCACTTCGAGGGCCGCAAGGCGCGCCATCTCCACGATCACGCCGCGCCCGACCGACAGGACGGGTCCGCTCATGGAGCGTCAGGCGGAACGTCGGCCGCGACGGCTACGGGCTGGGGAGCGTCCACGTCCCTGGGATCGCCGGTGCCGTCTCTCGTGCCGGATCGGGGCGTGGATCGCGCATCCCTGAAGGCCTCGGCGATGAGGGTGGGGACCCTGGTTCGTGCCGTCTCGCCGGCCACGCCGCAGCCGTATCGGATCATCCGTCGTTTCGCCCGACCGTGGGTGATGATCACGGACCCCCGGACGCCGAGCAGTGGCGACCCACCCACCCGCTCGTAGTCGAACACCTTCCGAATGCGCCCGACGCCCGGGCGCATGAGGAGGTAGGCCAGGCGACCCCGGATGGAGCCGCTGAACTCGGCCCGAAAGAGGTCGAAGATGAACGACGAGAGACCCTCGAAGAACTTGATCACGACGTTCCCGGCGACCGCGTCCGTGACAATGACGTCGGCGATCGGGCCCGTGAGGTCACGCCCTTCGACATTCCCGATGAAGTTGAGGCCGGACAGGTCCAGAAGCTCGGTCGCCTGCTGGATCCGAAGGTCTCCCTTGCCCTTCTCCTCGCCGATGGACAGCAGGGCGACCCGTGGGTTCTCGATCCCGAGGACCCGCTCGGCAAAGATGGCTCCCATCCGGCCGTATTGGGCGAGATTCGCCGCACTCGAATCCGGATTTGCCCCGATATCGAGAAGGACGAAGGGCGTCCCGGACCGGATCATCTGGACGGCCAGGGCCGGTCGGTCGACGCCGGGCAGGCGTCCGATCCGCAGCACGGCGGCGGCCATCGCGGCGCCGGTGTGGCCGGCGGTGATCACCGCGTCCGCCCGTCCGCTCCGGACCAGGTCACAGGCGACGATGATGGAGGAGTCCTTCTTCTCGCGCATCGCCCTGGCCGGGTGATCGTCCATCTCGATCGCCTGCGAGGCGTGGACGATTTCGACGTTCTCGGGAAGGATCCCGGCGATCGCCGCGATCCGGGCCTCGTCACCGACGAGCAGGACGCGGTCCTCCGGGTGCGCCCGGGCGTGATCGAGGGCGCCCGGCACGACCTCGGTCGGACCGTGGTCTCCACCCATGGCGTCCACGGCGATCCGAACTCCGCGAGTGTCCGGATCCGGCGCGAAGGCCTGGGTGATCACGGGATCAGGACGCGGGCTCGTCCTTGGCCGTCTTCAGCTCGAGGACCGGTCGGCCGCCGTAGTACCCGCAGTTCGGGCAGGCGCGGTGCGACTGCTTCGGCTGGTGACAGTGCGAGCACTCCTCGAGCTTCGGGAGTTCGATCGCGAGATGGGCACGTCGATCCCCCTGCCGTGCGTGGGAGACCCGTCGCTTGGGTACGCCCATGGTCTGGTGCTGCTCCTTTCGCTGCCCAGCTCAACCTGCGATGGCCGGGCGACACGTCGCGCGGGCGCGACGTTGTGATCAAGATCGAGGACGAATGGCCCGGGGCGCGACGGCGATGGACCGAGGGCGGAGTCTACCCGTTCTCGGCGTCTCCGTCGACCCGGAAGCTCCGCAGGGCCACCAGCCGCGGGTCGATGTCGTCCGCGTCATGGGCCCGGTGGCCGGCGCCCAGTCGCTCGCCGCACTCGATGCACAGGCCGGGGCAGTCGGGGCCACACAGCGGGGCGATCGGCGCCGCGAGCAGGATGGCCTCCCGGAGCAACGGCTCGAGGTCCAGCTCGTGATGGTCGCTGAGGCGCACGACGTCGGGCTCGACCGTCCGGTCCAGGGCTTGGCCGGTGGTGACGTCGATCGACGGCAGCACCTCCTCGCTGAGTCGGGCGGTCAATTCGACCCTGGCCGGTTCGAGGCACCTGGAACACTCCGTCGCCAGGACCGTGGTCAGGGTTCCATCGACGAGCAGCCCGCGGTTGGTGCGCGCGACCCCGAACTCACCGCTGATCGGCGTGGCCTCAACGAGTTCCTCGTCCAGGGGGATCGTGATGTCGCGGAGTTCGTACCGTCGACTGGCCCCGGCCGGTTCGGCGAGAAGCCTCGCCATCGGGAACGTCAGTTCCGATCGAGTGGTCACCGGTAACTGGGCTCGTCCTCGTCCCGTGCGTCTGTACGGTCGCCATCGTCGATGCCACCACCATCGTCGTCGAACGATGCCGCGACCTCGGCCGCGGCCAGCTCGGCCCGACGGACGTCAAGCACGGTGATGCCCTTCTGGACGCCAGCGAGCGCCTTGCCGACCTCGACCTCGAGCGTCTCGAGGAGCCCGAGTGCATAGTCGTCCGCCCCCGCCCGCGTTTCCTCAGCCTGTGATCGAGCGTCGGCGATGATCCTTCGACCCTCTTCCTCCGCCAGCTCGAGGAGGCCCCGTTCGCCAATCAGGAAGGCCGCCTGTTCCTGGGCTCGGCTGGTGATGCTGCGAGCCTCGTCCTCGGCCTTCTCGATGATGCGCTCGCCCTCGGCGTTGATGCGCTTGGCCGCTCGGACTTCCTCTGGAATGGCGGCCCGCAGCTGATCCACGAGATCGAGGACGGCATCTCGATCGATGACGGCGTTCCGCGTGAGGGGCAGCGACTTTCCGGACGCGACCAGGGATTCAAGCCGCTCGAGGAGGAAGATGATGTCCAGCGCAGGAGCCTCCAGCAGGGCAAGTCCGGCCGATTATCGCACGCGGCCGCCGGGCTCACCGCGGGCAAGCGCGATCCTGACTGCTGCCGCCGCCGCCGCGGGCACCATGCCGCTGACGTCGCCGCCGTACGACGCGATCTCCCGAACGAGGCTCGAGCTGACGTAGCCGTACTCCACGGCCGTCATGAAGAAGACGGTATCGATGTCCGGGGCGAGCTTCCGGTTGTTGTGGGCCAGCCGCATCTCCGCCTCGAAGTCCGACACGGCGCGAAGTCCCCGGACGATGGAGATTCCGCCGTACGCTCGGACGGCGTCCACGGTCAGCCCATCGAGGCCCACGACGTCGACTCGTTCCGCCGGCAGCCCGGCCTCGTCGACGGCCGTACGGATGACGGCGATTCGCTCGTCCGCCGACAGCAGCGGACGCTTCTTCGGATTGGCGAGGACGGCGACCGCGACCCGATCGAAGACGCCGAGGGCCCGGCTCAGGACATCGAGATGGCCATTCGTTATCGGGTCGAACGACCCCGGATAGACCGCTATCCTCACGCCGGCGCCTCCGCTGGATCCACCACGCGATAGAAGGTCAGCGCGGTGTCGCCGAAGCGTCGCGCCCGGTCGGATGCTAGCAGCCCGATCGTGTCCGGTGGCTGATCCCGCCAGAAGTGCTTGGCCACCACGATCGAGCCGCGCCCCATCGGCGTTGGGGATCGCCCGAGGTGATCGAGCGCCATCACCATGAGGTCCGGCTGGTCGTACGGGGGATCGACGATCGCCACGCCGACCGGACCATGCGCCATCGCGTCGGACGACCCCAGCCAGCCGATCGCATCGCGTCGAATGACCAGGGCCTCGGGGCCCGCCAGGTGAGCGCGTTCCAGGTTCGTCTCGATCGTCGCCACCGCCCGCCTGTCGCGCTCCACGAAGATCGCCCGAATCGCGCCGCGCGAGAGCGCCTCGATCCCTGCAGCACCGCTGCCCGCGAAGAGGTCGAGCACCGTCGCCCCGCGGAGACTCGGATCCAGGACGGCAAACAACGTCTGCTTCACGCGATCCGACAACGGTCGGGTCACCGATCCGGGGGCCGACAGACGAACGCCGCGTGCCGTCCCTGCGATGACCCGCCCGGCACCGCCGCCCGATCCCGTCAAGCGCCCGATTCCGCGTCAGCCCGAGCGACGGACGCCAGCCAACCCACGCGGAGTTCGCGACTCAGGTCGTCGTTGCCGGGCCGCAGGTCACCCGCCTCGTCGAGCAGTTCTTCCGCCGCGCCACGCGCCCGGACGGCCAGGTCACGGTGCCCCTCGCGCTGGAGTGACGCGACGCGGAGCGCCGGGAATCCGCTCTGTTCAAAGCCCAGCACATCCCCCTCGCGCCGAAGCTCCCAGTCCTTCTCAGCCAGGGCAAACCCGTCCCGCTCGTCGCGGATGGCCGCAAGGCGCGCCCTGGCTGTCTCATCCGTCGAATCCGTCACCAGCACGCAGAACGACTCGTCGACGCCCCGGCCAACACGACCACGCAGCTGATGGAGCTGGGCCAGCCCAAATCGGTCCGCGCTCTCGATGATCATCATGGTGGCCTCTGGGACGTCGACGCCGACCTCGATGACGGTTGTCCCCACCAGGACATCGAGGGATCCGTCGCGGAAGCGCGCCATCTCGGCATCGCGATCCGCCGGCTTGAGGCGACCGTGGACCAGGCCGACGCGAAGCGGAGCGAGGAGTTGCCGCAGACGCTCGGCTTCGGCCTCCGCCGCGACCGCCGTCGAGGCGATGACGGATTCATCGGGCAGTCCGAACAGGTCGAGGTCGGGTCCAGCTCCGTCGACGCCATCGGCCTCGACGATGCGTGGGACCACCACGAACGAGCGACGCCCTCGTGCCGCCTCGGCGCGGACCCGATCCCACGTCCCCTCCAGATCGTCGAAGGATCGAATGCCCGTCCGGATCGCCACCCTTCCGACCGGCGGTGTCCGGAGGTCAGTGACGTCGAGGTCCGCATACAGGACCTGGCCAAGCGTGCGGGGAATGGGTGTTGCCGTCATGAGCAGGACGTGCGGAATCGACCCACCCTTGGCCTCGAGGGTCGCCCGCTGTTCGACCCCGAAGCGATGCTGCTCGTCGATGACCGCGAGGCCGAGATCGGCGAAGCGAACCGAGTCGGAGATCAAGGCGTGCGTCCCGACCACGACGCCTGCCTGGCCGGACCCCAGTAGCTCGCGTGTCCGGTTGGCGTCGACGGCCCGCATGGATCCGGTCAGCAGCTCGACGCCGATCCCGAGGGGCCCGAGGAGCTCGATGAGCGTGCGCTGATGCTGACGGGCAAGGAGGTCGGTGGGGGCAAGCAGCGCGCCCTGCCGGCCAGAGAGCGCGGCCGCGGCGAGACCCCAGGCGGCCACGGCCGTCTTCCCGGAACCGACGTCGCCCTGCAGGAGTCGGAGCATCGGCGCCGGCCGGGCGAGGTCGGCCCGGAGCATGTCGATGGCCGTGGCCTGATCGTTCGTCAACTCGACCGGGTGACCAACCCTGGTGGACAGCCCGACAACCAGTGCGTCGCGGATGGCTTCGGCGTGCGCGTCCGTCACGATGATCGGCCGGCCGTGTTCGCCGACACGCGCCCGGCGGCGGCTCACCATGCCGATCTGGAGGGCGAGGAGCTCGTCGAACGCGAGGCGCCGCAGGGCCGCGTCGCGACGCTCGAACGTCGTCGGGTAGTGGGCCTCCTCCACGGCCTCGCCGATCGGTACGAGGCCGACGTCGGCCCTCGTTCCCGCCGAAAGGTATTCGGGATAGGCCGCCGCGGTCGCATCGAGGGCGGCCCGGACCGCACGTCGCAGGGAGGCGGTCGCCAGGCCCGCCGTGAGCCTGTAGATCGGCACGATGCGACCAGCGTGCAGGAGCGCCGCACCGTCGTCGATCTGGAACTCCGGGTTGTCGAGGGTCATCCGATACCCGAACCGCCGCAGCTTCCCGCTCACGACGATCGCGTCTCCAACCTTGAGCCGTCGCTCGATGTAGCGGCGGCCGAACCAGGTCGCGTCGAGGCTGCCCGTCTCGTCTTCGAGCCGCGCGATCGTCCGCTGCACCCTTCGACGGAACGACCCCTCGACCCGGAGGTCGGCCACGCGCACCCGCGCCGATACCAGCTCCCCGTCGGCGATCATCGCGAACGCGGCAATGGTACGCATCTCCCGGAGGTCATCGTACCGACGCGGCACGCGAAAGAGGAGGTCGCGGACGACGTTGATCCCAATCCGACGGCCGGTCCGGGCGAGCGACGTCGACCCAGGCAGGCCCGACCGACCGATGGGCGTCTCGAGGAGGATGCGCGGATCGCTCGGTGGCGCCGCGCGGACCGGGCGACGCGTCGGAGCCCGGCCACCGGTGGCGCGCGACTCTCGACCCGCCGAACCGGCCACGATCATTCGGCGGAGATCAGGAAGCGGTAGTGCGGCTGGCCACCGTGGACGACCTCGACCTCCGTCCCTGCCGTCGCCTCGCCGATCGTCCGTGCCAGGGCCTCGCTGGAGGCGAGATCGGCGCCGTCGCCGTAGTACACGGTGATGAGCTCGTAGCCGGACTCGAGAGTCCCGATGGAAACGATCACGGCGGCCGTGACGTCGTCGTGGACGGCGACGAGGCCATCGTCGGGATCGAGCACGATGGTCTGCCCATTCCGGACCTTGACGCCACCGATCGTCGCGTCCCGCACCGCCGTCGTGACCGAGAGGGTTTGAACGGCGCGGCCCGCGACCGTCATGGCCGTCGCGTTGTCCTCGGCATTCAGTGTCGGGTCGAGTGCCAGGAGCGCAGCGAATCCTTCGGCAGCGTTGCGGGTCGCCACGACGCCCACGGGCCGATCTGCCATGAGGGCGACCTGCCTCGCCGCGAGGACGACGTTCGGGTTGTTCGAGAGGACGAGGACTTCCTTCGCCCGGACCGTCCTGATCGCGTCGAGGAGCTCGCCTGTGCTCGGGTTCGCCGACTGGCCCCCGACGACCACCTTGCTGACCCCGAAGTCCCGAAAGATGGCCGCCAGTCCGTCGCCCGCGGCCACCGCAACGATGGCCAGGGGCAGGACGGGGTTGCCCTCGGGCACCGCCCCGCCATCACCGGCAGATGGTCCGGAACCGTCAACCGCCATGCTCGCCGCAGCCACGGAGCTCGTCACCACGGAGCCCGTCGCCACGGCCCCCGACCCTTCCAGATCGCCCGAAGTGAAGGCGGCGGCGCGCGTCTCGCGCACGTCCCGAGCCTGGTTGTCGAGGTTCTCGACGCTGATGCGGGACAGCGAGCCCAGGCCGAGCCCGTAGCCGATCACGAGGTCCGGCCGGTCGTTGTGAACGTGGACCTTGAGGGCCCGTTGGTCCCCGGCCACGAGGACGGAGGCACCGACTGTCCCAAGGTGGTCTCGAATAGCGTCCACGTCGAGCCGCTCGCCGGAACGGGCTTGGAGGAGGTACATCGTCTCGTATCCGAAACCCTCATCGGCGTGGGCGACGAGGACGGATGGCTTGACCACCATGGTGCCCGGAGTCGGCCGGGCGGCGTTGGGGACCTGTCCGACCATGAACAGCAGGGCACCCTGGAAGAGGCGGCAGAGGCCCTGCCCGCCGGCGTCGACGACACCTGCCTCCCGAAGGATCGGCAGCAACGAGGGCGTCCTCGCGACGGCCTTCTCGGCAGCCGCCAGGGTCACGGCCAGGACCGTCTCGATGTCATTCTCGCGCTCCGCCGCGGCCACCGCCGCGGCGGATGCTTCGCGAATGACCGTCAGGATCGTCCCCTCCACGGGCTTGGCCACCGCTCCATAGGCCGCCCGGGTCCCCGAATCCAGGGCGTTCGCGAGGTCGAGGCCGTTGAACCGGGTCTTGCCGTGGAGCCCTTCGGCGATGCCCCGCAGGATCTGGCTGGTGATGACGCCCGAGTTCCCGCGGGCACCCATCAACGCCCCGAAGGAGGCGGCGGCGGCGATCCGTTCGGCCGTCCCGCTCGGGCCGACGCCTTCGGCCTCGATCAGCGCCGCCGTGACCGTCGCGAACATGTTCGAGCCGGTGTCGCCATCGGGAACGGGAAAGACATTCAGGCCGTTGATCTCGTCAACATGCGCCTCGAGGCTCGCCGCGGCCGCACGGAACGCGCCGAGCAGACCTCGGCCATCGCACGCCCGACGCGCCATCAGGCGACGTCCGTACCGCTGTCCGCGAGATCCGAGCTGCTGAGGTCCCGCTCCTGCGGGTGGACCGGAGGCGACGTTCCCGGTGAGGATTGAAGACCGCCAATCCGAATCCGCAGTTCATCCACCTCGCGTCCGAGGGCCCGTCGGATGCCGTAGCGAACGGCCGAGTCAACCTGGCGGGCAACCTCGGCAACGGGAAGTCCGGCGGTCACTCTGAGCTTCAGGGCGACGGTCAGGTCGTCGCCGACGAAGGAGATGCGGATTCCGGGCATGCGCCCGACAAGGGTCGCGTGGAGACGCTCGACGAAGCCGGCCTCGAAGCCGGTCACTCCGTAGGAGCCGAGCGCGGCGGCTCGGACGATGTCGGCGGCGGCCCTGCGGGTCGCCAGGGCTCGACCGGGGATGTTGTCGATGGGCAACGGTCGAAGTCCTCGTCAGCGCGGGCGAGCCGAAAGTCGGAGGCGCCCAGGGTGCGTGCTATCATACCGCCCCGTTCGGGCACCTCCGGCCCGGCGCTTCCATGAATTCCAGCTCCGAGGACACCATGGCCCGTATCTGCGCTATCTGCGGCAAGGCATCGATGGGCGGTTTCAATCCCCAGTCATCCGGGATGAACCGCGTTCGAGCCCACCGTCGCTACCAGCCGAATCTGCAGCCGCTGGTGACCGAGGATGGTGGCACGTCGCGGAAGGTGCTCGCCTGCACGCGCTGCCGTCGTACGCTGACAAAGAGCGCCCGCTAGGGCTGCGCGGAGCGCCCGCTAGGGCTGCGCGGAGCGCCCGCTAGGGCTGCGCGGAGCGCCCGCGAGCACTCCGCGAGCGGTCCGCCAGGCTCAAGGGAGCGCGCCAGCCTCAGGGGAGCGCTACAGGTTCCGGCGGATTCCTGCACAGCTGCTCGACCGGTCGCGGAGCGGCCGGTCGTTTCATGTCCGGATGCCGGCCGACGACTTCGCGTCGGTATCGAGCCAGACCGTGAAGGGACCCTCGTTCACGAGCTCAACGGCCATCTCCGCGCCGAATGCCCCCATCGCCACCCGCCTGATCCCCAGCTCGCGCAGCTGCCCGGCGAATCGCTCGTAGAGGCGCTCGGCGAGGGCAGGCGGCGCCGCATCGGTGAAGCCGGGCCGACGGCCCCGCGACGTGTCCGCGTACAGGGTGAACTGGCTCACGACAAGGACCTCGCCCCGGACGTCGAGGATCGAGCGATTGGTCCGGCCCTCGGCATCGGCGAAGATCCTGAGTTCAGTGACCCGCCGGGCGAGCCCGTCGGTCACGGCGTCGTCGTCGTCGCGCCCGACGCCCAGGAGGATGACGAGGCCCGGGCCAACCTCGCCGACGCGTTCGTCCCCGACGTGCACGGAGGCTCGCGTCGCGCGCTGGAGCACGGCGCGCATCAGCGGGAGATCGCGCCGAGTGCCGCGCGCCAGACGCCCGCGATCGTGACGGCCCAAGGCAGGAGCAGGATCGGCGATGACGGGCCGCCGAGCCAGTCGCCCTTGATGACACCGACCACGCCGATGGCCCCGACGATGGCGATCAGGGCGCCCTGGCGAACGACCGTCCAGCGCACCCGACCCGATGCGCGCTCGAAGGCTCCCCGATCGCCCGCCTCGCCAACCTCGACGTCCGCGTTGACGCCTGGATCCGCGGCGCGATCCACGGCCCGCCTGAACCAACCGGGTGCGTGGACGACGGCCACGTACGCGACGGACGCGTAGAGGACACCGCCGAGCACGTCGACGACGTAGTGGTCGGCGAGGTACACGATCGCGAACCAGACAGCGGCGGAATAGCCGAGCATCAGCCATCCGGGACGGCCGAACAAGCGGCGAGCGAACAGGAAGGCAAGGAACGGGTAGGCGGCGTGCAATGACGGAAACGCGGCCACCTGGTTCGGGTTGACCTCATACACGGCGTAGCTGTACAGGAATCGACCTTCGAAGCCGAAGAGCCGGGCGATGTCATCGAAGCCCTGGGCCTTCAGGTACTGGATCGCCGGGGCCCCGTCCGGGCCCGGGATCATGCCGCGCGCCGCCGCCCACCAGGGCGGAGCCACGGGCAGGACCAGGTACGTTGCGAACGCGACCATGGACAGCAGGATCAGCGCGGCGACGAAGTCATAGTAGGCCCGGCGGCGGCGGACCCAGAGCAGGAACGCGACGGCGATCGGGAGCGGGAAGTGCAGGAGATAGAGGATCGTGCTGGCAATGGCCCACGGGTCGATGCCCGAGGCCGGGTGGAGCGCTTCCTGCAGGACCTGCGTCGGCAGGAGCCCGCCGAAGAGGCTCCGTTCGAGGGCCAGGACATCGGCCGCGTGGATGACCCGGTTGAGGTCGTCAGCGTAGCCGCGCATCAGCTCATAGGCCAGGAACAGGCCGATGAACGGGACCCAGTCGCGAATGAACAGCCGGCCGCGACCGAGCAGGACGGCCGCCAGTCCGAGGGCCACCAGCATCACATCGGGCGTGATCGAAACGCCTCCGACGATCATGAACCCTGAGAGGACGACAACGTAGCCGACGATCGTCAGCAGGAGCAGCCGATCATTGCGGCGATGCAGGTCGGCGTTCGGGTCGCCGGCCCGGAAATTCGGCAGGTTGATCTCGACCGGAAGGACTGGCTGGCCCTCGGCCGAACCGCCCGATGGTTCGGTCACGGCACGATCTCGTCTGGCTGCGGCGGGAGCGGTGCCGGCACGAATGGAGGCTCCGGCATTCCGGCCTCACGCCATGCCGAGGCCTCTGACAGGAGCGAGTCCCGGCGGTTACCGAAACGTTCGACGGCCGCCGACTCGGCGGAGGCCGGCAACAGGACATCCCAGTCGCGCCGCTCATCCTCGACCTCCAGATCGAGAGGCCCGGCCCGGAAGATGAAGACGGGAATGCCGACGTGTTCGATCTCGGCCTGGATCGTACGGGCGAGGTGTCGCGGCAACGTGGCGAAGGTCACCATCCGATCCCGTGGAATCGGTGGGACCCCACCGTTCAGCGAGTACTGGTAGCCCTCATCGGCGAGGGCGCGGACCAGGCGGATCTCACGACCCATGTCGCGGCCCTCGATCCAGAGCGTGGAACCGACCACCAGGACATCGGCCCCCAGCCCTCCGACCAGCTCGGCCGTATCCCGGCTCACACCACCATCGACGTGCACCTCGCCGCCGTGCAGCTTGTGGGACAGGAAGCCCCGGGCGGCGAGGATCTTGGCCCGCGCGACGTCGGCCATGAATGCCTGCCCGCCGAAGCCGGGCTCCACGGTCATCACCATGACGATGTCGAGTAACCGTCGATAGGGCTCGAGCGCCTCGAGGGGTGTACCCGGCCGAAGCGCAAGGCCGGCGGCCCGCCCCGCCGCTCGAATGGCGCGGAGGACCGTCTCGACGGGACCGACGACCTCGACATGGATTGTCACCGAGTCGCAGCCGGCGTCGAGGAACTCGGCAATGTAGCGATCCGGCTCCGAGATCATCAGGTGGGCGTCGAACGGCAGGCGGGTCCGCCTCCGGAGCGCCTTGATGGTCTTTGCGCCGAAGGTCAGGTTCGGGACGAAATGACCGTCCATCACGTCGAGGTGAATCCGATCGGCACCCTCGCGCTCGGCGCGACGCACCGCGTAGGCGAGGTTTCCCAGGTCAGCGTCGAGGATGCTCGCGGCCACGCGGGCGCGGCCCAGCGTCCGTTCGGGTTGGCTCGACCGGGCGCGACGGGTCGGCATCAGGCATCCACTCCGACCGGCAGCGCCTCCGAGCTTCGCTCACCCCGAAGGGCGGCGGCCGATGACGTCTCGAGCAGCGCCCGGCGGCGCGCCACGGCTGCCACCGGTGGTGCCCCGGCGCGATCGGCAGCCAGCTGCCCGCAGGCGGCGCCGACCTCCTGGCCCCGATTGCGCCGAATGGTCACCGGCAGTCCATCCCGTCGAAGCCGCTCGGCAAATCGTTCGATCGCCGCCATCGGACTCGCCGACCACGGCGTGTGGGCGACCGGGTTCATAGGAATGAGATTGACGTGGGCGAGGGTGCCCCGGAGCAGGACAGCCATCGCGTCGGCATCGAGCTCCGTGTCGTTGACGCCCTCGATCATCGTGACCTCGTAGCTGATCCGGCGGCCCGTCGTGGCAGCATGCTCCCGTGCCGCGGCGACGACCTCGGCGACCGGCCAGCGCCGGTTCAGCGGCACGAGGACGTCCCGGAGAGGATCGCGAGCGGCGTGGAGACTGACGGCGAGGGTGAACTGCGGCCCCAGCGCGGTCAGTCGACGGATCCCCGGCACGACGCCCGACGTGGAGACCGTGATGTGGCGGGCCCCGAGACCGAAGCGCCCCGGATCATTGAGCGCGGCGACGGACTCGAGCACGCGGTCGAGGTTCAGGAGCGGTTCACCCATCCCCATGAACACGATGTTGGTCAGCCGTCGGCCTCGGGTTGCGAGGCGCCGGGCCGCGCTCCGAACCTGGTCGAGGATCTCGGCCGTCTGGAGATCCCGCCCGAAGCCGAGCTCGCCTGTGGCGCAGAACGGGCAGCCCACGGCGCAGCCGGCCTGACTCGAGATGCAGAGCGTGTTGCGCTCGCGGCGGTCCGGCCCGGCCGGGTAGTGCATGAGGACCGATTCGATCAAGGCGCCATCGTCAAGCCGGTGGAGCGCCTTCTCCGTCCGGCCACCGTCGGCAAGAGTCAATTCCGTGTCGGCCACGGTTCCCCACCGGAACGCACGGTCGAGGTCCACCCGGGTCTGACTCGGCAGGGTCGAGATCGCATCGAAGTCGCGCGAATCTGCGCGCCAGACGGCGTCGAGCACCTGACGGGCTCGGAACGCCGGCTCATCGCGCCTGCGAAACCAGGCCTCGAGGAATTCGAGGGTCATCCCCGCGACTCCCGGTCGATCGTCTCGATCGGCGCCGGGCGCGGGAGCGATGGGAAGGGCAAGATCGGACATCGGCGCGCATTGTCGCATGGGGCCCGGCAGGACCGACCTCAGCGCGCTCCGAGACCAGTCCGGCGCTGTCCTCGATGGGGTCAGTCAGGGGTGCGCATGCTGGCTTGAGGGTGGCGCGCATAGCGCGTCCCGGGCCGAACCCGATCCGCGGCACATCGCACTCGTGACCTTGACCGGCGAATCCGTCCACGGCCGATTGACTCCGACGCGGCTGCGCTATCTCGACGTCACTCGGCTCCGTCGACTGACACCACGACCGGTACGACCGCCGCTCCGACGACTGCGGGGTGCCCTCGCCGGAACGCCGCGCCGCTCATTGGCCACCGGCCGGCAGGCTGGACGACGGTCAGGCTCAGGCGGCCATCGACCGTCGACAGGGCGATGCCTGCGCCATCGGCGACCACGACTCCCGGGACATCCCCGGGCTGAGCCTGGCCAACGGCGGCCTCGCGTATACCGAGCCTGAGCTGTGGGATCTCGACGAACGTACCCGGCCACGGCCGGAAGGCCCGGACCCGGCGCTCGAGTTCGGCCGCCGGCAGGCGCGGATCGAGCCGCCCGGCCTCGCGATTGAGCGTCCGGGTCATGGTGATCCCAAGCGGGGCCTGGGGCGTGCCGGACCCGTGCCCCGCCAGCACGGATGTGACGACGTGGTCAAGGAGGTCCGCGGCCTCGTGCGCTGCCCTGCTCTCGAGTTCGGGAGTGTCCTCCGTCCCGTTGAGTGGCCAGTCCACGGCCGCAAGGATCGGGCCAGTGTCGAGCCCGGCGTCCATCTGCATGATCGAGACGCCGGCCAGGGCGTCCGCCGCAAGGATCGTGGCCGGAATGGGCGACGCACCGCGGTGCCGCGGGAGCAGGGACGGATGGACGTTGAGGATCCCGAATCGCGGCAGGTCCAGGATCGCCTGCGGGATCAGCTGTCCGAAGTCGGCCAAGACCCCGAGATCCGGGGCAAGACGGCGAATCACGTCGACCGCTTCGGAGGATCGGACCCGGTCGACCTGCAGCAGCGGCAGGCCGGCCGTCCGGGCAGCCGCGGCGACGGGGACCGCGATGAGCGCGCCGGAGCGACCGGCGCTGCGGTCAGGCGGCGTCACCACGCCGACAAGCTCAACGTCGTCGCGGCGTATCAGGGTCTCAAGGGCCGGTACGGCGAAGGCGCCCGAGCCGAAGAACACCACCCGAACTGCCCGCCCCGGACGAGCGCCGAGCGGCGGCGTCACGCGAGCGCGGGCGTCCGGATCTCCGTGGCGATCTCGGCCTCCGGATGGGCGGCTCGATCGCCGTCGAGGTCGTCGTCGTCCCCGTGCCCGACCGGGATGAGCTCGTCGAGCGAATCGAGGTAATCGATGTACAGCCTGCCGTCGAGATGATCGAGCTCGTGCTGGAGCGCACGACCGAGGAGCCCCGATCCAGCCACCTTGATTCGTCGGCCGGCACGGTTCTGGGCCACCACCCAGACCCGCTCCCGTCGCGTCACGTAGGCAGCGTAGCCCGGGATCGAGAGGCATCCCTCGAGATCCCGGTCGTCCCCGTTCGCCTTGACGATCTCCGGGTTGACCAGCTCGTGAAGCTGACCCTCCACCTCGATGACACAGGCATTGACGGCCTCGCCGAGCTGCGGCGCGGCGAGGCCGACACCGGGCGCGTCACGCATGGTGTGAGCCAGGTCGTCGAGCAACCCGTGGAGGTACTTGCCGAAGCTGTCCACGGGGCGACCCCTTAGCCGTAGCCGGGGGTCACCGAGAAGGAGAATCGGGCGGACGCTCATGGTCGAAGTATAGGCGAGGCGCGCGCGGGTTCCCGATCACGGCCTCGAATCCACGACCGTGATCAGGGGCCCGGCCGGGCGGGCCGTCAGTCCCGGGCGCTCTCATCCCGGGCCGCGGGGCGGGCCGTCAGTCCCGGGCGCTCTCATCCCGGGCGGCGGATGCCGCATCGCCGGAATCGGCGGAAGCCTCGGATGCCGCATCGGCAGCCCTGGCGGCCTGGTCTCGTCGGAGTTCCGTAGCAAAGTCGCGGGACCGCTCCGCGATGCGATCACCGGCTTCGGCGGTGAGATCGGCCGCACGAGCGGCCACAGGTCCTGCCTTCTCGCCAGCGACCGCGGCCAGCTCGGCGGCCTTGGCACTGACCTGCCGCAGGAAGGGGCCCGCCTGCTCGGCGATATTTTCGATCATCGCCTGCAGCTGTGAGAGCCATTGCTGGTTCCCCGACGTCGCGTCGCCGGTGGCCGCGCCGCCTGGTTCGTCATCCGTCCAGGCAAAGGCCTCATCCCCTTCGGGTGCGGTGGTTTCGGGCCGGGTCTTCATGTCATCGTTCATCGGGTGATTCTCCTCGTCCGCGGCATCGCAGACTGCGTTGGTGTTCCCATTGTCGCCGGTTTGGGCTCACCGCACCATCGAAGACACCGGCTGCCGCCGCCTCCGATCCGTCAGAGGAGCGATTCCGGGTCGACATCCACGGACCATGGAGCACCCGGGCCATCACCCAGAAGCGACAACGGATCGCGGCCGCGCAACACCACGTTGAAGCGCCACCGATCGGCCCGCCGCGCGATGTAGGCGATGGCGGGACCGACGACATCGACTCGTTCCCCACGTTCCATGGCCTTCCGTCGGAGCGCCTCCGCGAATGCGTCTGCGGTGGCCTCCGCAGCTTCGCGATCGGCCATGGCCACGGTGAGCTTGACGAGGCGTCCGAACGGCGGCGAGCCGAACTGGCGGCGCAGCGCAAGCTCGGCGTCGTAGAAGGTCGCCGGGTCAGAGTCCTCCACCGCGCGGACAGCCGGATGGTCGGGCTGGTAGGTCTGGAGGATCGCGCGGCCAGGGCGGACGCCGCGTCCGGCGCGTCCCACGGCCTGGCTGAGGAGCTGATACGTTCGCTCGGCGGCACGTTCGTCGGGGAGGTTCAGGGCCACGTCCGCGGACACGATCCCGACGAGCGTGATCGTCGGGACGTCGATGCCCTTCGTCACGAGGCTCGTTCCGACGAGGACATCGATCCGGCCGTCCGCGAGATCGTCGAGGATTTTCGTGGCCGCACCCTTCCGCTCGACCACGTCCCGATCCAGGCGGGCCACTCGCAGGTCCGGGAACATCGCCCGGACCTCGCGCTCGAGCCGTTCCGTGCCGCCCCCGAGGTAGCGGATTCGCGCGGACCCGCAACTCGGGCATCGCGTCGCGAGCGGCGTGGCCCGCCCGCAGTGGTGACAGCGGAGCGTCACCCCGGCTTGGTGATAGACAAGCGGACGCGTGCACTCCGCGCACCTCTGGGCCGCTCCACAGTCGCGACACATGACGACGGACGCCGAACCGCGGCGATTGATGACGAGGATCGCCTGGTCGCGCGCGTCACGATCCAGTCCGCGGATCGCCTCGACGAGCGTCCTCGACAGCATGCCCCGCTGGCCAGCCGCCATTTCGGCTCGCAGGTCTACGATCTCGATGGTCGGCGGTCCTCCGGAAAGACGGTCGGTCAGCCGGAACCGGCGGTAGGTCCCATCGCGCGCTCGTCCCTCGGATTCGACGGCCGGCGTGGCGGACCCGAGGACGATTGCGGCACCCGCCAGCCGGGCGAGGCGAATGGCGGTGTCGCGAGCCTGGAGGCGTGGTGTCCGATCGCTCTTGTAGGCCGGATCGTGCTCCTCGTCCACGACGATCAGCTTGAGATCCCCGATCGGAGCGACGACGGCGAGCCGCGTCCCGACGACCACGTCGACGGCCCCGGCGCGAATGCGGCGCCACTCATCGAGACGCTCACCGTCGGACAGGCCGGAGTGGATCATCCCGATCTCGGCCCCGACGTCGGCGCGCAGTCGATCGACGAGCGGAACGGCGAGCGCGATCTCCGGGACCAGGATCAGGGCCCGCCCACCGGCCGCCAGGCACGTGGCGATGGCTGCCGCATAGATCGCCGTCTTTCCGCCACCGGTGACGCCGTCCAGGAGGATCGGCTGCGGATCCGCACCCGCGATCGCCGTCTCGATCGCCTCGACCGCGGCCCGCTGCTCGGGGCTGAGCGCCGATGCCTCGGGCCGGGCACCGCGCCTCCCCGGCCCCCGGGTCCCGAGTGGCAACCGGGCAGTCTCCGCGACGTCGATCGTGATGAGCGAGCGAGCGTGCAAGCTGCCCACGACAGAGCCCCCGTGTCGAGCCGAGAGTTCGGGCGCGGGTATGCCCACATCGCCGGCGATTGCGAGATCGGCGAGGGCCGCCACCTGGCGGACGCCGAGACGTCTTGCGGCAACCGGAGCGCCTCGCTCGACCGCGCCCCCACGACCGTCGGATGCACCCGCGACGAGGTGGACGATCCGGACGTACCGCGGGCCGGGTCCCGTGTCGTACAAGGTCCAGTCGAGGTCGATCCGGCCGGCATCCCGGAGTGTGCGCAGCCGTCGCATCAGGCCGGCTCGACCCTCCGGCGTCCGCAACCGGCGGACCGGGCGCGGCCCATCGTCGAGCTGGGCGAGGAGCGCGTCGTCGGCGCCGGCATCCGCCGCCGGTCCCTGCCCTTCGGGTTCGCTCGCCGGACGACGTTCGGCCACGAGCTCCAACCGCTCCAGGAGGCCCGGCGGCAGCATCGCCCGGAGGACGAGGGCCGGCGGGGCGAGATAGGACGACGCGATGTCCCGGGCGAGCGCGATCGACGCCGCCGGCAGCAGCGGCCCGTCCGCTCGAACCCGGTCGACGATGGGCTTCGGGAGAACCCCGGCGACGGCCATTGCATCACCCAGGACGATTCCGAGAGCCTGGCGGCGGCCGAACTCCAGCAGAACTGCCTCGCCGGGCAGGAGCGGTTCGAGGCGGACAGGAACGCGATAGGTGAATGGACGACCCGCTGCCCCGCCGGCCGCGTCGATGGCGATGGCGACGAGGCGCTCCTCGCTCCCGACAGGGGCGATGCCGGCATCCGCGACGGCGTCTGGCAGGCCGAGCGTCTCCTGGTCGCCGTCAGTCGCCACGGCGAGGACCTAGATCCGCGTCCGGCGCTTCGGGTGGAGAGCCTTCTCGCGCAGGATGATCTCGTGGATCTTCGCAGCGGTTCGCTCGATCTGACCCGTTTCATTCACGATCACGTGGTCGTAGTCTTCCTGTCGGGCGAGCTCGAGGGCCGCATTCCGCTGCCGGATGTCGAGTTCATCGGCGGACTCGGTCGCCCGCGACCGGAGCCGCTGGAAGAGATCCTCGAGGGACGGCGGAACGAGGAAGATCAGGAGGGCGTCGTCGAGACGCTGCTTGACGACGGCGGCGCCCTGGACGTCGATCTTGAGAATGACGTCGTGACCGGCCCCAAGCGCGGCACGGACCTCGGCGCGCGGGGTCCCGTACCAGTTCCCGTGGACCTCGTTGGCCTCGAGGAGCTCGCCCGCCCCCTGGAGGGCCGCGAACGCCTCCCGGGTCAGGAACCGATAGTGGACTCCGTCGAGCTCGTAGCTCCGGCGCGGCCGGGTCGTGCAGGTCACGACGTAGTGGTAGTCGGGGATCCGCGTTCCGGCGCGGAGTGCCTCGATCACGCTGTCCTTGCCGACCCCGGACGGTCCGGACACGATCACGAGGACGGCGCCGGGTGCCCCGTCGCTCGCCAGTGGCGTTTCTGCCGGTCCGATTGACAGGCCGGAGTTCGGATCCGTCACCGGGACTCTGCCCTCAACTCCGCCAGGACACGCTCCAGCTCGGGCGGGAGCGGAGCCGTGGCCCGGATGAGTTCGCCCGTCGAGGGTGACGCCAGTTCCAGGCGCCAGGCGTGCAGGAACAGACGCTCGAGGCCGCTGGGTCCTCGTCCGGACGTCCCGGTGCCATAGACCCGGTCGCCGGCAACCGCGTGGCCGATCGCCTCGAGGTGAACGCGGATCTGGTGGGTGCGGCCGGTTATGAGGTCCAGCTCGAGGAGCGTCCAGTCGGCAAAGCGCTCACTGACCCGGTACCCGGTCGTCGCGAGCCGACCACCCGGGACGACCGCCATCCTCGTCCGGTGACGGGGGTCCCGGCCGATCGGTGCCTCGATTCTCCCGACCGCCGCGCCGACGGAGCCCTGGACCAGGGCCAGATACGTCTTCTTGATCCGGCGCGCCTTCAGTTGGGCCATCAGGCCGTGCTGTGCGAGGTCCGTTCGGGCGACCATCAGGAGGCCGCTCGTGTCGCGGTCCAGCCGATGCACGATCCCGGGTCGCCGGACGCCCGCGATCCCCCCGAACCCCTCCGGCCCGGCTCGGCCGAGCAGGGCGTTGACGAGCGTGCCGTCGTCGTGGCCAGGTGACGGATGGACGACCAGACCGGAGGGCTTGTCGACGATGAGGAGGTCCGCGTCCTCGTACACGACCGAAACATCGATCTCGGGCTGGGCAGCCGGCTCAGCCGCCACCGGCTCTGGAATCTCGAGGCGCAGCTCGGTGCCCGGGTCGATGATGGTGTTCGCTCGAAGCGTCCGCTCGCCGGCCGTGAGTCGACCTTCGGAGATCAGCTTCTGGACATGACTTCGAGACAGGCCCGTGAGATCCGTGACGAGGCGATCGACACGCAGGCTCTGACCCTGGGGTGGGGCGGTCAACAGGTGAACGCCGGGAGATCGGACTCCGATCTCAGCCACCGCTCGCCGGACCTTGCGTCGCCGGGCCGGGTTCGCCGGACCCGTCCGCCGGTGTGCCCGTCGCATGATCGTCCGCCTCCCTGACAAGGGACGGGCGGAGGGCCATCGCCAACAACAGCACGATCGCGCCGCTGATGCAGGCATCAGCCACATTGAAGGTAAAGAACCGGGCGGTCCCGAGCCCGCCGTCCACGAAATCGATCACGTACCCCAGCCGGAACCGGTCGATGGCGTTGCCGATCGCCCCACCGAGGAGAAGACCGAGGGTCAGGGTCATGTACCGACTCCGGCCCGAGCGCGCGTGGAACATCACGATCAGGGCGATCGCGGCCAGGCTGAGCAGGGCAAAGATGGCGACCTGGCCCTGGAACAGCCCGAAGAGCGCGCCGTCGTTCCGCGAGTAGACCAGTCGCAGGGCACCATCCAGGAACACGATCGTGCGTCCTCCGGACAGCTCATTCGCAATCCAGGCCTTGGTCGCCTGGTCAATCGCCACGATCAGGGCGACCAGGGTGACGAAGGGCCCCCAGTGCGGGCGGCCACGGCTGGATCCGGTCACGACACGCGGGGCCCCGGCGGCCGTCGGGCCAAGGTGATCGTCGCCGGGCCGGCCTCGAGCTCGACCGTGGCCCGACGCCCGCCCACCGGCGACGAAGACACCAGCTCGGCGAGCGTCTCATCGGCCACGCCACCGAGGTGGCCGGCGACCGCCCGCGCCAGTCCCTCGACGTGCAGGAGGATCCGATCATCCAGCTCGAGCCCGGCGTCCTTCCGCAGGTCCTGGATTGCCCGCTGGAGCTCGCGCGCGTCGCCTTCGGCCCGCAGGTCCGGGGTGAGTTCCGTGTCGAGCACGACCAGGAGGCCCTCATCGTGGGCGACGACCGTCCCGGGGCGTGGCATCGCGAGGATCTCGACTTCATCCGCCCCGAGGACGACGCCCGCGATGACAACCGTCCCATCGGCCCGGATGTCAACCGCTCCGTCGCGCGCCGCCGCCATGACGGCGGGGATCGCTGAGCCGAGTCTCCTGCCGACCTTGGGGAGAAGCACCTTGACCCGGCGTTCGACCAGGCTGGACTCGTCGCCGATCAGCTCCACGTGCCGAACATTGAGTTCCTCGGCGATGAGCGCAACGAGCGCCTCGAGCTCGTGCAGATCGCCGCCGGGCAGAGCCAGCCAGAGACGCGCAAGAGGTTGCCGGACCTTGAGGTTCGCGGTCCCGCGCAACGTCCGGGCCAGGTCGACGGCCCGACGCGCGGTCGCCATCGCGGCCTCGAGGGCCTCGTCCCGGAGGGGCGACAGCTCGGCCGTGGGGTAACTGGTCAGGTGCACGGAGTGCGGCGCAGTCGGATCGGTCTCGACGATGAGGTTCCGGTAGATCTCCTCGGTCAGGAACGGGAGGACCGGGGCCGTGACGCGCGCCAGCGCGACGATCGCGGCGTGGAGGGTCGCGAACGCGCCCGCCTGGTCCGCGCCGCTGCCTCGCGAGAATCGCTTCCGGGAGAGGCGCAGATACCAGGTCGAGAGATCGTCGATGAAGGTGTCGATGAGGCGCGTGGCGGCGACCGCGTCGTAGTCGCCGAGCCGATCCTGGGCCGCGGCCGCCAGCCCTGCCGCGCGCGACAGGATCCAGCGATCCATCGGTGAGCGCTCTTCCACAGGTGGGTCCTCCGGCCCGGGCGTCCAGCCCGTCAGGCGCGCGTACGTCACGAAGAACGCATACACGTTCCACAGGATCAGGAGCCGGCGGCGAGCATCATCGGCGGCGTGCCACCCGAAGAGGATGTTGTCATCGGGCCGAGAGGACATGTACAGCCAGCGCATGACGTCGACGCCCATGCGCTCGGCAGCTTCGTCGAATTCGATGGCGTTGCCCCACGACTTGTGCATTGCCCGGCCGTCCTCGGCGAAGAGGGTGGCGTAGCCGAAGATCGTCTTGAACGGCGCCTCGCGTCGCAGGACCGTGCTCATCGCGAGCATCGCGTAGAACCAGTTCCGGAACTGGCCGGGAAAGCTTTCGGTGACGAAGTCGGCCGGGAACCACTGGGCCCAGTACTCGGGCTCTTCTCGATAGTGGAGTGTCGAGAACGGCACGATGCCGGCATCCAGCCACGGATTCCCGACATCGGGAATGCGGCGCGTCTCGCGGCCGCAGGTCTGGCAGGCAATGACCACCTCGTCGACGTAGGGCCGATGCGGGGTGTGGCCCGCCAGCCGATCCCAGCCCGAAACGGCCCGCTCCCGAAGTTCCTCCTGCCCGCCCAGCACGTCGAACGTGCCGCACGTCGCGCACTCGTAGATGGGCAGCGCCAGGCCCCAGTAGCGTTTCTTGCTGATCATCCAATCGTGCATGTTCAGGAGCCAGTCGAGCTCGCGTTCGTAGCCGAAGCCCGGAATCCAGCGGATCGAGTCGACGACCTCCATGATCTGGTAGCGCAGGCTGCGATCGACCTGCTCCCTGGTGAGGGCCTCGCGCGGCTGGTCGTAGACCTCGCCCATGCTGATGTACCACTCGTCAACGAGCCGGAACACGAGTGCCGTCCCGCAGCGCCAGCAGTGCGGGTAGCGGTGACGGATGGTCTCCAGACGCTGGAAGCGGCCGGCATGACGGAGATGCTCCACGATGGGATCGGTGACGTCGCGGACGTCGCGACCCGACAGTGAGCCAAAGCCATCGAGGAAGATGCCTGACTCGTCAAGAGGGGCGATGATCGGCAGGCCGAGGGACGTGCCCAGGGCGTAATCCTCGGCACCGCAGCCGGGGGCGACGTGGACGATCCCGGTCCCCTCCTCCTCCCCGACCTCGGTCCAGGCGACGACGCGATGCTCATACGGGGCTTCCGGGTGCACCCGGGTTCCCTTCGCGAAGGCCTCGACAACGGCGGGCAGGTCGTCGAACGGACCCTCGTAGCGCCAACCCACGAGGTCACTGCCCGGACGCTCCTCGAGGACCTCGTGGCGACCTTCCAGGGCTGACTTCAGGGTGCCCTTCGCCAGCCAGAAGCTGTCGTCTCCGACGCGGACTCGAACATACCGTAGATCCGCTCCCACGGCCGCGGCGACGTTTGAGGTGAGGGTCCAGGGGGTGGTGGTCCAGATCAGCAGCGATTCCCCGGGCCGGTCCACGAGCGGGAATCGGACGGTCAGGCCCGGGTCATCACGATCCTGGTAGCCCTCGGTCATCTCATGCTGGCTGATCCCGGTCCCGCAGCGCGCGCACCACGGCATGGTGTCGTGGCCCTTGTAGATCCAGCCTCGACGATGGCACTCGGCGAGGAAACCCCAGATCAGGTCGTTGTTCTCGTTGCTGAAGGTGAAGTAGCTGCCGCCGAGCTCCGGCATGCCGAGACGACCGACGATCATCTCAACCGTGTCGGTGACCGGGCCTCGAGGGCCGTCGACGGTCGCGACCTGGGCGGCATCGGCGGCCAGCAGATCGCGCAGGCGGCGCAGTTCGTCCGGGTCGTTCCAGTCCATCCAGTAGCCGAGGCGGATCGACTGCTCGGTCTGTCGGGCCGCATAGGTCAGGACGCGCTGCTTGCACAGGCTGACGAACTGGGCGATGCCATAGGCCTCGATGTCCCGTTTCGAGGTGAACCCGAGGTCCCGCTCTACGTTGACCTCGACCCACAGCCCCTGGCAGTCGAACCCGTTCTGCCAGCGCTGGGCCTCGCCCAGCATCGCGTGGAATCGTTGGTAGAGATCCTTGTAGGTACGACCCCACGCGTGATGGACCCCCATCGGGTTGTTGGCGGTGATCGGCCCGTCCAGAAAGCTCCACTTCGGGCCGCGCTCGTTCTGTGCGCGGAGCGCCGCGAACGTGCCTCGCTCGCGCCAGAACTCAAGGGTCTCGTGTTCCATCGGAACGAGATCCGGGCGTGGCGGAACGGGTTGGAACATCGGGCCTCGCGAGATGACTGGATTGGCCTCCGGCGTCGGCTCGCACGTCGAACTCGACCCGGGCAGTTGACGACGGGTCCGAGTATCCTACCCGCGATGCAGAACGCGCACGAGATGCGTCCGCGCCGACGCTCTGCCTTCGTCGCCGCGTTCCTCTCCCTCCTCTTCCCCGGCCTCGGCCACGCCTATCTCGGTGCCTCCCGGCGGGCCCTCGGGTTCGCCGCCCCGCCGATCCTCGCGGGCGCCCTGGTGGCGGGCATTGCCGTCCGCCTGGATCTCTTCGAACTTGCCGGGCTCGCCATCCAGGAGTGGTTCATCGCGGCGCTCTTCGTCATCAACCTGGTGGCTCTCGCGTATCGGGCCGCCGCCATCGTCGACGCCTGGCGGATCGCTCGCTGGCTCCAGTCGGGCCCGGCACCCGAACGGCCCGTCGTGAGCTCGGCGGGTCGCTCGTCCCGCGGCGGGGCGGGGACGCTCCCGGTGGCCTCGCTGGCCGGGCTGGTCGCGGTCCTCCTGGTCATGAGCACCATCCACCTGGCGGTCGGCCGGTACGACGTCCTCCTGGCCGGCACGACCCGCTGCATCTTCGACCCGGGCGCATCCGGATGCTCGTCGGCTGCCACGCCATTACCCGGTCCGTCCGGGACCGGCACGGACCTCGTGACACCCGATCCAGGCGCCCTCGGTACGGCGGTGCCGTTCCGGAGCGCGACTCCCTGGAACGGGACCGAGCGCCTCAACATCCTGCTGATCGGCGCCGATGAACAGGGCGGCGGCCACAACACGGACTCGATGATCACGTTGTCGATCGATCCCGTGACCAGCCAGGTAGCCATGTTCCAGATCCCCCGGGACACGGTGGATGTGCCGATCCCCCCGGGCCCGGCACGGAAGCTCTTCGGGTCCGTGTACGCAGGCAAGATCAACGCCTGGTTCGCCGCCGTACGCAATCGCCCGGACCTCTACCCCGGAACGGACCAGACACGCGGCTACAACGGATTGAAGGCCATCCTCGGCGAGCTGTTCGGGCTCGACATCAAGTACTACGTCGAGGTCAACTTCGACGGCTTCCGCAAGGTCGTCGACGCCCTGGGCGGCGTGACGATCAATGTCCAGGTCCCGGTCGTCGATGATCGCTATCCGACGGCGACGGGCGGTTACCGCCGCCTCTACATCCCGTCCGGCATGCAGTTCATGTCGGGCGCCGAGGCGCTCGCCTATGCGCGATCGAGGCACGGCTCCACCGACTTCGATCGCAGCGCGCGCCAGCAGCGGGTCCTCCTGGCGCTGCGCCAGCAGACCGATATCGCCCGGGTCCTGCCGCACCTGGAAGAGCTGGCCTCGGCGCTCTCGGCCTCCATCCGGACCGACATCCCGCGCGACCTCCTGCCGCGGCTCCTCGGGCTCGCCGAGCAGATCTCGTCGCGGAGCGTCCGCTCCTTCATCTTCACGCCGCCGTACTACCAGACCGAGTACCTGACCAGCCCACGCGGCTACATCATCGTGCCGCGCGTCGATCGGATCCGGGCGGCGGTCCGGGGCGCCTTCACGGCCGACGCCGCGAATGACCGACGCGAACAGCTCACGGCCGAAGCCGCCACCATCTACGTCCTGAACGGGTCCGGCTCGGCCGGCCAGGCGAGCGGGATCGCCGATTACCTGGAGTTCCTCGGCCTGGCGGCCTCGGCGCCAGGCCAGAAACCCGACGTGTCGCGCCTCGCGGCAACGACCATCCGCATCTACAACGGGGCAGAATTGACCATGCCCCTCACGGTGGCGGCCCTCGAAGGGCTGTTCGGGGTCAAGGCCGACCTGGTCACCGATGGCGCCGCGACCGCCGACATCGTGATCATCACCGGTTCGAACACGCCTGCCCTCACCCCACCGCCGATTCCCTGACCGCCCGTTGTCCGCCCGGCTCAGGCCTTCTCGGTGACCCGGTACTCCAGGTAGCGGCCGGCCATCAGACGGGTCTGGGCGTCGAGTGCCGGCAGATTGGAGAAGATCAGCCCGACAACCGGCAGCAGGAGCCACTGGACACGGCTGATGACGTTGCGAACGATCCCCCACTCGGCCGGGCGCGGCGGCGCGATGCGCTCCTCGACGTACATCAGGATGACGAGGCAGGCAAAGGCTCCGGTCAGCAGCCACGTGGCGTAGAGCGGCAGATTCTGGCCCAGGGTCGTCTCGGCGAACGCGGGGTTGAGGAACAACGGCAGGTTCGACCCGAAGATCAGGACGAAGGGCGCGATCGCCCAGCTGAGATGATCCAGCCACAGGTCGAGCAGGCGCCGGATCCGGACGGCCCGCGGAATCTCCGAATGGACGAAGGCGTTCCGGATGAAGTATGGAATGTCCGTGACGCCCCACGCCCAGCGGCGGATCTGCGTGTACTGCTCCAGCAGCGAGCGCGGGTACGACCGCGCCCGGACGGCGTCACCGTAGATCGGCATGAACAGCGGGATCGACCGGAACTCGCCGCTGAACCGGAAGAATGACTTCCAGTAGAACCGGCTGTCCTCCGGGATGGCATCAGTTGCCCAGTAGTCAACGTCGTGGACAGTCTGGAGGCTGACCGAGTAGGACGAGAAGCTGATCAGCTTCTCGGGCGTCAGCGACCGGCCCATCTGGACGTGCGTCGCACCGATTGCCACCAAACGGACCGGGAGGGGCGTCAGCCACATGTTGTTGTGGAACATCGGGATGGGCTGATAGAGGCGACGGAAGCGGTCCGGATCGGTCAGGAAGGTCCAGCTCAGGTAGCCGAAGTAGCCCCGATGAACGCGGTAATCCGAGTCGAGGTCCGTGACGAGGACCTCGCTCGGGTTGAATCCGAGCCTGGCCAGCTCCCGGTAGAGCCATCGCCCGCCGTAGGCCATCGCGCTGCTCTTGCCCACCACGATCCCCGGCTCGAGAGGGTCGAGGACGTGGAAGAAGTGGAGGAACCGGTCACCGAAGGTGTCGCGCAATCGGGCGACGTTCTCACGACCCTGGATGTCGGTCTCACGGGTGATGATGGCCACCATGAGCCGCTCGCGCGGCCAGTCGGCCTCGGCGAGTGCCTTCACCGTCTCGTGGAGCTTCTCGTACGGCTCCGTATGGGTCGGTACAAGGGCCACGTGCCACAACCGGTCCGGATCAGGGATCGGGTCGCCTCGACGGGCCAGGAGGCGGAGGAGCTCCTTCCGTTCCGCACGAAGCTGGGCCATCTCCCGGCGTCCCCCCGAGGCCGCGATGCGGTTCCCGGAGCGGATCAGGGCCGTGATCCGCCGATCCATGGCCGGGAGGCGTTCCTCGATGGTCGCCAGTCGACCGGAGACATCGCGGAGGGCGTACGTTCGCGTCCGCCAATCCTGGTCGATCGTCCGACGCAGCATGGCGTAGGCGGCCACGACACCCCCGGTCAGCATCACGGCCCGGTACAGCCAGTAGACATCGAAGGTCAGGACGAACCAGGCCACGATCTCGGGCGACCGGAACGACAGGGCAACGGAAGCGACGATCAGGCCCCAGGTGATGGTCCCCTGGACGACCTCGAGCAGGCGCTGGATGAAGCGCGCACGGTCGGGGACGGCCTCCGTCGCGGGCGGATCGGCTCGCGACGAATCGGCGGCGGGCCGTGGGCTCGCGTCAACGGGCGCCGCATCGACCCCCGGCCCGGGGCCAGCGGCGTCAGCCACCGATGGGGATCGGGGTCACCCAGTGCGAGAAGGCCGGTGTGCGTCCCCGAACGGCGTCGAAGTAGGCGTCGCGGATCGCGCGGGTGATTGGCCCAGCGGCTCCCGACCCCACCGGGCGATGGTCAAGCTCGATCACCGGCGAGATCTGGACGCCCGTGCCGCAGAGGAACATCTCGTCGGCGACATAGATCTCGGAACGGTCGATCGAGCGGATTTCGACCTTCAGATCCAGGCTTGCCGCAAGCTCGAGGATCGCCCGCCGGGTGACGCCCTCGAGGATGTCGTCACTGACTGGAGGCGTCAGCAGCACGCCGTCCCGAATCACGAACATGTTCGCCGCCGACGCCTCCGACGCGTGTCCATCCGGAGTCAGGACGAGGGCCTCGTCGAACCCGTTCAACTCTGCCTCCGACTTCTGGAACGCCATGTTCACGTACCCGCCGACGATCTTGCCGCGGGCCGGCAGCGCCTCGTCCGCGTTGCGCCGCCACGACGAGGTCATGAGGCGGACGCCCTTGTCGATGTCGATGTAGTTGCCGAACGGAACGGCAAAGATCGTGAGGTCGTGCTCGAGGTGATGCAATCGGACGCCGACGGTCCGGGTGGACTTGTAGAAGCACGGTCGGATGTAGAGATCCTGCTGGAGCCCGTTCCGTGACGCGGTCTCGACGACGAGCTTGACCAGCGCGTCCGTGCTGGGGAGGTCGTTCATCAAGAGCATTCCGGCGTTCCGGCGGATGCGTTCCATGTGCTCCTGCAGGAACAGGCCGTAGAGGGTACCCAGCTCGGGGTTCCAGTACGCCCGGATACCTTCGAACACGGCCGTTCCATACATGAACGAATGGGTCATGATGCTGACCTTCGCGTCCCGCTGCGGGACGAACGCACCCTCGAAGTAGCAGATCAGGTCATCGACTTCGGGTGGGGCCTTGGGGGTGACAGGTGCCTTCTCGGTCAGCATGCGACGGGACTCCTGGTTGAACGCGGCAGTGGCCGCCCGTCCGGGTTCAGGTCTGGCCGCGAGTATAGCGCGGGCACTGCGCCACTCCCCATCGACGCGTTCGCGTCAGGCGGGCCGGAGGATCGCCGCGACGACGATTCCAAGGTAGGCCGCGTAGAAGAGCCCACCGAGCAGGAGACTCTTCCCGATCAGACGGCCACGCCGGATCATCGGAATGAAGATCGCGGCCGCCGACAGGAACGCAATGCCCGCCGACGCGAACGCGACATAGGAACCGGGCGCGATCACCCAGGCACCGGGAACGAGGACGAGCGCAACGACCGTCGGAAGGCTGGCCTGGAAGACCATCGCTCCCGTGATGTTGCCCATGGCGAGCGTGTCCTTGCCCTGGCGGACCCAGATGATGGAGTTGAACTTCTCGGGCAGTTCCGTGGCGATCGGCGCCACGATGAGCGCGAGGAGGACTTGGGAGACGCCGATCGCGTACGCCACGTGCTCGACGGCACCGACGAAGGCGATCGCGCCCAGCACGATGAAGGCCAGCGCCGTGACGACCTGGATGTTGACGATCCACAGCCGGGGCGGTCCCGGGGCGTGGCGATGGGCTCGATCGAGCTGGCGGAATCGCAGTGGGGCGAGGTCCGCCAGTTCGCCGGCCGCATCCGCCTGGAAGTGGCGCCTGACGTACAGGCCGTAGATCAGGACGAGGCCGGCCGCGACGACGAGCTTCGGCCAGGTCGGGTCAACCGGCAGGAAGGCCGCCCCGATGGCAATGGCGTAGGCGAGGGCAAATGTCCGGATATCCAGGCCCAGCGTCGCGACATCGACCGGCATGACGTCGCCGGCCGCCCGATGGCGGGCCTGCCACATCACAGCCAGGCCGGTCACGAACATGGCCAGGGTCGCGAGCATGAACGGCGCGCCGAGGATTGCCCCGATCCCGATGCCGCTCGTCTCCGCTCTATCGGAGAAGGCGATCGCAATGATCGGGATCATCGTCTCGGGGAGGGCGGTTCCCACGGCAGCCAGAACGGAGCCGACCGCCCCGTCGCCCAGTCCGAGCTTCCGCCCGAACCATTCGATTCCATTGGTGAACAGGTCGGCGCCGGCAAGGATCAGCAGGAACGAGATGGCGAGGACGATGATGTCCACGATCAGGCTCCCTGGATTCCCAGGACCACGCCGGTTGTGATGACGACGAGCACCAGCGCGGCGATCAGCGCCATGGGCCGGTCACCGGCCCGCGCGTAGCCGATCCCTCCGAGGGCCACGCGTGCGGCGGGGGTGAGCAGCAGCACGATCATCCCGAGCCAGAGGAAGCCGGCTGGCTGGAGACGGATGAGGTCGTCAAACAGGCGTTCGGGAGCAAGCGCCGGCGCCAGATCGAGCGGCGATCGGCCGGTGGCGAGCATCAGGGCCACTCCCACGACGATCAGCCCGATGGCGGTGTACGTCCCGACTCGAAGGAGGCGAGCAACGCTGCCTTCGAGGCCGGCCGCCCGCGCCGCGGTGTCCTGGGTCTCAGGTCCAGCCTGCCCGGTGGTTCCCGCCCTCGGCTCGCTCATTGCACGCCTGCTGCTCGCCGAAGCATCTGGAACGCGGTGTAGAGCAGGACGACGGTGAAGAGGACGCGCAGGGCTCGAAGGTCAACCCGGTGGGCGATTCGCGACCCGATCGAGGCACCGACGAAGACGCCCACGGCGGTCGGGCCGGCGGCATAGGGATCGATGCCGCCGCGGATCAGGTAGATCCAGGCACTCGTGGAGGCGGTGATGCCGATGACGAGGTTGCTTGTCGCGGTGGCCACCCGGAGAGGGACGCCCATCACGACATGGAGGACCGGGACCTTGATGAGCCCGCCACCGATGCCGAGCAGGGCTGAGGCAACGCCGGCGCCGACGCTGCCGACGATGCCGGCCCGAAGTCGATGGACCCGATAGCCCGGACCGGACAACCGGTCCATGAACGTGGCCCGTTCGAGGGACTCCCCGTCGAGGCGCGCATCCGCGTCCGGGCTCGCAACCGCCGTCCGCGGCCGGATCATGCTCACGGCCACGTAGATGAGGAGCGCGGAGAAGAGGCCGGCCAGGACGCGCTCGTCCAGCAGGAACGCGATGAGGCCGCCCAGCAGGGCACCCGTCGCGGTGAAGAGCTCGAGCGTCATCCCGAGTCGAAGGTTGGCAACCCTCCGCTCGAGAAAGATCCCGGCCGAGGCGCCGCTCGTCACGATCACGCAGACGAGCGAGACCCCGATGGCCTCGCGAAGCGGAAGGTGGAAGCCCAGCGTGAGCAGCGGGACAATGAGCAACCCGCCCCCGAGCCCCAGCAGGGACCCGAAGATCCCGGCGCCGACGCCACCGACCAGCATCAGGACGGCAACATCCATGGGGTCAACGGGGCCCGGTCGCGAAACTGGCGCACACGCCTCGGTCAGGGGCGCAGGTGTTGCGGCGCGTACGGCAGCAGGGCGACGATGCGGGCCCGCTTGAGGGCTACCGACAGCTCGCGCTGGTGGCCGGCGCATGTCCCCGTCTTGCGTCGTGGCTCGATCTTGGCCCGTTCGGACAGGTAGCGGCGAAGCCGGTTGACTTCCTTGTAGTCGATCTGGACGGTCTTGTCCGCACAGAACGAACAGACCTTGCGGCGCCGCCGGTCCCGGAACAAGTCGTCTTTCTTGCGTGCGCGTGGTGCTGGCATGTGATCTCCTCGAAGCGCCCGGCTTCGGGCGCGTGGTGCTAGGTTGTCGTCAGAACGGGAGTTCGTCGATCTCGGTGTCGTCGAACGCGGCTCCCGATGGTGCCCCGCCGGACGCTCCGGATGCAGCCCCCGGACCGCTCGGGCCACCGGCGAAGCCGCCCTCCTGGTCGCGCTTGTCGAGGCCCATGACGTTGTCGGCGCTCACGTCGAGGGACATGCCCTTGCGCCCATCGCTGGTCTCGTACTCGCGCGTCCGGAAGCGGCCGTCCACGAAGACGCGACTCCCCTTGCGCAGGTTCTCGGCGGCTCGCTCGGCACGATCGCCCCAGACGCTGACCCTGAACCAGTCCGTGGCCTCGACCCATTCGCCCGATTGCTGGTTCTTCGTCGCCTGGTTGACGGCGACACTGAAGGTCGCGACGGGACGGCCATTGGGCGTGTAGCGGAGTTCCGGGTCTCGGCCGAGATTGCCGATGATCTGGATCTTGCAGAGCGCCATCGGGTACCTCTCTCAGTCGATCGCAGCCGGAGCCGCGTCGCTCTCAGACTCGTCGATCAGGTCGGTCATCCCGTCATCGTCCTCTTCGTCCACGGACGGAAGGTCGGGGTCGTCGGCGTCGTCGGAGCCGTCGGCGCGCGCTGCGCGCACGGGACGATCCTGGCGGACTAGGAGGTGACGGATCACCTCTTCGGTGATCAGGAGCGTTCGCTCGATCTCGACGATCGTGCCGGCCGCTCCCTCGAAGACCACGATATGGTACGAGCCCTCGCGATGGCGGTCGATCGGATACGCGAGGCGGCGGCGGCCCCAGGGTGCCACTTTGATGATGCGCCCGCCATCGGCGGTGATCTGGCGTGTGGTCCGATCGACGATCGCGGCGATCCGCTCGTCCGGTGCGTCCGGCTGGATCACGAGCATGAGTTCATATCGGCGCATGGGCCGTCAGTCTCCTTCCAATGGGTATGCCCCGCTGTCCAACGGACGAGGAGCGGAAAGGTCGGTCGGGAGTCTAGCACGCCCTCGTCGATGTATCCTCATGAGCCGCCGGAATTTCCCGGCCTGAAGCACTGTCGTTTGGGGAACGCTGTTGGCTACAAGCCGGATCCTGTTGATCTCGGATGCCCGGGACACGGCTGTCGCGGACGCGCTGAAATCGTCCGGCCATGAGATCACGACCGTGCCGGGCGTCGATGCGGCGATCGCCTCCGGTGCCACCGTCACTTCGACCGAGGTCATGGTGGTCGACCTCGCGGGCGGCGTGCAGATCGCCGTCGAGGCGTGCACCGCGCTGCGCAAGGCGGTCCGGCTGACCGGTATCCCCATCCTCTGCATCAGCGAGCACGACGACGTCGAAGACCGGATCCTGCTGTTGGAGACGGGCGTCGACGACGTGATCGCCCGCCCGTTTGATGCGCGTGAACTCGACGCCAGGGCCGAGGCGCTGGCCGTACGCCTTCGTCGCTCGCGCGATCTCGGTGCGTCGGATGGTCAGGACACGGCCATTCGCGATCGAGGCCAGCGACGGACGATCGTGGTCTTCTCTCCGAAGGGCGGGGCGGGAACGACCACGATCGCCGTCAACATTGCCACCGCACTGGCGATGCAGGTACCCGGGACGGTCGCCGTCCTCGACCTTGACGTGCAGTTCGGCCAGGTGGCCACGCATCTCAATATCACGCCCCGCCTGTCGTTCCGTGACCTGACCCGGGACCCGGCCACGATGAGCGACCCGACCCTCTTCGTCGCGGCCCTGGACCGACACGGTTCCGGCCTCCAGGTGCTGGGCGCGTCGGCGACTCCCGATGTCGGCGGAGAGATCTCGGACGCCTCGGTACGCACCATCGTGACCACCGCGTCGGCCGCCTTTCAGTACGTGGTCGTGGATGCCGGTTCCGTTCTGGACGCCCGCAGTGAGTCGGCCATCGCCCTGGCGACAGACCTGGTCATCGTCCTGACTCCGGAGTTCCCGGCCATCAAGGCGGTCCACGCCTTCGGCGAGCTGGTGGCCGGCGATGCCGAAGGGACGGCCCACGTCTCGTACGTTCTCAACGAGATCTTCGCCCGCGAACTCCTGCGCCTCCCGGACATCGAGGAGGCCCTCGGCACCAAGGTCGCGCTGACCATCCCCTACGATGCCTTTGCGTTCCTCAAGAGCGTCAACGAGGGCGTCCCCGTGGTCCAGGGCACCCCCCGCTCCCTCGCCGCGGAACAGCTCAGCCGATTCGCGACGCGCCTGGCTGGCCTGTCGTCGGCCGACCTGTCGCCGGCGCGCCGATCGAAGAGACTCGCCAGCCTCTTCAGCCGAGGCTGACCGCCGCCGTTACCCGCCGGCCGTGCCTGGCCGCGGACGGGCAGCGTACCGCCTGAACATCGGCCGCGGGCTGGCGGCGCGCTGGCCGGCGGCGTGCGGGCTGGCGGCGTGCGGGCTGGCGGCGTGCTGTCAACGTCGGCCCGAGGGGTCGAGGATACGGATCGGGTACCAATGTCGTGCCGGAGAGGAGAGTCGAACTCCCACGCCCTTGCGGGCTGCCGATTTTAAGTCGGCTGCGTCTGCCGTTCCGCCACTCCGGCCTGCGCAGCGTACCGGAACCAGGTCCGTGGGCGTCACTGGCGCTCGCACCACGATCATGCCGCGAGGGAAGTCGATCGTGCCTCGTGCAGGCGCGTTGACCAGGCCTCGAGCATGTCCATTCGGGGACGTCAGCATTTGAATGGAGGCGACGACCGGATTCGAACCGGTGAGTAGAGGTTTTGCAGACCTCCGTGTTAAGCCACTTCACCACGTCGCCTCGGGCTCGCAGCCCGCGGATTGTGCCATAGGCGCCGCCGGCTGTTCGGTTGACGGCCCGTCAAACGTGCCTGGACCCAGACTTGCAAGCGCCACGGAGCGCCGGACAGACCCTGCCCCAGGACCGGGGGCGCTTCGGGAGGGTGGCTGCCCCTCGAGGATTCGAACCTCGCCTAACGGATTCAAAGTCCGCTGTCCTACCACTAGACGAAGGGGCATCCGATCGGACGGGCTGGCTCGGAGCGGGACGCCGGGCGATCCCGGGCAAAGAAATGGAGCGGAAGACGGGACTCGAACCCGCGACCCTCACCTTGGCAAGGTGATGCTCTACCAACTGAGCCACTTCCGCTCGGAGATGCTGCGCACACCGTTGATGGTGCCGAGAGCCAGATTCGAACTGGCGACACCGCGATTTTCAGTCGCGTGCTCTACCAACTGAGCTATCTCGGCCCGGTGGACCTTGCGGACCCATCGGCCCGACGGCGTGCCGGAGGATAGCACGGGCCTTTCCGGGCCGGCAAACCGCGAGGCGCTCACCGGTAGCCCGAGTGGCTGCCTCGTGAGGCTGGGGTGATCTCACAATTCTGACGAGGACCCGTGAGAAGCGGTGTCCACCGCCTGAGCGCGGAGCGCAAGAGCCTGGTCCTGCAGGGTGAGCCTGAGCGTCCGGGCCGGTCCGCGGGCGAACTGCGATCGGCGTTCGTGTTGTCGCCCGCCCGGACGCCCAGCCCGCCCAGCCCGCCCAGCCCGCGCTCCCGTGCCCGCCGGCGCGTCCCGTGCCCGCCCAGCCTGCCCGCCCAGCCCGCGCGTCCCGTGCCCGCCCAGCCCGCCCGGCCCGCCCAGCCCGCCCAGCCCGCCGGCAAACCCGGCAAGACCAGGGCCCGGATACGAACCGGGTTCGTGCTATCGCCGGTGGTGGCCAATGTCGGGCCCAGACACGAACCGGGTTCGTGCTATCGCCGGTGGTGGCCAATGTCGGGCCCAGACACGAACCGGGTTCGTGAAAGGTGCGGGAAGATGCTGCCGACTCCGGTGCCGCCTGTCGCCTCGTGCTCGATAGGAGGGTGGAGGGGCCGGCGATCGTCGTCCGAACGCGCCGGGGAGTGACACGACCGCACCCACCACGAAGGGCGCTCGTATCTGGCAGAAGCAATGAGTAGCCTGGTGGCGACGGACCGCATGAACCACGCCCTTCCACGTGCCGGGAGACGGAACCACGACGGAGCGGGCGCACGGCTGGCTCAACTGATGCTCCGGCCGCGCCGCCCATGCTCCGGCCGCGCCGCCGATGCTCCGGCCGCGCCGCGGGGCGTCGCGCGCTCACACGACGCGGGTGCGCCGCGCCGCAGTCAGCTGAGATCGGCGAGCGCCGTGAGGTCGGACGATTGGAGCGGTGCCTTGCCGGACAGGTACCGCAGCCGGTTGATCCGGTCGACGATCGCCGGATGCGTCGAGAACATCGAATTCGATCGCTCTTCGAACTTCTTGATCGGGTTCGTGAAATAGAGGTGCTGGGTCGCGGGATTCGCAACCTCGAGAACCTCCTGGTCGGTGGCGATCTTGGCCAGGGCGCGTTCGAGCCCCGCCGGGTTGCGAGTGAGTTCAACGGACGAGGCATCGGCCAGGTACTCGCGCTGCCGGCTCACGGCGAGCTGGACGAGGCGCGCGGCGATCGGGGCAACGATCGCCAGGACGATGGCGATGACGAACATGATGGCCTGCAGCCCCCCGTTTCCCGAGTTCGAGTCCCGGGATCGTCGGCCACCACCGAACCAGGTGAACCGGAGGAAGAAGTAGGAAAGCAGCGCGACCGAACCCACCAGGACCCCAACGAACAGGGAGAACCGGATGTCGAGGTTGCGGACGTGCGACAGCTCGTGGCCGATGACACCCTGCAGTTCCTCCCGATCGAGCTTCTGAAGCAGCCCCGTCGTGATCGCCACGGACGCATGCTGGGGATCACGCCCGGTAGCGAATGCATTCGGCGCCGTGTCGTCAATGAGGTAGACGGCGGGCATGGGGAGGTTCGCCGCGATGGCGAGTTCCCGGACGACGTTCATCAACTGCGGGGTCGTGGTCTCCTCCACGCGCTTCGCGTTCGACGCGGCCAGCACCAGCTTGTCACCGCCGAAGTAGCTCCCGAGCGAGAGGACGGCACCGAGGATCACGGCGATGAGCGTGGCGCCGATCCCACCCGCCGAACTCCCGGCGATGGCATAACCGATCGCGAATCCGAGTGCGGCGAGCAGGAGCGTCACGAGGACGGCGAGCAGGAACGAGTTGCGTCGGTTCGCTGCCTTCTGGGCGTAGAACGTCATCGCGGCCATGCGATCTCCGAGCGCTCGGGCATCGTGCCCGGAGTCATGTTCAGCTGAGGCTCAGATCCACGGTCGGGACATTCGAGGCCTCTGGCTCGGCGTCGAAGAAATCGCGCTTCATGAAACCAAACATTCCGGCGAAAGCGAGAGCCGGGAAGGTCTGGATGGAGGTGTTGTAGTCGAGCACGCTGGCGTTGTAGTTCTGGCGGCTGAACGAGATCTGGTTCTCGGTGGTGGTCAGCTGCTCCTGCAACGCGAGGACGTTCTGGTTTGCCTTCAGCTCCGGGTAGTTCTCAACCACGGCGAACAGCGATCGCAGCGTTGAGGTCAGGGCATTCTCGGCCTGGGCCTGGGCCGCGACACCCTGCGCTCCGGCAGACACCGCGGCGGCCCGCGCCTCGGTGACCTTGGTGAGGACACTCTGCTCGAAACCCATGTAGCCCTTGACGGCGTTCACCAGATTCGGGATGAGGTCGTGACGACGCTTGAGCTGGACTTCGATCTGGGCCAGTGCCTCGTCGACGCGATTGCGACGACCGACCAGGCCGTTGTACAGCCCGACCATCAACAGCGCGACGACGATCAGGATGACGAGGATGACGATCAATTCCATCTGGATCTCCACGTGGCGGGGGCCGTGCGGCAGGCTCGGCTGACCCCGTCCGGAACCAGTCTAGCAGGGCCCGGGACGGCCTCCACTCCCATAGGCCTCCACTCCCCTGTCAGTGCATCGACTTCGGAACCTGTCAACCCGAATGAGACACCGTGCTCGTGGGATTACTGAGTCGGCACCTCCTTCTCGATCGGCTTGTTGATCCAGACCGCGACCGGCAGCTCGGGCGGCGTGGGCGGTCGACGGACGAAGCGCT
>JACPOR010000007.1 GCA_016191425.1 Chloroflexota bacterium
CGCCGTCCGACCCATCGACCCGTCCTGTTGCGTGTCACCGGCCCCGACCTGTGCGCGGAGCGCTTTGCGCCCGCGCGTCAGCCCCGGGCATCACCCCGGATCGACGTCGCGCCCGCGCGATTTCGAACGCAGCCACCTAGCTGAACACCCCCGCGTAGGCGTTGAGCGCGGGCTGGCCACCGAGGTGAGCGTAGAGGACCGTCGAGGTGGCCGGGATCTCGCGACGGCCGACGAGGTCGATGAGGCCGGCCATCGACTTCCCCTCGTAGACCGGGTCGGTGATCATGCCCTCGAGGCGGGCGACGAGGCGCATGGCGTCGAGCGTCGAGGCGTCGGGGATGCCGTAGGTGCCGGCGTGGTAGCGATCGTCGAGGATGATCTCGTCCTCGCGGAGGTCGCGCTCGACGCCGATGGCCTTGGCCGTGAAGCGGGCGATCCGGGCGACCTGCGCGCGGGTCTCGGCCGGCTTGGCCGAGGCATCGATGCCGATCACCCGCCGCTCTCGCGCCCGATCGGCGAAACCGGCGATCATGCCGGCCTGGGTGGAGCCCGTGACCGAGCAGACGATGACCGTGTCGAAGAAGACGCCGAGGTCGCGCTCCTGGGCCTCGACCTCGCGGGCCCACGACGCGAAGCCGAGGCCGCCGAGCGGATGGTCGGACGCGCCCGCCGGGATCGCGTAGGGCACCCCGCCGCCGGCCTCGATCTCGGCCAGCGCTCCCTCCCAGCTCTCCTTGAAGCCGATCCCGAAGCCGGCCTTGACCAGGCGGACATCGGCGCCCATGAGGCGGGAGAGAAGGATGTTGCCGACCCGGTCATAGGTGACGTCCGGCCAGTCCACCCAGCTCTCCTGGACCAGGACGCACTTGAGGCCGGCCACGGCCGCCGCCGCCGCGACCTGGCGGGTGTGGTTCGACTGGACGCCCCCGATCGAGACCAGCGTGTCGCAGCCCTGGGCCAGCGCGTCGGCGACGAGGTACTCCAGCTTGCGGGTCTTGTTGCCGCCGAAGGCGAGGCCCGAGTTGACGTCCTCGCGCTTGGCCCAGATGGCCGCCCCGCCGAGGTGCGCGGTTAGCCGCTCGAGGCGATGGATTGGCGACGGGCCGAAGGTGAGGGGGTAGCGGGAGAACGATTCGAGTGTCGACACAATGGACTCCGATTGCTTCGGGCGAGCGTCGATCGTATCGGATGAAGACGGCTGGATCTCGATCGTTCCGGCGGGTAAATTGACAGTGGTCATCCTCGTTAGATGAAGCCCGGCGCAAATGAAGCTCTTTGAGCTCTATCGCTACAGCAAGCCCAGCCCTGGCCCCGACGTCGAGTTTGTCGAGGGCTATCGGAACATCTTCAACGCCACCCGTTGGCCAGATTGGCCTGGGCTTGTCGACGCCGGCCGAGTCCAGTTGGACCACGGAATCGACTCGGTCACCAGGATCAAGGCGATCGACGGGCAGCGCCGGCCTGCGATTCTGATCGCTTCGAAGCCCCACCAGGCTGGGTCTGACTGGACGCCGTGGCATGACGAGCTGAACCCCGAAGTCGGTCACGTTAGGTACTACGGCGATAACAAGGCCACCCTCGGGCCGAATCCACTGGACCCGCCAGGGAATCGATCGGTGATGGCCGAGTTTCCGTTGCATCGATCGGCAACTCGCGCCGAGAGGCTTCGCGCGGCGCCACTGCTGTTCTTCGAAAGCCTCGTCCACGAGGGTAAGGCGAAAGGCTTCTGGCGCTTCATAGGATTCGGGATCGTTGAGCGAGCTCAGCTCACGACACAAGTTGACCGACAGAACCGGTGGTTCGTGAACTACGTTTTCGACTGCGCGCTCCTCGGCCTGGAGCCCGAGTCCCTGACTCTCCCGTGGGAATGGATCGCCGCACGTCGAGATCCTACAAAGACGCTCGAAGAGAGCCTCCGCCTAGCGCCCGCGTCGTGGCAGGCGTGGGTGGACCAAGGTGAGCGAGCCGTTGATCGCGTCCGGCAACGCGTGAGTCGATTCCAATCAGTGAGTCAAGGTAACCAGCGACCTGAGCCCGGCACTCCAGCTGACGATGCGCTCAGCGTGGTCGTGGCCCACTACAAAAGGCTCGGACCCTACCAAGGTGTCGGAGAACACCGGTTCGAAGGCCTGGCTTCCGAGATCGTCGGAAGCTACCTCCGGGACAGCGGCCAGTACCACCCTGGATGGATCACCAAACGTGCCGGAGACGGAGGCATCGATTTCGTTAGCAGACTCGACCTGGGCGTCGGGTCGGGCTCATTGAAGCTCGTCGTTCTCGGCCAGGCGAAATGCGTCTCACCGGGCGCCGCGCCAGCCAGCGGTCTCGACCTGGCGAGGACGGTCTCGCGACTCGATCGCGGCTGGGTCGGGGCATTCGTTACCACCGGGTTCTTCAGCGAACAAGCGCAGCGCGAAGTACAGGCCGACCGATTCCCGCTTCTAATGCTGAGCGCTCGTCACGTGGGCGAAGCAGTCGTCAAAGAGTCGGCGCTGCGTGGCGAGTCCGTACCAAGCTACATTCAGTCAGTTGATGCCGACTACGACGTTCGCCTTTCAAGTCGGGCTCCGATCGAGGTCTTAGGCGACTGAGTCATGCCCATCCGGCCTCGACCGGCCAGGTCGAACGCGTCGGGAACGCTGAGCCTCCCTAATTGCGCGGGTTCGACCCCGTCGATTCCTCCCCCGCCTGATCGTCGCCCTCTCGTAAGCGGCGAGTCGGAACAACCCGGGCTCGTCCAGGTGTGGAGGACCGGCGATGAGCACGGATCGAACCCTTGGGAGCAGCCCCGGGCACGGACCCGGGATCAACCAACTACGTCGACGACGGTGGATCGCGGCGCGTCTCGGGGCGGCCACGGTTGCCGTCGCGCTCGCGGCCGGCGCCGGTCCCGTCGCCGCCCAGGGGCGTCCGGCCTTCGGCGACGTCTCGGTCTTCGCGAGCGCGCCTGCGCCGGGCCACCCGTTCGGCATCGCCGTCGACGGCGATCGGGTCTACGTCTCGACCAGCGCGGGCGACTTCTTCGCCCCGAACCTCAACAACAGCGACGAGCGGGTGTTCGCCTTCAACGATGGTGGCCGGCTCATGCAAACGACGGTCATCGACACCGCGGCCAACTCGGACATGGGCCTGTTCGGCCTCGCCCTGGACGGCAACACGGGCCCCGACCACAAGCTCTACGTGGCCGACATGAACGGCCGCATCCTCCGCCTGGACACGGGCCAGCACCCGGGTGCCCCGGAGCTCTTCTCGCATGTCCCAGCCCCGCTCAGCAATGGCGGCTGGATGTCCTCGATGTGGAACGACCTCACCTTCGATCGCGCGGGCAACCTGTACGTGCCCGACGACAAGCCCCACATCTGGCGCGTCAGCCCCGATGGCACGCCCGAGATCTGGTTCACCGACCCGCGGCTGACGGGCTTCTTCGGCTTCGCCGGCGGCCCGCTCGGCGGCCGCATCGATCCCACCGGCCAGTGGCTGTACTTCTCGATCACGGTCTCGGCCGAGTTCCCGCTCGAGGCCGTCATCTACCGGGTCCGGCTCGTCGATCACCCGACCGCGGCCGACCTCGAGCTCGTCCATCGGTTCCCGTTCGACCCGAACGCGGCACCGCCGCAGGCCACCGGCCTGGCGTTCGCGAAGTCGGGCAACCTCTACGTGAGCCTTCTCGGACCGAGCCAGGTCGCGGTCCTCGACCCGGCCGGCAACGAGATCGGACGGATCTCCGATCCGCGGTTCCACTCGCCGTGGGGCCTCGCGTTCATGGGCAAGTCGCTGCTCGTCACGAACGGCGACCTGGAGCCGGGAGCGCATCCCGACGCCTGGAAGATCTTCAAGGTCAACGTCGGCGAGGTGGGCCTGCCGCTGATCCGGCCGACGACGACTGGCAACGAGGGGACTGAACCGGGCCGGCCCTGAGGAACCGGGGCCGGCCTCACACCTCGGGCCATCCGCGGGTGCCCGTCGGACCGCTCCCCCATCGGGCCTCGAGGCGGTCCTCGAACGCAAATCGGGCGGACCGGCCCTTCCCGTCGCCACGCGATCGCGCGAGCCTTGGACGTTGCTGACCAAGGTGCAAGGAGGACCACATGCGCATCCTCGTCGCGTATGCGACCAAGTACGGGGCGACCCAGGGCATCGCCGAGCGGATCGCCGCCAAGCTGAACGCGGAGGGTCACGTCGCCGAGGCGAAGCCGGTCACGGCCGACCCCGACGTCATCCCCTACGACGCGTTCGTCGTCGGCAGCGCCGCGTTCTTCGGCAAGTGGCAGAAGGAGGCCCACGAGTTCGTGGCGCGCCACGAGTCCGTCCTGGCCAGCCATCCGACGTGGTTCTTCAGCAGCGGCCCGGTGGGCCCAGACCCGCTCGACGCCAAGGGCAACGACCAGAAGACGATGTCCATCCCGACCGACTTCGCCGACTTCCGCGAGGCGATCCACCCGCGCGGCGAGCGGGTCTTCTTCGGCGCCTTCGACGCCGCGAAGCTGCCGCTCATGATGAAGGCGATCCGGATCATGCCCGCTGCCCGCAAAGTCCTCCCCGAGGGCGACTACCGGGACTGGGCCGACATCGATGGCTGGGCCCACCAGATCGCCGAAGCCCTGGTGCCCGTGCCGGCCTGAGCGCCCACTCGCGGACGAGGTCACGCCCTCGAACAACCTGCGACGGTACCTCGCAACTCTCGCGGTGAGCGGCCGATGATCGCGTCCCGATAGCGTTCGGGCATGGACGACGCTGAGCTTGCGAGCGGGTATCCTTACATCTCTGCAGATGTAAGGACGGTCGAATTGGAGATCTCCGCCCGCCTGACCTCGAAAGGCCAGGTCACGATCCCGAGTCCGGTCCGCAAGGCGCTCGGGCTCCACGACGGCGACCGGGTGGTCTTTCGCGTTGACGGCGATCGCGCCGTGCTCGCCCGCACACCAGACCTGCTGAGCCTGGCCGGATCGATCTCGGTGCCCGCCGCGGTCCGCGGAGCCCCCTGGTCCGACGTCATCGAGGAGGCCCATCGAGTTCGGGCCCTGCGCCGACGCTGAGGATGTTCCTCGACACCAACGTCCTCGTTCGGCACCTCACCGGCGACCCCCCGGAACAGGCCGCGCGCGCAAGCCGGTTCCTCGCCGGCTCGGACGGCCTTCTCCTGTCTGACCTGATCCTGGCCGAGGTCACGTATGTCCTGGAGTCTGTCTATCAGGCGGCACGTCCGGAGGTCGCCCGCGCGCTCCGCGCAATCCTCGCCTTCGACGCGATCCACGTCGTGGACCTCGAGTTGCTCCAGCGCGCCGTCGAGGTCTACGAGTTCGACCGGCTCGACTTCCCGGAGGCCTACCTCGTCGCATCCGCCGAGCGGTCCGGGGTCGGGACGATAGCCTCCTTCGATCGCTCGATCGACCGGGTCACGACGGTCAGGCGCGTCGAGCCCAGCTGAGGTAGCCCGTCGTCCGACCGGACACGATCCTCCTGGCGGGCAGCGACTGCGACCTTCACGGCCGCAACCCAACACTCGCCAGCTCCGCCCGGGCGAGCCGCTCGAAGCGGCCATAGGTCCAGTCGCCGAAGGGATCCGGGGTGAACTCGAGGAGGGTCGCGTAGTCCAGGTGGGTGACCGCCCGCATCGCCAGGGCGCGCTCGATCTGGCGGTCGTCGAGATCGTGGGCCGTTCGGATGACCCGATGCGCGGCGCGAACCCGCCGCAGCCGACCCCAGCGCCACGGCAGGTAGCGGTACAACCACGGTCCCAGGGTCACGAGGGCGAGCAGCAGGGCGAGCACGGCGGCGACGGCGACGATGAACTGCTCGAACTCGCTGCCGAAATCGGACAACGGCCGGCCGGCACCAGCGAACGCGTCCCGGACGATGTTGCGGATACCCGGCCCCACGAACGGCAGGCCGGCCAGCGACTCACCCACGTCGATGCCGCTCTGGATCATGCCCTGCCCGCCGCCCCGGATCGTCCGCCCGGCCTGGGCGAAGCTCGCCAGGAACTGGAAGAGCTGCCAGACGATGTTGCCCCAGAACAACAGCCACACCAGCGTCGCGATGTCTGCGACCTGCTCCTTCACCCGCGCGACGGGCAGCTCGCTCCAGATCTTGATCATCGCGCGCCTCCTGATCCCGCGGCCGTTGTGGACCGGCTCCGCGCGCTCATCATCCTCGGTTGCGCGCGTCCGATCGTGGGGCCCCGTCGGGAGTCCGTGCGAACGCGTTCGCCCTTGACGCGATCCTACTCACTGTCCTACCATTGCTCCTACCATGAAACCAAGTGAGCCCGTCCGGCGCAAGGCCCTCGCTGAGACCGTGGCCGCCTACGGCCCGGGCACCGCGTCGGTCTCGCACGCGAAGCTCTCGATCACCCTGCCGGCCGATCTCGCCGAGCAGGTCAAGGCCGCTGCCGAGGAGAGCGGAACCAGCGTCAGCGGCGTGATCGCGGCAGCGCTGCGGAGCGCGATCGCGCGTACTGAGCAGGACCGCCTCGATGCCGCGATCGATGCCCAGAACGAGGAGAACCGGTCCTGGGCGGAGGCCTTCCTCCCGTCGACGTCGAAGCTCTGGTCGGAGATCGAGTGGTAGGGATCGGGCGGGAGCCGGCGGCGGTCGGACCACGCCTTGGCGACATTCACTTCGTGGACTTCGCGGACTCAGGAGGCCATGTCATCCGGGGCCCTCACCCCGCGCTCGTGATCCAGACGGACCGTCTTGGCCGATCCTCCACGGTGATCGTGGCCCCGATGACCAGTGCGGCGCGGGCTGCGGGGTACGCCCCGCCATTCCTCGTCTCGGTGGCGGCGGGTGAGTCTGGCCTCCCGCGCGACGGCTGGGTCAAGTGCGATCAGCCGACGACGCTTCCGACCTCGCTGCTGGGCCCACGAGTCGGACGCCTGAGCCCGGCCGCCCTGGAACGTCTCGATGCGGCGCTCCGGTTCGTGTTCGAGCTCGACTAGAGGACGACAGGGCTGTCGAAGGGAAGAGCGCGACCCTCGGCCGCCAGCTGTCTGGCAGGCGGCGATTCGTGCGTGGCGGGCGCCGGCAGTGCCGAACCGGTGCGCTCGAGCAGCGTTCCGTGTCAAGGAGTCGCAGTTTCCAGGTTGGCGCGGACTGACTGCTGCTTCGCGGACGTGGAGAAGGTCGGCGAAGCAGCAAACGCGGACTGTCAGACACGGTCGCGCGGTCGAGTCCCCGCGATCCGCGGGCCCTCAGACGATGCTGTGGTCAGCGGCCCAGCGCGAGAGCTCGTAGCGGCTGGAGAGCTGGAGCTTCCGGAGAACCGCCGAGACGTGTGTCTCCACCGTCTTGACCGAGATGCCGAGCTCGCCGCCGACCTCCTTGTAGGTGTAGCCGCGGGCGATGTAGCGGAGAACCTCCCGCTCGCGCGGCGAGAGCTGGTCGAGCTCGGGGTCAATGGGCTGGGCCGGCTCGGTCGCGAAGGCGTCGAGGACGAACCCGGCGAGGCGCGGCGAGAAGACCGCGTCGCCGTCGTGGATGCGGCGGACCGCGGCCTGGAGCTCCTCGGGTGAGATCGACTTGGTGACGTAACCGCGGGCGCCGGCCCGGATCACGCCGATGACGTCGTCCGCGGCATCGGAGACGGAGAGCGCCAGGAATCGGACATCGGGCAGCTCGGCCCGGATGGCCTCAATGACCGCGAGTCCCCCACCCGACGGCATGTGGACGTCCAGCAGGACGACATCCGGCCGCGACTCGCGGATCCCGGCGATCGCCTCGGCCACCGTCCCGGCGTCGCCGACGATCTCGAGATCGGCCTGGAGCTCCGAACGCACCCCGGATCGGAAGAGCTCGTGGTCGTCGACGATGAAGACGCGGACGGTCATGTCGAAGGCTCAGGCGTGGCCGGGGGTGCCGGCGCGGCCGCAGCTGCGCCTGCGGGCGTGGCCGTGGCCGCGCTCGTGGGCACTGCCGCGCTCACGGGCATCGGCGATGCCCCGCTCACGGCTACCGGCGATCCGGCCCGCGCCGCGCCGCGCCGAGGCAGGTGGAGATGGACCTCCGTGCCCGCGCCGGGGCGGCTCCGGATCTCGACAGTCCCGCCATGGCGCTCCATCCGCTGGACGATCGAATCGGCGATACCCCGCCGGTCCCCGGGCACGGCCGCGGGATCGAAACCCGCCCCGCCGTCGCGGACGAAGGCGTTGACCTGGTCGTCCTCGACCTCGACGTAGACGGACACCTCGGCGACCCCGGCATGCTTGGCGGCGTTGAGAACCGCCTCGTTACAGGCCGCGACGAGGGCCCGGAGATCGTCGTCGAGCTCGACGTCGCCGACGACGACGGCCTCGACCTTCACCTGGTGGGCGAGCTCGAGGCGGCCGGCCATCGCGTCGATCGCATCGTGCAGGCGCACACCGTGAACGCTCGGCGCCCGGCCGTACAGCCAGGCTCGCAGGTCGCGCTCCTGGGTGCGCGCCAGGGTAGCCATCTCGCGCGGCTCCTTCGATCGCTGGATGAGGGCGAGGGTCTGGAGGACCGAATCGTGGAGGTGGGCGGCCATCTCCGCGCGGGCCTGGGTCCGGATCCGGCTCGTTCGCTCCTCGATCAGCTCGCTGGCCAGCCGCCACAACCAAGGCCCGGCGAGCAGGGCAAGGCCGCCAGCCGTGACGATCACCGCCAGGACCACGTTAGCCGCCGTGGCGAGGGTCGTGGTCGCGGCCAGGAAGACGACCATGCCGCCGAGAATCAGCAGCGCACCGGCGATGAGGCGCGGCCGCGATTCGCGCGTGCGGAGCAGCGCCTCGAGCGGCGTACCGATGCTCGCGAGGTCGAGCCGGCCGCGGCCTTCTTCGCCGGACCCGCGCGCCCACAGGATCGCGAACCCGATTGCCGCGAGGGTAACCGGCCAGGCGATGCTCTCGCCGAACCAGAGACCGCTGAACCACAGGATGATCAGGACGCCGGCCACGAGGAGGCCGCCACCGAGCAATTCGCGCGCCGCCGGCCGCGGAACGTGCCCGCTTGTGGGTGCTACCCCGGCGTCGATGGGCTCGGCCGGGGCGAGGACCCACAGCAGCATGTACGCCACGACCCCGAAGCCGGCCGCGAGGCTCAGGACAATGAAGGCCAGGCGAACGACGAACGGGTCAAGCCCGAGGTGTTCGGCCACGCCCCCGGCCACACCGGCGAGCATCCGGTTCCTGCGGCTGCGTCGAAGCGTCGATCGCGGGGCTTGCGACTCGATTCCGCGGCGTGGGAGGTTGAGCTCGGCCATCGCGCTGATCTTCGCACAGGGACCAGCGCGAGCAGGATCGGTGATGACCCTGAGCGCCCGCCGGCCATGGGTCAGGGTCCGACTCCGGGATGGTCCCGATAGCGCGGGCACCCCCCGGCTCGGACCATGCGCTCATGACTACCGAACAGCCCGAATCTGGCCTTCCCGGGGACCCGTCCGCCGGTGCCCAACCGGCGAGTGTGCCCGCCGTGGGTGCACGGCCCGCCAATGTCCGACACCTTCGGCGCAGGACCTCTGAGCGGGTGATCGGCGGCGTGGCCGGAGGACTCGGTGAGTACCTGAACGTCGATCCGATCCTGCTTCGCGTCGCCTTCGCGGGGCTCATGATCTTCGGCGGAGCCGGCCTCGTGCTCTACGTCGTCGGCTGGCTGCTCATTCCCGAGTCCGGTCGGGACGATTCGATTGTGCAGGCCGCACTTCGGATGGTGGCCCGCCGGACCGGGCGACTCGGCGCGGTCGCGCTCGTGATCGTCGCGGTGGTGGCCATCGGCCCCTGTGCCAGCAACCGTTTCGATTCGTTCTCCTTCCCGAGCGAGGTGTTCTGGGCGCTCGTCATCGCGTTGATTGGCGTTGTCCTGTTGTTGCCGGGTCATGAACCGGGCACTGCGGAAGCGCGGGCCTTCGGTCCTCGCGTAGCCGTCGGCGAGTCGGCCGCCGGCACGGACCAGCCCGGCCGCAGTGTGGCTGGCGAGGAGGCACCAGGGTGGACTCACCCGTCGCGGCCTGCGCCCCGGGTGCAGGCGCGGTCCCCGCTCGGCTGGTACACGCTCGCGGGCGCCTTGCTGGTCATCGGTGTGCTGGCCACGGTCGACACGGCCGGGTCCGTCAGAGTCCTGCCGGGCCAGTACTTCGGCGGCGGGATCCTCGCCCTCGGGATCGGGCTCGTCATCGGCGCATGGAAGGGTCGAGCACGATTGCTCATCCTGGCCGGTCTGGTCGTACTGCCCCTCGCGGCGACCGCGGCGTTTCTCACGGTCCCGCTCGAGGGTGGGATGGCGGTAAACGACTTCAGACCACAGAACATCGCCGAGGTTCAGGGGGCGTACCGCCTCGTTGCCGGTCGACTTCGCATCGATCTCACCGACCTCGACGCCGCTGCGACACCGGTCGCACTGTCGGCGAGCGTCGGCGTCGGCGAGATCTTCGTGATCGTTCCTGAGGACGCCAGCGTCGAGGTGACCGGAACCGTGCAGGCCGGGCAGCTGCTGCTGTTCGGCCGCGAGCACACGGGAACAGGTCTGTCCGATCGCATCTCGGGATCAGGCAACGGTTCGGGAGTCGTCCTGATCCTCAGGCTCGATGTCGGCATTGGCCAGGTCCAGGTCGAACGGACCAACATGGGGGGCTACTGATGCGACGCCACGACTTCGACGCCTTATCGTTCATCTCCGGGCTGCTGTTCGCCGGTGCCGGGCTGGTGCTTCTGGGCGGCGGCGCCGCTCTGGACGGCCTGACGCTCCCATGGGCCGGTCCGATCGTGGCCATCGGCGTCGCCGCCCTCATCGTGATCGCGGCTCACCCGCGCGCGGTTTCAACAGCGACCGATGAAGCGCCGGCGGATCCTCCCGCGACCTGACGCGATTCAGGCCCATCGTCGCGGCCTCCCTGGAATTCCGCTCTGTTGTCCCTCCTCGTGTACGATAGTTGCCTGCGCAACGACGCGCCCCAAGACGATCACCGAGGTACCGGGACCAGTTCATGATTACGCCTGCTGTACGTGCGGCCTGGGCCGCGGCCAACGAGACGCTCATCCGCGAGATCCGCGAGCACGGCCACGCCCTCTCGGGCAACTGGCTGGGCCGTCAGGCGCTCCTCCTCAACACGACGGGCGCACGCAGCGGGCAGCCGCGCCTCAGCCCCCTCGCCTACTCCGTGGACAACGGCCGCTACATCGTCACGGCCTCCAAGGGCGGCGCCCCGACGCATCCGGGCTGGTACCACAACCTCCTGGCGGACCCGATCGCCACCATCGAGGTTGACCGGAAGACGTTCCAGGCTCGAGCGTCCACCGCGGAGGGCGCCGAGCGCGAGCGTCTTTGGCTCCGGCACATCGCGTTGCACCCGGGCATCGGCGAGTATCCGAAGCTCACCACCCGGCTCATCCCGGTCGTCATCCTGGATCCGCTGCCGTAGCGAGCGGCTCCGAATCCGACACGCGGTCACCGAGGTCGAGGCGCTGGAGGAGATCCTCCAGCGGCACGTCGCCGCGGCGTGACGACCGGAATCGGACCCTCGGCGTTCCCTTCCTCGAGGTCACTCGACTGCGCATGGCTCGGGCGCGAGCCTTCCCGTAGTAGCCGAATCAGACAGTCACAGGGCCACGAACGATGAGATCAGGACACAGACGGCCTGTCGGACCGTACCTACGATGGGTCCCGTCGACTCAACGCGTCGGGAGAGAGGGACGATGACGGGACTGGACACCGGCAATACCGGATTCATGCTGCTGGCCAGCAGCCTGGTCATGCTCATGACGCCGGGGCTCGCATTCTTCTACGGCGGACTCGTGGGCCGGAAGAACGTCCTCGCGATCATGATGCAGAGCTTCGTGTCCATGGGCTGGACGACCATCTTGTGGGTCGCCTTTGGATTCTCGCTGAGCTTCTCCGGCGGCAAGGGCGCGATCATCGGAAACCTGGACATGGCGTTCCTCCGGGGCATCACGCTGTCAACGCCGTCGCCGAACGAAACGATTCCGATGATCGTGTTCGTCGCCTATCAGATGATGTTCGCGGTCATCACGCCGGCCTTGATCACCGGGGCCTTCACGAACAGGGTGACGTTCCGCGCCTACATGCTCTTCCTCACCGGCTGGCTGGTTCTGGTTTACTTTCCGTTCGTCCACATGATCTGGGGCGGTGGGTGGCTGGCGCAGCTGGGCGTTCTCGATTTCGCGGGCGGCATCGTCGTGCACGTGATTGCCGGCATGGCCGCCCTTGCCTCCGTGTTGTTCGTCGGGCGGCGACGGACACCGGAGGCCGGGCCGCACAGCATCCCGCTGGTGGCTCTCGGCACCGGCCTCCTCTGGTTCGGCTGGTATGGCTTCAACGCCGGAAGTGAGTTCCGAGTCGACTCGGTGACCGCGATCGCGTTCCTGAACACGGACGTCGCGGCCTCGTTCGCTGCGATCGTCTGGCTGGCACTCGACTGGCGCCTCGCAAAGCGGCCGAAGTTCCTGGGTCTGCTCACGGGTGCGGTAGCCGGACTCGCCACGATCATCATTCTCCTCGGTGTCTTCGCCACCAAGGCCTGGAACCCCGCCGGGGCGGACGGTCTGCTCGCCGGAAACCCGTCGTTCTTCTTTGTTGAAGTCGGGGCGGTTGTCTTTGCCTCGGTCTGGTCCATCGGGTTCACCTACGGCATGCTCTGGCTCATCGACAAGGTCACGCCCGTGCGGGTCACTGCCGAGACGGAAGAGGGCGGCCTCGATCAGGGCCTCCACGGCGAGATCGCCTACGAGGGCGTGTAGCGCGCCGATCAGGGCGTGGGCAGCCGCCGGAGGCGGAGCGCGAGCGACAGGCTGAGGCAGCGCTCGGGGTCGTCGACGAACGGGCCGATGACTTCCTCGATCTTGGCGAGGCGGTTCTTCAGCGTGTTGTAGTGGATGAACAGCTGCCGGGCAGCGAGTGCGCCGTTGCGGGTCGCGAGGAACGTGTCCAACGTCTGAACCAGGGCGGTTCCGGTGGCCAGATCGTGGAACTCAAGGGGCCCCAGCACGGACCCGCAGTAGGCCTCGACTTCTGCCTCGGACACGTCGGCGAGCAGCCGGTCCACACCGAGTTCGGAAAACATCACGAGGTGACCCGGGCCCCGGCTCCACTGACCGATGGCGAGCGCCCGGCGCGCTTCGCCGAAGGAGAGGTGAATCTGGAGAGGATCCGGGGCAGGTCGGCCGATCCCGACACTGACGACGCCCCTGGGCATGCGCCGGACAGCCTCGGCCAGAAATGCCGTCCCCGCCTCCCGCAGGCCCGCCCCTCCGCTGCCCGCCGTCGCAACGAGTGCTCCGATCTCGCGGCTCCGCTCCCACGCGATGGCGTTCGGCCCGAGGCTCGCTCGGGCTGTCTCGGCGAGCCCATGTCGAAGTTCGGTCTCTTCGGGGGTCCCGGCGAGGGCCGAGAAGGGCCGGCCACCGACCGCCTCGACCTCCGCCAGAAGCACCGCCCGGGGCGTGGTCAGATCCCAGGCGAACGCCGCAGCCCGCTCCATCAGCACGCTCCGGTCGATGACATGCCCGGTGACGAGTTCTTCGAGACAGACGGTCTGAAAACGCCTGTCCGCCTCGGCCACGGCACGCGCCTGAACCTGGCGCAGCGCAGCGATCGTCGCCGCATGCTCGACTGCCTCGAGCTGTTCAGATCCCAACCCGGACGCACCGCCGGTCACGAGGACCGCGCCATACCGCTCGGCACCCACCTGGATGGGCTGGACCATCACGTTGCCGTCCAGTTCAACCTCCGGCGTCGTTCGCCATTGGAGGGCTCCGGTCCCGTCCACGATCCCGACCGGCCGAGAAATCAACTCACTGAGCGCTTCGGCGATCTGGCGCAGACCGCCGCCGGACAACACGATCGAGGTGAACCGGTCGTGGACGGCCGCTGAGCGCTTGAGTTGGACCGTCTGGGCGGCCAGAATTTCTGACAGGGCCGCATTGATGATCTCGTTGAAGGAGGCGTCTGCAGGGAGCTCGATGAGCGCGAAGTTCAGTCGATCCGCAGCCTCGATCATGGCGGCCGGGGTGGCCGACAGGTAGCGGGTCGGTTTGAGGGCAATCCCCGCGAGGCCTCGCTCTGCCAGTTGGGGAATGAGAGCCGCAAGCGCCGCCGGGTCATCTCGAAGGGGATAGGCAGTGGTCAGGAGCAGTTCGTCCGGCTTCACCCACTCGAGGATGTCTGGAACCTCCATGACGTTCACCGACCGGACGACGCGATCCAGTCCCGCCGCCCCCCCAACCACCTGGGCGGCGCGAAGAATCGGCAGCCGAACGATGTCGGTGAGCCGAATCGCGTCGCTGACCCGCGCCTCGGAGAATGGAGTCTGGACCGGCACGCACTATGAATACCTGACAGTGGATGTCCGCGTCAATGTGGAGATCGGCTAGTGACGGTAGGAGAACCGCTGCCTACGCTTCAGGCGATGCACCTGACGTCGACACGGCCCGGCCAGCTTGACGCCACGCTCGTCAGCGACGCCATTCGGCCGCACCTCGAACGCGGTCGGAGCGGCGTCGTCCACAGCGTCTTCCGGGCGGTCGTTAACCTCGAGACCCGGGACGGCTTGATCACGATCGGGGGCCCGTCAGTCGAGCCGCTCCCCCACGGGCTGCGCACCCGCGGGCCGCTCGACTTCCAGACCATGGGGCTGCGACCCGGCCAGCACGTGATCCTGGATCGGCGGTGGATCCGAATCCCCGCGTGCGACATCGACATTGACCTATCCCTGGCCGCCAACTGGTCACCGAGGCTGCCCGCAAACGATCCCGAACTGGCCCGGGCCAGGTGGCGCATTCGCGCCCGGGACGTACGGAGCCTCGTGGCCGCCGCAGTCCGAGCGCGTCCCGGATCGAGAGACGGCCTCGGCGACCTGATCGACACCGACGGACACAGCCCGTTGCGACCGGTGGCTCGTCTCGCGGCGCCGCGCCTCGAACGCCTCGCCAGCGCCGTCCGCGACGCCGATCCGTCAGCGGCCGGCACGGCGGCCGAGTCGCTGGTTGGGCTGGGACCGGGCCTGACTCCATCGGGAGACGACGCGCTCATCGGAATGGCCGCGGCGCTCACCGCGCTGGCCGCGCCCGGGACCCTCGACGCCACGTTCCTCCGTCGCGCCGTGGAAACGGCCCCGAACCGGACGACAGCCGTGAGCACGACGTTCCTCCGCCACGCTGCGGCCGGCGAATTCTGCGGCGGTCTGCATGGTCTCATGGCCGGGCTCACCGGGCCGGATCCGTCCGAAGTGCGCTCGGCGATTGAGCGCTCCGTGGCCTTCGGCGCAACGTCGGGTGCGGACACGCTGGTGGGAGTCCTCATGGGGCTCGATGCCATGGTGGCGAGCGTTCTCGATGCCCCCGCCGTATCCGTTGTCGGTGCCCTCGCCGCGTCCGCTCCGGGCCAGGCGAGGACCGCTCCGGGCCAGGCGAGGACCGCTCCGGGCCAGGCGAGGACCGCTCCGGGCCAGGCGAGGACCGCGGCGTGACCGTCCAGGCGAGGACCGCTCCGGACCGGGCGAGGACCGCGGCGTGATCGTCCAGGCGAGAGTGTTCCGGAACAGCTATCGAGACTCCGTTGAACTCATGCGGATCGCGGCCGAGATCGAAGCGCTGGGCGGCATCACTCGAGCGGGTCTGGTGATGGCCACACCGGCCAACCGTGAGGTCCTCCAGGAAGCGGGGCTGCTCGCCGAGGCTGCGCTCGACGCGGGCCCGAATGACCTGGTCGTGGCCGTGGCCGCCGACGGCGAGGCGGCAGCGGAGATTGCGCTCGGTCGCGCCGCGGAGCGCTTGTCGGGCGCCGATGGGGGCACGACCGCGGACGCCGTCAGGACCTCGTGGCGCACCATCGCCGAGGGCATCGCCGATCTCGGTGGCGCCGACGTCGCGCTCATTTCCACGCCGGGCACGTACGCGACGGCCGAGGCCCTCAAGGCGCTCAAACGCGGCATCAACGTGTTCCTGTTCAGCGATAACGTCCCGATCGAGGACGAGATCGAGCTCAAGAACCTGGCCGTGGCCCGTGACTTGCTCCTCATGGGGCCGGATTGCGGCACGGCGATCCTCGATGGCGTGCCGCTTGGATTCGCCAACGCTGTTCGGCGCGGTGGCATTGGCCTGATCGGCGCATCCGGAACGGGTCTCCAACAGGTCAGCTGTCTCATCGATCGGGCCGGGGCGGGCATTTCGCAGGCGATCGGCGTCGGAGGGCGCGATCTCGATGACCGAGTCGGTGGAACGATGATGCTGGCCGCGCTTCGACGTCTGGACGCAGACCCCGGCACGCGCGTGATCGTCCTCATCTCAAAGCCTCCGGGCGCCGCGGTGGCCAGGCTCGTGGTGGAGATGGCCGGCTCGCTGACGACACCCGTCGTCGTCAACTTTCTGGGTGGAGATCCGGCTGTGGTCCGCGAGTTCGGCCTGATCCCCGCGCGCACCTTCGAGGCCGCCGCGAATGCGGCCGCGGCGCTCTCGCTGGGCGAACCCATCCCGGACGAGACGGACGCCGACGCGAAGGCGGACGCTACTGCCGACGCGAAGGCGGACGTTACAGCCGACGCGGGGCCGCACGCGGCGTCGGCTGAGGCAATTGCCCGCCTGCAACCAGGTCAATGGCGGATCCGGGGCCTGTTCGCCGGCGGCTCCCTTTCCGGCGAGGCCAAACTCATGCTGGGCTGGGCGCTCGGTGCGGAAGCGGCCAGGACTCATGAAATCCTCGACCTGGGCGACGACGAGTACACCGTGGGACGGCCCCACCCGATGATCGATCCGAGGCTGCGGAATGAGCACATCGCGGCCGCTGCCGACGATCCTTCGACCGCCGTGATCCTCCTCGACGTCGTCCTCGGCTATGGGGCAAACGCCGATCCCGCCGGTGCCCTCGTGCCGGCCATCCGCGACGCCCGGCAACGGGCCACCCAGGCCGGTCGACACCTTGTGGTCGTGGCGTCCGTGTGCGGGACGGACGCCGATCTCCAGGGCCGATCGTCACAGGAGGCGATCCTGGCCGCCGCCGGCGTCATCCTCGCGCGGAGCAATGCCCAGGCGGCGGGCATCGCGGCCGCGATCGCCGCGGCGACGGGCCACGCCGGCAGTGGACGGGCAATCGGCGGCGCGTCGGACGGCGCAGGTTCGGCTGGCACCACCGCGACGTCCATCGGCACCGGTCCGGGCGCGACCCTGTGACCGATCCCAAGCCGATGACATCCCGGCTGTTCCCCCAGGAGGTCCGCGCGATCAACGTCGGCCTCGCGATGTTCGCGGAGGCTCCCGCCGCACACGGCGCGACCGTGGCCACGCTCGACTGGCGTCCGCCGGCGGAGGGAGATCGAGACATCGGCCTCTTGCTCGCACGCCTCGAGGACGATCCTGCCGACCCCGTTGGAAGGCAGGTAGCCGACGCGAACGCGGCGGCCCTGAGCCGGCTCCTGGGAGCGCAGCCACTGCTTGTCGACGTTCGGCCGGCCAGTGAGGCCATCGGCCTGGTGGGCAGGCAGCTCCTGCACTCCGGGCCGCCGATCCCATGGAACCGCATGTGCGGTCCGGTTCGTGGCGCAATCGTGGGTGCAATCCTGTTTGAAGGCTGGACATCGACGGCCGCGCAGGCGGAAGAGCTCGCGGAGTCCGGCGCCATCGCATTCGCGCCGTGCCATCACCACGCGACGGTGGGCCCGATGGCCGGTGTCGTGAGCCCGTCCATGCCGGTCGTGGTGGTCGAGAATGCCCCCGGCGGAACGCGAGCCCACGCGACCCTCAACGAGGGCCTCGGAAAGGTCCTTCGGTTCGGCGCGTATGACGCGTCGGTGCTGGAGCGGCTGCGTTGGTTCCGGGACGTCCTCGGTCCGACCCTTTCGGCGACGCTCCAGGCCTCGGGTCCGATCGACCTGCGCAGCCTGACCGGTCAGGCATTGCAGATGGGCGACGAAGGCCACAACCGGAATATCGCCTCGACCTCGTTGTTCGTCCGCATGCTCGCGCCCTGGATCGTTCGAACAACCGAGGCGACCGCCGCCGCGAGCGTGCTCGATTTTCTTCGTGGCAACGACCACTTCTTCCTGAACCTGTCCATGGCCGCCTGCAAGTCCGCCCTGGATGCGGCACATGGGATTCCCGGTTCGTCGGTCGTCACCGCCATGACCCGCAACGGTGTGGACTTCGGGATCCGCCTGTCGGGCACCGGGGACCGGTGGTTCACCTCACCGGTGGGTGTCCCGGATGGCCTGTACTTCCCGGGCTATGGACCAGAGGATGCCAACCCCGACCTCGGGGACAGTGCGATCACCGAGACCTTCGGAATCGGAGGTTTCGCGATGGCGGCCGCCCCGGCGATCGTCAGGTTCGTCGGCGGCACGGCCGCCGATGCACTCGAGTTCACCCGACTCATGGGCCGGATCACCCTTGGACGCAATCCCGCCTATGCGCTGCCTTCATTGGCGTTCGCCGGAACGCCGACCGGGATCGACGCGCGACGGGTGGTGGATTCGGGCATCGCCCCGGTCATCAACACCGGGATCGCGCATCGCCAGGCGGGCATCGGCCAGATCGGGGCCGGGATCGCCAGGGCGCCGCTCGGCTGTTTCAGCGAGGGGATTCGGGAGCTGGCCGCGAGCGTTGGGCTCGCCGCGGGCGGGACAGTGAACGGCCACACCGCGACCGCCAGGTCCGACCGCTGATGGAGCACCGGGCCGTGGTCGCGATCGGAGGCAACGCGCTCATCCTCGATGGACAGCGCGGCACCATCGCGGAGCAGCGCGAGAACGCCAGCGAAACCGCCCGCCACATCGCCGATCTCGTAGCGGGCGGCTGGGGCGTAGTGGTCACCCACGGCAATGGCCCGCAGGTCGGCTTCATCCTCCTGCGTTCCGAGCTGGTTCCCGACGATGCACCGGTGCCCAGGCTGAGCCTGGAGATGTCGGTCGCCGATTCACAGGGCGGGATCGGGCACATCCTGGGCGAGGCGCTCCTCAACGAGCTCGCCCAGCGGGGTTTCCCGGACCGGGTGGCGTGTGTCCTCACCCACGTGGTCGTCGACGAGTCCGATCCCGCGTTCGCGCGCCCCACAAAACCCATCGGACCGTTCTACACGAAGGACGAGGCTGAGGTCCGGGCTGCCAGGGCCGGCTGGACGATCGTCGAGGACAGCGGCCGCGGGTATCGCCGTGTTGTCGCATCCCCGGAACCGCAGCGGATCGTGGAGCTCTCGCAGATCCGCGCGCTCGTGGATGCCGGGTTCGTCGTACTCGCCGTCGGTGGCGGTGGAATCGCCGTCCTGGAGACGTCGCCGGGACAGTACCGTGGCGTCGAGGCAGTGATCGACAAGGATCGTGCGTCCGCGCTCCTGGCCGCTGACCTGGAGGTACCGCTCCTGATCCTCTCGACCGGTGTCGAACGGGTGGCCATCCGCTTCCGTCAGCCCGACGAGCGGTGGCTGGAACAGATGACGCGCTCGGAAGCAGCCGCCTATAACGCGGCCGGCGAGTTCCCCAAGGGCAGCATGGGCCCAAAGGTTGAGGCCGCGATCCGGTTCCTGGATCGAGGCGGAGAGGAGGTCCTCATCACGACGCCCGCGGCACTCGGTCGCGCCATCGAAGGACAAACCGGCACGCGGGTCGTGCAGGACGATTGATTCGCGCACGGGCCGATCGGATGCCCATCGAGATCGGCGGGGTGAACAACACCAGAGCAGCACCACAGGAGGCACTGATGGCCAAGGTCAACGCGGAACCGTATGAATTCGAGTTCAAACTCGAGAAGACCGCCCTTGTGATGATCGACTTCCAGCGCGACTTCGTGTATCCGGGCGGCTTCGGAGAATCGCTCGGGAACGACACCTCGCTGCTGCTCAAGGCAGTCAAGCCGGCCCAGAGGGTCCTCGAAGCCTGTCGCGCGGCAGGGATGTTCGTTGTGCATACCCGCGAGGGGCATCGACCGGACCTGTCCGACCTGCCAAAGGCCAAGAAGGAACGCGGCAACGCGCCACTGCAGATCGGAGACAAGGGCTCCATGGGGCGCCTCCTCGTGCGCGGCGAGTACGGCCATGGAATCGTTGATGAGCTCGTCCCGATCGAGGGCGAGCCGGTCGTGGACAAGCCGGGGAAGGGCGCGTTCTACGCGACGGACATGGACACGATCCTCCGAATGCGAGGGATCGAGAAACTCATCTTCACCGGCGTGACCACTGAGGTCTGCGTCACCACGAGCGTGAGGGAGGCGAACGATCGGGGCTTCGATGCACTGGTCCTGGAGGACTGCACGGGCTCATATTTCCCTGAGTTCCAGCAGTCCGCGCTGGCGATGGTCAAGGCCCAGGGAGGGATCTTCGGCTGGGTCAGTGATTCGACCCGCTTTCTTGTTGCGCTGGAAACAGCGCGCCAGGAATCTGGGGGTATGGCTGCGGCGACGCACTGAGCGTTCCGCCAGAGGAGGGTGAGGAATCAAGATGCAAGGGTCAATGACCACAAAGCCCAAGCTGTGGGTGCCCGGGGACTGGAACGCGTTCTTCGGGCTCGGGACCAACGTCCTGCTGAACGTGCTCGTTCTGTCGTCACTGATGCTGTACGTCGTCGGGTTGCCGCCGGAGAACGTCTTTGGCCGCATTCTGCCGGCGCTTGCGGTTGCGCTGCCGATCGGCAACCTGTTCTACGCCTATCTCGCCTATCGGCTGGCCCAGAAGGAGGGTCGCGACGACGTCGCGGCGATGCCCTACGGGCCGAGCGTCCCGCACTACTTCTTCGTCACCTTCGCGATCATGCTGCCGGTCCTCGGCAAGACCGGCGACGTGATGAAGGCGTGGGAGGCCGGCATTGCGTGGGCCTTCCTCATCGGCGTGGTCGTGCTCATCGGCGCGTTCATCGGCCCGACGATCCGCAGGTACACCCCACGTGCCGCGATGCTCGGCACCCTCGCCGGCATCTCGGTCGCGTTCATCTCGATGAACGCCGCGTTCGAGATGTTCAACGCAGCGTGGATCTCCCTCGCGACGCTCGCGATCATCCTGTTGTCGTGGACGGCGGGGGTCCGCCTGCCCTTCGGCATTCCGGGTGGCCTGGCGGCGATTCTGGTCGGAACGGCCCTCGGCTGGCTGTCCTACTCGGTCTTCGGCTGGAATGGCCTTGATCCGAAGCAGGTCGGCGATGCATTCACGCAGATCGGGATCAATCTGCCCAAGCCGGGCACCGAGGTCCTGAGCGGCATGTCGGATGTTCTGCCGCTCCTGGTGACGGCCATCCCGCTCGGCGTCTACAACTTCACCGAAGGCATGAACAACGTCGAGTCGGCCTCCGTGGCGGGCGACAACTACAACCTGCGTCACATCCTGCTGGCCGACGGGATCGGCGCCATCGTGGGTTCGTTCCTCGGCAGCCCGTTCCCGCCCGCGGTATACATCGGCCATCCAGGCTGGAAGGCCGTCGGCGGTCGGATCGGGTACTCGCTGGCCACGGGAGTCGTCATCGCGGCCATTTGCCTGCTCGGGCTCATCGCCCTGTTCCTCGCGGTCGTTCCACGCGCCGCGCTGTTCCCGATCCTCCTGTTCATCGGTCTCGTGATCGGCGCACAGGCTTTCCAGACGTCGAAGGCGAAGTACGCCCCGGCGATCGTTCTCGCCCTGGTACCGAATATCGCCCAGTGGGCGAAGACCCTTGTCGACGGCGCCCTCGGGGCCGCGGGAACAAACGCCACGACAGTGACGTATGAGGCGCTCGGCCAGCAGGGCGTGCTCTATGCAGGTCTCGAGCGCCTCGGGGCCGGCGCCGTCCTGGCCGGCCTCATGCTCGCCGCGATCGCCTATTTCGTGATCAGCAAGGAGTACAGCCGCGCGATCGTGTACTCACTGATCGCAGCCGGCTTGTCGTTGATCGGCCTGATCCACGATCCGGCCGGGTTGATCTTCCAGAGCGTCGACGGCGTGTTCCAGATTCGGCAGCCCGAGCCGGTCTGGATCGGTTACGCGCTCGCCGCCGTCGTCATCTGGGTGGCTGCATGGCGCGAAGGCCGCGGCTCCATGGCCGAGCTCCGCGATGCGGTCTCGACCCCGCCGCTCGCCGACGAGGTTGCCGTGTAGCCACATTCAGGTACCGAGGCCGACCAGGCCGGTCGCGCTCGTCCCAACGTCGACCGGTCGGGCTGAAGGCGCGGGCGGCTCCCCTCACGGGAGCCGCCCGCAGCATGCTCGCGTAGCATCGGAGGTAGTTGTGTCCACGCTCCTGTTCGTCAACGGCACGCTCATGCGAGGCCTGAAGCTCAACGCCAACCTCAACGGAGCAACATTTCTCGGAGCGTTTCTGACCGCCCCGAAGTACCGGATCTTCTCGATCGATGACATCCATCCGGGCATGTTCGAGGTCGATGAGGGCGGGATCTCCGTGCCGGGCGAGTTGTATGACCTTCCGGACGAGGTCTGGGAACGCGTCGAGGCGGGCGAGCCCCCGAACCTGTACCGCGGACCCGTTGAACTCGAGGACGGCCGGATCGTGCCGGGGATCCTCTTTCCGCGCGCCGTCATCGAAGCCGCGGGCCACCGTGAGATCACCGAGTTCGGTGGCTGGCGCGAGTACTGGACCGCCCGCGAGGCGGAGCGCGGAGCGCGCTGATCCCAGGTCGTAGGCGCCTATGTCTGCACGAGCAGCTGCGTCTCGCCCGCCGCCTCGGCGTAGGCCTCGATCGGGAGGCACGTGCAGACAACGTTGCGATCCCCGTACACGTTGTCGATCCGACGGACCGGCGGCCAATACTTTCGCGCCCTGACCCACGGGAGCGGGAACGCCGCCTGTTCACGGGAATATGGACGCGCCCATTCGTCTCGCATCAGATCGGCCGCCGTATGTGGGGCGTTGTGCAGGGCGCTCGATTCCATCGGGACGTTGCCCGCCTCGATCTCCGCGATCTCGGCACGGATCTGGAGCAAGGCATCAACGAATCGATCCAGCTCGGCCTTGGATTCGGATTCGGTCGGCTCGATCATCAGCGTGCCGACGACCGGGAAACTCATTGTCGGAGCGTGGAAACCGAAGTCCATGAGTCGCTTCGCGACATCGTCGACCGTCACGCCACTCGCCGCAGTTGCGGGTCGAACATCGAGGATGCACTCGTGGGCGACGGTCCCGTTCGCGCCGACGTACAGCACCGGGAAGGCATCGCCGAGGCGCTTCGCGAGATAGTTCGCGTTGAGAATCGCGATCTGCGTCGAACGCCGAACGCCCTCCGCTCCGAGCATCGCGATGTAGGCCCAAGAGATCGGCAGGATGCTCGCACTGCCGTAGGAGGCCGAGGAGACGCGCCCACGGTCCTCGAGGCCCACCCCGGGCAGGAACGGCGCCAGATGCAGCGCGACCCCGATTGGACCCATGCCCGGTCCCCCGCCCCCGTGCGGGATCGCGAACGTCTTGTGCAGGTTCATGTGGCCGACGTCGGCTCCGATGTCGCCGGGCCTGGACAGCCCGACTTGTGCGTTCATGTTCGCGCCGTCCATATAGACCTGGCCACCGGCCTCGTGGACCAGCCGGCATATCTCGACGATCGACGCTTCGAATACGCCGTGGGTGCTCGGGTAGGTGATCATGAGCGCGCCGATATCCGCGGCGTTCGCGGTGATCTTGGCTCGAAGATCGGTCAGGTCGACGTTACCGAGCGCGTCGGTGGCGACCACGACCACCCGGAACCCGGCCATCACCGCGCTCGCGGGGTTCGTGCCGTGCGCCGAGGCCGGGATCAGGCAGACCTTGCGGTGCCCCTCGCCCCGGGACAGGTGCCACCCGCGGATCGCGAGGAGGCCCGAATATTCACCCTGCGAACCGGCGTTCGGCTGGAGGCTGACGGCAGCGAAGCCGGTGATCTCACCGAGCCAGGACTCGAGGTCGGCGAACAGTCGTGCGTACCCGGGCAGTCGGGCCGGATCGCTGAACGGGTGGACGCGCGAGAAGCCGGAAAGCCCGATCCCCATCATCTGGGTCGTGGCGTTCAGCTTCATCGTGCAGCTGCCGAGCGGGATCATCGAACGCGTGAGGGTCACGTCCTTCTCGGCCAGTCGGAAGAGGTAGCGAAGCATCTCGGTCTCTGACCGATGGAGCGAGAACACGGGGTGCGTGAGGATCAGGTCGGTCCGGCGATCCTCGATGGGCAGCGAGGTGAGGGCCATCTCGGCGATGGCAGCCGCACCCGGCATGGCGGCCTCGAGTGCGGTAAGGACGGTCTCGACGTCGTCCTCGGTGGTCGTCTCATCGCAGGCCAGCCCGACTCCGGTGGTATCGAGACGCCTGAGTTCGAAACCGGCCTGAGCGGCAGCCTGGATCAGGCCATCGGCTCGGGCCGCGGTCCCGGCCTCGACGGCGATCGCGTCGAAGAACCGGTCGTGCCGAAGGGACAGGCCCGGGACCTCCCCGAGGCCCGCCGCCAGGGCAGAGGCGCGCTCGTGCACGCGCCCCGCGATCGTTCGAAGGCCGGACGGCCCGTGCCAGACCGCGTACATGCTGGCGATGACGGCCAGGAGCACCTGGGCGGTGCAGATGTTCGACGTCGCCTTCTCGCGACGAATGTGCTGCTCGCGGGTCTGGAGCGTCAGGCGGTAGGCCGGCGCGCCGTCCGCGTCCACGGACACGCCCACGAGCCGCCCGGGCAGGGCTCGCTTGAACATGGAACGCGTCGCCATGAAGGCCGCGTGCGGTCCACCATTGCCCATGGGCACGCCGAATCGCTGGCCGCTCCCGACGACCACGTCGGCGCCCTGGGCGCCAGGGCTCTCGAGGAGCACGGCGGCGAGTGGATCCGCGGCCACGATCACGAGCAGGCCGGCTGCGTGAGCCGCCGCGATGTCCGCACGCAGGGAGCGCACCAAGCCGGATGAGCCCGGGTTGGACAGGAGCAGCACGTACGGGCGCTCCCCGACCTGGGGCGCGGCGGCTCGAGCGAGCAGCTCCGCCGGCGGACCAACAATGACCTGGATGTCCAGCGGCTCGGCGCGCGTGCGCAGCACGTCGATCGTCTGCGGATGCGTGTCCGCATCCACGAACACGAGATTGCCGTCGTTGACCGTGGAAACGCTGTGGGCCAGCGTCACAGCCTCGGCGGCAGCCGTCCCCTCGTCGAGCAGGGAGGAATTGGCGATCTCCATGCCGGTCAGGTCACAGATTGCGGTCTGGAAGTTGATGAGCGCCTCGAGGCGCCCCTGCGAGATCTCGGGTTGATAGGGCGTGTAGGCGGTATACCAGGCCGGGTTCTCGAGCACGTTCCGCTGGACGACTGGCGGCGTGATCGTGTCGTGGTAGCCCATCCCGATCATCGACCGCAGCGGCGTGTTGGCGCCTGCCATGACTCGAAGGTCGTCGAGCACCTGGGCCTCTGACCGCGCTGGCGGGAGTCCGAGATCGCGATCCCGAAGGATCGCCGACGGCACGGTGGCGCGAATCAGGTCGTCGAGCGAGGCCTGCCCGATCGTCCGGAGCATCTCGGCGGCATCATCCGCGTCGGGACCGATGTGGCGGTCGACGAACTCCAGTGGATCCTGTGTCTCGGGCATCGGCGGTGCACCTCCTCGGGTGCCCCGCTGTCCTGGTGCCTGAGAGCGTCCCCTTGTCGCGCCAAGCGATCGCAGGTTCCTCCGTCGGCGCATCGAGACGAGATTCGTGTCGTCATCGACGCTCTCCAGCGTCCCCATCCCTGCGCGGTCCCTGGTGCCTGAGAGGTTCCGGACCGTTGCTCCGTCGGCGCCGCCGGTTCACGTCACGCGGCCGCGGCGTCCCGACGATCTCTCCCGCACAGTTCGACTGGGGGTTCTGGGAAGCATCGTACGCCCTCGGCGTCAATCCGGGATTTCCCAGCTGACTCGTTGCCACCGTCCGGCGTCGTCGGCCATGACGTGCCCGCCCTTCACCTGCCAACCCAGGTTGTGCACGGGGCCAGGTCATGCCGGTTCCGGTGCTCGGGGCCGTTCAAGTCAATGGGCGTGAACGGGGCCGTTCAAGTCAATGGGCGTGAACGGGCTCTGGTTCGGCTTCAGCAGCCTCGCAGATTCCCGGTCCGACGGGACCCACGGCCGCGGCGGCTCGCTCCGCGTCCAGCTGCGCCTTGACCTCCGGGTAGGCGTCGCTCAGGCAGCATGAGCAGCTCTCGTACCAGCGCCGCATCCCCTCGTCGATGACCGGACGTTCGACTCCACCCGCTACGACGACCGAGACGGCCATGGCCGCCTCGGCGGCCGCGTGGGCAGGATCCTCGAGAAACGCTCGTCGGCAGCCGTCTCGGCAGAAGCCGTACGTTCGGCCATCGAATTCGATCAGAAGACCGGCGGCCTCGGCTACGTCGACATCGACGGTCATCCCGCAGATTGGATCAATGATCTGGGCTGGTCGATCAGTCACCGTGGATGCTCCCTGTACGCGCTCCGGAATTGGCCTCGAGGGCCAGAATCTGGCGTTGACCCTGATGGCGGTCTCTATGACACATTCATGATGGGCGAGCGCGACGCTTCTCGTGCCGACCCGTGTCGCCGGGCCGAATCGCCGACGAAGCGTACCCTTTGCCGATGACCGGTACCCGAGTCGCGGCATTCTTCGACGTGGATCACACCCTCCTCGACGTGAATACGGGGTTGCAGTGGGCACGCCACCAGCGACGAGCCGGTCTGCTCTCGATGATGGACATGCTTCGGGCGGCCTTCTGGATGCTCCGCTATCGCATCCTCGTCATCGACCAGGAGTCACTGATCGGGCGCGTCGCAAAGGCCTACGCGGGCACCCCGGTGGCACGCGCCGAGTCGGAGATGCGCCGGTGGTTCGACACGGAGATGGCGCGGTTCATCCGCCCGGCCGGCCGGACGCGGGTCCAGGAACATCTTGAGGCCGGCCACATCGTGGCCCTGATGTCCTCGGGCACGCGGTACACCCTCGAGCCGCTGGCCGACATGCTGGGGATCAGATACGTGGTCTGCACCGTCTTCGAGGAGGTCGATGGCCTGCTCACCGGGCGTCACGTCGCCCCGGCCTGCGCTGGCGATGGCAAGGTCTCGCTCGCCGAGCGCTTCGCCCTCCTCCACGACATCGATCTTGGTGCGAGCTATTTCTACACGGACAGTCACGCCGACATCGGGCTCCTTGAGCGGGTGGGACTGCCGCGAGTCATCTCGCCCGATCCCCGTCTGCGACGCCAGGCTCGCCGGCGCGGCTGGAGCATCGAGGACTGGGCGATCGCCTGACGGCGCCAGGCGATCGAGGATGGCGGGTCAGGCGAACGACCTCCGAAGCTCTGCACCCCACCGTCGTGCACGCTCCAGTTCGCCGTTGCGGAGCGGTCCGGTCTGACCCGTGACGAGGAAGTGCTCCGGCTTTGTCGTGGGTGCGAAGCCCGCCATCTCGAGGTGGTTGCTGATGACCGAAGCCGCGCTGCCGGGTGACCATCGAAACTTCGTATCGAATGCCGCCGACCGACCATGACCCGCGGGCAACGCCCCGAGCCACGACCGGAGCAGGGGAATCGCGAGGTCCGGTGCGGGGTGCCCGCCCGGCCTGATCCCGGCGCGCATCCTCTCGGAGGGGAGCGTGAAGCCCTGGACGGGAGCGCCAGCGACGATCAGATCCGCATCGGTCGCCTCGTCGGGCCGAATCTCCGCCGTTGAGAGGACACGAGCGTCCGGCCCCAATCCCTCTGCGATTGCCCGGGCGACGGCTGCCGTATTCCCCCACAGGGATTCGTAGACGACCACGGCCTTCATCTGCTGCCTCTCAACTCGATACATCAGGTCATTCATCGTCCGGCCATCGGGACGCGCCTGGAAGTGCCGGCCCGCCCGTTGAGAACGGGCCGGCCTGCCCTCCGGCCGGCGCGGGTCTCAGCCCTCCTGGATCGTCGTGGGCGCCCCATGGATCGCCGGGATCGCACCCAGCCGGCCGGCCTGGTAGTCAGCGACGGCCTGCATCAGCTCCTCGCGCGTATTCATGACGAACGGGCCCATCCAGGCGACCGGTTCGCCGATGGGTCGGCCGCCCAGGATCAGCACGTCGAGGTTGGGGCTCCGCGATTCCTGACGCCCGAATGGGAGCGCGGAGATCGTGATGGCGTCACCCGCGCCAAAGACCGTCAGCTGGCCGGTCTGGACAGGGACGGCATCGGACCCGAAGCCGTGCACCGTTCCGCCGGGTCCACCGGCTCGGGCCGCGCCGGCATCACCGACGGTCCCGAAACCGGCCATCACGTAGACGAGCGCGTTGTAGTCCGACCGCCAGGGCAGGGACATCCGGGCACCGGGGCTCAGCGTCGCGTGGACGAGGGTCATCGGCGAGTATGTCGAGCCCGGCCCGGCGAGGCCGGCGACCTCACCCGCAATCACCCGAACGAGGGTGCCGCCATCGGGCGATGTCGCCAGCGCGACCTGGCTCGCCCGGATATCCTGGTAGCGCGGCGGCGAGAACTTCTGCGCCGCGGGCAGATTCACCCAGAGCTGGAACCCGTGAAAGAGTCCGCCCTTTGCGACGAGCCACTCCGGGGGCTTCTCGATATGGAGAATTCCGGCCCCGGCCGTCATCCACTGGGTATCACCGTTCGTGATCACACCCCCGCCGCCGTTGGAATCGGCGTGCTCGAAGACGCCGTCGATCATGTACGTCACCGTCTCGAACCCGCGATGCGGGTGCCAAGGGGTCCCCTTCGGCTCACCGGGCGCGTAGTCGACCTCGCCCATCTGGTCGAGGTGGATGAACGGATCGAGATCGGCCAGGTCAACACCGGCGAACGCGCGACGGACCGGAAATCCCTCCCCCTCGAAGCCCTTTGGCGCGACGGTCACGCTCTGGACGGCCCGCTGCCGAGCAACGAGCGGATCCGGCTGCGGGATCCTCGGGAGGATGGTGATGTCGTCGACGGTGATCGCGGGCACGAGGTCGTTCCTGTTCTGGCGGGTTGATCCGCCCTGCGCCGGCTGGCTGGCCAACCGGCAGTTGCGCATTCGCGCAAATAGTTGCGCAGTCAACCGATTGTGTCAACCACGAGGACTCGTTCGCGCGTCCGTTACCCTTTGATCCCGACAGAGGAGCCGGGCCGGGTAGGCGTGCCGGGCTGTGGTATGCGCGCGGCCTCACCCTCGGGTGTCAGGGACCTATCTCGACGTGATCAACGTACGAGGACGACCGGCCCCCGGTCAGCCGACTGGTTCGTCTCCCAGGCCAACGCCGACGCGGTCAATCATCGGACGTCCGTCCGGCGAAGGCGCCCGCCCATCGGCCGAGGTGGGGCTACGATGCCGTGGCTCGCCGATCTCGTGATGGCGGTGGCACCTGGCCTCGTAGGTCTCGGCGGCCGACGCATCGAAGCCACCGATCACCACAAGCGGATCGTCGATCGCGGCGGGTCGGCCACCGACGAGCCGTTGCGTCCGAGTGGCCGGATCGCCACAGACGACGCAGATGGCCGTGAGCATCGTGACCGCGTCGGCGTGCGCCAGCAGGATGGGCATTGGACCGAATGGCCGGCCGGCGAAATCGAGGTTGAGGCCGCTCGCGATGACGTGGCGACCGCTGTCCCGGAGCGCAAGTGCCACGTCGACGAGCTGGTTGTCAAAGAACTGGCCCTCCTCGATGCCCACCATGTCGGCGTCTCGCTCGCGCGCGAGCGCGAGAATGCTCGACGGCTCGGCCGGATTCACGAGGACCGACGGGAAGCGGGCCTTGCTCCGGCTCTCTGCGAACTCGCCCGGCGTCCGGCTGTCGATCTCCGGGCGGACAAGGAGGATGCGCCGCCGGGCGACCTCGGCCCTTCGAAGGAGGCGGAGGAGTTCATCGGTCTTGCCGGATGACATGCATCCGGCGATGACGTGGAGCCACGGGTCGGCGCGGAACGGCATGGCCTGAATCTACCCGCCAGGGCCCCGTCCTGCTGGGCTGGACGGGCATCGGCCGGCCGGAGTGCCACGGGGCCGGGCGGGCATCGGCAGGGCGGGGCTGCGGGCGGCAGGACTGGGGTGCCTCGAGGCTCCTGTCGCCGCTCCGAAGTCGGCCAGGTACCGGCGGCGCGAGAGGCTGCCGGTCAGGCGGTACGGGCGAGGATCTGCATCAGCATCCGGACGAACTTCGGTTCGTCGGCATCCATCGCGAAATGGACGTTCGCGGGTCGCCCGCTCCTGAACCGGAAGTCACACACCGTCCTTCCGACCGAGAGCTCCGCATTCGTCTCGACGTCGACCGGGATGAAATGGGTCGTGATGATCGACGGGTCGATGACGGCGCAGACGGCGAGTGCGTCGTGGACCGGTGCCGCATTCGGGCGATGCATCGGCTGCGTGGCGTCATAGCCGTCGATTCGCTTCTCGATGAAGCGCGCGGCGGCCTCGGCCGCTGGCGTACCGAGTGACCGGAGGGCGCGACAGTCGTCCGACGAGACGAGCGCCCGATGCGTCGCGTCCAGGGGCAGCATCCGGATCGGCCGACCGCAGTTGACGACGATCCGGGCAGCCTCGGGATCGAGCCAGATGTTGAACTCCGCGGATGCGGTGGAGTTTCCGTGGTCGTGAGCCCCACCCATGATGACGATCTCCGGGATCTTCTCCAGGATCCGGGGCTCCTTCTGCATGGCCATCGCGATGTTGGTCAGTGGACCGACTGGAACGAGGGTGACGTCGCCGTCGGAGGCAAGGTACGTGTCGATCAACCAGTCCACGCCGTGGCCCGGTTGCAGCCTGGCGGTCCGGGCCGGCTCCAGGTCCAGTAGGTCACCGTGGATTCGGCCGGCGGGGTTGCGCTGGGTCATCTGCGTCCGGGCGAGGGGTCGCGACATCCCCTCGTGAACGGGGATCCCGGGCTGCCCGATCCAGTCGAGGACGCGCAGCGTGTTCTCGGTGCAGTTGTGCACGGCGGTGTTGCCGTTCACGGTCGTGGCGCCAACGAGCTCGATGTCCGGAGAGAGAGCCGCGACCATGAGCGCGACGGCATCATCGGTCCCGGTATCGACGTCGAGGATGATTCGGGTAGGCATGGGCTGCAGTGTGCCGCATTCGTGGCGCCCGGCGTGGCCGCCCAGGTCGAGGAGGAACGCGCAATCGAAAGCTGGCGGCGAGGGTCGGCAGTCAGCCGGATCGAGCCCGCTCCAGGCTACCGGACGGTGAGTCGGATGAACCCGTCGAGGTCGACGCGTGGACGGCCAGCGGTGCCCTGGGCCACGATCCTGATCGTGTGAAGCCCGCCCGAAGGCCACGTGAACGCGTAGACGATCTGCTTGGCGCTGTAGGTCTTCGCATAGAGGTTGATCGTCTTCTTGTAGACGCCGTCGACATAGACCTTGGCCGAGCCACGGTCCGGTCCTCGGTAGGCAACCCAGGCGGCTCCGGCGCCGGTGAAGCTATACGTCGCCGTCGCGCCCTTGCGAGTCGTGTCCCTGAGGCTGCCGCCGGAGGCGTACTTCGTCTTCGTGGTTGCCCAGATGCCGGAGTACGCGATGGAGGAGCTCGTCTGCTCGTAGAGCGTCAGCGAGGCCTCCGGCCCCTGGGCCCAGTCGCTGGCGCTTCCCTGTCCGTCGGTCGCCATGGCCGCGTATCGATAGGCGGTCCCGAAGGGCAGGGACTCGTCGGTGGAGGTGGTCGTCGGCAAGGGGAGCATGACGTCCTGCCAAGCCCCACCGGCGACCTGCCGCTGGAGTCCGAAGGCCCCGATGCCGTCCGGGTCGACCGCCGCCCAGGCTGCTCTTACCGGGACGGTGGCCCTGAGCACAGCCGGGTAGACGAGGCTGTAGGCGGGCGCCTGGACGACCGGCGGGGCGGGGTCGATGAGGACGAGCGTGACCGTGGCGGTCCGCGTCAATCCACTGCTGGCGGCCGTGATGGTAAGGGGATAGGTCCCCGACGGCGTCAGCGGGGTGCCCAGCGAACTCGTCACCGTCAGGGTTGTCGCGGAGTCCAGGACCGGCGAATTGCCCACCTCGGCAGTCGCCCCCGGCGGCAGGCCCGAGATGCCGACATCAATCGGCGTCGTCATGAAGGTGCGGCCGAAATTCAGGGCAAATGTTGTCGTGGTCCCTACCGATGCGGTGGCGGTCGCTGGCGAGGGCACGATGGTGAAGTCGGCCCCGTACGTCACCGGTGTCAGGTCGGGGCCGTTGTACCGGTCGAGATCGACACACCCGCTGATCCCCGGCGCCGACCCACAGTTCGTGTACTGCCAGAACGTCCAGCCCTTGTTCGACCAGTTGTTGGCCGAGACCGTCGGACCCGGCACAAGCCAATGGGCAACCCACAGAATGGAGTAGCCCTGGTCGGCGAACGTCGTGGTGTCGGCCATGTACTTCTTCCAGAACGTGGGGCTGGCATAGATCATCGGGCGGACCCCGGTCCTCGTGTACACCCGATCGAGCCATGCGCCAACCCAGGCCTGCAGGGCTGCAGCGCCAAGGCTGCCGGGCACTTCGAGATCGAGGGCCGGGGCGAGCATCCCGGGGACCAGGCCGAGGTTGTCCACGAACCAGTCGGCCTCGCCCTGAGGATTGTCCGGGTTCAGGTCCGGCCGTGCGAAGTGGTAGGCCGTGACGGCGAGGCCCGCCGCGCTCGCGCCGCTCCGGTTGGCGAGGTAGAGCGGATCCTGGAAGCCGATGCCCTCGGTCGCCTTGGCGATGACGAATCGCTTCCCGCTGTTGCTGAGTGCCACGAAGTCGATGGATCCCTGCCAGCGGGACACGTCCACCCCTTCGAGGTACGAGGACGAGTCGACCGGTCGGAACAACCCCGTCGCCGCATAGACCGCGGCGGTCCCGAACAGGCCGGCCACGGGTTGCCCGTTCACCGCGGAAATGGCATACCAGCTCGATCCGGCAACCGCGGACCCGCACGTCCCCGACCACGAACCCCCGGGCACGACGTCCGTCCAGGTGATCACGGAACCTGCCGGCATGAGCGTCAGGGCAGTCGTGGAGGTCGATGGCGCGGATCGAAGCGTGACCCCGCAATTGGCCGCGAGGTCCGCGGTCGCCGCTCGGGTGCCAGGCGCACCAAACGGCGTCACCGTGGCGACGAGGAGGAACGCGAGGACGCCGACCCGCCAGCGTCCGAGGGTGGGCGGGAAGGGCCGGGGGCTCATGGCACCCAGGGCTGCATGTCGATGGAACCGGGCGATCCTGCCGCCCCGTTGCAGGGCGGCACGCCGCTCGTGTCCGTTGCCGTGGTCGGCGCGGCCAGGACCCGGCCGAGGCCATCCTGAATGACGAAGGCCACCGTGACCGGGGCCGCGGGATTCGGCCCGCAGTAATTGGAGGTACGGACTTCCGTCGTCAGGACCGCCCCCGGTTGGACGAGCAACGGTGCCGAGGTCGAGGGCTGGCCACCATCGATGAGGATCGTCGCGGTGCCGTCGAGCAGCTGCGGGCGGGCGAGACTGAAGACGAGGCACGGCGCGGAGCCGGCATTCGCCATGTCCACGCTGGCGATGCGCGATCCCGCGGCGCCCTCCCACCGGATCACGCGGGCAACGAGGGCCCTCGCGTCGCAGGGCAGGTCCGGTGTCGGCCCGGCTGGAGTCGCGACACCCGAGGGGCTGCTGCTCGCCGTGGGGCCGGCCGGCGCCGACACGGACGCACCCGGACTCGGGGTCGAGACGTTATCGCCGCCGCACGCACTCGCGGCGAGGGCCACGAGCAGAGTGGCGAGGAGCGTCCGTCTCGCTCTGAGGGACGGCCCGACGAACCAGGGGGCGATCATGTGCAGTGAGAAGCTACCTTTCGCGCGGTTGACTGTACCCCATCCAATCGTCCTGTCCTGCCGGCGGTCCGGACGGCCCGGTCGATCAGCGGCCCGGGCGCCGCGGTCGATCCCCGGTCCCATCGTGGGGGGCGTGGGCCACGCGCGCGCGCCCGTGTCCAGGTGCCATTGCGCATGCAGTCGCAGCGGTGCGCGTACGATGCACGGAACACCCCACGTAGGGGCAGCGAGCACGATGGAGGGACAATGACAAAGCACTCCAACTACGAGCGCCAGCGACGCGCCGCCGAGAGCGCGCGGGTACAGGAAATCGAGCGCGCCTGGCAGGGCAGCGTCCCGGCCCCGGTTGCCGCCGAATTCGCAGCCGTCGTCAAGGCGGCCAAGGAGCGCGGACCGGCCGAACGACAGCCGGATATGGCGCCGGGCACCGCACCGCGACCGCCGCGCCCAGGCCACGAACCGAAGCCGAAGAAGGAAGACGCTCCGCCGCGTCGACGGTCGTAGCCGATGCGGCGTCGGAAGGTCACGTATCCCCCGGCCAAGACGGCGACCAAGGGGCCGCCGCCGGTCCTGGGCACCAACGATCCGCGGAACCCCGCCGGGCGCACGGTTTCCATCAATTTGGACGCCATCGGCGGGCGCGCGTCGATCGGCCTCGGGGACAAGGTCCGGATCCTCAGCGGGTTGTATGCCGGCGAAGCTGCCGTCGTCGAATCCGAGGCCGGCGGGGTCATTCCCGCAGTCATGGTTCGAACGGAATCCGGTCGCACGCGACGGTCACGCACCATCGACCTCGAGCCGATCCGGCCGGGCAGCCATCCCGTGATCAGCTCCGAGGAGCATCCGATCGAGCCCTGACGGGGACCGGTCTCCGATAACCATCGCGGAGCACGCCACCTGGGAAATCGAAACGGAGATGTCGTGGGCGGCCGTTCTGGCTGCCATGGTCGAAACGTCCGTGGCAGCGAGACTGAGACTGACAGCGAGCTGCGGGCCGGCTGGACGGCAGGCCGCGGCGGGCCAATAGGGGCACGACGCCGACGGGACACGAGCGGCGTATGGCGCCAGCGCATCAGAGCAGCCGATGCTGCACGTCTGCGGTCCCGTACGGCCCGCATGCGTGGCCCGGCTCGCATGCGTGGCCCGGCTCGCATGCGTGGCCCGGCTCGCATAGCCGGCCCGGCGCCTCTGTCGGCATCGATGTGCGTCGGACGAACAGAGCGAGTACCGATCTCTTGCTATGTTGCCCGTCACGAGCCATCATTCCTCGCTATGGCTACGAAGAACCCTCGGATCTACCGCCCGAAGGATCGGCATCTCCGCGTCGGCGAGGCATCGGAAATGCTCGGCGTCACCGTGGATACCCTGCGACGGTGGGAGGCCGACGGGCGGATCCGGCTGGACCGATCCGAGGGTGGCCAACGGCTCGTACCGATCGCCGAGGTCACTCGGCTGCTCGACGATCGACGCCGGCTGAAGCCTGATTCCCGGTCCGCCACACAGTCGGCGCGCAACCGGTTCCTGGGCGTCGTCACCCGGATCGAGACCGACCGGATTGCCGCCGTGGTCGAGGTCCTGGCAGGACCTCATCGGCTGGTCAGCCTCATGACGGCCGAGGCGGTCGTCGACATGGGCCTCAAGGTCGGCGATCCGGCGGTCTGTGTCATCAAGGCGACGAACGTGATCGTAGAGCGCCCTCGTTGAGGCGCGACCAACCTGGCTCCGGCGGCCGCCCTGGCTCCGGCGGCATGGTCCGGCGAGTCGAAGTCGCCGGCCTGCTCATGATGGTCTCGATCGCGGCCTGTGGACGGGCAAGCGGTCCGCCTGGGTCGACGATCATGCTGACGGTATTCGCGGCGGCATCGCTGCGGGCCGTCGCGGCCGAGGCCGCGACGGCCTATCGGCGGGTCGCGGGGATCGACGTCCAGGTCGCCAGCGACTCGTCGACTGCTCTCCGTGTCCAGATCGAGCAGGGCGCGGAGGCCGACCTCTTCCTGTCGGCCGACACGAAGAATCCCTACGCCCTGGCGGCCGGCGGACTCGTGAACGGGTCCGTGGTCGCGTTCGCCCGCAATGGCCTGGCGATCATCACGCCGGGCGATGACCCGGCCGCCATCCGCTCGGCCGCCGACCTCGCCCGACCGGGAGTCAAGATCGTGGCGGCCGGCGACGAGGTGCCGATCTCCGTCTACGCGACGAAGCTGATCGCCGAGCTCGCGGCCGATCCGGCCTTCGGGGCGGACTTCGCGGCTGCCTACGCTGCCAACGTCGTGAGCCACGAGGACAACGTGAAGGCCGTTGTCGCGAAGATCGAGCTCGGCGAGGGTGATGCCGCGATCGTCTATGCCTCCGACGCGGCCGCATCGTCGGTAGTTCGGGTGATTCCGCTGCCGGCCGGGATCAACGTGCTCGCCACGTATGCGGGAGCCGTTCCTGCGACCGCTCGACATCCGACGGAGGGACACGCTCTCCTCGACTGGCTGGCCGGTCCGGCGGGTCAGGAGATCCTGGCCCGCTTCGGCTTCACGCCGCCGTCGTGAACCGGCACCCATGAGCGCGCACGAGTGATCCGACGCCTGGCCGTGCTGCTGGCGGCGGTGGTGCTCTTCGGGCTCCTCGCCACCCCGGTTGCGACGCTGCTGGGCCGGGCCATCGCGAGCGGCGCCCTGCGGCTTGTCGCCGATTCAGCGGTGGTCCGGGAAGCCCTGCGCCTCAGCCTTCTGACGACGACGATCAGCCTCGGGATCACGGTCACGCTCGGGACTCCGCTCGCATATCTCCTGGCACGTCGGCCGACGCGCCTGGCCTGGCTGGTGGAGATCTTTGTTGACCTGCCGCTCGTCCTGCCTCCCTCGGTCGCGGGCCTCGGCCTGCTCCTCGTGTTTGGCCGTCGCGGGCTGATCGGCGACACATTCGACACGCTGGGTCTCGCGATCCCCTTCACCACCATCGCGGTGGTGCTCGCCCAGGTGTTCGTGGCGTCGCCGTTCTATGTCCGGGCCGCCCGTGCGGCGATCGCGAGCGTCTCTCGAGACCTCGAGGACGCCGCTCGCGTCGACGGCGCATCCGAGTTGCGGGTGTTCACGGCCGTGACCCTCGCCCTGGCCCGCCCGGGGATCGGAGCCGGCCTCGTGATGAGCTGGGCCCGGTCGCTCGGCGAGTTCGGCGCCACGATCCTCTTCGCCGGGAGCGTCGTCGGCCGGACCCAGACGCTGCCGCTCGTGGTGTACGCGGAGTTCGGGGCGGGCGACCTCGACGCTGCGATCGCTGCAGCTGCGGTTCTCGTCCTCGCGGCACTCACGGTCCTCATCGCCGTTCGCCTGGCACGAGGCAGCAGGGCCGTGGAGGCCGCCGCCTGACCGATCAGTCCTGTCCGGGTCCTTGACGCGGCGGCGCGCTGATGGAGGCGTACTCCGGGTGCCGCTCGAGGTAGGTACGGAGAAACGGGCACCTGACGGTCACCCGCCGGCCGGCGACAAGCGCTGCCTCGAACGCGAACCGGGCGAGAGCCGAACCGATGCCCTCGCCCGAGAAGCCCGGCAGCACCTCGGTATGCACCAGCACGCGGCGATCGCCGCGCCATTCGTAGTCGATGAATCCGGCCAGTTCGGAATTCATGTGGGCCTCGTAGCGAAGGGCGTCGGGCTCATCGTTGACGCTCGGGGCAGCCTGCGTGTTCATCCGCAAAACGATAGCGCGCGTGGGCCCTGGCGCCGGGAACGGCGATCCACGTCTATGCTCGTGGCGTGCGCGACCTGCCGGCTCCGTTCGATCGACTCGCCGCGGGGCGCCCGGCCGAGATCGATGTATCCGGCAGCGATCTCCTCAACCGGCGATTGCTGACCAAGGACCTCGCCTTCCCGCTCGACGAGAGAACCGCCTTCGGGCTCCACGGCCTGCTGCCCGATCGGGTCCTGTCCATCGAGGAACAGCTGGACCTCGAACACGAGCACCTCCGACGGAAGTCGGACGCCCTCGAGCAGTACATCGGACTGGCCGCCCTCCAGGACCGCAACGCCACCCTGTTCTATCGTCTGCTCGCCGAGCATATGGAGGAATACCTCCCGATCGTCTACACACCGACGGTCGGCCGAGCGTGCCAGGAGTTCAGCCATATCGTTCGCCGAACGCGAGGGATCTGGCTGACGCCCGCGGATCGGGACCGCATCAGCGAGGTCCTGCGAGCCTCCCCATTCGCGGATGTCCGCCTCATCGTCGTGACCGACAACGAGCGAATCCTGGGCCTCGGCGACCAGGGGGCCGGGGGCATGGCCATCCCGATCGGCAAGCTCGCGCTGTACACCGCCGCCTGCGGCATTCATCCCGTCGTCACGCTGCCGGTCTCGCTCGATGTCGGGACCGACAACCAGGCCCTCCTGAGTGACCCTCTCTATCTCGGGTTCCGGGCCCCCCGGCTGCGCGGGGCAGCGTACGACGCGTTCGTCGATGCGTTCGTCGAAGGCGTCCATGAGGTCTGGCCGGCCTGTCTGATCCAGTTCGAGGACTTCAAGCAGCACAACGCGCTCCGGATTCTGGCTCGATATCGACATCGCATGCCCTGCTTCAACGATGACATCCAGGGCACGGCGGCGGTCGTCCTCGGCGGTGTCCTGGCCGGATTGCGCCACCTCGACGGCACCTGGCCGGATCAGCGTGTCGTGCTGGCCGGGGCCGGCGCGGCCGGCACGGGAATCGCCCGGCTGTTGCGCCTGGCCATGGTCCGGTCAGGGATGTCCGAGGCCGAGGCCGGATCGGCCGTCGTGCTCGTCGATTCGATGGGCCTCGTCCACGACCAGCGGGCTGAACTCGACGACGACAAGCGGGACCTCGCCTATCCGTCGGAGCTTGCCGCAACGATGGGGTTGACGCTGTTTGACCACGGGCGGTCGGCAAGCCCGTCGCTCATCAATGTCGTCCACGCGTTCCAGCCGACCATCCTGATCGGAACGACAGCCCAGGCCGGGACGTTCTCGGAAGCCATCGTTCGGGCGATGGCCGCCACGACGGAGCGACCGATCATCCTGCCGCTCTCGAACCCCACCGCCAACACCGAGGCTGTCCCGGCGGACGTGCTCGACTGGACCGATGGCCGGGCGCTGGTCGCCACCGGCTCGCCCTTCCCGACGGTCGTCGTCGACGGGCGGCTGCACGAGATCGGCCAGGCCAACAACGTCTTCATCTTCCCCGGCGTGGGCCTCGGGGCGATCGCGGCCGAGACGCGCGAGGTCACGGACGCGATGTTCCTGGCCGCGGCGGAGACGGTCGCGGCCCACGTGACCGAGGAACGTCTCGCCAGCGGCGGCCTGTACCCGAGCGTGACCGACCTTCGGGCGGTCTCCCGCGACATCGCGATCCGGGTGGCGGATGAGGCGATCCGGGCCGGCTTGTCGCCCCTGCCCGATGACACGGACGTACCGGCGCTCATCGATCGCGCCATGTGGTGGCCGGCGTACGCGCCGTACCGTCGTGCCGGTTCAGGCGCCGTGAGAAGCGGCAGCCGCCCGGCAGACTGAACGCCGGATCGGGGGCCGCCGACCGGGTCAGGAACGAAGGCGACCTGCCGCCTTCCGCCGCAGCGAGGGACGAGGCTCGGTGTCGGGAACGAGCCCGCGTGCGATCGCGATCCGGTGTCGCGTGCGGCCGCTGATGCGATGGGGAGCTTGGCCTGCGGCGGCGCTGTCCCTACTGCCTCACTTGTCCCATTCGACCGATGCCAGCGACGCCTGCGCCGCAGCCAGGCGCGCCACCGGGACCCGGTACGGAGAACAGGAGACGTAGTCCAGCCCGATCTGCTCGCACTTGGCGATCGAAGCGGGGTCGCCGCCGTGTTCGCCGCAGATCCCGAGCTCGATCCCGGGCTTGGTCGACCGGCCCTTGTCCACGGCGATCTTCATCAACCCCGCAACCGCATCGTCGAGGGTCTGGAACGGGTTGAACGGCAGGATCTTGTCCTCGACGTATTTGAGCAGGAAGCCGCCTTCCGCGTCGTCGCGGCTGTAGCCGAAGGTCATCTGGGTCAGGTCGTTCGTGCCGAAGCTGAAGAAGTCGGCCTGCGTCGCGATCTCATCGGCCGTGAGGGCTCCTCGGGGGACCTCGATCATGGTCCCGAACTTGTACTCGACCTCCACGCCGCCGGCGGCCTGACGAACGGCGGTCGCTTCCTTCTCGAGCAGGGCGCGCGTCGCGGCGAGCTCGTTCACGTGGCCGACCAGGGGGATCATGATCTTGGCGATCGGATGGCCGCCTCGCTTCTTGACCGCGATCTCCGCGTTCAGGATCGCCCGCGTCTGGATCTTCACGAAGTCCGGGATCATCAGGCCGAGGCGACAGCCCCTCAGGCCGAGCATGGGATTCTGCTCGTGCATCGACTTGATCGTCGCGAGGAGTTCCCTGTCCGCCTCGGTCGCAGCGTCGCCGGCCCTCGTCACCTTGACGAGCTGCTCTTCGAGGTTGGGCAGGAACTCATGGAGCGGTGGATCGATGAGTCGAATGACGACCGGAAGGCCGTCCATCGCCTCGAAGATGCCTTCGAAGTCGCCCTGCTGGAGAACCTCGAGTTTGGCCATGGCGGCATCGAAGGTCTGGACGGCATGCCGTTCGTCGGCCGAGAGGGCCTCCCCAGCAGCGAACCTGGCCTTCGCCCTTGTAGCCCGATTGGCCACGAGGATGGCGCCGCGCACGATGTCGAGTCAATCGCCCTCGCGGAACATGTGCTCGGTTCGGCACAGACCGATGCCCTGGGCCCCATAACGACGCGCCTGCGCGGCCTCCTCGGGCTTGTCGGCGTTGGTCCAGACCTGCATCCGACGCAGGCTGTCAGCCCAACCCAGGATCGCCTGGAGTTCCGGCTGGTCCTCGAAGCGAGCGGAGACCGTCGGCAGTGCGCCGAGGAAGAGATCACCGGTGGTGCCGTCGAGGCTGACCCGGTCGCCCTCCTTGAAGTCGATGCCCGTGACGGCGCAGTGGGCGGCCTTCGATCCGTAGTCGACGACGAGGTCTGCCGAGCCGGCGACGCAGGGCTTTCCGATCTGGCGCGCGACGACCGCGGCGTGCGAGGTCGCGCCACCGCGCGCCGTGATGATCCCCTCGGCCACGGCCATCCCGTGGAAGTCGTCCGGGGAGGTCTCGATGCGGACGAGGATCACCTTTTCGCCGCGAGCCACCCACTCCACCGCGGTGTCCGCGTCGAACACGGCTCGGCCGACGGCGGCCCCCGGCGAGGCGTTCAGGCCCTTGACGATCCTCGTCGCGCCAGCGCGAGCGGCCGGATCGAACTGGTCGCGGAGGAGTTGATCCACCATCGAGGGCTCGATCCGGCCGATGGCCTCCTCCCTGGTGATGATCCCCTCCTCCACCATGTCGACGGCGATCTTCACCGCGGCGGCTGCGGTGCGCTTGGCGGCCCGCGTCTGGAGCATGAAGAGCTGACCGCGCTCGATCGTGAATTCGAGATCCTGGACATCGCGGTAATGTCGCTCGAGCCGGTCCGCGATCTGCTGGAACTCGTCAAAGACGGCCGGCATGACGTCGCGCATCTGGGCAATCGGCTGCGGGGTCCGGATCCCGGCCACGACGTCCTCGCCCTGGGCGTTCGTGAGGTACTCGCCGTAGAGCACCTTCTCGCCGGTGTTCGGATCGCGGGTGAACGCCACGCCCGTGCCCGAATCGTCGCCCATGTTGCCGAAGACCATCGTCACGACGTTGACGGCCGTGCCGAGATCGTGGGCGATCTTGTTGTACTCGCGATAGTCGCGGGCGCGCTTGCCGAACCAGGATGCGAAGACCGCCTTGATCGCAAGGTCGAGCTGCTCCAGGGGATCCTCGGGGAACGCACGACCCGTGATCTCCTGCACGATCGCCTTGTACTCCGCCGCGACCTCGCGGAGGGCGTCGGCGTCGAGGTCCGTATCCTGCTTCGCCCCGCGGGCCGCCTTCTTCGCATCGAGGACCTGATCGAACCGCTCGCCCGGGACGTCCATCACGATCCGCCCGAACATCTGGATGAAGCGCCGGTAGGCGTCCCAGCCGAACCGTTCGTTGCCGGTCAGGGCGACCAGACCCTGGAGCGTCGATGCGCTCAGGCCGAGGTTGAGGACCGTGTCCATCATCCCCGGCATGGAGAACCTGGCGCCGGACCGGACCGAGACGAGGAGTGGGTTCCTCGCATCACCGAAGCCCTTCCCGGTCCGAGCCTCGACCTCGCGGACGGCCTCGAGGACGTCCTCCCAGAGACCGTCGGGCAATCGTTCGCCGGCGGCGAAGTAGTCGTTGCAGGCCTCGGTTGTGACGGTGAAGCCGGGTGGGACCGGCAGGCCGGCGCTGGTCATCTCGGCGAGCCCGGCACCCTTGCCCCCGAGAAGATCGCGCATCGTGGCGTCGCCTTCGGCCGAACCGGCGCCCCAGGCGAAGATGTAGCGCTTCGCGGCGCGATGGGCGCGGTCGGTCCGGGGTGCAATGGACATGTCGGGCGGACTCCTTCGTGGCAGGACAGGAGCGGCCGGCACGGCCGCTGAGGTCGTCTGATGTACGCGTGGATTGTACCTTCGGAGCCGTTTACGCTTGCCCGTACCGCCTGCGTTTCGAGGCGGTTGCGGTTTGGCGACGGGCGGATCGGCCCTGTCGCATCGCCCGTTCGGCCCGTCCGCGCCCGTGAATCGCCGCGTACCATCGCAGCCAACACCCACGTACCAAGGAGCCGCAGGGCCCATGACCGGACCTGATCTGCGGGTGATCGCACCCGATGACGACCGCTACAACGCGACGCTGGTCGCGCGCACCGACGAAACGGCGTCGCTCGCGTACATCACCGTGAAGTTCGACGGCCCAGGCGTGTCGTTCGAGTCGGGCCAGTACATGACGATCGGGGTCATGGCCGACGGCCGGCTCGTGCAGCGCCCGTACTCGGTGGCCTCCGATCCGGGGGTCGCCGACGCCGAGGGCTACGAGCTCTACATCCGTCTCGTGAACGGCGGGATGTTCACGCCCCTGCTCTGGCGCCTGCCTCTGGGCCATCGGATGCGGATGATCGGACCCAAGGGCAAGTTCACGCTCCTCCCGGATGACGATAGGACGCACCTCTTCATCTCATCCGGCACAGGAAACGCGCCGTTTGTGTCGATGATCCGGCGACTGATTCGCGAGGACAGGCCGCGTCGGGCCGTGTTCCTGAACGGTGTGTCGTACCGGCACGAATTCGGGTACCGGGCCCTCATCGAGGGCTGGGCCGTCGAAGGCGGCTATCCGGTGACCTACGTCCCGACCGTCTCGCGGAGGTCGGCCCCGGAGAACGTCGGCTGGACGGGCCGATGGGGCCGGGTCGAAACCATCGTCGCGCCGGTGTGCGACGAGCTCGGCCTGACGCCCGACAACACGATCGCCTACATCTGCGGCAACCCGGACATGATCCTGGCGGCGGAACAGACGCTCCTGGGCCGCGGGTTCGCCGAGGATCAGGTCAAGACCGAGCTCTACTGGCCCAAGGGCAAGGAGCCCCGGGGCGGGAGCGGCGGGGAGTAGCGGCCCGGGGAGTCCGGCGGGGAGTAGCGGCCCGGGGCGAGAGCGGCGGGGCGTCGAAATCGAAGGAGAGCCGCCCTGGCACGATCCGGTCCGGTGGGGTCCGTGACTACGGTCGGGCGGCGTCCCGTGCCTGCGGTCGGGCGGCGTCCCGTGCCTACGGTCGGGCGGCGTCCCGTGCCTACGGTCGGGCGGCGTCCAGCCGGTCGAGGATCGCCCGTTTGAGGCCTTCGGCCGGGATGCGCTCCTGGGCCATGGAGTCCCGATCGCGCACGGTCACGGCCAGATCCTCGAGGGAGTCGACGTCCACGGTGACGCACCAGGGCGTGCCGATCTCGTCCTGGCGGCGGTAGAGCTTGCCGATCGCGGCCGTGTCGTCGTAGACGGCCATCAGGTCGTGCTTCAGGTCGGCCAGGATCCGGTGGCAGAGCTCAACGATCTCGGGCCGCTTCTTGAGGAGCGGCAGCACCGCGACCTTGTAGGGCGCGAGGTCCGGGTGCAGGGCCAGCGAGACCCGCAGCTCCCCCCGGACCTCCTCCTCGCGGTAGGCATCGATGAGGAAGGTGAAGGCGGCCCGATCCGCGCCGGCCGCCGCCTCCACGACCCACGGGATGAAGTGCTCCCCGGTTGCCGGGTCGAAGTACTCGAGGTTCTCGCCCGAGGCCTCAGCGTGGCGCGAGAGGTCGAAGTCGCCGCGATTGTGGACTCCCTCGAGCTCCTTCCAGCCGAACGGGAAGCGGTACTCCACGTCGACGGCCTTCTTGGCGTAGTGGGCCAGCTCGTCCTTCGCGTGCTCGCGGAGGCGGAGCCGCTCCGACGCAACCCCGTACTGCCCATACCACGCCAGCCGCCGCGGGAGCCATTCCTCGAAGGCGGCCGTGGCGGCATCCCCGGGCCGGACGAAGTACTGCATCTCCATCTGTTCGAACTCGCGCATCCGAAAGACGAAGTTGCCTGGGCTGATCTCGTTACGGAAGCTCTTGCCGATCTGGGCGATCCCGAACGGGATCTTCCTGCGCGAGCTCTGTTGCACGTTCTTGAAGTTGACGTAGCTGCCCTGGGCCGTTTCGGGCCGGAAGTACACGACCGAGGCGTCATCCTGGACGGGCCCCATGAATGTCTGGAACATGAGGTTGAAGCGCCGCGGCGCCGAGAGCGGCCCACCGTCGATGGGGCAGATGAGATTGAAGCGCTCGATGACGGTCGGATCGGCCAGGTCGGTGACGGTCAGACCTTCGGCACCAGGCAGCTCATCGAGCCGATAGCGGCGATGGCACGTGCCACATTCGACCAATGGATCGCTGAACGATCCGACGTGGCCGGAGGTGACCCAGACCTGCGGGTGCATGAGGATCCCGGCATCGAGGCCGACGACGTCGTCGCGCTCCTGGACCATGGCCTTCCACCAGGCGCGCTTGACGTTGTTCTTCAGCTCGACGCCGAGAGGTCCGTAGTCCCAGACGGCGTTGATGCCGCCGTAGATCTCCGAACTCGGGAAGACGAACCCGCGGCGTTTGGAGAGGCTGACGATGGTGTCCAGGTCGGGGACTGCAGCCGCGACATCGTGCAGTTCGGCGGCAGGAATCTTGGTCACGGATGCTCCGATGGGCGGCCGGCCTTGGCAGGGACGGTCGCGGGAAGGATTCGGTGGAGCGATGCTAGCAGACGCCCGGGCGCCGGTCTCCCCGTGGAGTCGATGCCATAATCGACCACGCCCAGGGGTCTGTCAGCCCGGGAATGCCGTTCCTCGGGTGGGCTTGATCACGATCGCGACCGAGTATGTCTCAGCCATCTTGTCGGGTCCCCCAAGCTCCGCGTCGATCCACTGGCCGTACTTCGCGAGGTACGGGGCGTTGGCCGGAACAGGCGGTTGCCCGGGATCAATCCGTGCCTCGCCCTGGACGACGACGATGTCTCCACCCTCGCCATCGTCGTCGAGATGGAGTGAGACCCTCGGATTCGCCGCGATATTGCGGTTTCGCAGGGCTCGGTGATCGCTGTAGATGAGGATCTCCCCGTCCGCCCAGAGGAACCAGATCGGGGTCGATTGCGGCTGGCCGGACGGGGTCACGGTCGTGAGCCAGGCGATCCGGTCGTCGATGAGACGCCGGAGGGCATGCGCGCCCTGTTCGTCCTCAGGGTTGAAGATCATGCCGTCACCTCGAATCGTCGGGGGCGTCCGGGCTCAGGCCTTCAGCGGCCACCTCGGATCGCGCCCGGTCGCCCGCCCGAACCTCGTCCAGGAATGCGAGGGACCGTGGCTGCCGGTCCAGCGTGTAGGCGAGAAACGTGCGCATCGCCGCCTCGACTTCGGTCTCGACCTGCGATCTCAGGCGCAGCGCAGCAATGGCCTCGGTGTCCATGCGTTGGTACGCCTTCAGGAGCTTGAGCGCTTCGAGCGACAGCCCGGCAACGCCCTGTGGCGGACCCGGACAACGCTCGCAGAGCACACCGCCGAGCGGCGGTACCCAGCGGTATCGCTCGTTCGCCTCGAGCAGGCGTCCGCACTCGACGCATCGGTCAACCTCGGGCCGAACCCCCAGCTCATCGGCGAGGTGCATCTCGAACCAACGGGCAGCCCGGGCCGCGGCCATCCCCGAGTCGAGCAGTTCATAGCCACGCTTGAGGAGCAGGTAGATGGATTCGGCGACGTGCCGCTCCTCCTGCGTCCGTTCAGCCAGCTCGGCCAGATAGGACGCGGTCCCGAACGAGACCAGGTCATCGCGGAGGTTCAGCCAGGGATGCAGGACCTCGACCTGGGTGACCACATCGAACGTCCGCCCGTGGGCGAGTGCAAGCCGCAGTTCGGCGAATGGCTCAAGGCTCCCACCGATCCGCGAGGTCTGCCGACGAATCCCCTTGGTGATCGCCTTGATCTTGCCGGAGCCGGGTGTGAGGATCGTCAGGATCCGGTCTGCCTCGCCGTAGTCGAACCGCGACAGGACGATGGCATCGGTGGTGTAGCGGCGGGGGCGTGGCACGACCTGAAGGTATCATTCGGGCCCCGCCGCCGAGGTGTGATGCTTCAGCATGCAACAGGCTACCCAGACCGCGCACGTTTGATGCCGGCGGTCTACACTCCGGGAGATGTCGACCACCGCCCACACGATCGATCTTGACCAGCTGATCGCCGACACCGAGGAGGAGATCCTCCGCCTCGTTGCGGATCGCGATCCTTCAACGGTTGGCGTCTACGAACAGTGCCGTTATCACCTGGGCCTGGACGGCGCGGCCGGGGTGTCCGGGAAGCGGATGCGCCCCCTGCTCGGCCTGCTGGCCTACGCCTCCATCACCGGCGACCATCGCGGTGCGTTGCCGGGGGCGGCGGCGGTTGAGCTGGGCCATAACTTCAGCCTGGTCCATGACGACATCGAGGACGGCGACAGTGAGCGCCGCCACCGAGCGACGCTCTGGAGCCTGCACGGGATCCCCCAGGCGATCAACACCGGCGACATGCTGTTCAGCCTCAGCCGCGTGGCCCTGCATCGGTTGACCGACCTCGGCTTCAGCGACCACAAGGTCCTTCGCCTGATGCGTCTCTATGACGAGACGTGCGTCGCGCTGTGCGAGGGCCAGTACATCGACATCGCGACAGGTGAAGCCGACGACGTGATGTCGGTCGACCGCTATTTCGACATGATCGGGCGCAAGACGGCCGCGCTCATTGCCGCCTCGATCGAGGCCGGGGCGCTCCTCGCGACCGACGACGAGGATGTGATCCGCCACTACCGAAACTTCGGCTGGGATCTCGGGCTGGCCTTCCAGCTGAACGATGACCTGCTGGGCATCTGGGGCGACGAGCGGACGACCGGCAAGGAACCCACGGACGTGGCGCGTCGCAAGAAGAGCGGGTTGGCGCCCATGAGTACACGCGCCAGCAGGCCCGAGTGCATCGTGACCGGGCGCTGGCCGAGCTTGATGCGGCCGGCGTCGTCCTGCCCGAGGCCCGCCAGCGCCTCGAAGAAATCGTCGTCCGGGTGATCGCGGCATAACCAACGTGTGATCAGCGCGTGACCAACGGGTGATCGCGGCATAACCAACGTGTGATCAGCGCGTGACCAACCGCCCGATGCGCCGATTCGTCAGCGATCGTCCTCGACCTCGTCGTCGCGCCGTGGGTGTCGGACCACGAGGACCTTGCCCACCCGACGTCCGTCGGTCGTCTCCACGGTCAGTGTCAACCTATCGACTTCGATCGTGTCACCTGGAGTTGGGACGCCGCCGATCCGGTGGTACAGGAGTCCGCCGATGGTGTCGTACTCCTCCTCGTCTTCGAGATCGAGGTGCACGTCGAACAGCTCCCGCAGCTCATCCACGTCAGCCCGTCCATCGATGCGTGCCTCGTCCTCGGATAGGCGGACGACCATCGGCTCCTCGACGTCGTACTCATCCTGGATCTCGCCGACGATCTCCTCGAGCAGGTCCTCGATCGTCACGATCCCTTCCGCGTCCGACTTGAGGTACGGCAGCAGGTCCTTCGCGTAAAGGATGCCGACGACCTCGTCGAGGGACTCCTCGTAGGCGGGGATCCGTGAGTGCCCCTCAGCGATGATGATGTCGATCGCGGCCTCGAAGGTCTCGTCGGCCCGGATCCCGACGATGGAGACCCGAGGGACCATGACTTCGTGAACGCGGCGATCGCCGAGCTCGATGACCGCGTTGATCATCTGCTCCTCCTCCGCCTCCAGAACGCCCTGCTCGCCGCCGCGCTCGACCAGGAGCTTCAGCTCCTCCGTGCTAATCACGTCGGGGTCGATGTCGCGTACACCGAGGATCCGGTTGACCCCGCTCGTGATCTTCGTCAGCGCCCAGACGATCGGCCCGAGGATGCGACCCAGGAGGTCCACCGGCCCCGCGAGCAGGAGCGCGATCCGCTCGGTGTAGGCCAGTGCCAGCGTCTTTGGTACCAGTTCCCCGAAGATGATCGTGAAGAAGCTGAGCAGTGCCGTGACGATGAGGAGCGCCACCGCACCGGCGTACGGTGCCAGCGGCGGAATGGTCCGAAACCAGTCTTCGAGCTGGACGGTCAGGCTCACACCGGCAAAGGCAGCCGCCAGGAACCCGACGAACGTGATCCCGAGCTGGATGACGGCCAGGAATCGTCCCGGGTGGGCGACGAGCCGGCGGACTCGCTCAGCTCCATGATGACCTTCATCCACGAGCTGCTCGAGGCGGCTCCGTCGAATCGTGACGAGGGCGATCTCCGCGGCGACGAACACCGCGTTCAGGAGGACGAGGATGACGATGATCAGCAGGTCGCCGGCCGTGCCCATCAGTGCCGGCCCCGCGGCGATTCGGGCGGGGCAGGCTCGGGCGGGGCAGGCTCGGGCGCAGCAGGCTCGGGCGGGGCAGGCTCGGCATGCCCACGCGGTTCGCGGATCCGGGCGGGGACGCCGACCGCCAGCTTGCCTGCCGGGACCGACTTCGTGACGACGGCGCCGGCACCGGTCCTCGCGCCATCGCCGATCTCGATCGGCGCCACCAGCATCGTATCGACGCCGAGGAATGCACCCCTGCCGATGGTGGTCCGGTTCTTGGTTCGCCCATCCCAGTTCGCGGTGATCGTGCCGGCTCCGACATTGGTCCCGTCGCCGAGCTCGGCGTCACCGAGATAACTCACGTGATGCTGCTTCACGCCGGCCCCGAGCCGCGTGTTCTTCAGCTCGGCGAAGTTGCCGACCTCGGCACCTGGTCCGACGTGCGTGCCCGGACGGAGGTGGCTGAACGGGCCGATGGTGGCTCCGTCCTCGACGACGGAGCGCTCCACGACGCTCTGCCAGACCCGGCAGCCGGCACCGATCGTCGAGTCGACGATCGTCGAGCCGGGTCCGATGACGCTCCCCGTGGCCACCGACGTGCTTCCGCTGAGGATGACGTTCGGCTCCAGGGTGATGTCGGCGGCAAGGTCCACGTCCCAGTCGAGGTAGACGGTCGACGGGTCGCGCATCGTCACGCCTGCCCGCATGTGCGCTTCGTTCATGCGTACCCGGAGCGCCCACTCCGCCTGCGCCAGCTGGGCCCGATCGTTGATCCCGTCGAAGGTCCCGTCGTCGTCGAAGCCGACCGCACTCACGATCCTTCCGTCTTCGCGGGCGAGGCGGACGAGCTCCGTCAGGTAGAGCTCACCCGTGGCGGCCGACGCCTCAACCGAGCCGATCCGGCGGCGAAGCCAGGCCGCATCGAAGGCGTAGCAACCGGCGTTGACCTCGTTTGAATCCAGCTCCTCGGGCGATGCATCGCGCGCCTCGGTGATCCGCTCCACGCTCCCGAACTCGCTTCGGACAACCCTCCCGAGATTGCCCGGGGCCGCGGCGAAGACACTCGCGAGCGCGATGGCCGCGTCGTCCATCCGGCGCTGCTCGAGGACGGCCTGCAAGTGGGGCGCCATGACCAGGGGCACGTCACCGGACAGAACGAGGATCTCTTCCACATCCTTGGGTACTGATCCGAGGGCGGCACGGACCGCGTCGGCCGTGCCGCGCGGCACATCCTGCAAGGCGAACGACGGCTCGCCGGGCAGGCCTGCCTCGCGGATGGCGGCGGTAGCCGGCGAGTACACGACGATGGATCGGGCCGATGCACCGCTGTCGCTCATCGAGGCCCAGGCGTCGATGACGTAGGCCAGCATCGGCCGGCCACAGAGGGCGTGGAGAACCTTCGGCAGCCTCGAATGCATCCGGGTCCCGAGCCCAGCCGCCAGGATGACGGCGGCCGTCCGCTCGGTTGATTCAGGCGATGGGGGCGGCATCGGAACGTTCGCGTAGGGTATGGGCGGATCGTCGGGCATGTCAATCAAACCACCGCGGCCGCGGGTCAGGCATTCCGTCGAGCGATCGCTTCGATCTCGATGCGTCCGCCCTTGGGCAGGGCGCCGACGGCGAACGTCGAGCGTGCCGGTGCGGGATCCACGATGAAGGTCGCGTAGACGGCATTGACCGCAACGAAATCATTGATGTCGGCGAGGAAGATCGTCGTTTTGACGACATCGGCGAACGAGCAGCCAGCCGCGTCGAGGATCGCCCCGAGGTTGCGCAGCGCACGCTCAGCCTGCGCTGCAACCCCATCGGCCAGCTCACCTGTGGCCGGATCCAGGCCGAGCTGGCCCGCACAGAACACGAGGTCGCCGCTCACGATCGCCTGGCTGTATGGTCCGAGCGCCGCTGGGGCTCCCGATGTCGAGATGGCCTGTCGATTCATCGTGGTTCCTCCTCCTCGGAGCGATCTGCCAGGGGGGCAGGGGTCGAGATCGTGGTGGCAATGATGGACGGCCCACCCCCACCCGGCGCGACGATCGATCCGTCGGCCAGGCCGGCCGAAACCGCCTCGGCCGCCGTGGCGGCCTCAGCCCACGAAGCATAGAGGACCCACAGCGTGGGCCCGGACCCGGAGAGGCCAACCGGCCGTCCGAGGCGACGCACGAGTGAGCGACGAAGTGCTCGAAGACCGGGCACAACGAGATCGGCGGCCGCCGCCAGGTCGTTGGCGCTCGCAAGGACACCGGCTCGAACGACCAGCGCGTCGGCACGCAGACCCGCACGCCATTCACCCGCGAGGTGCTCCGATGCCGCCCTGGCGCTGCCCGAATTCGTAGGCCGGGCCAGCGGATCACGGTCGAGAGTCGTGAACACCGAGGCCGTCGCTGCCGCGACCGCCGGCGTGATCAGAAGCACGCCCGGGCTGGTCCCCCGCAGCGGGGGCAGAACGCGCACCACCTCTCCCCGCCCGGAAATCGTCGCCGCGCGGCCGGTCAGGAAGAATGGCACGTCCGAGCCGAGGCGGGCGGCAAGATCGATCCGGATCGCGGCCCGCTGCACGGGATCGAGGTGGCTATCCGCGCCCCAGACCTCGAATGCCCCGTCGAGGGCCGCCACGGCATCGCTGCTGCCTCCTCCGAGACCCGCCGCGACGGGGATGTGCTTCTCAAGCCGGGCTGCCAGCGGCACGGCATCGATCTGTCCACGAAGGGCGTTGCGGGCCGCGGAAAACGCCTGGAGCACGAGGTTGCCCGACTCCGGCCCCGCCGAACGGCCGGAGACTCCCAGGGTGTCGGCAGGTCCGTGCGCCGGAGCGACGCTCAGGCGATCGGACAGGGCCAGGGGGACCATGACCGAGTGGAGGTCGTGATAGCCGTCAGCCCTTCGGCCGAGGACCGCCAGGGTCAGGTTCAGTTTCGCCGGGGCCAGCCGGACGATGGGCGACAGCCGGCGATCGGTGGGCGTCGGGGCGTCATCCATCGGCGCCGTCCAGGGCCGCGCGAAGGGCGATCCACTCCTCGACCGAGAGCGTCTGGGGACGTCGGTCACCGGCGATTCCCACGCCTGCGAGAGCCGCGTCGATGCGCGGCTGCGCGATCCGCAGCTGCCGCGACAGGACGTTCCTGACCATCTTTCGGCGCTCACGGAACCCGGCCTGCACGAGCGCCCAGAGGCCATCATCGTCGGCCTCTGGTGGTACCCGCAGTGCGCTGCCGGCGCGTGGCTCCAGGACGATGACGGCGGACGCGACGCTTGGCGCCGGCTCGAAGGCGTCGCCGGGAACGCGCCGCGAGATGCGGACGGCGGCGTGGTACTGGACGAACACCGAGAGATAGCTCATCCGCCCAGGTGGCGCGGCGATTCGCTCGGCGACTTCCCACTGGACCATGAGCACGAGCTTCGTCGGTCGTGGGGGCGCGTCGAGGAGACGATGCAGGATCGGGCTCGTGATGTGGTACGGCAGGTTGGCGACGACGCTGAACGGCGGCGGCACCAGCGTCGCCAGGTCCTGATCCAGCGCGTCGCCCTCGACGAGCGTGAGGGCACCGGGCGCGGCCGCATCCACGGAGCCACGCCCAACGGCGCCGCTCAGGCGCTTGCGGACCAGGGCAGCGAGCCGCCAGTCGAGCTCAATCGCGGTGACTGCCGCCCCGGCCTCGAGCAGCGCCCCCGTCAGGATGCCCAGCCCCGGACCGATCTCGAGGATACGGTCACCAGGGGATGCGCCAGCCTCGTCGAGGATCGCCTCGAGCACGTCCGGATCGGCAAGGAAGTTCTGGGAGAGGGAATGGCGAGCCCGGAGTCCCTCATCGCGCAGGAGACGCCGGACCGCGAGTGGATCCAGCCGCGGAGTCCCCCGCCCGGTGGCAGATCCGGAAGCGGTCACCTGCGGGCCAGCGGCAGGGACGGCCGGGCGTCCAGGTCGAGCCCCGCCCGCTCGCCGGCCGCATACCGTCGGGCGGCTGCCGCACCGATCATCGCGCCGTTGTCGGTGCACAGGCCGGGGCGCGGGATGACGACGGGAGTGCCCAGGGGTTCCGCCTCCTCGGACAGCCGGGCCCGAAGTGCCCCATTGGCGGCAACGCCGCCGCCCAGGACGATGGATCGAGCGCCCGCGGCCCGTGCCGCCCGGATCGTCTTGGTCACCAGGACGTCCGTCACCGAGTCCTGGAACCCCCAGGCGAGATCCGCGACGCGAGCGTCGGGCAGGCGTTCGACGGGATCGACACCGAGGCCCTCGTCGGCGCGTGCGCCATCGACGATCCGCCGGGCGGCCGTCTTGAGTCCTGAGAAGCTGAAGTCCAGCGTGTCGCCGAGCCAGGCACGCGGGAAGACCGCGTCGTGGTGCCGGGCCGCCTCGGCCGCCTTCTGGATGGCCGGACCGCCGGGGTAGCCGAGGCCGAGCAACCGCCCGACCTTGTCGAACGCCTCGCCAGCGGCGTCGTCGACGGTCTGGCCCAGGAGACGGTAGTCGAGGTGGTCGCGCATCTCGACCAGGAACGTATGACCGCCCGAGACGATGAGCGCTACGAGCGGGAACAGGGGCTCCGGCGCCTCGTCCCGGCCAGGGTCCAGCAACCAGGCTGCGTAGAGATGACCCTCGAGGAGCAGCGATCCGGCGAGGCCAGGACCGTGGGTGACGGCCACGGCATCCACGTCCGCGATGGTGACGCCGGCCGTGGCCATGGCCTCGTCGAGGACGGGCAGGATCCAGCGGAGGTGGGCCCGCGCCGCGACCTCGGGCACGATACCGCCGGTCGCGGCGTGCATCGCGACCTGGCTTGCCACGACGTTCGCATGGATGCGCCGTCCGCCCTCGACGAGGGCGATGCCCGTTTCGTCGCAGGACGATTCGATGGCGAGGATCAGCGGACCGCTCACGAGCCGGCCCCGATCGACGAACCGGGCAGTGCCGTGCCGTCCTGCGGCCGGACCGGGATCGATGCCGTTGCAAGATCGGCCCGCCGCTCCGCCAGCAGCGTCCGCATCGCCGGTCCGTTCAGTGGCGGCGTCGTCATGATCAGCGCATCTTCGCCGTTGTCGGAGTAATAGTGCGCCCGAACGCCCACCGGCCGGAACCCGAACTTCTCATAGAGGCGTCGAGCTGGCACATTCGAGAGCCGCACTTCCAGGGTCGCCTCACGCGCCTGGCGCCCGATCGCGAGATCGACGAGGGCGATCAGCAGCGTCTCGCCGAGGCGCTGGCGTCGCCACGCCGGATCGATGGCAAACGTCGTGATGTGCGCCTCGTCGACCATCATCCAGATCCCGCCGAAGCCGATCACCTGATCATCGGCCCGCAGGACGAGGTAGGAGGCGAGCCGATTCCCAGTGAGCTCGCTGCGGTAGGCCTCGTCCGGCCATGGCGCGCTGAAACTGGCCGTCTCGATCCGGTGGACCTGCCCGAGGTCGGCCAGCGTCATGGGCTCGATCCGAACCCTCAGCGGGGGTCGTTCGACCATTCGATGGCTCCAGTGGAGGCGCGGATCCCGCGCGGCAGAGTGACGTAGTCCGGGACGAGGAGCGCGGGATCGTCGGCTTGACCGGACCGTAGGCGCGCGGCGCCGATCTCCATCAGTGTCGCCGCGAGCATGCCACGGGCCGCCGCGCCCCGGGCGATTGCCGGGTCCGGGGCCCGCGTGTCGAGGTCGACGGCAACGAGCCTTGAGGAATCGATCGTTGCCAGCTCTCCCTCCTCCGCCAGGATGCGCGGCGCCATCCCATCACGGACGATGACACGTTCGCGGGGACCGGCTGGCAGGAGCAGGACGACATCCCGCTCCGCGACGGACGGCCCCTCGGCCGATCGCGCCGCAGCCCGGATGAGGGCCGCTGCCGTGCCGACACCGAATAGCGGCACCTCGAATGCGTGGGCAAGGGTCTTGGCGGTCGCCAGCCCGACCCGGAGCCCGGTGAACGCTCCGGGCCCCGTGCCAACAACGATCGCGCGCAGGGATCCACGCCCCAGGCCGGTCTCCTCCATCAGCCGCTCGATCGTCGCGAGCAGCAGCTCGCCGTGACGAAAGTCGGCGGGCTCACGGGACGCGGCGATCACCGACCCATCGAGTCCTCCGGCGGCAACGACAATCTCCGATGTTCCCGTATCGATCGCGAGGATCCACGGTCGCCTCGGGTCAGACACCATCGTCATCGTTCCACACGAGTTGACATGGGCTGCCGCGGCCGGCGCGAATCGGCGTCCCAGGTCCGTGCAGCCGCCACGAATCGCCCAAGCGATGGGCCGACGGCGGATACGGTGATCCGGCGCTCCTCAGCGGCAAACCCATCGAGCCGGACGTCCAGGCGCTCAGCCGGCAGCGCATCACCGAGTCGATCGGGCCATTCCAGCAGCGTGACCCCGGCCGCCTGGCGCTCGTCGAGCAGCCCCCCGGCAAGCGCGTCCTCGGCCCCGGCGAGTCGATAGAGGTCGATGTGGAAGAGCGGCAGCCTGCCCGCGTACTCGGCCATCAGGACAAAGGTCGGCGAACTGATGGTGTCCCGGATGCCCAGGCCCGCCCCGAATCCCTTCGCAAAGACCGTCTTGCCCGCGCCGAGCTCGCCCCACAGGCAGATCAGGTCCCCGCGCAGGGCGAGGTGAGCAAGGCTCGCCGCCAGGTTGTGCGTGGCCCCGGCGGACGTTGATACGACGATCTCCTCGCGATCGTCAGCAACCACGGCGTGTGACATCGCCGGAGCGTAGCGGAAGGGCGTCGCCGGCGCCGCGATCGACCGTCGTCGCGATCTGCGGCCGGCGCGGCGATCGACCGTCGTCGTGTCTCCGGCCCGTGGGATCGACCATCGTCGCGATCTGCGGCCGGCGCGCCGCCCGGATCAGGCGAAGCGCTCCAGATCGCCGAGCGGCACGGCGACCGGGTCCCGACTGCCCATGCGCACCCAGCCCGCCTCGAGGACCACGCCGCCTGTGAATCGATACGGGCCGGCAAGCCCACCCCACGCCCCCTCGAGGCCGGCCAGGGGCCCGGCCGTGATCCGCACGAGGTTGCCGTCGACCGCCGGGAGGTCGAGTTCGGTGGCGTCGAACACGAGGCACGCCGGTCCCGACACGATGGCGACCGTCCTGCCCTCGATCGCCTCGAGGATGGCCATGATCGGGGTCGCTATCGGTCGAGCAATGGCGCCCTCGAGGACGAGGACCGCAAACGGGGGCAGCCCGTGGACACCGGCCCGGGCGCGAAGCTCCGAGCCGGCCACCTCGCGACGTTCCTTCACGCCGAGGCTCGCCACGACGATGCCACGGACGCCGACCGCCCGTGCGCGCGTGATCGCCTCGGCGTCGATCGTCGAGCCGACGACGAGGACCGCACCCGCGCCGGCCACGTCGATCTCGGCCGCCCGGACGTGCCCATCGCGGCCGGCCAGGAAGTGAAGCCGGCCGCTGCTCGGACCCCCGAGGACATCGGCCGCGAGAAGAGCCCGGGCATCCGTCCGAAGCCGGACGTCGATGCCAGGGCGAACGTCGGTGATGATCCCGCCGAATGGTGCCTCCAGTGGTTCGGTCGGATCCCCGGCCGCAATGCGCCAGTGCCCACCGCTCTGAAACAGCAACTCCCCCTGGACCGTCCGGCGGGCCCGCGGTCGTCGCGCCAAGGGGCCCTGCCACCACCCGCCCGGGACCCCACTTCGGCCTGCCGGCCCGGCCGCCACCTCGGTTCTCGCCTCGCGCAGGCGCTCCGCGAGCGGGGCACCACGAACCACGGTTTCGCCGATGGCAACGAGATGGCGATCACCCGGCTGCAACGGGAATCGGGCCTCGACGCCGTCGAGGGTCAGCGCCCGCAATCGCACGAGGTCCAGGCCCGAGGCGGATGACTCAGCGTTCATCGATCGTCGTGTGGCCACGCCTGCGCTCCCCAGTCTGCCAGGCGCGAGCGACGGCGATCGCGTCGATCGGGGAGGTTGAGCGGCACGTCACGCAGGTCGAGCACCACGCCCGCAAGGCCGCCGGCGACCGGCACCCTGACCCGTCGGGCGCGTTTGCCGAGGCGGACCGGCTCGGAGAATTCGAAGTGTGCTTCCCCGTGCGAACCCGGCGGCAGATCAAGGAAGGCAAGCTCGCCGGGTGTCAGATCGCGTTTCGTGACGCTTCCTCCCGCCTCGAGCGACACACGACCGCTCCTCGCCCCGGCCCGCCGTCCGCTGGCTCGGAGCCCGCCGATCCCGCTGGCGATGACCAGACTGCCGAGCGGCACCAGCGCGTCGCGGACGAGGTCGGCCAGCAGCGATCGCCGTTCATCCGCATCCTCGATCGTCCCGATCGGGCCGAGCAGCCGAGCGTGGTCCCAGGCCAGCTGGGTTGAGCCTGGCCGCCGAATCGTGTCGGCGACTCCAAGCACCATCGCCGACGCCGGAGCCGTCGCGAACGCGCCCCCGGCGATCACGGTCAGGTCGGCGGGCGGGCGACCGGTCAGGTCCGGCGTCAGGGCCGCGAGCCGGGTGAGCGCGGCGCTCACGGCCGCGAGGCGCAGTCGTGCCCCATCACCGGCCGCGTCGACCCACGGATGACGACGCAGGTCGCGAAGGCGGTCGCTCATCCGGTGCCGATCGAGGCTCCCGGTCGTCCAGGCCAGCACGGAATCCACCGTGTCGTCATCCGGCTCGGGAGGAACAAGTCCGCCTTCGGCACTCACGATCCCTCGACAGGATGGTCCGGATCCGGCGGCGCCGGGCTCGGCGAGGAGTCGGGCACCGCCGTCGAACCCGACCTCGAGCAGTTCGACCCGCAGGTCGAGGAGCTCCGCGAGCGAAGCCGTGACGGCGCGGAGGTTGGATCGGCCGTCGATGGGATCCCATCGCAGCCCGTCGAGCACCGCGCGCAGCGCATGGCTCGTACCCCGTCGGCCCGACGGCGGCGGTGCCTCCACGATCCGATCGGGATCGCCCGGGTCATCGGCCATGGCATGTGTCCATGCCCGGCGGGCCCGAATCGCCGGGCCGATCAGCATTCGAAGGTCGGGTCGCCGGCGCGCAACCGCACCACCCAGGGCGGCAAGATCCTCGAGTGCCCGCCGCTCATCAGGGCCCGGCGGATCTCCGGCCCCGATGAGGACGGCGTCGACGTCGGGGTCCAGGGCACATGCGGTCATCTCGCGCGGGTCATGGGATTCCGTCGAGGCCGACCTGATGCGCCAGCCGGTCCGGATGGCCTCCGACTCCAGATCGACGACGATCCGGCGCGAGGCCCCGAGGACGAGGAGGAGTCCCGGCGGGCGGCTTCGGGCGGCCAGGGTCGGGATCGCGTCGAGTACCCCGGCCCGGAGTTCCGGCCACGCGCCGAGTTCAGGGTCCGCGGCGCGGACGCGGGCTATGAGCGTCCCCAGGAGCGCCGCCTCGGGCGTTCCGGCAGGACCGGCGAGCGTTCCCGCGAGCCGCCATCGACCGTCGGCGCGCACGAGGAGGCTGACCGAGGTGGTCGCGGCACCCGCGTCGAGGACGGCCAGCGTTCTTGGAGCCCTGGTCACCCCGTCATGCTACGGGGCCCGGCCGTCGGAGGTCATGACGCGCTGGGGAGTTCATGCGTCCCAGGTGATCTCCTCGTCGAGTTCCTCGAGCCGCTCGATGAGCTGGTCGATGCCGTCCTCGTCGGCGAGGATGGCCGTGGCACCCGCGACGTCTCCCCCGAAGAGACTCCGCAGGACCGGGTCGAAGAAGAGCATCGCGTTCGCGCCGAGTGGCCGGTAGGGTCGGCTGGCATGCAGGAAGTGCACGGCGGATGTGGTCAGGCCGCGAAGCTGGATCTCCCGGGCGACCTGTTCGACGAGTTCGTCGCGCTGTTCGTCGGGCAGCTGGCCCGGTCCGGCGGCGGTCATCGGTCGACACCCGGATCACGGGCCGGGAATCGGACCGGAGCGCCGGTGGGCTCTCCGAGAGCGCGATCGAAGGCCCGATAGGCCTCCGCGCCCCGAAGGGCCAGGATCACGTGCTCGATTCCTGGATCACTGGCCAGCTCCTCTCGCAGCGTCCTGACGGTGATCTCGGCAGCCTCCGCCAGCGGAAACCCGCCGAGTCCCGTACCGAGCGCGGGAAAGGCAATGCTCGACATGCCAAGCTCCCGAGCGTGAGCCATCGCGCTGCGAATGGCCGTCGCAATCGCCCAGGCGGACGTCCGATGATCACGATCGAGCGAAACCGCATGGATGATCACGTGCGCGGCAAGGGTACCGGCCTCGGTGACGACGGCCGACCCCACCGGGATGGGCCCCTGGCGGACAGCGGCGAACTCGATGGCGTCTCCGCCGGCTCGTTTGAGGGCGCCGCCGACGCCGGTCGACATCCACAGCGTGGGGCTGGCGGGGTTCACGATCGCGTCCACCTCGAGGACGCAGATATCCCCGTTCCAGAGTTCGAGGCGCGTCATCCTACCCTCCGGACAGGAGCGTGCGGACCACCACCGGCCCGGACGCGGCATGGTACACCCGGGGCAGGCGCCGGGCCATGCCGGTCACCACTTCCCACGAATTCGTGCCGCGGGCCCTGGCCACTGCGGCGACGCTGATGACCGCGTCCCCCTGCCATCCGAACAAGGTGAATTCGTCGGCCACGGTCACGGGGGTTCCGGGCACGGTCGAGACGTCGGCCATCACGGCGTCCATCGCGACGTTGCCGACGAGCCGCACACGGTGACCGCGGACGAGGGCCTCCGCCCGGTTCGACAGCGCCCGCGACCAGCCGTCTCCGTACCCCAGCGGAAGGGTCGCAATCCGTGTCGGCCGGGTAGTCCGATACGTCGGCCCATAGCTGATCCCCCACCCGGCCGGGAGATCAGCAACGCGGACAGGCCGGGCACGCAGGGACATCGCGGGACGCAGGAACGCGGCTTCGGGATCGAGCGGCCGGCCGGCCAGTTCGTCCGGTACCAGGCCATAGATTGACAGGCCGGGACGGATCCCACCATCGGCCACGACGCCGTCCGAAAGCAGCGAGCCGCTCGCGTGGACGTGCCGGCGCGGCAGGCGGACGCCGGCGGCTCGAAGCTCAGTGGCCGCGCGGTCGAAGGCCTCGATCTGGCGACGCGTGATGTCGACATCCTCCGGAGCCTGGAGGTGGGTCCACAGCCCATCGATGCGGCTCGTGGGTCGCTCGCCGATGGAGCGTGCTGCGGCAACCAGGGCCGGTCCGATGAAGCCGCCCCGCCCGAGCCCGGTTTCCACCTCGAGCTGGATCCGGAGCGGTCGGCGCGGCGGTCGGCTCGCGAGCGTCTCGAGGGTCGCAGCCAGCAGGTCGGGATCCCCGGCGGTGATCGAGACACGGCGCTGGGCGGCCTCCGCAACCCAGGCCGGCGGGACCGGGTAGAGCACCAGGAGGGGCGCCCGGATACCGCCCGCGCGGAGTACCAGTGCCTCATCGATGGTGGCCACGCAGAAGCCGTCGGCCCCGGCCGCCGTGAGCGCTCGTGCGACCTCGATCGCACCATGCCCGTACGCGTCGGCCTTGACGACAGGGAAGATCGGCGTGCGCAGCCCGGCCATCGACCGGATCACGGCCATATTGCCGCGAATGGCGTCGAGGTCGACGTCGAGCCAGGCCGATCGCGGCAGCGCATCGTCGACGCCGGGGCCAGCCGAAGCCAGGATCGCCGTCGACCGGCGTCCGGTTCGCCATGGCCCGGTCATGCGTCGGTCGCGTCCGGTGATCGAACGACGAACCCGAGGCGTTTCCCGCCACGGTCGCGCTCCGCGATGACGGCGAGCCGCTTCCGCGCGATTGGCAGGGCCTCGCACAGGTCGGAGGCGAGCAGGCCCGCGTCCCCGAGACGATCCCGAACGATGTCTCCGGCCATGCCATGGAGGTAGACGCCGACCCGCGCCGCCCGCGCCGTCGACAGCCCCTGGGCCAGCAGCGCTCCGACAACACCGGCCAGGACGTCGCCGGTGCCTCCGGTCGCCAGGGCGGGATTCTCGAATGGCGCGACAGACGAGCCCCCGTCCGGGTCCGCGATCACCGTCCGGGCGCCCTTCAAGATCACGACCTGTCCCCACCGCGCCGCCGCGTCACGGGTCGCCTTGAGACGGGCGGCATCGTCGCCCACGAGATCCCCGTCGTCGGCCGGCTCGGCGCCTTCGCCACCGCGAAGGCGGGCGAACTCGCCAGGGTGTGGCGTCAGCACCGACGGCCGATGAGATTCGGTCCACCACGAACCGAGCGTGGCCATCGAGCGGAGCGCTTCCGCGTCGAGGACCAGGGGCGCCGGTGCCTCCTCACCGCTGGAGTCGATCAGCTCGCGGACGAGCTCCGTCGTCGCCAGCCCCGGTCGAAGGCCCGGCCCGAGGACGATCGCGTCATGCTCGTGGTCGAGAATTCGGGCCAGCGCCGCCTCCGGGTCCAATTCCCCGTCCTCGTCCTCGGGGAGGGCCATCGTCGTCGCCTCCACCACCTTGCCGGCGAACAGCATCTGGAGCGATTCGGGAACAGCCAGGGTCACGAGCCCTGCGCCGGCCCGCCCGGCGGCGCGGCAGACGAGGAGGGGCGCGCCCGCGTAGTCGAGGGATCCCGCGATGACGAGCACCTTGCCGAACGTACCCTTGTGCCCGCGGGCGGCTCGGTCGGGCAGCAGTCGGGCGACGATCCTGTCGTCGAGCACCTCCGTGCCGGACCCCGGACCCACCTCGGCGGCGACGGGCGCGGCCGGCTCGGACCCACGGAGTTCGCGGAAGCCCAGCGGCCGCTCAGCCATCGGCAGCGCCTCCGGGCGATGCCTCGTGCAGTGCCCGGATCCTGTCCATCCGGGCAAGGATGCGCCGCTCGCGATCATCGAGTCGGGCGTCGATGTCCGGCGGAAAGACGTACCGCCCACCGGCCTGGCGGACCCCGAAGGCGATCGCGACGGCGTAATCCGATTCGTGGGAGATGGAGACCGCAACGCGCTCCATGCCCAGCTGCTCGGCCCGCGCGGCGGCGCGGCCGTGGAGGCGAATGGACGGCTGCCCGGTCGGGAGGCGCTCGATCTCGATATCCTGCCAGCCGATGCCGCGGACGCCGAGCCCGAGCACCTTGCTGACGGCCTCCTTGGCAGCCCAGCGCCCGGCGAACGTCTCGGGCCGGTCGCGGACGTAGCGCTGCTCGGCAGGGGTCAAGACGCGACGGCTGAAGCGAGCGCCAAATCGGGCGAGCGACCGACGGATCCGGTCGACCTTGATGATGTCGATGCCGAGTTCCGTCGTGCCCGCCGGAACCTGGCCCGGACCTCGGCCGCCGGGCTCGACACCGGGCTCGCGAAGATCGGGCATTCGTGGCGCCTATTCGACCGTGACGGATTTCGCCAGGTTGCGCGGCTGGTCCACATCCGTTCCTCGGGCGATCGCCATGTGGTAGGCGAATAGCTGGAGCGGAATGATCGCCAGCACCGATGAGATGGCTTCGTGGGTCTCCGGGACCCAGGCGACGTCGTCCGCGTATCGCTCGATGTGGGTGTCACCCTCGGTCGCGACGGCGATCACTCGGGCATCCCGGGCGCGACCTTCCATCACATTGCTGATGAGCTTGTCATAGGTCGAAGACCGGGTCGCGATCGCCACGAGCGGGCAGTCCGCGTCGAGCAGGGAGATCGGTCCATGCTTCAGCTCGCCCGCCGGATAACCCTCGGCATGGACGTAGCTGATCTCCTTGAGCTTCAGGGCTCCTTCGAGCGCGGCCGGATACGTCGCTCCGCGGCCGACGAACATGAAGCCACGCGAGTTCACGTAGCGACGGGCCAGGCCCTCCGCGCGTGGGGCATTGGCATCGAGGGCACGCTGCGCGGCGTCGGGTAGGGCATGCAGAGCCCGGCCAAGTTCGAGTTCCTGCTCATCGGACATGCTGCCACGCAGCCGGCCGATGGCGGCGGCGAGGATCACGAGGGTCGTCACCTGGGTCACGAATGTCTTGGACGCGGCGACGGCGATCTCGGGGCCGGCCTGGAGGAACAGCACGGCGGCGGCCTCGCGCGTGATGGCCGACCCGACGGTGTTGGTAACCGCGATGATCGGGCAGCCGCGTTCGCGAGCGAGCCGCGTCGGCGCGATGGTGTCGGCGGTTTCCCCCGACTGGGTGACGGCGATCACGAGCGTGCGGGCGTCGAGTGGCGGCGGGCTGTAGCGGAACTCCGAGCCGACCGTCACCCGTGCGGGCAGGCCCGTCCATGCTTCGAGGGCGGCAGCGCCGACCTGGGCCGCGTACGACGCCGTGCCGCAGGCGACGAGTTCGATCCGGGTGATCGTCCGGAGCACCGGGAGCAGGGCCTCGATCTCGGGAACATGCACACGCTCGTCTCGGCCGACTCGTCCGGCGAGGGCCTGCCGGAGCGCCGTCGGCTGCTCGTGGATCTCCTTGAGCATGAAATGCTCGTAGCCACCCTTTTCGGCCACCTCGGGGGACCAGTCGATCAGCGTCTCCGGGCGCTCGCGGACCACGCCCTCGACGTCGGTGATCAGCACGCCCGTCGGGCGCACGTCGGCGACGTCCCCCTCCTCCAGGAAGATGATGCGGTTCGTGTGGGCCAGGACGGCCGCCACGTCGCTGGCGATGAACGACTCCTCGCCATTGCGACCGACCACGAGGGGCACATCCTGGCGGGCTCCGACGAGGCGCCCGCGCTCGGCGCGATGCATCACGACGATGGCGTAGGCGCCCTCGACGCGGCGGAGCGCGGCCCGGACCGCATCCGCGAGATCGCCTTCGTAGGCCTCCTCCACAAGGTGCGCCAGAGCCTCGGTGTCGGTTTCCGATACGAGGCGATGGCCTCGAGCTTCGAGGCCATCGCGGAGCTCCCGGAAGTTCTCGATGATCCCGTTGTGGATCACCGTGATGTCGCCAGTGCAATCGCCGTGGGGATGGGCATTGAGGTCGTTCGGACGCCCATGGGTCGCCCAGCGCGTATGGGCGAGACCCATCGCCGCGTGGGGTGTCCGCTCGGCGAGGGCCGTCGTCAGGTTGCCGAGCTTGCCGGCCTTCTTCTCGACGAAGAGGACGCCCTCCTCGTCAACGAGCGCGATGCCCGCCGAGTCGTAGCCCCGATACTCGAGACGGCGAAGTCCCTCGATGAGAATGGGCCCGGCCTCGCGGGGCCCCGTGTATCCGACGATGCCGCACATCCGTGATCAAGTCCTCTGTCTGTTCGCGCCGGCATTGCCGAACGCTGACTCGCTCGGAGAGGTGGGCACCGTGCTCAGTGTAGCCGCTCTGCCGCGACCGCCGCCAACGCGTCGGCCAGCTCGGAGACGATCGCTGCGTCCGGCCCCTCGACCATGACCCGGAGCGCAGGCTCGGTGCCGGAAGGCCGAACGAGGATCCGCCCGACACCGCCGAGGCGCTCCGTTGCCGCCGCGATCGCACGCTGTATGGCCGGATCCCCTTCCCATTGTTCCTTGTGACGCACGCGGACGGCTCGCTGCTGCTGCGGCATGAGCTCGATGTCGCCGGCGAGATCGGCCAGCGATCGCCCGGATTCGATCATCACGCGAAGGACCTCGAGGGCGGTCACGATTCCATCGCCGGAGGTCGTGTGGTCGGCGATGATCACATGCCCGCTCTTCTCCCCGCCCAGGCCGGCTCCAGCGACCTGCATGCCCTCGAGGATGTACTTGTCGCCGACGGGGGTACGCACAACAGTGCCGCCGACGGCCTCCACCGCTCGCTGCAGGCCCCCGTTCGACAGGACGGAGACGACCAGGGTCCGACCCGCGAGCGCGTTCCGGCCGAGGCGCTCGAGCGCGAGGATGCCGAGGACCTGATCCCCGTCCACGACCCGGCCGGCCGCGTCGACGGCGATCAGTCGGTCCGCGTCGCCGTCGAGCGCGAAGCCGACATCGGCGCCGCGCTCGGCCACGGCCGCAGCGAGGCCCGCCGGGTCGGTCGCTCCACAGTCGCGGTTGATGTTGGTCCCATCCGGTTCGGCGTTGATCACCTCGACCACCGCGCCCGTCGCCGTGAGGATCCCCGGGGCGAAGGCCCCGCCGGACCCATTGGCGGCGTCAAGCACGATCCGGAGACCCGAGCCGGCCAGCGGGGAGGCGATGCGCAAGCGGGCTTCCGTGTAGGCCGCCACGCGGTCCCGCGCATCGACGGTGACCCCGAGTTCGTCGTTGCCTACGCCACCGAGCTCCTCCGTCCGCCAGATCAGCTGCTCCAGTTCGTCCTCGATGGGATCGTCGAGCTTCAGACCCTGCCGATCGAGGACCTTGAGCCCGTTGTCCGTCGCCGGATTGTGGGACGCGGAGACCATGATCCCGGCGGCAAACTCGCCCGTCCCGGCCAGGAAGGCCAGGGCTGGCGTCGGGACCACCCCGACCTGGTGCACGTCGGTGCCGAGGCTGGTGGCACCGGCCGTGATGGCGGCCACGAAGAGGTCACCGGAGCGCCGGGTGTCCTGCCCGACCACGATCGCGCCCCGACCGCCGGCGAGGCGATGCGCCGTCGCCCGACCAAGTGCGTACGCCGTCGTGGGTCTCAGTTCGATGTTCGCCACGCCGCGAATGCCGTCGGTGCCGAAGAGACGGGACATGGTTCTCAGATTCCCCTGGACCGCGCGAGATCCGCCGTCATGGCGACGGGGTGGGACCGAATGACGGAGCGGCGATCGTGACCGTGATCGGATTGGGACTCGCCCCGACCAGGGTCAGGCCCGTGAACAGATTCGCGCTGGCGGTGACCTCCCGGACGCCAACGTCGAGGCCGGCCACGTCGAGGCTGAGGACGATCGTCGACCCGGACAGGCGATCGAGGTCGGCGACGGAACCCCCGATCGTCACGAGCACGCGGTTCGTGGACAGCGCGTACGTGCGGTCTGCCCGCGCGCCGACGAGGACGAGTCCCGCATCGAAGGTCCGGGTCGCCGTCACGGCACGCAGGGTCACGCTGACCCTGACCGCGACGAGGCTCGGTGCCTGGACGCCATCCGGCAGCGCCAGGGCCGTATCGACGACGACGTCCGAGGAGGCACCGGTGATGACCACCGGAGCGGTGTCGGCAAATTCGAGGGGTGCGATGTTGTCGACGTCGCCTTCCACGCTCACCACGAGGGGGTCGACGCTGACCGACGCAATCTCGAAGCCCACTGCCGGGGAGCCGACGACGACCGGCCGGACGGGCAGCGATCGGGTCTGCCGGTTGGTGAAGATCGCCAGGCGCAGGCGGACGTTTCCGGGCTCGAGGTCGACCTGGGGAAGGGGCTCTCCAGCCGCATCCACCGGCAACAGGTCAACCAACCGGTTGATGTCGATCCCCGACGCGTCGACGTTCAACCTCGCCTGCGCCTCTGCCACCCGATTGACGATGGAGGCCGCGCCGCTCACGGTCGCCTCCGTCGCCGACAGGACCGGGTCGCCGAGCTCCAGGCCGGTGGGGATCGGCCCCAGGACGGCGCGAATCGGGACGCTCCTGGTGATGACCTGGTCGAGCTGGACCGTGATCTGTCGGGGCTCGTAGTCGAGGACCTGGATGCGCTGGTCAACCGCGATCACGCGTACGGCGACCGATGTCCTGCCGCCCGTTGCCGCCACCGCGGACAGGTCCACGACGGCCCGGAAGCTCGAGCTGTCGACGCGAAGGCCGAGCTCCTCGGGGGCGAGGTACCGGATGGTCCGGACGGCGCCCAGATCAGACAGGATCGTGACCGTTGACGAGAGGCCTGTCGTCTCGATCGGGACAGCTCCCTCGAAGAACCTGGCGCTCGACGACACGACCAGCCCGACGTACAGGAGGGTGGCGAAGGCGACGGCCCCGAGCTTGAGGGGCCAGTTGTGGACGAGGACGCGCAGGACGCGCCTCATCGTTGCGCACCCGGCGTCCCGGCGTCGCCGTCCGGTTCCGAGCCACCGGCAGACGTCGAGGATGGATCGAGCATGGAGCCGCCCGCGCCCGATGGTATCGCGGCTTCCGCCGTTGCCACCATGGGAGCGACCGTGCCACCCGTCGAGTCCTGGCCATGGGGCGAGGCCGCCCTGGTGGCTCCGTCGGCCGAGCGCCGAGAGTCACTCGCCCGGCGCACGAGTCGCCCGATGCCCGCCAGCGTCGGGGTCGCCGTCACCCGATGCGTTCCAGGGATGCGCCGGCGTGTGCCGTCGGACGCGGGGTCGAGAAGTCCCCTGATGGCCCTCGCGAGTTGAAGCTCATTGAGGTTGCGGACGATCCTCGCCCGCTCGATGAGACTCACCTGGCCGTTCTCCTCGGAGACGACGACCACGACCGCGTCCGTCTGCTCGGTGATTCCGAGGGCAGCGCGATGGCGCGTCCCGAACCGTTCCGAGGGTACGGTCATCTCGGTGAGGGGCAGGAGCGCGCCGGCCGCGAGGATCGCCGATCCACGCACGATGACCGCACCGTCGTGGAGTTCCGTGCGGGGCATGAAGATCGTCCTGAGGAGGTCCACGGACAGGTCACCGTGGATCATCACGCCGGACTCGGCGATCTCCTCCAGGCCGGTGTCCCGTTCGAGGACGATGAGGGCCCCGTGGCCGTCGCCCGAGAGCAGCGAGGCGGCTCGGGCGACGACGACCGCCACCTGTTCCGCGGCCGCGTTCTCGCTCGGAAAGAGCCACGCGAGCGATCCGACCCGACCGATCCGCTCGAGGGCGCGCCGAAGCTCCGGTTGGAATACGACCACCAGGGCGAACAGCCCTACGACGGCGCCCGCCTGGAGGATCTGGGTGAGGAGCCGGAGCGTGAGCGCCTGCGCGGCGAAGTAGACGACAAACAACACGCTCACGCCGATCACAAGGCGCACCGCGCGGGTCCCGCGAATCAGGCTGAACAGCCAGTAGATCAGGAGCGCGGTGATCCCGATGTCGAGCAATGTCGTTGGCCGAACCTGGTCGAGGATCGACGCGAGGACCTGCGGCATCGTCAGGCGAGTGTAGCATCGTGGACCCGCGATTCTCGGGCCCCCTTCTCGATGCCAAGTGAATCTGTCAGGGCTAAGTGCAAAGTGATTCTGTCAGTCTCCACTGATGGAGACGATCACGATGACAGGACGAGAGCAGCGGCGGGCCCGGGTGCTGAACCGGATCCTCATGGGTGAACTGACGATGGCCGAGGGCAGCACGGAACTCGGCGTGTCCGAGCGTCAGCTCTGGCGGCTGCGCGCGGCGTTCGTCGGGGCTGGTCCAGCAGGGCTCGTCCACGGCAACCGGGGACGGACGTCGG
>JACPOR010000010.1 GCA_016191425.1 Chloroflexota bacterium
AGAACAGCCGCCGCTCCTCGGGGAGATGAGGATCGGCGGTCGCCGGCGCGGCAGCGACCAGGGCGTCGGGAATCTCGAGTGGTTCGCGGCGTGCCGATGACGGGAACCGACCCGCCACGAGCCCGGGGATCACGACGACCGGGAATTCCAGGCCCTTCGCCTTGTGGACCGTGAGCACGGAAACGGCGTCGACGTCCGGATCCGTGTCGGCCACTCCCGGGTCATCCCCGGCATCGATGAGGGTCGCCAGGTGGCGGATGAGGAATACGGCGCGATCGTCGACGAGGAGGGCCGACCGACTGCGGACGATGTCGAAGAATCTGGCAACGTTGGCGAGCATCTCCTCCGACCGGGCAGTTCCGCCGGCGGCCATCTCCGCCAGCCACCCGGAATTCTGGAGGAACGCATAGAGCACTTCACCCGCCGGCCGCGCGTGGGCGAGATCCCGGAGGCGCCGCAGGTCACCGACAAGTCGGGCGATGGCAGCACGACCCGGCGCGGTGACGCGAACGCCACCGGTTCCAGCGTCAGCCTGCTCGAGGAGTCCCCACGCGGAGTCGTGGCCCCGCCGTGCGGCACCCATGATGGCCGAGAGGTCCTCGGAAGGGACTCGATAGATGTCGGAGGCAGCCAGGCCGTAGACGTCGGTGCTCGACTCGGGATCCGTCACAGCCCGGAGCACCGAAAGGAGGAGCCTGATCTCGGGTCGTCCGTAGAGACCGGACGTTCCGGCGAATCGCCACGGCACACCGGCGATGTTGAAGCTCCGGAGGACCGCGTCGGCCCCGGCGTTGGCGCGAACGAGGACCGCGAAATCGCGAGGACGAACGCCGGCATCCATTCGGCGACGAACTTCCGCGGCGATCCAGTCGGCTTCGGCGGCGGCCGTATCGAAGCCGTGGACCCGGACCGGAGGAGCGGATCTCTGCGATCGCTGCGGCAGCAGCTTCTTGGAGATGCCGACCCGGCTCTCCAGCCGGTCCGGGTCGTTGAACTTGATCAACCGGTGGGAAGCGTCAAGGATCGGCGCCAGCGAGCGGTAGTTACGCCGGAGGACGACCGTCCTGGCAGCTGGATAGTGGTCCCGGAATTCGAGGATGTTACTGATGGCGGCACCCCTGAAGCGATAGATGCTCTGGTCATCATCGCCGACGACTGTGAGGTTCCGATGTTCCTCGGCGAGGAGTCCGACGAGGGCGGCCTGGACGGGGTTCGTGTCCTGGAACTCATCAACGAGGATGTACCGGAAGCGATTGCGGATCGTCGCGAGCGAAGCTGGAGACGAACGCATCAGGCGGAGCGCGAGCGCGACCTGGTCTCCGAAGTCGATGGCGCCGCTCGCCGCGAGGAGCTCCGTGTACCGGCTGTAGGCCGTCGCGAGCTCGATTTGACGGTCCGCGAGCTCGACCAGCGCGTCCGCGGCGGCCCGATCGACCGGAAAGGGCTCCGGACCGGTCACGAGGGCCGAGCCGGCGCGGGACGCGGCAGCGGCCAGCTCGTCCGCATGTGTTCGATACCGGTCCGGTGTCACATCCTCGTCTCGACAGCGGCCGAACAGGGTCGCCAGGGCTCCGAGGAACCTGGTCGGGTCCCCGAGCGGCAGATAGGTATCGAGACCCAGCTCGAACAGGTGCTCCCTGAGCAGGACGACCACTTCGGCCCGTGACAGGACGCGCGCGTCGGGGGAGATACCGAGCTCGAACGCGAATTCGCGAATGAGGCGATCTCCGAAAGCATGAAAGGTTGAGATTGCCGTGTCGGCAAATCCGTAGGGCACGAGCTGGTCGACACGAAGCTGCATCTCCGCGGCTGCCTTGTCCGTGAACGTCAGGCCGAGGATCTGGGACGGGCGAGCCCGGCGCGTGGCGACGAGCCAGGCGATCCGACGGGTGATGACCTCGGTCTTGCCCGTGCCCGCGCCGGCCACCACGAGCAGCGGGCCCGTTCCGTGCGTGACCGCGCGTCGCTGCTCCGGGTTCAGGCCCTCCAGGAGTGCCTCGAGGCCCGGGTTCTGGTTCTCGTTTCGGATCGGAGAGCCAAACCCCGCCCAGACGGGGATCTGTTCCAGGTTGACAAGCCGCCCTGACGGCTTCCGCCGGCGCAGGGCGGGACCCGTCCCGGGGCTCGATGGGGCGAGGCGTGGAGACTTCATGGGCCGATCCTGCCGGGCACGTGTGCCATCTCTGGTGGCACGATCCACGGCGACTGCTCCAGCGGCCGCCGTCAATGTGCCGGAAGCGTCGCCATCGGTGCCATGGCGACGCGGATTGCCTCTCCCTCCTCGTCGCTGACGGCCGAATCGGATCGGCCGCCCCGGACTCCCTTCGCGTAGATCCGAGTCCCGTTGCGGGAATGGAGGCTACTCACGATGAACCCGTCTCCGTGCGCGTCCAGGAGGGCCAGGGCGAAGCTCTGGTTGCCGCCGGTATCCTCGAACGGGTTGTACCGGACGAGTCCGACCCGGGCGAACGTTCGCTTGAGATCCCGCTCGATGACCGCCGTCCGCGCTTCCACGCCGTCGAGTTCCCGCACCACGTCATGGACCCGGGCCAGATGCGCCTCGAGGATCGCCTCGAGGCTGCGCTCCTCGCTGCCACGTGTGATGGCCTCGAATCGCGCCGACAGGCGACGGGTCCGACGAAAGAGCAGGAGCGTCAGGATCACCAGGAGGATGGAGATCCCCGCGAGCGCCAGAATGAGGGTGACGGTGTTCGCCTCGATGGCGGCTCTGAGGTCGATGGTTGGGTCCTCCAGTTCGGGCCCCGAGTCTACCGCCGGCGCCCGCACGGGACCAGCCACGCGAGGCGGTGTATTCTCCGCCCGGCAGCATCGTCCGCCCCGGGTAGCAGGAGTACGCCGCACGATGGCGAAGCGCACGCGGTATCCAGGCCGACCTCCGGGTCATCGGCCGGCAGTCAGACCGACGCCGAACGGCCCGGTCACGGTCCGCAGCAACGGGCTGACGGAGGCCGAGGTTCAGCGTGCCGCCGAAATCGAGTCCGAACTCGTCGCCCGCGAGCGAGAAGCAATTTCGGAGAATGCCCGTCGACGGGCCAGGGCTCGCGGCGTCGACGCGGCGGTCGCGAGCGATTCCGGCGCCCCCCTCTCGGTTCGCGCAGCCCACGAATACGCCTACGTGGCCCGGGATGTCCGCCGCATCGGACTGACCGCGGCAATCATGTTCGGCATCCTCGCCGTCCTGTGGCTGATCGTGAACGTCGGAGGCGTGGCGATCTTCTGACCGGCGCGGCCGCCGCGTAGACTCACCGATATGCCCGCCCGACGGCCCTCTGCTCGCCTTGCCGGGGCACGTCCGGAAGCCCTCTTCACCCCTCCCGCTGAGCGTCAACCGCTCGCCGCGCGGATGCGGCCGAAATCGCTCGACGACTTCGTCGGCCAGGAGCACCTGGTCGGCGCGCAGGGCCCGCTTCGACGATCGGTCGCCCGCGGCCACCTGGCGTCGCTCCTCCTGTGGGGTCCACCGGGCACGGGCAAGACGACACTCGCCCGCATCCTCGCGGAAGCCGTCGGCGCCGAGTTCGCCACCCTCTCGGCGGTCATGTCGGGGGTCGCCGAGGTCCGGTCGGCGCTGGCGGCCGCCCAGGAACAGCTGACGCTGCACGGGACGCGGACGGTCCTGTTCATCGACGAAATCCACCGCTTCAACAAGTCGCAACAGGACGCCCTCCTTCCCCACGTGGAGGACGGGACGGTCACGCTCATCGGGGCCACCACGGAGAACCCCTATTTCGAGGTGAACGCCGCCCTGCTGTCCCGGCTCCGCGTCTGGCGCCTCGAGCCACTCGCCGATTCCGATATCGAGGTCGTGGTGCGGCGGGCGCTCGTCGACGAGGAGGGGGGCCTCGCCGGTCCGCACGGGCCGAGGAGCGGCGTCGACCTGAGTCCCGAAGCCCTCGCTCACCTGATCTCACTGGCAGGTGGCGACGCACGAGCGGCGCTCAACGTCCTGGAAGGCGCGGTTGCCCTCGCCGAGGACGGCAACCTCGTCGGCGCGGAGGGTCGGGTGGCCCCCGGCCTGGCCGAGGTCGAGGCAGCAGCCCAGCAACGGGTCCTGGCCTACGACCGGGCCGGCGACGGTCATTTCGACACGGTTTCGGCCTTCATCAAGAGCCTCCGCGGGAACGACCCCGATGCCGCCCTCTACTGGCTCGCGGCGATGATCGCGGCCGGCGAGGATCCCAAGTTCATCGCCCGACGGCTCATCATCAGCGCCAGCGAGGACGTCGGAAATGCCGACCCTCGGGCCCTCCAGGTCGCCATCGCCGCCGGTCAGGCCCTCGACTGGATCGGCCTGCCCGAGGCGCAGTACGCGCTCGCCCAGGCCACCGTATTCGTGGCCGTTTCTCCGAAATCGAATCGTGTCGGCAAGGCGTACGCCGCAGCTATGGAGGATGTCGTTCATCACGGGTCCCAGCCGGTCCCGAAGCACCTCCGATCCGCGACCGGCCGGCAACGCCACGACACAGGTGACGGGTCGGGCTACCTCTATCCGCACGATTTCGAGGAAGCCGATGTCGACCAGCAGTACCTGCCCGACGTGCTCCACGGACAGGGGCGTCGCTACTACGTTCCGTCGGATCAAGGGGCCGAGCGTCGAATCGGCGAGTTCATGGAAGAACGCCGCGCTCGCCGGATCGCTGAGCGACCCAGGCGCGTCCCCCAGCCCGGCGGCAACTCGATGGCGGGGATGGCCGACGGGATGAAGGCCCACACAGAGGCCCGCAAGAAGCTGGCCGAAACGCAGAAGCGGGACGCCGGAGCCTGAAGGCCGCAAAGCACGCACTGCCTCCGGCTCGCCGAGACCGATGGGCGCGGCGAGCCCGAGTGAGTTCGCCGCGGCGCGCGTCGCGAAAGGGCATGTCTGCGCGTCCATCTCCCATGTCCCCCATCCGCGGTCTCCTGGGGCGCCTCGTGCCGCCCGGCGCCCTCCTCCTCGCCACCCTCACGTTCGGAAGCTACGCGATGGGGCTCGTCCGGGACCGCGTCTTCGCCCGGACGTTCGGCGCCGGGCCGGAACTCGACGCGTACAACGCCGCGTTCGTCCTGCCTGAACTCCTCCTCGACGTCGTCGTCGCGAGCGGCCTGACCGCGCCATTCATCCCGATCTACGCACGGCTCGCCCGCGACGATCGCGGCACGGCGGACGACTTCGGACGCACCGTCCTGACGGTCGCGGTCGGGGTGATGGCGGTGGGCTCCGCGATCCTGTTTGCGATCGCGCCGGCGACGACCGCGCGGATCGCGCCCGGGTTCTCGAGCGCCCAGGCGGATCAGTACGTCGAGCTCTTCCGGCTGATGTCCATCACGCCGGTCCTGTTCGCGGCCTCGATCGCCCTGGGCGAGCTCCTGGTGGCCCATCGCCGGTTCCTCTGGTACGCCCTCGCCCCGATCCTCTACAACGCCGGAATCGTCGGCGGGACCGTCCTTCTCGCGGACCGGATCGGGATCTACGCGGCGGCGGTCGGCGCAGTCGCGGGTGCGGCACTCCACCTCGGAATCAGGATCGTGGGGATCGCCCGGACTGACATTCGAATCCGGCCCCGCCTTGCCATCCGGACAGCGGCCTTCCGCGAGTTCCTCCGGCTCATGCTCCCGAAGATGGCCGCCCAGCCGGTCGAGCCGCTGATCTTCCTGTTCTTCACCCAGCTGGCAACGACGCTGGGGGCCGGCGCGGTGAGCTCGCTCAGCTTCGCGCGGAACTTCCAGAGCGTCCCGGTCAGCCTCGTCGGCGTGGCCTTCTCGCTGGCGGTCTTCCCCACCCTCTCAGCGGCGGCGGCCGCCGGCGACCGGCCGCTGTTCACCCGGGTCCTCCGCAACAACCTCATCGTGATCGGCGGGCTCACCGTCCTTGCCGCGATCGGGCTCGTGCTCGTGGGCGGGCTCGCGATCGAGATCCTCCTCGGCGGCGGCAACTTCGATGCCGAAGACGTCGCCCGGACCTCAGCGATCCTGGCCGTCTTCGCGATCTCGGTCCCGTTCGATGCCCTCGCCAACCCCCTCGCCCGTGCCTGCTACGCGACGCGCAACACGCTCTGGCCGGTGGCCGGATCCGTCCTGTCCCTCGCCGTGATCGTCATCGCGACCTCGGCCCTGGTGCCGTCGCTGGGCCTCCTGGCGATCCCGGCTGGGTTCGCTCTCGGCGCGCTGGCGAAGGTCCTGCTCCTGAGTGTTGCCATCACACGCCGGATCCGCAGCCTCACGCCGGCGCCGGCCGAGCCGGCGGAACCCTAGGCTACGAGCCCGGCGCGGGCCAAGGGCGCGAGGCGGGGATCGGCCCATCCCGCCGCGATGCTGCTCGTTCATCAGAATCACTGCGTCCGAGCGTGGCCGTCCAGGGATTCGGTCGATTCGGCCGCCAGGCCGAGCGTGGACGGACTCGCCCTGATGAACCACATCGATCCAGCCCACGGGCTCGGCACAGGCTACGAGCCCGGCGCGAACGGGAGGGTGGGGATCAGCACGAGGAACCGCCCGTCGCGTTCCGGGTACTTCCCCTCCGGCCGCTTCCAGGGCAGGAAGTTGCGGGCCATCTCCGCGGCGTCCTGGAACGTGCCCGGCGGATCGGACGCGCCCCAGATGCTCGACACGCGCGGGTACCAGGCATCGAGGACGTAGGCGCCGCTCACCGTCGCGTCGGGGAAGAGCCGCGGATCCGCGTCGGCGCGGTAGCCGCTCATCAGCCAGGCGTGGGCGCCCCGCCATGCCAGCAGGACCACCGGAGAGCCCGTGTCGCTGATGGCCCCGGCCGCGTCCCGCAGCGCGTCGGCCCGCGTCTCGTAGGCCCGGATCTCGTAGCCGGTGACACCGTACGCGACGAGGGCCTCGACCATCGCCGACGGTCCCCAGCCGCCGTCGTGACTGTCTTGCCAGCTCTCCCATTCGTCGATCCGGGACACCAGCTCGCGCTGGAACGCCTCGGAGACATTGCCCCGTCCGAAGATCGTCAGGACCATCTGCACCGTGGCCGGAGCGCACCAGTCCTTGGTGATCTGCGAGGCGAACACGCGCTCGGCGTCGGGCAGGAGGTTGACGTCGACGGCGACTCGGGCCGGAGTTGGCTGCGGCGTGTCCGTCGGGGCCGCGGTTGGCGACGCGGTTAGCGACGCGGTGGGCGACGAGGTGGTCGGGGCCGTTGGCGCGTCGGAGGGGGTCGCTGGCGGCGTCGCTGAGAGCGTGGGCCTCGGCGTGACCAGCACGGTCGGGACCGATGGGCGGTCCGGGGGCGGGTCCAGGGCGATCTCGATGCGCCGGACGAGGTTCTCGAAGCGTGTCCCGACGCCCAGCGCGTTCGTGGCAACCGTGGCCGTCGCGAGGAGGGCACCGAGAAGGCCGGCGACCAGCAGGACACGGAGGTGGCGGCGAGGCCGGAGGCTTTGATATCTCGACATGGCGACGGTTGACGACGTACGGGCTACGCCGAATGCTACGCGACCAGTCGACCCGGCCACCGTCGGAGCTCGCGCACGGGACCGTGAGCGGGCGCCTCCGGGCGCCTCGAATCCCGTTCGATGCACGGCCCGCCGCCGCATGCGACCATCGGCCTTGTCTCGCCCAGCATCGCATGGAGCTTGTTCATTGACCCGCTTCGAGCCCAATCTGCGAATCCCCGGCCCCACCTCCCTGCCGCCGAGCGTCCGCGAGGCCGGTGGACGCCAGATGATCAACCATCGAGGCCCCGAGTTCGCGGCCATGCTCGGTCGTATCCGGGCCGGGATGCAGCCCTACTTCGGTACCGACAGCGACATCGCGATCGTCTCCAGCGCCGGGACCGGCGGGCTCGAGGCCGCGGTCGTGAACGTCCTCTCGCCCGGCGATCGCGTCCTCGCGGTATCCATCGGTGCGTTTGGGGATCGGTTCGCCCGGATCGCCGAGACCTACGGGGCGAACGTCGACCACGTCAGCGCGGAGTGGGGTTGGGCGGCTGATCCAGCCGAGCTGCAGGAGCGCCTGTCGGTCGCCGACTACCGGGCGGTCCTCCTCACCCATAACGAAACGTCGACGGGTGTCATGAATCCCATTCCAGCGCTGGCTGCGGCGATCCGGGCCACGGCACCCGACGCCCTTGTCCTCGTCGACAGCGTGTCCGGCCTCGGAGCCGTTCCGTTCGAGATGGATGCCTGGGGCTGTGACCTCGTGGTCACGGGGTCACAGAAGGCCTGGATGGCCGCTCCCGGCCTGGCCATGATCGCCGCCTCGGAGCGCGGCTGGGCGGCCATGGAAACGGCCCGCATGCCGCGCTTCTACTTCGATCTCCGGAAGCATCGCGAGAGCGGGAAGAGCGGGGAGACGCCCTGGACGCCGGCCGTTGGCGTTGTCTTCCAGGTCGACGAGGGCCTGAGGTTGATGGCCGCCGAGGGCGCCACGGCGATCTTCGCCCGACACGAGGCCTGTGCGGTTGCCACGCAGGCCGGACTCGAAGCCCTGGGATTCCAGCTCTTCGCGGACCCCGACCATCGCTCGAGGACGGTCACCGCGGCCCTGATCCCGGACGGCCTCGACTGGAAGGCGTTCAACGCCGAGGTCAAGCGGCGGGGCGTCGTCCTCGCCGGCGGACAGGGGAAGCTGGCCGGCAAGATCTTCCGGGTCGGCCATCTCGGTTCTGTGATCGTCGATGAGATCCTCGGGACGATGGCGACACTCGAGGAGGTGATGGCCGCCACCGGACGACCCGTCGAGATCGGGGCAGGGGTCGCGGCCGCCCAGCGCGCGGCCATCGCGTCGATCAAGGGTGGTGGCTCGCCGGCATGAGGATTCTCGTCGCGGAGAAGATCGCCGCCGAGGGGCTCGACCGGCTGCGCGCAGCTCACGACGTCGACGAGCGACTCGGGCTCGATCCTGCGTCGCTCAGAGCCATCGTCGGCGACTATGACGCCCTCATCGTGCGGAGCCAAATTCAGGCCGACGCCGAGATCATCGCGGCCGGAGCGAGGCTCCAGGTCATCGGTCGGGCCGGCGTCGGTGTCGACAACGTCGACCTCGAAGCGGCCACCCGCGCCGGGATCACCGTGGTCAACGCGCCGACCGGCAACACGATCGCGGCCGCCGAGCACACCCTCGCCCTGCTCCTCGGCCTCGCCCGCAAGGTCGCCGCCGCCGACGCCTCGATCCGGCGAGGCGAGTGGAAGCGATCGCAGTTCCAGGGCGTCGAACTCCGAGGGCGGACGCTGGGAATTGTCGGCCTCGGCAAGATCGGTGTGGCGATCGCGGCCCGGGCGCGCGCGTTCGAGATGCGGCTCCTGGGCACGGATCCCTACGTGAGCGTCGAGCAGGCGGCGCTCCATGGCGTGGAGCTGGTCGATCTCGAGACCCTCCTCGGCGAGTCCGACGCGATCACCGTCCACGTCCCGTTGTCGCGGGCGACCCGCGGCCTCATCGGCCCGAAGGCGATCGCCCGCCTTCGACCCGGAGCCTTCGTGCTCAACGTCGCCCGGGGCGGGATCATGGACGAGGCGGCCGTCGCCGAAGCGCTCCGTTCGGGGCATCTCGGCGGGGCCGGCATCGATGTCTTCGAGACGGAACCCCCCACCGACTCTCCGTTGCTGGACGCGCCCAACACGCTCCTGACGCCGCATCTCGGAGCGTCGACCGCTGAGGCCCAGGTCGCCGTGGCCGAGGAGGTCGCGGACCAGGTCCTCGACGTCCTCGCTGGTCGAGCGGCCCGCTACGCGGTCAATGCTCCGCTCGTTCCGCCGGAGGCCGCCGGCGCGATCGGACCGTACCTCCCTCTCGCCGAGATCCTCGGCCGGTTCTTCGGGCAGTTCGCCGGTACCGGCGTCCAGACCATCGCCCTCGATGTCGCCGGTGAACCGGCGGCCCACGACTCGGCCCCGATCGCGGCCGCGCTCCTCCGCGGACTGCTCGAGCGAGTGACCACAGAGCGGGTGAATCTCGTCAACGCGTCGCTCCTCGCCAAGGCTCGCGGGATTACTGTGATCGAGCGACGCAATCCGGACGCCGGATCGTTCAGCGCGCTCGTCACCGTATCCGGGATCGTGGACGGACGCACGGTTTCGGTCGGCGGGACCGTGGCGAACGGCGAGCCCAGGATCGTGCTCCTGAACGCCTATCGGCTCGACATGGAGCCGGCCCCGGTCATGCTGATCACGCATCACCAGGATCAGCCCGGCATCATCGGCCGGATTGGCAGCCTGCTCGGGGCGGCGGACGTCAACATCTCAGCGATGCATGTCGCCCGCACCGCGCCCCGCGCCGATGCGCTCATGGTCCTGGCCCTCGATGATGACGTTCCAGAAGCGCTGGCCGCCTCGATCCGTGACCACGAGGCCCTCATCGACCTCTGGACGGTCCGTCTCGGCAGCGAGCGTTGATGGCGTCCCCCACCTCGCCGCGGGGCCTCATTCCGGCGGGCCTCAACGCGACCGTCGTCATGCTCCGCCATGGCGAGTCGACATGGGTGGCAGAGGGACGTTTCCAGGGCCAGGGTGATCCCCCGCTCTCGAGCGAGGGTCTCCGCCAGGCCGAGCTCGCGGCGGTCCGGTTCGCCGAGCCAGCCGCCGCCCCGGCACTGCCGGTGCCCGGCCGTGCGCCGCTGGAGATCCGGCACTCGCCGCTGGCGCGGACGGCTACGACTGCCACCCTTGTCGCCGACGCAATCCGCTCGTCGCCCGGCGCGGGCGCAGGGATGACCGTGATCGCGGATCCCCGCTTCCTGGAGATCGGCCAGGGGGAGTGGGAGGGCCGGCTCGCGACCGAGATCGAGGATCGCTGGGCTGAGCTTCTCGCCGGCTGGCGGCGCGATCCGCTGACCGCGTGGGCGCCCGGCGGCGAATCGCTGCCCGACGTGGACCGACGCGTCCGAGCCTCGCTCGCCGATTCGCTCCGTGCCCTCGCCAGTCTGAGCACGGGGCCGGCGACCCACGGGTCACAGGTCCTCGGCTACGGGACCACGTCCGGGGCGGAGCCCTGGTCGCTCATCGTGGGGCATGACGGCGTGTTCAAGGTCGCGCTCCTTGCCCTGCTGGACGTGCCGCTCACGCGCTTCTGGTTGCTGCCCTTCGCACTCTGCGGCATCAGCGTCGTCGAGATCCGAGCCGGCCGGGCACGCCTCCGGGCCCACAACATCACGGAGCATCTCGGCCCGCTGGAAACGGCCCGCCGTCGGGATCTCGATGCGGAACGGAGCCGGTCGGGAGCCCTCTGAGCGCCGATCGCATCCAGCCTGGTTTGACGGGGTCGCCTCGTTGCACGGAACCGCACACCTTGTTGGCGACCGCCGTTGCAGCTCACGGCGCACCGGCACGGATCACGCGAGGGCCGCGCGCGGCGCGTCGCCACGGATCATGCGACGGGCGGCCCGTGATGCGCCGCCGTGCCCCGCCGTGATCTCGCGACGGGCGGCCCGTGATGCGCCGCCGTGTCCCGCCGGAGTCCAGCACCGAGCCCCGCCGGAGTCCAGCGCCGTGGCCCCGCCGAAGTCGAGCGACGGCCAGGCCGTGATCGATGTGGTTCGTCAACGTCTGTGCGTACCGGCGTGGCCATGCTCGATGGCGGGGATTCCGGTGCTGAGCCGAGCGTGCATGAGCCTGGGTGGATGAACAGCCTCGATCAGCCGCCACGGAGGTCCCGGAGGAGAACGTGTCCGGGGATCACCGCCCGCGCTTGGGGCCCTTTCGACGCCCAGACCGGATGCCGCGGCGGCGGAACGCGAGGCGGATCAGGCCGATTCGCAGCCGGCGATGGGCCTCGGCGACGACCCGCAGGCGCTCCGGACCGAGCTTGCGGCGACCGTACGAGATCTCGACCTTTGCCCTGGCGACCGTCGCGAGCTCGGGGCGCACGGTCGGCATGGCCTCGCCGAGCGTGCCGGCGAATTCGAAGACCGTCTGCGAGGGCCGCGGACCCAGGCCGATCCGGGCCGCCCATCTCGCCACCGATCCCCAGGCCTGATCCGGATGCATCGGCCGCGGCCCGCGGCGCCAGGCGACCGAGGCGAGCGCCGCGCCGCCGATGAGCAGCAGGATCGCGATCACGATGAATGGCCCTGCCGACGTCCCGATGGACCCGCCGGAACCAGGAAGGCCGTTGCCCTGGGTTCGCCGGACCGGCCCGGCATCGGCGCCTGAATCGCCGGGGCGGTTGGTCACGAAACCGAAGGACGGGCGCGGTGTCGGCGATGCGGGCGCTCCGGACGGCAGGGCGACGGGCTGACCGACGCCGCCGCCGGTCGGGTCGAAATCGACCCAGCCGTAGCCGGGAAACAAGACCTCGACCCACGCATGGGCCGACGAGTTCCGGACGATTTCCGTCCCGTCCGCATTGCGCTCGCCCTTGAGGAATCCCTGGACGAAACGGGTGGGAACGCCTGCCTGCCGCAGGAGCATGGCCATCGTGCTCGCGTAGTACTGGCAGTAGCCGGCCCGGATCGTCGCGAAGCACTCGACCGACGACAGGCCGGCACAGTTCGCCTGAATCTCATCCTGGATGTCCGTGTCGTAGCGGAAGTTCGCCGGACTGAGCAGGTAGTTCTGCAGATTGAGGGCCAGATCGTAGGGATTGTCCGGACTCGTGGAGCGGACCCGATCGAGAATCTTCAGCGATTCGGGACCGAGGGAGCCGGCCGGAACGCTCAGGTAGAGACGCTTCTCCTCGGCCGTGTATTCGCGACTGGCTACTCGGAGTCGGTTTGCGGTGATGCCCCCGGGCACGTCGCCGATCACCGGGACCAGTGCGGCGACCGTGTACCTGGCTGCCCCGTCGAACTCGATGGTCGAGAACCAGTCTTCGGATCCCGTGGTCCGGGCCTTGGCCGGCTGGTCCACCCAGAGGATCGTCTGCGGGCTCACGATGTAGTCGTTGGCCAACGAATCCGGGGTGATCTCCACGCGGACCTCGCGTCGCCCCTCGAGCAGGGTGGGATCCTCGGCTGAGTCCGAGAGCAGGGGTTCCCCGGCCGCTCGCTCGACGGTACGCGTCTCGCCCCAGCTCCAGGAGGTCAGCTTGAACTCCGCGTAGGCCCCGATCCGCCAGTGGAATCCCTCCGTTTCCGTGGCCGGCAGGCGGGCCACGAAGGCGATGCCAGAATCCTGCGACCAGGCCCCGGTGAGCGGGGCATTCTCCCCGAACACCACGACCCCCGGGTTGCGGGATTCGCCACCGAGGGGGACGTATCGCTGCAGCCATTGGGAAACCTGGACGAGCGTGCCGGGCAGGCCCTTCCAGACCCCCTGGAGGGGCGCCGACGACGCCGTCGCCGTGAGGAACAGCGACCCGACGACGGCGGCGCTGATGAACAGGGCGCCGCCACGAAGGTACAGGCCTGTCACGGACGCGGGGTCGCCGATTCGGCGACGGGCCCACGTCGAGCCCTCCTCGAGGGCGTGGGACCGGGCGAGCAGGATGAGGGCGCCGAGCGAGAACAGGACGATGAGCCCGAGCTGGTCGTTTCGGGTCAGGGCCATGTTGCCGAGCAGGAGCAGGCCGGTCGTGATGACGGCGTCGAGGGGTCGGCGATGGCCGAAGACCGCGTAGGCAGCGTACTGACCGGCCGCCCAGATCACGGCGCCGAGCGCGATGAAGTAGTGGCCGTACTGCGACGTCAGCGGCAACCCGAGCACACCGAGATCCACCCAGACGCGCCCGACGATCTCGGCCGCCTCGCGGTAGCGCGCTGCGAGCGCGGCGACGCCGAGCCCCTGGACCGCGTCGCCGAGGACGATCCCACCGGCGATGATCGGCAGGATGATTGCCGCGAAGGCGACGCCGATCAGGTGCGTGGTCCAGCGCCCCCAGCCCAACTTGGCGCCCGTGAACCCGACGGCCACGCCGGCAGAGCCCACCATCGGCAGGAAGTCGGTCAGCGAGCCAACGCCACGGACCCATTTCGCGTCATCGATGGACCAGGCAATCGAGAGGACCATGATTGCCACCGCGGCGAGCGTCAGCCACCCCTCAGCCGGTCCGGCGATGAGCGGACGCACGATCGCTCCAGGTCGGAGACGCGCCGTCGAGTACGTGGTCGCGGTCATCAGGCAAGCATCCCGCCGAGGTTGGCACCCGGCTTGACGGTGCGCACCGTGGCACCGAATTCCGAAAGCGCGTGACGGAGAGCCCGCACGCGTTGGGCGAGCGCAGCTGCCTCCCGTTCGTCGGGTGGTTGTGGGGGCAGGCCGACCAGATGGCGTGCCTCGTCGCGTGCCCACTGGTCGAAGGCGCCCGGGTCGAACGTGATCGCGACGGATCCCACACCCCGGGTTCGAAGAGCTGCCAGGGGCCGAACCCAGTCGAGCTCCAGCGAGGGCGAGATCACCACGACCGTCATCCCTCGCCGGATCCGCGGGATCGTGGCGATCAGAGCCTCACCGAGAGGTGTCGCACCGTCGCCGTCCACGGCGGCGAGGAGCTGCATGATCTTGAGCTGCTGGCGTGCCCCGCGGTCGGGCTGGAGCTGTGCGAGGCGATGGGCATTGACGGTCAGGCCGACTGACCGGTTCTCGCGGATTGCCTTGTCGGCGATGGAGGCGGCCGCGCGAACCGCGACCTCCACGGTCGATTCATTTCCGGAGCCACGCTGCGGTCCACGCTCCAGGTCGAGGACGATCCAGGCGTCCGCGGTCTGTTCCAGCTCGAACTCCTTCACCTGGATCTCGCCATGGCGAGCCGTGGACTTCCAGTGGATCCGGTTGAACGCGTCACCCGGAGCCCAGGGCCGGACGGTCGTGGCCAGCGGAGACGTCTGCAGCGTCCGCTCCGGAGTTGCGTGGCTGCCGTCGACGCTCGCCGCCGGGAGCCTCCACAGCGGCAGCGCGTCAACCCGTGGGTACACAACCGCCGTGACACCGGAGCCGACCGAGGCACTCGACTCGAAGAGCCCGAACGGGTCACCCGTCCGGATCTGGAGCGGCTCGATTCGGAAGTGCCCACGCCGAGTCAAGGGCGTCCGCACCAGCCACGAACGCTCGGTCCGTGGCCCGAGCGCGAGTGCCCGACCGGGCAGTCCCGCCGGGAGCGAGGTCGCGTTGTGGATCTCGAGCCAGGGCTTCGGGACGCGACTGGTGTTCCGAACCGTGTAGGTGACCTTGAGGCGATCGCCCACGTGCCCTGACAACTGGTTGACGGCATAGCCCGCCTCGAGATCGGTCAGCCCCAGCCGCGTGATGACGTACGAGCCGCCCACGACGAAGGTCGCGAGATAGACGAGGTAGAAGAGAAAGGGCAGCCCGCTCGAGAACGCGGCGACCACCAGGATCACTCCGAATGCCAGCAGCTGGATCCGACGAAGCATGCCCGCCTCCGTCCGCGCTCCGGCTCAGGCCTCGGCGCCGAGGTGGGCGGCGACTTCGCGCGGACCTCCGCGTGACCCGCCTGAACCGGTGGGCGTGACGCCGTCGACCGGCGTCGTCTCCAGCAGCTCAGCCACAACCTGGCTCGCCTGGATATCGTGGATGGAGGAACTCGTCTTGATGATGAGCCGATGAGCGAGAGCGGATTCTGCGAGCGCCTTGATGTCGTCCGGGATCACGTAGTCGCGGTCCAGCAGCCCGGCCAGGGCCTGGCCCGCGCGGTAGAGGGCGATGGAACCTCGGGGGGACGCGCCGAGATACACGTCGGGATGGTTCCTCGTGCCGCTGACGAGACGGACGATGTAGTCGGCGACGGACGGGTCGACGTAGACCTCGCGGACCGCCCTCTGGAGCTCGCGGAGTTCGTCCACCGAGAGGACCTCTTCGAGATCTTCGATCGGGTGGCTTCGCTTCTGCTCGTCGAGGATGAGGACCTCTTCCACGAGCTGCGGGTAGCCCAGTCGGATCCGCAGCATGAATCGATCGAGCTGGGCCTCGGGCAGGGCGAAGGTGCCTTCGTATTCGATCGGGTTCTGCGTCGCAATGACGAGGAATGGGTCGGGCATCGGCCAGGTTGTGCCGTCGACGGTGGCCTGACGTTCCTCCATGCATTCGAGCAGGGACGACTGGGTCTTGGGCGTGGCCCGATTGATCTCGTCGGCCAGGACGACCTGACTCATGATCGGTCCGGACCGAAACTCGAATTCCTGGGTCTTCTGGTTGTAGATGGACATCCCGGTTACGTCAGATGGGAGGAGATCGGGAGTGAACTGGATCCGCCTGAACGAGCAACCGAGGCTCCTGGCGATCGCCTTCGCGAGCACCGTCTTGCCGGTTCCGGGCACATCCTCGATGAGCAGGTGACCGCGACACAGCAGCGCAACAAGCGCGAACCGAACTTCCCGGTGCTTCCCGACGATCACGCGCTCAACGTTGGCGAGAACCCGGTCGCCGGTCTCCTGGATCCTTGTCATCGGTTCCCCTCGACTCCGATTGAGGCCGCCCGACGGCGGCCGGAAGCGTCGGTGGATGGTACGCCGGGGATGCGTGAAGAGTTCCCACAGCCACCAGACCCGCTCCGGCAGCCCCGCTTGCCGTCTCCCCATGGCCCACGAGGCAGCCAGGGATCACAAGCCGGCCCACGTCTTCCACAGGGCCAGGAGCTTGCCGCCGATCGGCGCGGCGCGCTCGGCCCCGCGACCACCTTGCTCGACGACGACCGCAATCGCAATCCGTGGATCCTCGGCCGGCGCGAACCCGATGAACCAGGAATTCGGCTCGCCGGTCCCTCCCAGCTCGGCCGTGCCCGATTTGCCCGCCACGGCCATGCCGGCCACGCGCGCCCCGGTTGTGAACTGCCGGCCAAGTCGTCCCTCGACGGCCTGCCGCATCGCGGCCGCGATATCGTCGGCGAGGTCCGGCGCCAGGACCTGACGCCAGACCTGCGGGTCAACGCTCACGATGCCGCTCCTGCCCATGAACGCCTGGACGAGGTGCGGGCGCATCAGCACGCCGCGGTTGGCGATGGTCCCCGCGACCAGGGCCATCTGGAGCGGCGTCACGACGGTCTCCGCCTGGCCGTAGGACGCGTTCGCGAGTTCGACGGCGTCCGAGAATCCGCCGCCGAAGCTGCCACCACCATCGGTCACCTGGGACGCCGCGGTCTGGAGGTCGAACGGGATCGGCTCCCCGAAGCCGAGCTGGCCCGCCCACGAGGCGAGCGCATCTCCGCCAGTCTCGAGGCCGACAAGGGCGTAGTAGATGTTGCACGAGACTTCCGTCGCGCCAACGAGGTCCAGTGCCGTCGACCCCGTCGCGGGATGGTGACCGTCCCGGACACGATAGCCACTCACGAGCAGGCCGTTCTTCTCGGCCGCGGGCTGCTGGGGGAATGTCGTCGCGGCGGTGATCGCTCCCGATCCGAGGCCCGCGATCGCCGTCACGATCTTGAAGACCGAACCGGGCACATACCGACCCTGCGTGGCTCGCGGCAACAGCGGCTTGTCCGGATCCGACTGCAGAACCGCGAAGGCGGCGAGGGAGGTATCGGGATTCGCGACAGCGGAGGCGTCGAAGACCGGCGTCGAGGCGAGCACGATAACCTCGCCCGTCCGAGGATCGAGCATGACCACCGCCCCCCGATCGTTGCCGAGAGCCCTCACGGCGGCCTCCTGGAGTTGCGCCACGAGCGTGGTCCGGATCGATTGGGGATCCGTCGCAGCGGCCCGGAACTTCTTCACGAGATCCTGGACTGGATCCGCGGCCGTGACGCCGGTGAGCTCCGCTTCGTAGGCGCGTTCGAGGCCGGCGCTCCCGAACGCCCGCGACGCATAGCCGATGACGCCGGAGATCGAGCTCGACACGTACTTCCGGTAGGGCTCCCCATTGGGATCGAGAAGCGACCAGGCGAGCCGGACGCCGTCACGATCGGTGATCTCGCCGCGCGCGACGTCCCGGCCAGCCGCGATGACCGCCGCGTCATCCGGCGACGACGCGAGGTCATCCGAACGAATCACCTGCCAATAGCCGGCGCCAGCCGCGAGGCCGCCGAACGCGATCGCGAGCGTCAACGCCACCCGGCCGAGTGTCGCGCCGACGCCCGGATGACGGACGCCGACCCGCGGAGCGCCGACCCGCGGAGCGCCGACCCGCGGAGCGCCGCCCCGCGCCGTGCCGCCCCGTGCGGACCCGAGCGCGTTCATGCTGACCCTCGATTCTGACGGCGTCGCAGACTCCGCTGTGCGGATCCGGTGACGGCCGGCAGCTCCGCGGTTCGGTCTGAGAGAGCGATGAGGAGGCCGACGATCAGGCCGCTGGCCAGAAGGGACGACCCGCCGTAACTGATGAACGGGAGCGTGATTCCCGTCAACGGGATCAGCTTGAGGTTGCCGGCCGCGATGATGAAGGCCTGGACGCCGATGATCAGGCTGAGCCCTGCCGCGAGGATGGCCCGGAAGTCGTCGGCCGCCGACGCAGCGATCCGCAGCCCTCGCTCGATCACCACGAGATAGAGCCCGAGAATCCCCAGGATGCCCACCAGGCCCATCTCCTCGCCCAGCGCCGCGAACGGAAAGTCCGTGTGCAGGGCGGGGATCGGTAGTGCGCCCCCGATCATGGGCAATCCGGCCCCGAGTCCGGTGCCCAACAGGCCGCCCCGCGCGAATGCGTGGAGCGCCTGGACGATCTGGTATCCGCTGCCGCTCGCCGTGGCGAACGGGTCGAGCCAGATGTCCACCCGGACCTGTACGTGCGGCAGGAACGCATAGAGGACGGCGCCGCCGACGAGAAAGGCGATCAACCCGAGGACGACAAACGATGCGCGGGCCGTCGCGACGTAGAGCAGGAGCAGGAAGACGGCAAAGAACAGGAGCGCGGCTCCGAGATCCTTCTGGATGACCACGATGGCCAGCGCGATCGCCCACATCGCGATCATCGGGGCGAGATACGGGATCGGCGGGAGCCGGATGGGGCCGATCTTCGTCGACTCCTCGATCAGCAGCGCGCGGTTCTCGGACAGATATCCGGCGAGGAACACGACCAGCAGGATCTTGATGAGTTCGGACGGCTGGCCGCTCACCGGCCCGATCCCGAGGGTCAGGCGCTGGCCGTTGACGTCATGGCCGAAGACGAAGGTGATCAGGAGGAGGCCGACGCCGATGGCAGCCCAGGTGTATTTGTACATGCGCAGCCAGGCGTCGCTGCGGACAATCGTGCCGATCACGGCGATCGCCAGGATCGACAGCGCGAGCCACACGAGTTGCGTTCGCCCGAGGCCGAGCCCTCCGGCCAGCGTCTGCGGCAGCCGCTCCATCAGCAGCAGGCTGACACCGCCGAGCAGCCCGATCGTCGGCAACAGGACCTGATCGGTGCGCCGGCCGGAGAGGATGAGGAGGATGTGGGCCGCGAACAGGCTCGCGAGATAGCCGAGGAGCGCTGGACCGTCGGCCAGCAGGCCTCTGTCCAACCCTGGAGCGATGGTCCCGCCGAAGGCCCGCGTCGCCGCGAGTGAAGCGCTCCCGAGCAGGAGGGTAGCCGTGACAATCGCCAGGAGCCCAAATTCGCGGGGACGAGGCCTCGGGCGAGGGAGATGAGCATGCCCGCCGCGCCGGGCATGTGGGTCAAGGCCTGTGATGGGCAAAGGGTTCATCGGTCCGTCGTTCATCGGCACGTCGTTCATCGGCACCACAGCCGTCACCGCCGCGCGCGCTCGAGCCGGAGCCGCACGTTCCCGAACTGGAGTTCGTCCCCGAAGGCCAGCGGGGCGAGGCCGTCGACAGGGCTGCCGTTCACGAATGACCCGTTCGTCGAACCGAGATCCTCCAGATACCAGAGGCGTCCGCGATAGGTCAGGGCGGCGTGCATCGCCGAGACGAACTCGTCATCGAGGAGGATCGTCGCGTTGACGTCGCGGCCGAGGGTCGTCACAGCATCCAGGGAAAAGCCGGCACCGACGACCGGTTCGCCGCTCGGGGATTCGAGAACGACGAGGCGTCCCACCTCGATGCCCGGATCGCTGGCGGCGGCGCGCAGGTCCCGCAGGAGGACTCGGACGACGGACCAGAGGAACAGGTAGAGCCCGGCCAGGAACAGCAACCGCAGGAGCCAGATCGCGATGATGGTTCCGTCCACGCCTCAGGCCTCGTCGATCGATACGACCGTCAGGAGACAGTCGCCGATCTCGATGACGTCGCCGTCGCCGACCGCGACCTCCCGGGCCGGGATTCCGTTGACCCGCGTGCCATTCGTGGAATGGAGATCCGTGAGGACCATCAGCCCGGCTCGCCCCTGCATTCGGGCGTGATGTCGCGAGACGCGGTCGTCCTCAAGAGCGAGGCCGTTGTCGCTCGCACGGCCGATGGTCAGCGGCGCCCCTCGTGCGACCACCATGCGGCGACGACCGGTTGGTTCCAGGACATCCATGGTGACCTGCGGCGACCTCACAACGGGTACATGGAACACCCAGGTCCGAGATGGATCCACGGCGGCCTGATCGGGGCTGACCCCGAGCCCGGAGAATCGCGCCTCGACATCGATGTCGCCGGGCCGCAGGCGATCGTCACCGACCAGGGCGACTCGCGGTCGGGTCTGGAGCGCGTAGCCATGCCGGCGGGCCAAGTCCAGGGCGTGCGAGGCAAGATCGACGGCGAGATTCTCCAGCTCATCAAGTCCGGCCAGATCCTGGGGGCGAAGGCGGATCGTGAAGCGATCCGGAGCCCGAACCCCGCTTCGGCCGGCCATCTTGCCGTGCTCCATCGCCCGCTCGACCTTCCCCTGCAATTGCACGGGCTGAATTCGGGTCCCGAAGAGCCGGGCGCTCGGCCGCTCGAGGAGCCGCTCCAGGAAGCGCTCCACGGCCGACATCGGGCGGATCGGTCGCATCACGCTGAGCCTACCAGAGCGCCGCGCGCGGCCAATCGAGTGACCTCCGAGCGACGGGAGTACGGTTGGCCCGATCCTGCGGTACCTGCGGCCGGTCGGATTGGCCGGGAGCCTGGGCTATAATCCGGCCGCGCCGAGCATCCGTGGCGATGCGACATCACATCCAGGGGCCAATGACCGAGATCCTGACGGAGTCATTCTGCGAACGCTGCGGCACGCGCTACACGTTCGAGTCGGCCGCGCCCGGCCAACGCCGCTTCACCGGCCTGAAGGTACTGGGCCGTGGGCTGAAGCAATTCGTCCTCTCAGACGACGCGACGCTGGACGAGGCAATCGCCGCTGCCCGATCGGACATCGAGCGCGACGCGACCAATCATCAGCTCGACGCCTTCCACCGGACGTTCAGTTTCTGCATGTCCTGCCGGCAGTACACGTGTGCGAACTGCTGGAACGAGACCGAGGCCCGCTGCCTTTCGTGCGCCCCGCTCGCGATCGCCGAGCCGGAGCGAGTGGCAGACATGGAGATCGACACGGAGCGCCTGCTCCGGATCATGGGCCGGACCTCGGAGGGACATGAGGCTGCGGCGAGTGAGCAGAGACGCCTCGAGCGGAACGGTGGAGCGACTTCCGACGGAGCCATGGCCGCCGATGCTGTCGCCGTCGAGCCGCTCGACATCGAAGCGGGTCGAGCCGATCTGGACGTGGGGCGCCGGGGATTGGACACGGAAGCTCAGGAGAGCCCCGACGCACTCGCGGCGAATATCGGACCGCTGGCCGCCGGACAGACGCCTGGGCAATCCCTCGACGACGCGATCGCCGAGTTCGAGGCAAGCCTTGGGACAACGCGTTCCGACGCCGACACGGAGGAGCTGGCCACGGGCGCCGCGGCCGATATGGCCTACGCATTCGTGGCTGATGAGGCGGACCTGGGGGCAGAACCCGCACCGGCAGGCTTTGACGAACCTGCTGCAACCCTCGCGCCGGCGCCAGTCGTTGACGCGATTGCCGCGGCGCAGGTC
>JACPOR010000017.1 GCA_016191425.1 Chloroflexota bacterium
AAGAGCTCCTGGAAGAGCATCACCTGCGCGCCCTGGTGGGCGGCCTCGTGGGCGGCCGCCTCGTGCTTGGCGATCATCGACTCCTTGTCGCCCGTCCAGGTGGCCTGCAGCAGCGCCCCGCGTACGATCCTCGGCATCGTTGGGTTCCTCCTGGCGTCGTTGGATAACCGAAGCGGCCGTCGCGGCCGCAAGTGGTTTCGACCGGCCAAGGCTGGCCCAGTCGCCGACCCCGGGGCATGAGCCGGAATCCCTGAAACCATGGGCGGGCCGGACCGCGCGACGAGTGCCCAGGCGAGGGCCAGAACGGCTGACAGATTCGGGACCTGCGGCCCTCTTTTCCACTCCAATCGGATGCTCTAATCGGCCATCACCCCTAACAGCGCGGTGAGGTGTCGGGAATCCGTTGTTGACCGGCCCCCCGCTGTGCATCATGGAGGCGCAACGGCGGGAGGCGTCGCGACCGCCGGTCGCACGCTCCCGAGGACGGCATGCTTTCAGGCGGCGTCGGCGCCGTCAGGTCCATGAACCGAGCGAGGAGGCGGCTTGAGGAGAGGAAGGATCGGCATCCCCGCGATCTGATCGATCGAGGACGTGCCCGGCACGTCGATGGAATCTCCACGGAGGGAGGCTATGACGGCCACGGTATTCGACGGCGAGATCGCCCGGCCCGACGGGCGACACGAATTGACCCCTGAGGCGGACGCTGCGCTGGACAGCTACTCGCTGCACAACGTGGACCTCGCCCCGGTCCCGATCGCCAAGCGGACGTGGACCACCTACAACTACCTGGCGCTCTGGGTCGGGATGTCAATCAACATCCCAAGCTGGCTCCTGGCCTCGGGCCTGATCGCGCTCGGGATGTCCTGGACCCAGGCGATCTTCACGATCTTCCTGGGCAACCTGATCGTCCTCGTCCCAATGCTCCTGATCAGCCACGGGGGGACCAAGTACGGCATTCCCTACCCCGTGCTCGCCCGAGCCTCGTTCGGCGTCTACGGCGCCAACCTGCCCGCCCTGATCCGGGCTGGCGTGGCCTGCGGCTGGTTCGGCATCCAGACCTGGATCGGCGGCACGGCGCTCTTCGCTGTCGTCTCGGCCCTGCTCGGCAAGGACTCGTGGTGGTCGACCGCGGGGACCATCTCGATTGGCATCGGTGTCGCGGCGTCGCAGCCGTGGACCCTCTGGCTGAGCTTCGCGATCTTCTGGGCCCTGAACATCGTCATCATCCTGTGGGGGATGGACGCGATCAAGAAGTTCGAGAGCTGGTCAGCCCCGTTCCTCATCGTGGTCTTCCTGGGCCTGATGGTCTGGATGATCGCCTCTGCCGGCGGCGTCGGTCCCGTCGTCCAGGAGCCCGGGAAACTTGGCTGGGGCAGCGGGTTCTGGGCGATCTTCCCGATCTCGCTCATGGGCATGATCGCGTTCTGGTCCACCCTGTCCCTGAACATGCCGGACTTCACCCGGTTCGGCCGGAGCCAGCGCGAGCAGGCGATCGGCCAGGCCCTCGGCCTGCCGACCACGATGACGATCTTCCCGCTCGTCGGCGTCCTGACGACGTCGGCCACCGTGATCGTGTTCGGCGAGGCGATCTGGGACCCGGTCGCCCTGACCGCCAGGATGGAGAACCCGATCGTCCTGCTCCTCATGCTCGTGACGCTCGCGCTCGCCACGCTGACGACGAACGTCGCGGCCAACGTCGTGAGCCCGTCCTACGACTTCTCGAACGTCTGGCCGAAGCGAATCTCGTTCCGCACCGGCGGGATCATCACGGGCATCGTCGGCATCCTGATCATGCCGTGGAACCTGCTGAACGATCCGAACAGCTACATCTTCACCTGGCTCGGAACCTATGGCGGCGCGACCGGGTCCATTGCCGGCGTCCTCATCGCCGACTACTGGTGGATCCGACGCAAGAGCTACCGGCTCACCGACCTGTACAAGCCGGACGGGGTGTACCGCTACAGCAGCGGGTGGAACTGGATCGCCGTCGTGTCGCTCCTCGTGGGCGTCGTGTTCGCCATCGGTGGCGCCTACTCCACGGGCGGTCAGCCGTTTCCCGAGGGGGGCATCATCCCCGCCCTGAAGTCCTTCTACGACTACAGCTGGGTCGTGGGCCTCGTGGTGTCATTTGTGATCTACGGCGGGCTCACGCTCACCGTGGGCAAGCAGGCCGTCGAGGCCCAGACCACGTGACCATGCGGCCGGCTCCGCCGGCCGCGCCACATGCAGCACCGTCCAAGGGACCCCTCCCGCCTGGGAGGGGTCCCTTGGCGTTCAGGGGCGTTCGCCCTCGCCCAGCACCTCGGCGAGGAACGCCGCGCAGCGCGCGGGATTCGGAAAGGAGGCCTGCGTGCCGGGCCGGGTGACGCTGTCCGAGGCGGACAGCGTGCCGAGACGCACCGCGCCGAGCTCAGGCAGCCCGAGTGCAAGGCCCACCGCGAACGCCCCGACGAACGCGTCGCCTGCTCCGGTCGTGTCCACCGCGGCCACCGGCACGGCCGGGACGCGCGTCACGGCACCATCACGGCCAACCAGCGCCGCGCCGCGCGCCCCGAGCGTCACCACGAGCCGCGCCCCGGTTCGCGCCGCGAAGGCGCGCAAGGCCCCGTCCGACGTGTCCGACGTGCCGCCGGATCCCGACAGGATCCCGAACTCGACCTCGTTGGGGATGAGCCAGTCGGTGACCGCGAGGAGGGCCGGCGCGATCGGCGCCGCCGGCGCCGGGTTGAGCACGGTGATCGCGCTGCGGGCTCGGGCGGCCTCGAACGCGGCGGCAGTCGTCATCTGTGGGATCTCGAACTGCCCGACCACGACGTCGACTCGACCCGCCGCCGCGACTGCCGCCGCTGCATGCGCCGGGGTGACCAGGTCGTTGGCGCCGGACACCACGATGATCCGGTTCGTGCCGTCTTCCTCGACCCAGATCGGCGCGACGCCGCTCGACCCGGCGACGCGCATGACCCCGGACGCATCGACCCCGAGCCGGGCGAAGTTGTCGAGCGTCATCGAGGCGTAGAGGTCGTCGCCAAGTGCCCCGATGAAGGCGACCTCCACCCCGAACCGCCTGGCCATCGCGGCCTGATTCGCGCCCTTGCCCCCGAACCCGGACTGGAACCGCTCACCGATGACCGTCTCGCCGGGACCCGGGGCACGCCGGGCATAGGCGATCAGGTCGATGTTCATGCTCCCGACCACCATGACGGTCGGCGGCGGGCCGGACTCGACGCCCATGCTCCCTCCATCCCTCGGCGAACCCGGACACGATACCGTGACGGCATGCACGTTCGACGGCTCCGGCCGGCGCCGGCTCTCGCGATACTCGTCGTTCTGCCGCTGCTATCGCTCCTGCTCGCGGCCTGCGGCGGGCCGGTGAGCTCGCCCATGGCGACGCTCGCATCCGCGCCCGAGACCGCCTCGCCGTCCGTGCAGGCGACGGTTCGCCCGGTGACGAAGGTTGCGGTGGCGTACGACATCTCGGGTCGCGGCGATGGCGGCTTCAACGACATTGCCTACAACGGCGTGAGGCAGGCCGCCGTTGAGCTCGGCGTGGAGGTCCGGGAGGTCACGGCCAGGCTCGACGACACGGACGACGACCGGGCGGAGCGCCTCCGCCTCCTCGCCGATGCCGGCTTCGAGGCGATCATCGGGGTCGGGTTCACGTACGCCGGGCCGATGCAGACCATCGCGGCGGAGTTCCCCGACGTTCGCTTCGCGATTGTCGACGACGGCACGGTCGTCGCGCCGAACGTCCAGGGCATCCTGTTCGCCGAGCAGGAGGGCTCGTTCCTCGTCGGCGCGGCGGCCGGACTCACGACGTCCACGAACGTCGTCGGGTTCATCGGGGCTGTCCAGCTTCCGCTGCTCGAGAAGTTCGAGGCGGGGTACACGGCCGGCGTCCGCGCCACGAACCCGACGGCCGAGGTCCAGGTCACGTACCTCAGCCAGCCGCCCGACTATTCGGGGTTCGGCGACCCGCCTCACGGTCGGGAGGCGGCCCTCGGGATGTACGACAACGGCGTGGATGTCATCTTCGCGGCCGCCGGCGGGTCGGGGTCCGGGGTCCACGAGGCCGCGGCCCAGACCGGCAACTGGTCGATCGGCGTGGATGCGGACGAGTACCGTCTGGCGCCCGAGGCCGTCCGGGGAAGCATCCTGACCTCGATGCTGAAGAACGCGAACGTCGGGACGTACCGGTTCGTGCGGTCGGTCGCGGACGGGACGTTTCGGTCGGGGAACCAGACCTTCGGGCTGGCGAACGAGGGCGTCGGGTACGCCACGTCGGGTGGGTTCGTCGACGGCATTCGCGACCGGCTCGATGCCCTCGCGGCGGACATCGTTGCCGGCAGGATCGTCGTTCCGGACGCCCCCTGACGGGCGTCCGAGAACCGGCGACAGGACGCGTGAGACGGATCGGGAGCGCCGCGCTCGTCGTGGCGGCGCCGGTCGTGGTCGCCGCGCTCCTCGCTGGCATGCTCGCGGCCGCGATCCTCGCCGTTGTCGGCGCCGACCCGCTCGCGACCCTTCGTGACGCGCTTGTCTACGGCGCCCGCCCGGCAACGCTGATCGCGGTCGTGAACAAGGCCATCCCGTATTACCTGGCGGGAATCGCTGCCGCGATCGGGTTCCACCTCCGGCTGTTCAACATCGGGATCGATGGCCAGTACCGGCTCGCGGCCTTTGCGGCCGCCGTCGTCGGGGCATCCGTCGCGCTGCCGGCGCCCCTGCAGCTCGCGCTGGTCATCGCCGTCGCGCTCGTCGTCGGCTGGGGCTGGGCGGCGATCGCCGGGCTCCTGTATGTCCGGCGGGGGGTCAACGTCGTGATCTCGACGATCATGCTCAACGCCGTCGCCACGGGCCTGATCGCGTACCTGCTGGCGCCGGAGCGGCTCGGGGGCCTGGAACCCGGAAGCAACAACGTCACGACTGCCCCGATCCCGCAATCTGGCTGGATCCCGACGATCGCCACGCCGGCGGGCGGCCTCAACGGGCTCCTCGTCTTGGCTGCCCTCATCGGGATCGCCTACTGGCTCGTCCTGAACCGGACGACGCTCGGGTTCGAGGTCCGGGCGATGGGCCTCTCGGAGCGAGCGGCCACCGTCGCCGGCATCCGGGCGCCAAGGCTCGCCCTCCTGACGATGGCCGCGTCCGGCGCGATCGCCGGGCTGGTCGGGCTGCCGCAGCTCCTCGGCGCGTCGCATCGGTTCGGGCTGGACTTCCCGGCCGGGCTTGGCTTCACCGGGCTGTCGGTCGCGATCCTCGGCCGGAACCACCCTGTCGGCGTCGCAATCGGGGCGCTCGCCTGGGCGTTCCTCGAGCGCTCGGCGCAGGTCCTCGACCTCGCCGGGATCAGCAGGGAGGTGGTGACGATCCTCCAGGCGGTGATCGTCCTGTCGATCCTCGTCGCGTACGAGATCGTCCGGCGCGTGCGGGTTCGACAGGCGCGCCGGTTCGTAGCGCGGGCGGTCGAGGGAGCGCCGGCATGAGCGCGGATTCGATGCCCGCGCACACCCCGAGGTCGACGTGGCTGGCCAGCCCTATCGCCCGTGTCGTCCTTGGCTTCACCGTCCTGTCGCTGCTCAGTGGGGCATTTGATGCCCCTGATCTCTTCTCGCGCGGCGGGATCGCGGCGACGCTCCGCTTTGCCGCCCCGATCCTCCTCGCCGGCCTCGGTGCGTTGTGGGCCGAGCGGTCGGGCGTCATCAACATCGGCCTCGAGGGGATGATGATCGCCGGCACATGGTTCGGGGCATGGGCCGCCTGGCAGTGGGGCGCGGGGACGGGGTTGCTGGCCGGGATCGCGGCCGGAGCGGCGTTCGGGCTCGTCCACGCGTTGCTGTCTGTGACGTTCGGAGTCGACCAGGCGATCTCCGGCTTGTCGCTCAACCTCTTGGCGGCGGGCCTGACCCGATTTCTCTCGTCGATCGCCTTCGCGACCGTTCCCGGCGGCTCGATCACGACGTCGCCAGCGGTGCCCGACTTCCCGACGGTGAGCCTGCCCGGGATCGACGCGCTCCTCGCGCCGGCCGAGCGGGCCGGCATTCCGATCGTGAGTGACTTGGCGGCCGTCATCCTCGGCCTCCTGACCGACGTCTCCGTCCTCACAATCGCCGTCGTCACCCTCGTCCCGCTCACCTGGTGGGTCCTTTGGCGGACACGCCTCGGGCTCCGGATCCGCGCGGTCGGGGAGCACCCCGAGGCGGCTGACAGCCTGGGCGTCCGGCCGTGGCGCTACCGATTCCTCGCCCTCGGCGTGTCGGGTGGGCTCGCCGGCATCGGGGGTGTCTACCTCGTGACCGTGGCGTCCAGCCTCTACCGCGAGGGCCAGACCGCCGGGCGCGGGTTCATCGGCCTCGCGACCGTCATCTTCGGCAATTGGAACCCGTGGTCGGTCACCCTCGGCTCCGTGATCTTCGGGTTCACCGATGCCCTCCGCACGCGGCAGGAGCTTTCGGTCGGCGTGCTGCTCGTGGGCCTTGGCCTGTTGTGTGCGCTGGTGGCGGTGCGGCGAGGTCTCGGCCGGGACTGGTGGGGCGCGGTGCTGTTCGGTGTCCCGGCCGCCGCCATGCTCGCCTGGTTCGGCCTCGTCCGTATTGTCCCGTCCGAGCTCGTCAGCTTCGCGCCGCACCTGACGACGCTCGTGGTGCTTGCGTTCGCCCGCCAGCGACTCCAACCGCCAGCTGCGCTCGGCGAGCCGTTCCGCCGCGCGGACTCGGTGCCAGGTGGACGCCCCCACTCCGAATGAGCTGCCGGGTCACGGCCAGCTCGAGCGCGTGTGTTCTCGGATTCAGCCGTCCACACGGATTCAGCCGGCTTCTTAACCATCGCGGGCGCCGACGCATATGCTGCCGCACGAAGCACAGTTCTGGGTCCCTGGCCGTGGATGCACCTCGTCCATACCGACGATGAGGACGCCGGCCAGGTGACCGTCGTCACCATCCAGGACGCGCGATCGGCTCGTGCTGCGACATCGATGCGGTAATCCCGTAGCGCCGACAGCCTCGGCATCCGGCCACCTCGTTCGCCTGGCACTGGCTCGTCGGGGTGGTGCCGTCCGAAGGCAGGGTTTCGGATCCCGCTTGACGATGCTGACGCTCAGTCCCTCTCGTCGGCGGCGGTCGAAACGCTGTCCTGGATCCGGCGAAGGGTCTCGATGTAGTCGCCCAGCTCGGCCTCGGGCAGAACGCTCATCCAGATCTTCTCGTGCCGATGAATGAGCGTGCGGAGCTGTTGGAGCACGACGAGACCCGCTGGCGTGATCTCGACCACGAGGCCCCGGCGATCGGCTGGATTCGGCGAACGTCGCACGAAGCCGCGACGCTCGAGGGAATCGACGACACCGGTCACTGTGGCCCGAGTGACGATCAGCCGCCCGCCCAGCTCCGAGGGGGACATCGGCCCCCGATCCCGGAGGATCCCGAGCACCAGGCCGCCGGCCGCGCTGACGTTGAGCGGGCGAAGGAGTCGGGCGATCCGGTCGAACAGGAGGTCGGCCGTCTCGATCGTGTTCATGACCGCCTCGGTCGCCCGGACATTCGCGTCCGGCGTCTGGGCGTAGAAGTCGTCGGGCATCTCGATCTTCGCCATCGTGCCATGATAAGGGTATTGACAATACGTGGCCTAACTATATAGTTAGGGCCCTAACGACCGTCCGAATGCGTCGGTCCGACACCGAAAGGCGAGGCGTCCCGCAATGGCGAAGGTCATCGTCCAGCACCACGTGGCTGACTACGACCGGTGGTTCCCGGTCTTCATCGAGCACGGCGCGGTTCGCCGTCAGTACGGCGCGACGGGGCACACGGTGACCCGCGCGGCCGCCGACCCGAACTCCGTCGTCATCGTCAACGAGTTTGCGACCCTGGATGGTGCGACGGCCTTCTCGCAGGACCCCTCGCTGCCCGACGCGATGGCCCGTGCCGGCGTGGACGGCGCTCCCCAGGTCTGGATCGTCAACGAGGCGGACGTCGCGACGTACTGAACCGCGGGACCGGGCGGCCCTCGCGAGAGGGCCGCCCGGCAAAGCCGTACACCGGCCCCTCGCGAGGGTCCGCTGTTCGGCCCCGCCCTCGTTCGAACCTAGGACCGCTTCCGGTTCGTCTTCGGTCTCTGGCCGTTCGATGCTGCTCGTCGACGAATACGATGGGGCGGCAGGCGAGGTCGTCGTCGTCACGATCTGGGACGCCCGGTGCATCCCCGCTGCCAGGTCGCCGAGCCAAGAAGGGGCGAGATGTCCGAATCGGTCGGCTACGTCAAGTTCGTTGGGAATGTCGACGGCGGGACGGCGAGCGCGCTGATGAAGGCCGTCGACGAGTATCTTTCGCAGGGCGTTTCGCGCATCGTGCTGCTGCTGTCGTCGCCGGGCGGGACGGTCTTCCACGGCCTGACGCTCTACAACTACCTCGCCGGCCTGCCGATCGAGGTGGACACCCACAACTTCGGGACCGTCGACTCGATCGGGGCCGCGCTCTACGTCGCCGGGAAGCGCCGGTTCACGGTGCCGGACGCGAGGTTCCTGATCCACGGCGTCAGTGCCAACTTCCCGGCGAACACCGCCCTCGAGGAGGGGCAGCTCGCCGAGCGCCTCGCCGGCCTCCGGTCGGACACGGCGAACATCGCCTCGGTGCTCGCACGCGGCACAGGCAAGACCACCGACGAGCTGCACAACGTGATGCTGGCGCGCACGGTCCTGACCCCGGCCCAGGCGATCGCGTTCGGCCTGGCCCACGAGATCAAGTCGGATCTCTTCCCCTCCGGCGCCCGGGTGACCTCGATCATCAAGGAGTGAGGCCGCTGGCTGACGGGTCGGCCCTGCGCAGGTCGTTGTCTCCCGGAGAACCAACGACGCAATTCGAAGCGGAACCATGGGGCGGCGACGGATGGACCCACCTTGCCGGCGTCGGGACCTGGTCAGCCACCGATCGTGCACGCTCGCCGACGACGGGACGACCACGGTCCCGCGGCCCGGGCGGGCCAGTCGCGGGCAGAGCTCCCCGGTATTCGGTCCGTTGGTTCTGCTGCGAGCTTGTGAAGCAATCTCGGAAAGGGGATTCCCAGGCCGGAGGCGCGCAGCTACGATTCGACCATGGACGAGCTGTTCGATCTCCCACCCGGCGAACCACTCGACGCGACGGAGGCCGAGCCCGAACGGCGTGGGCGGC
>JACPOR010000013.1 GCA_016191425.1 Chloroflexota bacterium
TCGATCTGGCCGAGCCTGGCAGCCTCCTCCTCGAACACCCGGATGAACTCGTCCCCGATGATCTTCCGTTTCTGCTCCGGGTCGATGACCCCGGCCAGGCGAGCGAGGAAGCGCTGGCGGGCATCGACCATGACGAGCCGCATGCCGAGGTGTTGCTCGAACGTGGCCCGGAGGAGTTCTGACTCCTTCTTGCGCATGAGGCCGTGATCGACATAGATACACGTGAGGCGGTCGCCGACGGCCCGGTGCACGAGGGCGGCCGCGACCGCCGAGTCCACGCCGCCCGACAGGGCACAGATGACGAGGCCGTCAGTACCGACTGAACGGGCGTGGTCGTCGACCCGTTGACGGATCCCGGCGACGGTCGAATCGATGAAATTTGCGGGGGTCCAGGTCGCGCGTGCCCCGGCGATGCCGACCACGAAGTTGCGGAGGACATCGCGACCCCGCGGCGTATGGGCCACCTCTGGGTGAAACTGGATCCCGTACAGATTGCGATCCGGATCAACGAGACCCGCAAAGGGCGTGGATCCGCTGTGGGCCGTGGATCGGAAGCCCTCCGGGAGGCGAGTGATCGAGTCGCCGTGGCTCATCCACACGGGCTGCTCCCGATCGATGCCGGCGAAGAGCGGGTCGTCCGCGGTGATGCTGACCGTCGCTGGCCCGTATTCGCGCTTCGAGGCCGGCAGGACGTCGCCGCCCAGCTCGAGCGCCATCAGCTGCGCGCCATAGCAGATCCCGAGGACGGGAAGGCGGCCGCTCCAGATCGCCGGATCAGGCTTCGGGGCTCCGGCGTCGTAGACGGACATCGGGCCACCGGACAGGATGATCGCCGTGGCCCCGCGTGCCTCGATCTCCGCCATCCGCGTGTCGTGGGGCAAGAGCTCGGAATAGACGTTCAGCTCACGGACCCGGCGCGCAATCAGCTGGGCGAACTGGCTCCCGAAGTCGAGGACGACGACGGTACCGTGGTCGCCGGTGGCAGGTCGGTCGGTGGCCGCCCGCTCCGGGCCCGGGGCATTGAGTGCGGTTTCGAGGTAGGCCTCGACCTCGGCGTCATCCGGGGCGAGGACGCGATGGCCGGCGTTCGCCGCCTCGCCGTGGACCGTCTTCCCCTTGTCCGCCACGCTCGATGCCGCCCTCCATTGCGCGCCCGCCCGGCGGTCCCGCCTCGATGTCGGGCAGTGTAGCGGCCCGGCAGACTACTCTTCGCTTGAGTGTCCACCAATCGTTTCCCGATTCGCATCGGGGCCCGCTCACGCGGCATCGTTCGACTTCTGTTCGGAGCCACACCCGAGACGGCCTGGGCCGAGGTCGGGCCGGCCGGCCTGCAGGCGCAGTTCGGGCGGTTTGCGTTCAGGACCCCGCTCGAGCGTGTCGTTTCGTGGCGCATCGAGGGGCCGTTCCGATGGATCACGGCCATCGGCGTACGCATGAGCCTGCGTCATCGCGATGTCTCCTTCGCCGGGAGCCCGCATGGCGGCGTGAGGTTGGATTTCAGCATCCCCGTCCGCTGGGGCAGACTCCAGGTGCCCGCGTTCTATGCGGGAGTGGACGATCTCGACGGGTTCGCCGCGGCACTCTCCGCGCTCGGGGTCCCCGGCGTGGACGCCCGGCGAGGCTGATCGCTCGCCGGGTTCGGGGCCCCTCGCGGGTTCCTCCGCGTGACCACTCGCGGGGTTCGGGCCCTCGCGGGTTCTTCCGCGTGACCGCTCGCGGGGTTCGGGGCGCCGCCCGCGCAGCTTTCCCGGGCGAACCGTTCGTGCCTATTTCTGGTTACGCATCGCCTCCGCGGCCATGTCGAAATACTGGAGCAGCCGCGCGGCGACGTGCGGCGGCGGGTCCATATACCCGACGGCCGCGCGCATGGCCGTCAGCCAGCGATCGCGGGCAGCCGGATCGATCGCGAAGGCCATGTGGCGCATGTACAGGCGCGGGTGCCCGCGTTCCTCGTTGTAGGTTGTCGGCCCGCCCCAGTACTGGGCCAGGAAGAGCGCGAGGCGATGACGGGCGCCCATGAGGTCCGCCTGATCCGGATAGAGGGCGAGGAGCTCCGGATTCGCCTGGACACCCTGGTAGAAACGATCCACCAGTCCCTCGAAGAACGGCATGCCCCCCGCCTCCTCGAAGACGCTGCGGCGTGCCGGCGTCCGGTCGAGGGTCGGCTGGTAGCGGTCGCCGGACGCGGTTTCGTCGGGCCGGGCGGGGCGGACGGGCAGGTGTTCTGGCATCGCCGCGGAGTGTACGACCGAGGCGGCTGGTCGGTCCGCCGAGGGCGGCTGGTCGGCTCGCCGAGGGCGGCTGGTCGGCTCGCCGGCGGCCGCCCTCAGCCCAGCGCTCAGCCCGCTGGCGCCGCCGCTCAACCAGCCGGTGGCCGACGGTCGAAGCCGCCGTCAGCCGGCGGACCGAAGTCGGAAGCCCTGTCCCCGACCGAGACGCTCCGCCGGTGTCCCGTACTTGAGGATCAGGTCGGATACCGCCCGAGCAGCCTCGGCATGATCCAGGGGCTCCGCGATCGCGTCCCATGACCGGTCGCCGAGGGTCAGCCGGCAGCGAGGATCGATTTCCAGATTCCGGGCCCAATCGGCGTCCGGCTCGCCCGAGGCAACAAGGAGGGAGCCGTCCGAAGCTTCGATGAACCCGACCGCCGCGAGGATCTCGCGCCCGCTCCTGCGACCGGTCGTCGCGATGCGGACGACCTTCCCCCAGTCGGTCAGCTGGGTCCCGATCTCGTCCGTCGTCAGCGGCCTCGCTGCCAGGACTTGCCCTCGGTCGTGACCGACGGCGCATACACGATCTCGACGCCCTGCATCTCGCGGATCGTGCGAGCTCCCAACGCCGCCATCGACTGGCGAAGGGCGCCCATCAGGTTCTGCGAGCCGTCCGTGACCGTCGCCGGACCGAACAGGATCACCTCCAGTGAGCCCACCGTCCCGACCTTGATTCGCGTCCCGCGTGGCAGGACCGGCGATGGCGCGGCCATCCCCCAGTTGACCCCGCGACCGGGCGCCTCGGCGGCTCGCGCCAGCGGCGACCCCAGCATCACGACGTCCGCTCCGGCGGCGATCGCCTTGGCGAGTTCCCCGCCTCGGCGCATGCCCCCATCGGCCACCACCGGGACGTACCGGCCGGTCCGTTCGAGGTAGGCGTCGCGTGCGCCGGCGACGTCGGCAACGGCAGTGACCTGCGGGATGCCGATGCCGAGGACCTCACGCGTCGTGCACGCCGCGCCGGGCCCGACGCCCACGAAGACTGCGGCGGCACCCTGCTCCATGAGCTGGAAGGCGGCCTCGGCTTTGGTCGTGTTGCCGACTGCCACGGGGATGGGCATGAATCGGGTGAAGTCCTCGAGTGACAGCGGGTCGTAGCCGCGGGCGAGGTGGCGAGCAGAGGACACCTGCGACTGGACGAGGAACAGGTCGGCGCCGTGTTCGGCACAGAAGGGGCCCCACTTCCGGGCCGCGCCCGGCGTTGCCGCGACGGCGGCCTTCGAGCCGGCGGCCCGGATCTCCTCGAGGCGCCGCGCAACGAGCTCGTCGCGGATCGGCGCCGCATAGGCCTCCGAGAGCAAGTGCTGAACCTCGTCATCCGGAGCGGAGGCGATCCGCTCGAGGACCTCGGCCGGGTCGTCATAGCGGGTCTGGATACCTTCGAGATTCAGGATCGCGAGGCCACCCAGCCGCGCCAGCGCGCCGGCAAACATCGGATCCACCACCGCGTCCATCGCCGATGCGAGAACCGGGATCGCAAGATCGATGCCGCAGAACGATTGAGCGAGGTCGACGTCGGCCGGCTCGATCGTCGAGGTGCCCGGGGCGAGCGACACGTCCTCGAAGCCGTAGGTCGAACGAATCGCGTCCAGCCTGGACCGAAACGCGGGGAGCGGCTGCGAGCCCGGAGCGCCGCGCTGGTCGATCATACAGGGCACCTCTCGCACTCACCGGCTGGGTGTCCGGAAGTCTACCAGCGGGGCGCCAGCCGGACGATCACGTGGGATCCGGGACCCCGCGGGATCCGGAACGCCGCGGCATCTGGGAACGCCGGACGATCACCAGGGATCTCGGAACGCTGGACGGTCGCGCTGGATCTGCGACCGGGGTCACGCCGGGTCCGGCAGCCGAAAGGTCGCGGCCCGGCCAGGATTGGCCACCAGCCAGACCACCGTGTCGATCGCTCGCTGGTAGGCCGGCCAGGTGACCAGCTCCCTGGCAGCCTCGGGAGCGAGCCACTGGAACGCGTCGTGCTCATCGGATAGGACGACCTGGGCGTGGTGCCGAATGCGCGCCGCGAACACCGCCTCGCAGAGCAGCGTGTCCAGGTCAGCCGCGTGAAACCAGTTGACGATGTCGGTTTCCATGAACGCCTCGAAATCGGACGACCGGAGGCCGGTCTCCTCGACGACTTCGCGCAGCGCTCCTGTCACGATCCGCTCGCCGGCCTCGAGTTTGCCGGTCACGCACTGCCACAGGCCCGGGTAGAGACGGCCCGTTGCGCGGCGAATGAGCAGGATCTCGAGGTCGCCGGCCGGGCCAGTTCGGAACAACCAGCAGGCAACGAGATCCGGCCGGAATCCCATCAGGCACGTTGCCTCGGCCCGCTGGCGACGCAGTCGGCGCACCGGCCCACCACGGTCACGTGCGACAGGCTGACCTGGAAACCGCGACCCCGGTGGAGCTCCCGCACCAGCCCGGCGGCCTCCGAAGCGTCCAGCTCCCAGGACCCGCCGCACGATGAACAGTGCAGGTGGCCGTGATCCGTGGTTGGGAGGACGTGGAATTCCTCGCGTCCAGCGGGACCGTGGGCATGCCGAATGAGCCCCAGGTCCTCGAGCACGTCCAGCGTCCGATACACCGTGGACGGGGTGGTGGTCGGGTCGGCGTCCCGGCATCGATCCACGAGTTCGGCGCCCGTCAGGTGGCCGTCTGCCCGGGAGAGGACGTCGATGAGGGTCCGGCGCTGTGGCGTCCACCGCATGCCTCGGGCCCGAAGCTCGTCGGGGAGGGACTCCCAGGGGTTTGGCGCGGCGGTCTGTTGGCTCGGCATCGCCCGAAGAGTACCGCTCATTCGCGCCTCGATCACGCCCGCGATCCGTTTCACAAAGAGTCGCTATTGCAAGACTGTGCAACAATGTCGCCGCGGCGGAGGGTCTCGGCCGTGGCGGAGGGTCTCGGCTGCGGCGCAGGGACTCGGCCGCGACGTATGGTCGTTGCCCCGGCCGGAAGAAGGACATTCGTGATCGCCAGCGCCATCCGCCTGCTCTCCACCTCGACTGAGCTTCGCAACCGGATCCTGCGGATCTACGGATTCCTGATCGTCTTCAACATCGGGGCATGGCTCCTGGCGATCGCCGCGTCCGTCCAGTACCCGATCCTCCTCCCCACCGCGTTTCTCGCCTATACCTTCGGCCTTCGTCATGCGGTCGACGCCGACCACATCGCGGCGATCGACAACACGACCCGGAAGCTCATGCAGGACGGCCAGCGGCCGGTCGGCGTGGGCCTCTTCTTCTCGCTCGGGCACTCCACGGTCGTCGTCGCACTCTCGGCCGTCATTGCCATCTCAGCAGGCATCGTGAGTGACATCCCGACCCTGAAAGCGGTCGGCGGGCTCATCGGGACCACCGTCTCGGCGGCCTTTCTCCTGCTCATCGGGCTGATCAACCTGGTTGTCCTCCTCGACATCTACCGGATGTTCCGGCGCGTGTCGGCGGGCGGGGAGTACGACGAGCAGACGCTGGACGACTTCCTGAACAATCGCGGCCTGTTGGCCCGCCTGTTCCGCCCCATGCTCAAGGTGATCCGCAAGAGCTGGCACATGTACCCGCTCGGGTTCCTCTTCGGCCTCGGTTTCGACACGGCCAGCGAGGTCGCGCTCCTTGGCCTTGCCGCCACGTCCGGCGCCAGCGGCCTCCCGATCGGGTACATCCTCATCCTGCCCATCCTCTTCGCGGCCGGGATGTCGCTCATCGACACGACCGACGGGATCATGATGTTGGGAGCCTACGGCTGGGCCTACGTCAAGCCCATCCGAAAGCTCTACTACAACCTGAACATCACGCTGGTGTCCGTGGTCATCGCGTTCGTCATCGGCGGAATCGAGGTGATGGGCATCCTGGCCAACCAGCTCGACCTGAGCGGTGGGATCTGGGACACGATCGGTGCGCTGGACTTCGGGTTCATCGGGTTCGTGATCATCGCGATCTTCGCGCTGAGCTGGGCGATCTCCACGCTGATCTACCGCTGGAAGGGGTACGACCACCTGCCCATCGCTAGCGGAGCGGGCACCAGCGCCGCATCCGGCCAGGGAACCTGACGCCGACCCGCAAGGTCACGCCGAGCGATTGAGGCCGTTGACGGCGAGTGTGATCCACGCGCTCAACTGGGCTGGGTCTTGTGGGCCTCCCAAGCCGCGTGTGCCTCGTCGACGGTCATGGCGCGGACCTCGCTCTGCCGGAGCCCCACGGTCAAGATCAGCCGTTGGACGAGCCACCATGGGATCGTCGTTGCTTGCGGGGGAGCTCCCTCAGCCGCGTCGGTTGCTCCGCCCCGAACGACATCCCAAAAGCGACCTTCGGTGACCCGCAGCTGGTCTCGCAGGATGTGCTTGAACAGATCGGCTCCGATCTCGTCCCGCAAGCCGTGCGAGACCTTCGTGCGGAGGATGGTTCCGTCGGGAAGATGTTTCCGGTAGCGCCAGTGGTCGCCCGTTCGCGCGCGCAGGCGAGCGAGGTTCGGCTCCGGAGTCCAGCCGTCACGCTCCACGAAGGTCTTCAGGTCCCCGAAGGTCGCCAATGGAGCGGCTCAGGCTCCCGCCGCGACGAGGGGAGGGGCGTCCGCCACCGGCGCCCCGAATACCGCCTCCTCACGCTCGACGTCGCTCTCCGCGTACATCAACCGGAAGATCCAGGGCAGCCGTTCCACGATGTTTGGAGCGGAGCGCAATCGTGCGTCCTCCGTGAGCAGGGCGAGAAGCTGGTCGATTTCCGCCAGAAGATCTTCCTTGGCCTCGGCGAAGGTCGTGCCCCGTCCCCAGATCGCCAGCTCCGGTAGCCACACCGCCACCGATGAGGCCTCGAACAACACCTCCGGCGTGAACCCGAACTGGCTCAGGAGGGCCCTGAAGTCCGCCAGGGAAAGGAGCACCGCAGGGTCAGCCCGGCGACGGTCGATCCGAGTCGGGAGGTGCTCGAGCGCATCGTCGAAGAGGTCTGCCAAGTCAGCACGGGCCCGGGAGTAGGTGATCTGGTGCATGGATGGCAGTGTCGGTCATCGGGATGAACGTGTCAACTGGTACTACTTGTACAATTAGTCGCGAGCAACCCTCCGGCACTCCGTCGCGAGCGGACCGGGCACCAGCGCCGCATCCGGCCAGGGAACCTGACGCCGACCGGGGCCTCGCCAGGGTCGGCCGAACGTCACGAGACCTCGACCGCGCCGGTCCAGGCAGTCGGCTCCGGGATCGCCTGGCTGGCAGACCGAAGACCCGCGAGATGCAGCTCGATGGCCTCATGGATGCGGCGCTCGACCTCTGCCCGGGTCCGTCCGGTCGCGACGCAGCCCGGCAGATCCGGAACGAACGCCGAGTAGGTCCGACCGGCACGCTCGAAGACCACGCTGTACCGCCTCATCACGTGTCGTCTCCCTTCAGCCCGGCCTGTCTCAAGATACTGCCCCAGGTGCCGCGTGCGATGTCGTCACGTGGCCGACCCGCAATTGTCACGAGCCCGGCCCTGTCGGGGTGACGGTACTGCCGATGGCTGCCGCGTGTTCTGTCTCGAATCCAGCCCTGATCCTCCAGCAGGCGGATGGCATCGCGTACCTTGGGCACGAACCCGACGGTACGTCCGACGGATCACCTCCCGGTCACGCGCGAGCCACCGTCACATCATCGCCCGATCAACGAGGTCATCGCGGCTCGATCACGAGCACGTCCTCACCGAGCATGTCCGTGATTCGCACGGCGACAGGTCGTTCCGAGCCGGCCGGCCGCGTCACCGCGTAGGACCCCGACACCAGGTCCTGCCGCCGCTCCGGGATGTCCGCCTGCGCGACGTTGAACACCTCGCCGTCGTAGGCAGCGTCGATGAAGACCGAATCCACCATCGCCCGCCAGTCGGTGATCTGCGGCGTGAGCACGCCCTCCTGCGCGGACAGCCGCTCGACGATCGAGGGCGACACGAAGTCGTCGATCGTCACCCGGACGGCATCGCCGTCGGCCTCGAAGCGGACGCGCGCGGACGCGGGCCGATGCTCGAAGAACTTGCCGTACTTCGGGTCCGTCCGGAGCTCGATCAGGCGAATCCTGTTGATCGGCCGGACGCGGTTGTAGTCGGCGAGCCACGGCTCGCAGGCGAGCTCCCGCCCGAGGGCGACGACCACCACGTCCCGCTGCTCGTCCGGGCGCTGTACCAGCTCATGGGCGACCGCCTGGAGATCGAGCGGGCTGCAGGGGTGGTTGAAGCCCACGATGTACAGGAGCTCCCGCCCGAGCGTGCCTTGGAAGAACGAGTCCGTCTTCGTCCGATCCGCGCCGAGGTGCTCGACCGCGAGGTTGACCGCCTCGTTGTGCTGGATCTGGAGGTCGTAGTCGTTCACGCGGAGGACGGAAAAGCCCAGCTGCGCCGGGCGCGGCGCTTCGCTCGACTCCATCGCGAGCTGCTCGCTCGATGACGCCAGCACTTGCTCCTCGATGATCGCGGCCAGGCGCTTCTCGGTCGTCTGGATCGCGCCCTTGTTGATGTCCGCCCCGATCCACCGCCGCCCGAGCTTCTGCGCCACCGCCGCCGTGGTCCCGCTCCCGATGAAGCAGTCGAGGACGACGTCACCAGGGTTCGAGGACGCTCGGATAATCCGCTCGAGGAGCGCTTCAGGCTTCTGCGTCGGAAAGCCAAGTCGTTCGCCGCTCGACGCACTGAGCCCTGCGAGGCTTGCCACATCCGTCCATACGGATTGGAGCGGAATCCCTGGATATTCCAGGAGATATCTCTTCAGCTTTGGAACCCCACCCGACGAGGGCCAGAAGATGCGCCCGTCCGCGTCAAGAGCTGCCATTTTTTCGGGCAGGGTGAACCAAACACGGCCCGGGGGCGGCCTGACTCCCCGAAGGTCGTAGTCAAGGCCTGGACGCGGCCCAGGAGCTGTGAGGTCGCCCGTCCAGTACGGTCCGCGGCCGTCACCGTCGTCGCGATTGAAGTACGTCTTGATGTACTCAGCGGAATACGGCGTGAACTGGCGGTTGAACGTCAGGTTCGCAGGGTCTCGTGCGTAGACGAAGACTGTGTCGTGTACGTGCCCGAATTCGTGAGCGTCACTGTGGGCACTGATACGTTGCCAGACAATCTCGTTCACGAAGGAATCGGGCCCGAATACCTCGTCGAGCAACTGCCGCAAGAAGTAACTCCGATTCACGTCGCAATGGAGATAGATCGTCGACTTGGCCGACGCCAACTCTCTGATCAGGAGCAGCCGCTCGTACATGAACTGCAGGTACGTGTCGTTCGCCCAGATGTCGGTGTACTGGATCTGCTCGCCGAGCGTGTGCGACTCTCCGTCCAGCCGGACCGAGCCGGACGCGCCGCGGAGCTGGACCTTCCGGACGTAGTCCGCGCCCGAGTCGAACGGCGGGTCGATGTAGACGAGGTCCACCTTCCCCCGGAAGCCGTTGGCCAGGAGGTGGGCGAGGACCTCCTTGTTGTCGCCGTGGAAGAGCAGGCCCCCGCGATCGAACCTCTCGGGCCAGCCGGCCCAGTCCACATCAGCCGAAACCGCGCCCGCCGGCGCCGTCGACGCGAACCGCTCCACGAGCTGGGCCGGGAACGAGCGGACCTCGCGGAGCGGCCGCTTGCCCACCCACTGGAGCATGGGCCGGCCCTTCGCCTTCGCGATCGGGACGGAGGTTCCCTCGCTCATCCGGCGGTCGTCCCGCCTCTACCCGTCATGGCGCGTCGCCAGGATCGAGGACGGTCACGTTCGCGAAGTGCGTGCGGTAGAAGCCGCGATCGCGGGTCAGCAGCCGGTCGGCGTTCGCCGCGGCGTGGGCACCAATGAGGAAATCGGCCAGGATCCGTTGCCGCGAGCCGCCCAACGAGCGGTAGCTCCGCCACGCGGCTCCCGCAGCCAGTGCCGCACCCCGGTCCAGGGGCTCGTAGGTCACGCCGAGTCGTTCCATGTCGACAAGCAGCACGTCCTCGTCCCGAAACCCGGACGCCAGCTCGGCCCACACCACCTCGCACGCGACGAGGCTGCCTTCGCGCAGACAACGCGTCAGCGCGGCATGCGAACCGCGGCCGCGCTCCGCATCGGCCGTGAAGACGTCGAGGAGGACGCTCGTGTCAACGGCCGTGATCACTCAACGACCACGGATGCGCTCGATGAACTCGTCCACGGGCTCGCCCAGGTCGAGCGTGCCCCAGACCTCGTCAACAGGGTTCTGCTCGCTCGCCTTCCGGGCGACGAGGCGACCCTCCTCCGCATCGAACTCCAGAATCGATCCGGGCCGGATCCCGAGCCGCCGCCGAAGTGGCTTCGGGATGGTGACCTGGCCCTTCTCGGAAACAGTCGCTTTCATACCCGTATGGTAAGAATTCCTACGACGACGTCAAGACGGTGCTATTCCCCTGTTCCGGTAGGTGTTGTGTCGGCTCTATGTCTGCCAGTATGTCCCCATGAGCGGGACGAGCGCCGTACAGAGCCAGGCCGTTCGACGGCTGACGCAGGTGATGCGAGCGACGTCGATCGACGCAAGTGGCGTGGCGCGCATCCTGGACCGGGATCCCAAGACCGTTCAACGATGGCTCCGCCAAGAGACGACGCCACGCTGGGCAGTCCGCGAGACCGTCCTGGCGTTGAATGTCGTGCTCGAACGCCTCTCCGAGGTCATCGACCCCGCGGCCGCCGAGGACTGGCTGTTCACGCCAATTCCAACCCTCGACCACGAGCGACCGGTCGACCTCATTCGCGCCGGTCGAGCGCGGGAGGTTCTGAACCTCATCGACGCGCTCGGCGAGGGGGTCCTCGCATAGACCGAGGCTCGCGACGCCTCCGCGAGACCAGGACACCGGTTCGTCCGTCATCGACCGGGCTCTGTCTGTGGGGTGTCGAGGCCAAGCGTCAGGCCTCGCACGTACCGCTGCACAATCTCCGGCGACCTCAGGGCAAGCTGCCGTGTTCGGGTGCCCGGGTAGTATGCCGCGCCCCGCGTGCGGCCCCGCATCTCCAGCCACCCGGTCCGGGTCATGGCGTTGAGGAGAGCCCGAGCGGTCGGCATCGCGCGGCCGATGGCGTCCGCTACGGAGCGGGTGCGAAGCGGGTAGATCCCGGTCAGGGCGATGAATGGAGCCCACTGCGCGGGATGGCTCGAACTCGCCAGCGCATCGGCGACCGTACCCAGGTCGTACGGCCATGCCTCTCGCATCCGTGCCTCGAACCCCAGCCTGTCGACGTAGATCCCGATCAAATAGTCCAACCAGGGGGTCGCAGGATGGCGGTCCGGCGCGTACGTGGGCCCGATCGTCGCGGCGATCTGGCTGAAGTACTCGGGCCGATGTTCGGCGAGGTACGGCTCAATGCTGATGAGCTCGGTCGCCCCGACTCCTGAACGCATGAGCTCGAGCGAAGACGCGATTCGAGCGGTCCGACCGTTGCCATCGACGAACGGATGGATGGCCACGAGGTTCAGATGCAGGAGAGCCACCCGCACGAGGGGATGCGTTTCAGCCGCCGACCGAAGCCAGGAGATGAGCTCGGCCATGAGGTTCGGCACGATGTGGTGATCTGGTGCGGAATACGGCCCGACCGTCACTGCCTCTTCGCGATATCGGCCCTGACGATCCTCTGGAAGGTCCCGCAACAGCTGGTGATTGATGACCCGGATCGTGGCCTCAGTCCATTCGAAGGAGGGCGTCAGGGCGAACGTCGTTGCGGTGTCCAGGGCCTGGTTGTAGTTCAGGTTCTCTCTCTGGGCGATCCGAGGCGCATCCACCGCATCGCCTCGAAGGAGCGCATCAACCTGATCGAGGGACATCGGATTCCCTTCGATCCTGGTAGAGGCGGTCACCGTCGCGGACCGGAGATACCGCTCCAGGAAGACATGCCAGCGGATGGGTTGCAACCGAGGTTCGGCGGCGACCTGCGCGTCCCACGCCGACAGCCGAGCCTGTGTCGTGGGCGTAAGCAGGTATTCGACATGCAGCGACGAGACCAGCGGATTCATGGGAACGACCATGCTCTAGGTCAGCTCGTATGTCAAGCGAATAATCAGCTCGTGAGTCTAGTCTTGAGGTAGTCGACGAATGCTGTATCAGACCGCAGGCCACTCCCCGTTCGGTGCAGGAACGTTCACTTCAGCCTTGCCAGTGAATCGGTCCGGCTGTCCGGGATGCGCGGACCGCGGCGACATCGGGCGTTGGCGCGAGCGTGCCTGCGACCGTTACCGGCTGGTCGTTGCCGATCGCGCCGACCGTGCGTCCTGGATCGTCACCACGGCGACGCGATCGGCGGCCTCATCGAAGACGTAGACCAGCAGCATCCAGCGCCACGGGCCCAGGAGGAATCGAAATCCCGCCCAGCGGCCCTCCAGCGCGCCGCCGAGGCGCGGGAACCGGGCAAGCACCCGGAGCGAAGCGATGACGCGATGGCGCGAGTCGGCCGGCAGGCTGTGGGAGCTGATGATCCGTCCGAGATCCTGGTACGCGGTGGGCGTGACGACGACCGCCGCCACCGGCTACAGGTCCGCGAGCGGTGTACCCAGACCCGCCCGCGCGTCCGCCAGCCCCTGCTCTGCCCGGTCCCAGGCCCCCGGGATCCCGTCGAGGAGGGCAGTGACGTTGCGTGGGTCGGGATCGGCCTCCTCGAGCGCGCTGGCGAGCAGCGACCGGGCGATGGTGCCCGGGTTCGTGTGCGTCCGTTCGGCGAGCCGCCGAAGCTTGACGGCGTGCTCCCCATCCAGGATGACGTTGACCCGAGTCGTCCGTGCGGCCATGGACGCATCCTACACGCGCTGACGCGATTCGTGCATGAACGCTCAGCCACCCGCTCCTTCGACGAACGCCCCGACGGCGACGACGTCCGGGGCCGACACGACCGCGTCCGCAAAGATCATCCGGTAGAAGATGCGGCCCGGGTTGGCGTCGGCGATCCCGCGGATCGCTTTCGCCTTGACGCCCTCCTCGCCTTCCACGTCGTCGTGCCGGCGGGCGGTCATCTTGATCTCGACGAGGAGCCAGCGGTCGCCGCGCGCATGGATCACGAAGTCCGGCGTGTAGCGATGATCGCGCCCCTCGCGCCGGTACACGAACGACAGATCTGTCTTCTTGGGGTCGGTGATGGCGCCGGTGAAGTAGATCTCACGCACGTCATCAGGGGCGACGTTCAGCGCCCGCAGGACCTTCTCGTAGAAGTCCGCTTCCGGCCCGGAGTCGAAGTTGTACGGCGTGTAGTGGAAGCCGTAGCCGGCCGGGTTCTCGCCGGCGACCCGCTCCGGCCCGAAGACGAGGTGGGCGCGGTCCGCCGGGTAGGCGATGTCCGACTGCCGGACGACTGATCCGTCCGCCTGTGTCACGGCGTCGAAGCCGTCCGGCCTGACGATCGCGAGCTCGACATCGTCGTGCTCGATCGTTTCCTCGTAGGGCCCGAGGCGCTCCTCCAGGAGCCGGGCCAGCGGTTCGAGGTGGGAGACCGGGATCTCCTCGGCGCCGTACGTCTGGCGAAGGGCGTCGATCAGCGGCCACGCGTCGAGCCGATAGGTCGCCGCCAGGGTCATGGCCGCCGTGTAGGCGTCGATCGTGTCCACGCTGGTCTCGATCTCCAGCGTGTCGCCGAGCGCCGACAACATCTTGCGGGTCGCGTTGGCGAGCCCGACGCCATACGTGGTCCGCGTCATTGCGCCGCCATGGGTTGGCGCGGTCGGGCGCTCGAAGGCGAGCACTCCGGCGGGCGCGACTCCGCGGACGAGCACGCGGCGCGGTACTCGCAGACGGATCGGCGGGAGGTCCGTCTTGCGAAGCCGGATCACGTTTGGTGTGGTCGCGCGGCGTTGGTGTTCGAGCTGGCCGATCGTCTCGCCGTAGGTGTCCTTGAGCTGCGTGTCCAGCGCACTCCGGTTGGCATCCGAGAGATAGATCCGCGCCGATCGGTCGTTACCGGGGACCTGGCGCAGACATCGCGAGGCGGCCTGCAACACGAAGTTGTTGCTGGTCTTCAGCTTGCGAGCCAGCGCGGTGGCGAAGAGGCTCGGGCAGTTCCAGCCCTCGGTGCCCTTGTTCACGAGAAGGATCACCCGGTGTCCCGAGGTCGGGTCGTTGAGCCGGTTGAAGGCGTCGACCTCGTCGGTCGACGATCGCGAGTGGTTCCGCAGGATGACGGTTGGCGGGAGGCCCGCCTTCGCGACTGCCAGCTGGACGTGGGGATCCAGCTCCTCGAGATCGTCCACCTGCGGGAAGTAGATCGCGAGCTTGGCGGGTGCCCCGTCCGGGAGGGCATGATCACCGTAGGCATCGAGGAAGTCCGTGACCACATGACTCACGAATTCGTCCGCCTGGTCGGCCTCGAACGCGAAGGACTGGATGTTGTTCGCAACATCCTTGAGGATCCCGTCCCGGATCCCCTGTCCGAGGCCATACCAGACGACGACGTCTCGGAGCGGCTGGCGCTCGAAGTACGGCGTCCCGGTGGTATTGATGACGGCGATCAGATTGGTGGCACCTCCGAGGTAGTCGACCGTCTGGCGAACGCGTTTGAGCTGGGTTTCGAGGTTCTGGCCATACGTGTGGTGCGCCTCGTCGCTGAAGACGCCGAGGTGCGGCAGGCTGGCGATCGCCTGGAGTCGGAGGTTCGCGCGTTCCGTGGCCTCCTGCTCACGAGTGTCGAGCAGGGACGCCAGGGTGAGCTGCCGCCGCTTCGGGATCGCCTGGATCCGGATCTTCTCCGTGTTCGTGACCACGAGGTTGAAGCGGCTTCCGGCCACGACCGGGATCCCGCGCTCATCGTCGCGCGTGAAGGTCACCTTGAGACTCGCTTCGAATGGCGCCAGCAGTCGCGGCGGCAGCAGCTTGGCGAAGGGGATGGTGGAGAGCTCCCGGAGCGACTCGATGATCGTGGTCCCCGGCGCGAACACCAGGGCGTTCTCGATGAACCGGATGCCCTCCGGCGGCTCCGGGTTTTCGAGGGCCAGCGCGAACTCGGTCGCAACGATGGCCCCGATCAGGACGGTCTTGCCGGCGCCCATCGCGAGCGCCAGGATGTAGCTCGGATAGTCGAGGGTCAGGGTCTCGCGCAACACACCGAGCTTGTGCGCCTTGACGAAGGCGTCGTCGGTCCGGATCTGCTCGATGAGCCCGTCATAGCCGACATCGAGCGCCAGGGTTGTCAGGGCCGTGGTATTGAGCCCGAGCGCCGCAAGACGTTCGGAGGTCGTCGGGAACAGGCGGCGGTAGAGGTCCGGGATCGGCGGCGTTCGCTCCACGACGCGCAAATACCAGTACGTCTCGAATGCCCGGAGTTGCGCCGCACGGAGAAATCGGAGCTGGCCGGAGTGCGGCCAGGGCGCGCCTGGCTCGACGCCCTCGACAGCGAAATCGAGGATTTCGGCGAGTGCCGGCACATCGCCTGGATAACCAGCCGCGCGCCACGTATCGACCTTCGCGGCGAGCGCCTCGTGGAGCTCCAAGCCCGCTACAGCCGCTCGAAGCGTTCGACCGGAAGCACGAATACCGTGGCCCCGCCGACCTCGACTTCGAGCGGATAGGGCATGAAGAACTCGCCCGGCTCCATGATCGGCGGCATGGGGTTGACGATCTGGGTCCGCGACGTGCAGTTGGCGCGAATCACCTCGAGGACTGCCTCCACGTGATCCTCGTCCGCCCCGACGATCACCGTGGCGTTCGACTGCTTGAGGAAGCCGCCCGACGAGTGGAGCCTGGTGGCGCGGTGATCCCGCTCCAGGAGCGCATCCACGAGTGCGCCGGCATCCTCGTTATGGACGATCGCAACGATGAGCTTCATGGCGCGAGTATAGGCCCGTGAAAATCGGAGGAGACGACGCACCCTCGGGTCGGGCCGTCTCGTCCGTCGCCACCGCCGGTCTCGAACCGTCGCTCCCGCCGGTCACGAACCGTCGCCACGGGCCGTCTCGTCCGTCGCCACCCGCCGGTCACGAACCGTCGACCCGACGCATGGCCCGGTGTACGATGCGGCCCGCCCCTCCTCTCGTTGGCGGGCCGTCTTGACGCCGACCCCCGGGGGTCGGCAGGAACAGCCGGGAGAGATCGTGACCGACCGAGACCAGGCCAGCATCGCCTCTGACGTGAGCCTTGCCGCTGCCATCGCGACGGTCGCCCGCAGCGTCGACCCCGATCGCGCGCTGGCGAGCCTCCTGTCGGCGGCGATGGCATCGGTCGCGGCCGATCGTGGAGCGGTGGTCCTGTGGGATGGCGAGCGCGGACGACTCATGGTGTCGGCGTCCATCGGCCATACGCCGGCCGCGGCAGCCGCCTTCGAGACTGCCGTGGCAACGAACTCGGAGCACCCGGTCGCGAGGACCGCGCACGGGCAGACCGCCATCCTCGGGGCGGAGACCACGGACGAGACGGGGGGGCCACTCCTGACCGCGACGTGGCCCCTCAGGGTGACGAGCGACGGCGTCGAGGTCCCACTCGGCGCCCTGTCCGTGAGCCGGCCCGCACCCTGGTCGTTCGGCGAATCCCACGCCACCTTGCTGGCTGCCTGGGCCGACCTGATCGCCATCACGGTCGATCGGGCGCGACTCTCGGCTGCAGCCCAGGAACACGGCGAGTGGCAGGAGCGGATGGCCCATACGGACGCCCTGACCGGGCTCGCCAATGCGCGAACGTTGTCTCGGGTCCTCGAGCTCGAGCTCGCGCGGGCCGGTCGGCAGGGGACCGATCTCTCGATTGCCCTGTTCGACGTGGATGACCTCGCCGGCGCCAATACCGAGGGCGGACCAGGCTTCGGGGACGACATCCTTCGCGAGGTTGCGGCGACGCTCGCGGAATCGGTCCGGCTCGTGGATACCGTGGCTCGATGGGGCGGTGACGAGTTCCTGATCGTGGCCCCCGGTTCCGCCGGGGTGACGGTCGCCCAGCGGGTCCTGGACGCCTTCGCGGCACGGCCCGCCTCGAAGGGACGGCCCATCACGGTCTCGGCCGGCGTCGCCCGCTTCCCTGCGGACGGTGCGTCGTCAGATCAGCTTGTCGCCGCTGCCGAGGCCGCGCTCCGAACGGCCAAGGCCTCCGGCCGGGGGGCCCTCGCGGCCGCCGACGCTCGCTGAAGGCTCGCCGCGCAGGCCGCGCAGGCGGTGCAGGCGACCCGCCTCGACGAGATTCAGCGCCGCCGCGAGTACGGATGTGAACACCTCGTCGGCGTCGCGATCAGCATCGACGATCAGCCAGCGCGCCGGGTCGGCCGCCGCCATCTCGAGGAACCCCGCCCGGACTCGAAGGTGGAAATCGACGTCGAACGAGGTCTCGAAGCGGGTGTGACTGACCGGGGTCTTGCGTCGAAGGCCCGCCTCAGCCGGGAGATCGAGGAGGATCGTCCGATCAGGAACGACCCCCCGGGTCGCGATCGCAATGACCTGCCGGAGGATGTCGAGGTCAAGGCCGGAGCCGTAGCCCTGATAGGCGAGCGTCGAATCGGCATACCGTGCGCACACCACCACCCGACCCGCGGCGACGGCCGGCCGGATCACGTTGGCGACATGCTGGGCGCGGGCGGCATTGAAGAGCAGGGCATCGGCGATCGGATCCAATGGCTCGCCGTCGGTGGCCATGAGGACCTCGCGGATCTCGTCGCCGAGCGGCGTGCCGCCTGGTTCGCGGGTCAGCACGACATCGTGTCCGCGGGTCCGCAGCGCCGTGGCGAGCCGACGGGCCTGCAGGGTCTTGCCGGCACCATCGGGGCCTTCGATCGAGATGAAATGCCCGGCCGGCTGGTCCGCAGGTCTCACCGTCCGAGTGTAGCCGACCACTCGGCAAGCTCGGGATCGTGGCTGAGCCTCCGGACGGCGGCCGGAATAGGGCAACCGCCCGAGGGGACCGAGTACGTCCGAGGTGCTAGGCTCGCCGCCCGATATGCGAGACCTGACCGACCGCGCCCTCGATACCGCTGCAAGCCTGGGCGCCGGCTATGCAGATGTCCGAATCGTCCGTCGCCGCGACGAGTCGATCTCCGTCAAATCCGGGAGGCTCGAGGGCGTTGCCTCCGGTGAGACCGATGGCTTCGGAGTCCGCGTCCTGGTCGACGGGGCCTGGGGCTTCGCGTCATCACACCATCTCGAGCTGGCCGAGGCTGATCGGGTTGCGGCACTCGCGGTGCGGATCGCCCGGGCCTCAGGCACGGCCCTTCGAACGCGTGTGCAGCTGGACAACCGGCCACCGGCCCACGGACGCTACGAGACGCCGTTGGCCGAGGACCCGTTCGCGGTCCCGGTTGAAACCAAGATCGGGCACCTCATCGAGGCCGATCGTGCCGCGGGCGGCGTCGCGGGCGTCACCTTCACCGAATCCACCTACGGAGCGCAGCGCGAAGAGAAGACATTTGCCGCATCCGACGGGAGCTATGTGGAGCAGGTCATCACCCACCTCGGCGCCGCGGTCGAGGCCAACGCGATCGAGGGCGACGAACACCAGCGTCGCAGCTACCCGGACGCCGGGGGTGGATGGCGCGCGGCGGGCTACGAATACATTCGAGGCCTGGACCTCGTCGGGAAGGCCGGACAGTACGCCGAGGAGGCGGTGGCGCTGCTGTCGGCACCGCAATGCCCATCTGGCATCGCGACGGTGGTCCTGGACCCGAGCCAGCTGTACCTCCAGGTCCATGAGAGCTGTGGGCATCCCACCGAGCTGGACCGCGTGTACGGCACGGAGGCCTCGTATGCCGGAACGAGCTTCCTGACCACCGACAAGCTCGATGCGGGCTTCCGCTACGGCTCCGACCTTGTGACGATCGTGGCCGATGCCACGGCGCCCATGGGCATGGGCACCTTCGGTTGGGACGACGAGGGCGTGGAGGCACAGTCAGTCCCGCTCATCCGGAACGGAATCCTGGCCGGTTACCTGACGTCTCGGGAAACCGCCCCGCGAATCGGACGGTCGTCCGGTGGCGCCATGCGCGCGGACGGCTGGAACCGGATCCCGTTGATCCGCATGACCAACATCAATCTCCTGCCCGTGGACGGAATGAGCCTCGACGACATCGTGGCGGACACGGACGACGGCCTCTACCTGGCGACCAACCGAAGCTGGTCCATCGACGATCGGCGCCTCAACTTCCAGTTCGCGACCGAGGTTGCGTACGAGATCAAGCGTGGGGTGCGCGGTCGCCTGTTCAAGAACCCCACGTACACCGGGATCACCTACGAGTTCTGGCGCGCCTGCGATGCCGTCGGCGACGCCACCAGCTACGTGATGCTGGGCACGCCGAATTGCGGCAAGGGCGAACCGAGCCAGGGCGCCCACGTCGGCCACGGCGTGTCGGGAGCTCGGTTCCGGAATGTCCAGGTGGGCGTCGGCAAGTGGTGAGCGGTCCTGCGCCGAAGGCCGACTCCCTGCCGATCGCGGAGGACGTCCTTGCGCGGGCACTCGACGCCGGCGCGACCGAGGCCGAAGTCCTGGTCATGGCGGACGACCTTGCCCTGACCCGTTTCGCCAACAGCGAGATCCACCAGAACGTGGCGGAGACGAGCGTTTCGGTGAACTTGCGGTTCGTGCTCGGTCGGCGGATCGCCACGATCTCGACCGGGCGAAGCGATGACGCCGGGCTCGCCGACCTGGTCGAGCGCGCGGCCGCCATCGCCCGGACCTGCGATGAGCTCGAGGACTGGGCAGGCCTTCCGGGTCCCGATCCAACCGGCCCATCGACAGGGCACGCTGCGGCGTACGCGGCGTTCGCCACATCTACGGCCGATGCCACCCCGGAGCTTCGGGCCGCGGGCGTTCGCGCGGTCATCGCCGCGGCGGACGAGCAGGGGGTCCTGGCCTACGGCTCGTTCACAACCTCCCGCGAAGAGGTTGCGGTGGCCAACTCAGCCGGCATCCGGTCGCACGAGCAGCGAACCTCGGCCCAGCTCCTGACGGTCCACATGTCGCCGAACGGCGGGACCGGCTACGCCGAGCGGGCCGCGACCGATGTCACGAACATCGATCCAGAGGGTATCGGACGGGAGGCCGCGGCTCGCGCCAAGGCGACCGACCATCCGATCTCGGTACCGGCGGGCGACTACCCGGTGGTCCTCGAGCCGTATGCGGTCGTGGACATCCTCGACATGCTCGGCTACGTGGGCTTCTCGGGCCTCGCGGTCGAGGAGGGCCGCTCCTTCTCGGAACCCGGGCGCCGTGTCGGCTCGGATCTCGTGACCATCATCGACGACGGAGCGAACACCTCGGGCCTGCCGATGGCATTCGACTACGAGGGCGTCCGTAAGGAGCGGGTCGTTCTCATCGAGAACGGGGTCTGCCGCGACGTCGTGTACGACGCGCAGACGGCGGCGCGCGCCAGCCGACGGTCCACCGGGCACGGACTGCCCGCCCCGAATCCTGTTGGCCCGTTTCCCTTGAACATGGTCATGTCGCACGGTTCGACGCCGCACGACGAGCTGATCTCGGGCATCGATCGAGGGCTCCTCGTGACCCGTTTCCACTACACGAACCCGGTCCATCCCAAGCTGGCCATCATCACCGGGATGACCCGCGATGGGACCTTCCTCATCGAAGGCGGCAAGGTCGTCGCCCCGGTCAGGAATCTGCGCTTCACCCAGAGCTACCTGGACGCGCTGGCCGGTGTCTCGGCCGTGGGCCGCGACCTGCGGACGTTGCGCGGCTCGTTCGGAGCGGTGGTCGTGCCCGCGCTCCGGATCGACTCCTGGACGTTCACGGGGACGACCGAGCACTGATCGGCCGGCGTCCCGGGTGACGGCATCGAGGGCGCAGGTCGAGGCGCCCGTATTCCCGAGCGCCGTATGGGTCCAGGTCAGTGAGCCGAGGCTCCGCATTGGGCCCTTACGGGCCCCGAGCGCCGCCAGCCGGGCGACTTCCGCGGCCCGGACCTCAGAGCGGAAGTCGAGGTGAACCCGGTTCCTTTGACAGTTGGAGGCCCATCGGCTCAGCGCCAGGCGCTCTTGGCGGCGTCCGGGTAGAGCCGGACGCGACGGTACGGCTCGCGGCCCCTGGAGCGTGACACGAGGTTTGCCCGCTCGGCCATCTGGTGCTGGAGGCGCCGGATGTACGCGTTCTGGGGCGACAGCTCGACCGGCTCGGAATGCTGGCGGACGAGCCCGATCGCCTCCTCGGTCTCCCGCATGGCCGCGTCGCGGGGATCGAGCTCGAGGGCGAAGATCGAGGTCAAGGAGGCCTGCATCTGGACGATGGTGTTCGTCTTCAGCACGTAGATCGGCATCGCCCGCTCCTCGGCCTCGCGGAGCATCGGCGTCTTCTGCTTGTACTCGGTCCGGATCGTCATGACGACGTCCGCCTCGTCCACGTCCCGGGCGATGACCACCGGCAGCTGCAGCTCGCGGATCGCCTGCTCGAGGCGCCGGCGGCTGACTCCCTGGGGCAGGACGCGGAGCGTCGGGAGAGCCTCCGCGCCGGCGACCCGAAGGGCCGGCTCGGCGCCATCCTCCGGGGAGGCGGCGGCGAAAGCGCGATCCGGCAGGGCCTCGAGGTCGGCCTCGAGATCGGTCGCGTTGACCGGTGCCGTGCCTTCGTCCACGCGGAGCGCGTCGATGGCCCGGGCGGCCGAGTCCCGCCATTCCTTGTGCCGGGACAGCTCGCGCGCCTCCCGGGCGCGCGGCTCCGGCACTGGCACGCTGCCGCGCTCGAGCGGGCCGCGATCCGCGATCGCACCGGCCACGAACGGCGCGTCGAGCAGGGCCGCCGGTCCGGGCCCGCCGGCCGCCCTGTCGCCGGGGCCACCGCGGCTCGGCGCCACGCCGGATCTGGTGGGCCGCCAGGAACCGGTCGCTCCCGGTCGGTATCCGGGCCGCGGCCCGCGCTCGGCGCCCGGAAAGGCCCCGACCCCGCCGCCGCCGAAGCCCGGCCGGTAGGCTCCCTCACCGCGCCAGCCCGGCTCCA
>JACPOR010000014.1 GCA_016191425.1 Chloroflexota bacterium
CGATCCAGCTCGCCTGCACCGAGTGCAAGGAGCGGACGTACACCACGCGCAAGAACAAGAAGAACGATCCGAACAGGATCGAGCTCAACAAGTATTGCCCGCGCTGCCGGCGTCACACGCTCCATCGGGAGGCAAAGTAGCGTTCCGGCGAACCGCAGGGGTGTAGCTCAATTGGCAGAGCACCGGTCTCCAAAACCGGCGGTTGTAGGTTCGAGTCCTATCGCCCCTGCCACCATCCTCGGGCGGATGGCCTTGAGGACTTCGGACTCCGTCCTCGGAGAGACCAACGTAGTTACGCAAGCTAGAGAAGAAAGAACGTGACCCGCATCCGCCGCTTCATCGCCGAGGCGGTTTCCGAACTGAAGAAGGTCTCCTGGCCGACCGTCGAGCAGACCCGCAACCTGACCGTGCTCGTCTTCGCGGTCAGCCTCGCGGTCGGCCTGTACGTCTTCTTCTGGGACCGCCTCTTCCAGGGCATCATCGGATTTCTGACCGGGGTGTTCGGGTGAGCATGGCCATGACCGAGACCGAAACGAAGGGTCCGGACAAGCGCTGGTACGTGATTCACACGTACTCGGGCTACGAGAACAAGGTCAAGGCCAACCTCGAGCACCGGATCGAGTCCATGGGCATGGAGGACCGGATCTTCCAGGTCCTCGTCCCGATGGAGGACGAGATCGAGATCCGTCAGGGTCAGCGACACACGGTCCAGAAGAAGGTCTATCCCGGCTACGTGCTCGTGGAAATGATCCTGGATCCTGACAGCTGGTTCGTCGTCCGGAACACCCCGGGCGTCACGAGCTAACACCCCGGGCGTCACGAGCTTTGTCGGTGGCTCGAACATCCCCGGCGTTCGGAGTGAGCCGATCCCGCTCGACGAGACCGAGGTCAAGCAGATCCTCCGACACATGGGCGTCGAGACGCCCAAGTACCGGGTCGCCTTCACGAAGGGCCAGAGCGTCCGTGTCACCGACGGGCCGTTCGCCGAGTTCATTGGCACGGTGGACGAGGTCAACCCTGAGCGCAACAAGGTCAAGGTCCTGGTGAGCATCTTCGGCCGCGAGACCCCGGTCGAGCTCGACTTCCTCCAAGTCGAGAAACTCTAGGCAAGCAGAAGGGAACCCGCCCACGTGGCCAAGAAGGTCCGCATCGTGCTGACGCTCCAGTTGCCCGCCGGCAAGGCGACGCCCGCTCCGCCGGTCGGTACCGCGCTGGGACCGCACGGGATCAACATCATCGAGTTCACGAAGTCCTACAACGAGCGGACGGCTGACAAGGCCGGCCAGGTCATCCCGGCCCAGATCACGATCTTCGAAGACCGCTCGTTCACGTTCATCCTCAAGACGCCGCCCGCGGCGGACCTCCTTCGCAAGGCCGCCGGGGTGGACAAGGGTTCGGCGACGGCGAAGCGGGCCGTCGTTGGGCGCGTCACCCGTGACCAGGTCCGCGAGATCGCGAGCCTGAAGATGGCGGACCTGTCCGCCAATGACCTCGACGCGGCCACGCGGCTGATCGAGGGCACCGCCCGGAGCATGGGCATCGACGTCGTCAACTGATCGGCGCCCGGGTTGCGCATCGCGTGCGTTGCGCGCTGCGCTCCTCGCTCACGGGCGTTCGAGCCCGCTCGCTCCGGTGCTCGGGCGCGCCTTCGCGCTACGCAACCCCGGCGCCGATCAAGCCATCGCCCGTAGGATCTTCGCGGTGCTACCCCGGCCGCCGATTGGGAACGTGGCCTAGACTCCTCGCGGCAGCACCCCGGGCCGCGTCGAACGAACAGAGGGGGAGGCCGGATCGCCGGCCGACAGAAGGGAACGACACATGCCACAGCACGGGAAGAAGTACCTCGAGGCCGCGAAGCTTGTCGACCGGACGCGGATGTACGCGCCGGGCGAGGCGGCCCAGCTGGCAAAGGACACAGCAACCGTCGCGTTCGACGCGTCGGTCGAGGTCCATCTCCGGCTCGGGGTTGACCCTCGTCACGCCGACCAGATGGTTCGCGGCACGGTGGTCCTCCCCCACGGGACCGGCAAGGTCGTCCGCGTCGCTGTCTTCGCCCAGGGCGAGAAGGCCCAGGAAGCGCTGCGCGCGGGTGCGGACGAGGTCGGCGGCGAGGACCTCGTGAAGCGGATCGAGGCCGGCTGGCTGGAGTTCGACGTTGCCCTCGCGACCCCGGACATGATGGGCCAGGTGGGTCGGCTCGGGAAGATCCTCGGCCGCCGCGGGCTCATGCCGAACCCGAAGGCCGGGACGATCACATTTGACCTGGAACGGGCCGTTCACGAGGTCAAGGCGGGCCGGGTCGAGTTCAAAGTAGACAAGGCCGGCATCGTCCACGTCGCTGTCGGCAAAGTCAGCTTCGATGCGGACCAGCTCGTCGCGAACCTCGCCACCCTGGTCGATGCGATCAACCGCGCGAAGCCGACCGGGGCGAAGGGAACCTACCTCCGGACGCTCACCATCGCGACGACGATGGGCCCGGGAATCCGGGTGGACATCCCGGGGATCCTCGCGGCTGCCGCCGCGGCCTGACCGCGTCGCCCCTCGGCGTGATCTCCAGCCGGCCGGGGCGCGTTGGACGCAATCAGCGCGATATCGAGATTCCGGCAATACTGTCGGCCGGCCGCGAGGCCGACACGAACACGATGACGGACCGCTGAAGACAGCGTGGGTCCTGGACCGCCCCTCGACGGTGACGGCCCGGACTTGATCCGCCGGCACGGACCGGGCAAACGCCCGGGGACGACGGCGACCACGCCGAGGCAGGGACACGGATGCCTCCGCCCTCGCGGGTGGGCGCAGCCCCTGCGGTCAAGGCCATCGCCCGGTAGCGGGCGACCGTCGCAGGGGCGCCCGGCCGAAACACTGCCGGAGACCCACCGCTGCGCGCCGGCTGCGCGCACGAAGCACGGAGGGCACGATGCCGACCGAGGCCAAGCGACGGACGGTCGACGAGCTCCGCGAGCAGCTCGGACGGAGCTCGACGCTCATCGTCTCGGAGTACCGGGGTCTCACGGTCAAGGAGATCGCGGAGATTCGCCGCAGCCTGCGCAAGCAGGACGTCACCTATACGGTCGTCAAGAACCGGCTCCTCAGGATCGCCGCTTCCGACACCCGCGGCACGGCGCTCGATGCGTTGCTCGTCGGCCCGACGGCGATTGCCTTCGGGACGGATGAGACGGGGACGGCCAAGGCGGTCCTCGACGCGGTGCGCCCGTTCAAGCAGGTCCGCATCACCGGGGGCTTGCTCGGCGACCGGGCGATCGATGCGGACGGCGTGACCCGGCTGGCCGCCCTTCCCTCGCGGGAGGTGCTCCTTGCCCAGGTCGCCGGCGCGATCGCCGCCCCGATGGCCACGACGGCGGGCCTGTTTGACGCGCCGCTGCGCGACGTCGCTGGCCTGATCACTGCCCTGGTCGACCAGCGCGCCGCGGCCTGACCCGACCCCAGCCCATCCGATCCCACCCACCACGACCAGGAGAACTGAACCCATGGCCACCCTCACCGCCGACCAGCTGATCGAGGCGTTCGAGAAGATGACCGTCCTCGAGCTGTCCGAGTTCAAGAAGAAGTTCGAGGACCGCTTCGGCGTCACGGCGGCGGCCTCCGTCGCCGTTGCCGCAGTTCCTGCCGCGGCCGCCGAGGCCGCCCCGATCGCCGAGGAGCAGACCGAGTTCACGGCGACGCTGACCGAGATCGGGCCCAACAAGATCCCGGTCATCAAGGTTGTTCGGGAGCTCACTGGGCTTGGCCTCAAGGAAGCCAAGGACCTCGTCGACGCGACCCCCAAGGCCGTCAAGGAAGGCATTGCCAAGGACGAGGCCGAGAAGATCAAGGCCGCCCTCAAAGAGCAGGGCGCCAAGGTCGAGATCAAGTAGCGCGGTCCGCGGCTGGCCGGGGCGGGCGTTGCCGCTGCGCCTCCGAGCGCTCACGCACGTTGGAGTGCGCTCGCGTTGTGGTGCTCGCGGCGCCTTCGCCTCGGCCGCCGAGTACCGCGCGGCCGGTTCGGATTGCCGCAATGGACCCCACGGGACCGCACCCATAGGCCGTCCGGCACCGGAGCAGACCATTTGACAACGCAAGGAATCGCGGTATCCTTAGCCGTTCTGTGAGCGCGGCCTTTTCATCTCCCCACGTCCTCCGTCAAGGAGCGGTCGTTCATGCTGTCTTCCGCTGAGCCGTCGACCCTCTCGAACCCGGCCGCGGCGCGAAAGCGTTATGCCCGGATCCCCGAGGTCCTCCCTGTTCCCAACCTGATCGAGCTCCAGCTGGAGTCGTTCCAGTGGTTCATCGAGAAAGGCCTGCGGGAGCTCTTCGACGAGATCAGCCCGATCAGGGACTTCACCGCGAAGGTGATGGAGCTCCAGTTCCTCGACTACGAGTTCGGGGATCCCAAGTACTCCGAGGCAGAGTGCCGGACCAAGGACCTGACCTTCAGCCGGCCGCTCTACGTCAACGACGAGCTCCTCATCAAGGAGACCGGCGAGATTCAACGACAGCGCGTCTACATGGGCGATTACCCGTGGATGACGGACCTGGGGACCTTCGTGATCAACGGCGCCGAGCGCGTCGTGGTCAGTCAGCTCGTGCGCTCGCCGGGCGTCTACTACAGCGAGCTCGAGGACCCGGCGTCCGGGCGGATGCTGTTCAGCGCCAAGGTCATCCCGAATCGCGGCGCCTGGCTCGAGTTCGAGACCAACAATAAGGACCAGCTCTGGGTCAAGGTCGACCGCAAGCGGAAGATCGCGGCCACGACCCTGCTCCGCGCCGTCGGGTACGAGACGAACGATGAGATCGCCGGCCTGTTCGGCGCCGTGGACATCGACCCGGAGCACCCGTTCATCGCCAACACGCTGGACAAGGACCTCACGCGGACGCCGGCCGAGGCGCTCATCGAGGTCTACAAGAAGCTCCGCCCGGGTGATCCGCCCACGGGCGATAACGCCCGCCAGCTCGTCGAGGGCCTGTTCTTCAACTTCCGCCGCTACGACCTCGGGCGCGTCGGACGCTACAAGTTCGACAAGAAGCTGCAGGGCGCCGCGGAACGGATGGGGATCGAGCTCCCGCGCGAAGGCCGGACGATCACCCGCGAGGACATCGCGGCGATCGTCGGCCACCTCATCGAGTGCAACCGCGGGCTCCACCCCAAGGACGACATCGACCACCTCGGCAACCGGCGCATTCGCGCCAACGGTGAGCTGATCCAGAACGCGTTCCGGATCGGCCTCCTGCGCATGGAACGGGTCGTCCGGGAGCGGATGACGATCCAGGAGATCGACAAGGCGACCCCGAACGCCCTCATCAACATCCGTCCGGTCGTGGCGGCGATGAAGGAGTTCTTCGGCGGCAGCCAGCTCTCGCAGTTCATGGACCAGACCAACCCGCTGGCCGAGCTCACATCGAAGCGCCGGCTGTCCGCCCTCGGGCCGGGCGGCCTGTCTCGCGAACGGGCCGGCTTCGACGTCCGCGACGTCCATCACAGCCACTACGGCCGGATCTGCCCGATCGAGACGCCGGAAGGCCCGAACATCGGCCTGATCGGCTCGCTCGCGACGTACGGGCGGATCAACAGCTACGGCTTCATCGAGACCCCTTACCGCCGGGTCAAGCGCACCGTGGCGTGGGACGACGCTGACCTCCTGTCGTACGCGGCCGGCGGCGACGTTGCCGCCAAGGGCGGGGCGATCATCCTGCGCAAGGGCGAACCGTTCACGGCCGGGGCCGCGGCCGAGCTGAAGCGACAGAAGGCGAACGCCTTCCCGATCCGCCCGGTCGTCACGGACAACATCGAGTACCTGCCGGCGGACGAGGAAGAGCAGCACGTCGTCGCTCAGGCCAATGCGCGGCTGGACGACGAGGGCCATTTCGTCGACGAGCGCGTGCCGTCGCGATTTCGTGACCAGTTCCCGGAGGCCCGGCCGGACCAGATCGAGTACATGGACGTGAGCCCGAAGCAGGTCGTCTCGGTGGCCACGGCGCTCATCCCGTTCCTCGAGCACGACGATGCCAACCGCGCCCTGATGGGCTCGAACATGCAGCGTCAGGCCGTGCCGCTCCTCGAGCCGGAGGCGCCGATCGTCGGCACCGGGATGGAGGAGCGGGCCGCCCGCGACTCCGGTCAGGTCGTCGTCGCGACCCGGGCGGGCGTCGTCACGAGCGTGACCGCCGAGCGGATCCGTATCGAATCCGACGCCGGCGACCTGGACGAGTACCGGCTCCTGAAGTTCGTCCGCAGCAACCAGGGCACCTGCATCAACCAGCGACCGATCGTGGACGTCGGCCAGCGCGTCGACGCTGGCCAGGCCATCGCCGACAGCTCGTCGACGCAGTACGGCGAGCTCGCGCTCGGCCGGAACGTCCTCGTTGCGTTCATGAGCTGGGAGGGCGGCAACTACGAGGACGCGATCGTGATCAGCGACCGCCTCGTCCGTGACGACCTGTTCACGAGCATCCACATCGAGAAGCACGAGCTCGAGTCGCGGGACACGAAGCTCGGGCCGGAGGAGATCACCCGGGACATCCCGAACGTCGGCGAGGAGTCCCTCCGAGCTGACGGCGGAGGAGCGGCTCCTCCGCGCGATCTTCGGCGAGAAGGCGCGCGAGGTGAAGGACAGCTCGCTACGCCTCCCGCACGGCGAGCGCGGCAAGGTCGTCGAGATCCGCGAGTTCAGCCGGGACAACAACGACGATCTCCAGCCCGGCGTCAACCGCCTGGTCCGGGTCGCCGTGGCCCAGAAACGGAAGATCTCCGTCGGCGACAAGATGGCCGGCCGCCACGGCAACAAGGGCGTGATCGCCAAGATCCTGCCCGCCGAGGACATGCCCTTCCTGCCCGACGGCACCCCCGTCGACATCATCCTCAACCCGCTCGGCGTGCCGAGCCGGATGAACATCGGCCAGATCCTCGAGACCCACCTCGGCTGGGCACTCCACGCCAAGGGCGAGACGGCGGCGACCGCCGTCTTCGACGGTGCGACGGAGCAGCAGATCCGCGCCGAGCTGATCGAGGCGGGCCTGCCCGAGGACGGCAAGATCGTCCTGCGTGACGGTCGATCCGGTGAATCGTTCGACCGGCCGGTGACGGTCGGTTACATCTACATGCTCAAGCTCCATCACCTCGTCGAGGACAAGATCCACGCGCGGTCCACCGGCCCGTACAGCCTGATCACCCAGCAGCCGCTGGGCGGCAAGGCGCAGTTCGGCGGTCAGCGCTTCGGCGAGATGGAGGTCTGGGCGCTCGAGGCGTACGGCGCTGCCAACATCCTCCAGGAGCTCCTGACGGTGAAGTCGGACGACGTGCTGGGCCGTGTCCAGACGTACGAGGCCATCGTCAAGGGGGAGGAGATCCAGCCGCCCCGCGTGCCCGAGTCGTTCAAGGTCCTCATCAAGGAGCTGCGGAGCCTCGGCCTCAACGCGGAGATCCTCGACCCGAACGACGAGGAGATCCCGCTCGCCGAGGACGACGCCTCCGGGTACATGCTCCCCGATCTCGGCGGGATCAACCTCGCCGGGTTCGAAGACTGACGCAGCACCACCTTCCACGCGCCCGCGGGTCCAGGCCGGCCCGCTGACGCTCGCAGACGCGCCGCAACCCGAATATCCGTTCCGAACCCGTTCGACGCTCGGCCGATGGCCTCGCCCGCAGGTCGCAGACGGATCGAGGAGAGAAATGCTCGAGGTCAACAACTTCAACGCGATCCGCATCTCGCTTGCCAGCCCGGACCAGATCCGGGAGTGGTCGAAGGGCGAGGTGACGAAGCCGGAGACGATCAACTACCGGACCCTCAAGCCGGAAAAGGACGGCCTCTTCGACGAGCGCATCTTTGGTCCCACGAAGGACTGGGAGTGCTACTGCGGCAAGTACAAGCGGATCCGCTATAAGGGCATCATCTGCGACAAGTGCGGGGTGGAGGTCACCCGCTCCAAGGTTCGCCGGGAGCGGATGGGGCACATCCAGCTGGCCAGCCCGGTCAGCCATATCTGGTACTTCAAGGGCACGCCCTCGCGCCTCGGGATCCTTCTCGACATCAGCCCGCGCAACCTCGAGCGAATCCTCTACTTCGCGCTGTACATCGTCACGAGCGTGGACGAGGACGCGCGCCGGCGACTGCTGGTGCAGCTCGAGGAGGAGGCGACCGGCCGAGGCGGCAAGGCCGGGCAGGCACTGACCGACCTCGAGGACGAGCTCCGGGCGAACATCACCCGCCAGAAGGACGAGCTGTTCGCGCAGCTGGCCGCCACGAAGGCGGACCTCGAGGCGCAGCGGACCGCCCGTACCGAGGAGATCGTCGCCGCGGCGCAGGCCGTCCAGGCGCAGCTCAAGGCCCTCAAGTCGGGGGCTGCCGAGGAGACGATCGTCTTCGCGCCGACCGGCGAGGTGATCGTGGCCGCCGGCGAGAAGGGCGGCAAGGATGCCGCCGCTCGCTTGCGGGCGGTCGTCGGCGCCGAGACCGAGCGAGTGACGGAGGAGATCCAGGCTCGCGAGCGCGACGAGGCGCTTGCCGTGGACCAGAAGGTCGAGGACCTCCGGGCCGCGATGGACGACACGCTCCGGGCCGAGCGCGAGAAGCTTGCCGAGCAGGCCCAGGGCACGAAGGAGGAGCTCCGCCGATTGCGCGACGAGCTCGAGGGCATCAAGCCGATGATGACCATCGGCGAGACGGAATACCGGCAGCTCGACGAGCGGTTCAACCAGGCCGGCCGGGGCCGCCTGTTCACCGCCGGGATGGGCGCCGAGGCCGTCCGCGACATCATCAGCCGGATGGACCTGGAGGAGCTCGCCAGGACCCTCCACGTCGAGGTCCGGACGAGCTCCGGGCAGCGCCGCAAGAAGGCGATCAAGCGGCTCCGTCTCATCGAGGCTTTCCGCCGCTCCGGGACGCGGCCCGAGTGGATGATCCTGTCCGTCCTGCCGGTCATCCCGCCGGATCTCCGCCCGATGGTCCAGCTCGACGGCGGTCGCTTCGCAACCTCCGACCTGAACGACCTCTACCGGCGGGTCATCAACCGGAACAACCGCCTCAAGCGGCTCCTCGAGCTGGGCGCCCCCGAGATCATCATCCGCAACGAGAAGCGGATGCTCCAGGAGGCGTGCGACGCCCTCATCGACAACGGCCGCCGCGGCCGCGCCATCGCCGGCACCGGCAACCATCGGCTCAAGAGCCTGTCCGACATGCTCAAGGGCAAGCAGGGTCGGTTCCGCCAGAACCTGCTCGGCAAGCGCGTGGACTACTCGGGCCGCTCGGTCATCGTCGTCGGCCCGGAGCTCAAGCTCCACCAGTGCGGGCTGCCGAAGAAGATGGCCCTGGAGCTCTTCAAGCCGTTCGTCATGCGCCAGCTCGTCGAGAAGGGCTTCGCCCACAACATCAAGAGCGCCAAGCGAATCGTCGAGCGCGTGCGGCCTGAGGTCTGGGACGTCCTCGAGGAGGTCATCAAGGACCACCCCGTCCTGCTCAACCGCGCCCCTACGCTCCACCGCCTCGGCATCCAGGCGTTCATGCCGGTCCTCGTCGAGGGCTCGGCGATCCAGATCCACCCGCTTGTCTGCACCGCGTTCAACGCGGACTTCGACGGGGACCAGATGGCCGTCCACGTGCCGCTCTCCTCGGCCGCGCAGGAAGAGGCGCGGACGATGATGCTATCCACGGCCAACCTCCTCTCGCCCGCCGACGGAAGCCCGGTCGTCGCCCCGACCCAGGACATGGTCCTCGGCTGTTACTACCTGACCATGGAGCGCGACGCCGTCACCCCGGGCATCGTGCGCAGCTTCGCCGATGAGGACGAGGCGCTCCTCGCGTACGAGCTCACGGCGCGCGGCCTCGATGTCGCAAGCGGACGGCGTTCGGGTATCGAGGGCGGGGCTACCCGCCACGAGGTCCTGCCGACGCACGTGACGCTCCACGAGCCCATCGACGTCGTCGTGCGGGCCTGGGACGAGGCGGCCGCCGAGCTGCGACCGGTGAGCGTCCGGACGACCGTCGGCCGGATCATCTTCAACGCGGTCGTACCGGAGCGGCTCCGCTTCAGGAACCAGGCGATGAAGCGGTCCGAGCTGAAGCGGATCGTGGACGAGTGCTACCGGCAGCTCGGTCCGGACGAGACGGCCAACCTCGTCGACGGCATCAAGAACGTCGGGTTCGAGTTCGCGACCCGCGGTGGGATGACGATCGGCCTGTGGGACATCGTCACGCCGACCGACAAGGGCGCGCGCCTGAGAGCCACCGACACGGCCGTCACCGACATCGACGGCCAGTTCCAGCGCGGTCTGATCACCGACGACGAGCGCTACGAGCAGGTCGTCGAGCTCTGGCAGCGAACGACCAGGGACGTCTCCGACGCCATGATGTCGTCACTGCCGGAGGACAACGCCCTCCGGATGATGACCGACTCCGGCGCCCGTGGGAACAAGGGCAACATCGGCCAGCTCGGCGCGATGCGCGGCCTGATGGCGGACCCGTCGGGACGGATCATCGACGTCCCGGTCAGGAGCAACTTCCGGGAGGGCATGTCCGTCCTCGAATACTTCATCTCGACCCACGGGGCCCGGAAGGGCCTCGCCGACACCGCCCTGCGGACCGCGGACTCCGGCTACCTGACCCGTCGCCTCGTGGACGTGGCCCAGGACGTCATCACCCGCGACGAGGACTGCGGCACGGAGGAGGGGAGCTGGATCACGGCGGTCGACACCGCCGACATGACCGGCGCCTCGTGGCCGGCCTCGGACGATGACACCCGCAGCCAGGTCCGCAACGAGTTCCGCAAGCGGCTCGTCGGGCGGCTTTCGGCCGCCCCGATGCCGGATCCGCGCTCGAAGGCCAAGAGCCCGCCGCTTCTCGTCGATCGCAACGAGCTGATCACCGAAGAGATCTCTCTTGCCGTCGAGGCGGCCGGGATCGACGAGGTCCTGGTCCGCTCGCCGCTCACCTGCGAAGCCCGCTACGGGGTTTGTCGCCGGTGCTACGGTCGGAACCTCGCGACCGGCGATCCGGTCGGCGTCGGCGAGGCGGTCGGGATCATCGCCGCGCAGTCGATCGGCGAGCCCGGCACGCAGCTCACGATGCGGACGTTCCACACGGGGGGCGTCGCCGGACTCGACATCACGGCCGGCCTGCCGCGCGTCGAGGAGCTGTTCGAGGCCCGGATCCCGAAGGGCAAGGCCGAGATCAGCCACATCGACGGGAGCGTCTCGATCCTCCGGTCGGACACCGGAACGAAGGTCAAGGTCACGAGTCGCGAGTCGTACGACACGGTCCTCGCCGTGCCGGATGGCGCGGAGCTGCTGGCCGCCCCGGGCGACCTCGTCTCCGCCGGCCAGGTGGTCGCCCGGACAACGGGTGACCTGCCGGTCGATGTCAGCGCCCCGGTCGCCGGGTTTCTCGTCGGCACGGACGACGGTCTCGCGGTCCGGGCCGAGGACATCGTCGAACGCGAGTACGGGATCCCCCACAACGCTCGACTCCTCGTCGAGGATAGCCAGGACGTCCGCGCCGGCGATCCGATCACGGACGGCCCGATCAACCCGCAGGAGTATCTCGATACCCGCGGTCGCGATGCCGTCCAGCGCTACCTGGTCAAGGAGGTCCAGAAGGTCTACCGGAGCCAGGGCGTCACGATCAACGACAAGCACATCGAGATCATCGTTCGCCAGATGCTCCGCAAGGTCCGGATCGACCAGCCGGGCGACAGCGAGCTGCTGCCCACCGAGCTGATCGACCGCCTCGACTTCGAGGAGGTCAACAACAGGGTCCTCGCGGAGGGCGGCGAGCCGGCAACGGCCCAGACCGTGCTCCTCGGCGTGACGAAGGCCTCGCTCAACACCTCGAGCTTCCTCGCCGCGGCGTCCTTCCAGGAGACGACCCGGGTGCTCACCGAGGCGGCCATCAACGGCGCCAAGGACCACCTCATCGGGCTCAAGGAGAACGTCATCATCGGCAAGCTGATCCCGGCCGGGTCCGGGGCGCCGGCCAACCTCGCGGCCCGCAAGGAGCGCGAGCGCCGGGCGGCCCTCGAGGCTCTCGCTGGCGAATCGCTCGACGACGGGGGTGAGGTCTACAACCCGTTCCTCGAGGAGGGGGCCGGGCGACCGTCAGAGGACGATGCTGCCGGGCTGGCCCGGGCGGCGACGATTGCCGGATCCGACGACGACGAGTTCAACCCGTTCCTGGCCGAGGCCGGCTCGGGCGACGCCGAGATCGACCCGGACCGCAACCCGCTCCTCCAGGGCGAGCCCGCCAAGGCCGCCGACGCCTGATCCGACGACCCGTCCGGCCCCGCTCGTCGGGGCCGCGACGATGCCCGGTCACGTTTGACACGCGATCGGGCCCATTGCTACACTCCGCGATCGTGGCTCCGGAAGGGGCGCCGTTCGACATGGCCGTCCCAGCGCTCACCGGAACCCCCATCGAGAGATGGGACAGGGTCCTCGCCGAGGGTCCGAACCCCGGCTCACAGGCCCCGCGGTCAAGGGACCGCCACCGACCGACAGGAACCGAAAGGAGCAGCGTCTTCGTGCCGACGATCAGCCAGCTCGTGCGCAACGGCCGGCGCGCCAAGGTCACGAAGATCAAGGCGCCCGCGATGCGCAAGAACTGGAATAGCCTTCGGCAGCGCCAGGTCCCGATCCCTGGAGCGCCCCAGCGTCGGGGCGTCTGCCTCCAGGTCCGGACGATGACGCCCAAGAAGCCGAACTCGGCACTCCGGAAGATCGCCCGTGTGCGTCTGACCAACCAGATGGAGGTCACGGCCTACATCCCGGGGATCGGCCACAACCTCCAGGAGCACTCGGTCGTCCTCGTCCGCGGCGGTCGCGTGCGCGACCTCCCGTCGGTCAAGTACCACATCATCCGTGGCGCCCTCGACGCGGCCGGCGTCCGTGACCGGAAGCAGGGCCGCAGCAAGTACGGCGCGAAGGCCACGCCGGCCATCGGAGGGAAGCGCTGATGCCGCGACGCTCCAGCATCCCGCGCAAGGCGAAGTACGAGCAGATCCCGGCCAGTCGGACGACCGCCCGCTTCCACGCCAAGCTGATGAAGGAAGGCAAGAAGAACCTCGCCGAGCGGATTCTGCGCCAGGCGCTCGCTCGCGCCGAGTTCCAGGCCAAGCGGCCGGGCCTCGAGGTCCTCGAGTCGGCGCTTCGCAACGCGACCCCGATCATCGAGGTCAAGCCGCGGCGCGTCGGTGGCGCCACCTACCAGGTACCGGTTGAGATCCGCGGCGATCGCCGACTGTCGCTCGGCGTTCGCTGGCTCGTCCAGGCCGCCCGCAAGCGGAACGGCAAGAGCATGAGCGACAAGCTCGCGTCCGAGTTCGTCGACGCGATGAACGGCCTCGGCGCCGCCGTCAAGCGGCGCGAGGACACGCACAAAATGGCCGAGGCCAACAAGGCCTTCAGCCACTTCAAGTGGTAACCCCGGGAAGGTACGGATCGTGACACGGCAGGTTCCGCTTGCGCGCACGCGGAACATCGGCATCATCGCCCATATCGACGCCGGGAAGACCACCGTCACCGAGCGGATCCTCTTCTACACGAAGAAGATCTACAAGCTTGGCGAGGTCCATGAGGGCGCGGCCACGATGGACTGGATGCCCCAGGAGCAGGAGCGGGGCATCACCATCACCGCCGCGGCGACGACCTGCTACTGGAACGATCATCGCGTCAACATTATCGATACGCCCGGGCACGTGGACTTCACGGTCGAGGTCGAGCGGAGCCTTCGCGTGCTCGACGGCGCGGTCGTCGTGTTCGACGGCGTTGCCGGTGTCGAGCCACAGTCGGAGACCGTATGGCGGCAGGCGGATCGCTACTCGGTGCCGCGGATCTGCTTCATCAACAAGCTCGATCGCACCGGCGCGGACTTCTGGCGCTGCGTGGACATGATCGTCGACCGGCTGGGCGCACGTCCCGTGCCGATCCAGATCCCGATCGGGATGGAGGACACCTTCGAAGGTGTCGTCGACCTCGTCGAGATGAAGGCGATCCTGTATCGCGACGATCTGGGCAGCCAGATCGACGTGGTCGAGATCCCGGAGTCCCTCCGGGCCGAGGCCGCGAAGCACCGCGAGCAGATGATCTCGGCGGTTGCCGAGGCGGATGACGCGCTGACCCACAAGTACCTCGAGGGTGACGAGCTGACGGTCGAGGAGATTCGGCACGGCCTTCGCCTCGGGACGCTCCAGTCGAAGTTCGTCCCGGTCCTGACCGGCTCGGCCCTCAAGAACAAGGGCGTCCAGCCGATGCTCGACGCGGTGACGATGTACCTGCCGTCGCCGCTCGACGTCCCGCCGACGATCGGGCTTCGCCCCGGCACGGACCAGGAGCTCGTCCGGACGGTCGACGACAAGGAGCCCTTCGCGGCCCTCGCGTTCAAGATCGCCGCCGACCCGTTCGTCGGCAAGCTCGCCTTCTTCCGGGTCTACTCCGGGACGTTGAAGGCCGGCTCGTACGTGCTCAACACGGCGAAGGGCAAGAAGGAGCGCGTCGGCCGCATCCTCCAGATGCACGCCAACCATCGCGAGGAGATCGACGAGGTCTACGCGGGCGACATCGCCGCCATCGTCGGACTCAAGGACACGTTCACCGGAGACACCCTCTCGGACCCCGACCACCCGATCCTGCTCGAGTCGATGACCTTCCCCCAGCCGGTCATCGAGGTGAAGATCGAGCCGAAGACGAAGATGGACCAGGACAAGATGGGCGTCGCTCTCCAGCGCCTCGCCGAGGAGGACCCCACGTTCCGGGTCAAGACGGATCCGGAGTCCGGCGAGACGCTCATCGCGGGCATGGGCGAGCTGCACCTTGACGTCATCGTCGACCGGATGGTCCGCGAGTTCAAGGTCGCCGCGAACGTCGGTCGGCCCCAGGTGTCCTACCGCGAGACGATCCGCCGGAAGGCAGAGGGCAACGGCCGGTTCATTCGCCAGACCGGCGGCAAGGGCCAGTACGGCCACGTTGTCCTGACGCTCGAGCCGAACGCCAAGGGCGCCGGCTACGAGTTCGTCGACAAGATCGTCGGCGGCACAATCCCGCGCGAGTACATGCGCGCCGTCGACCAGGGTATCCGCGAGACCGTGGAGACCGGCGTCTACGCCGGGTACCCGATGGTCGATGTCCGAGCCACCGTTCACGACGGGTCGTACCACGAGGTGGACTCGTCGGAGATGGCGTTCAAGATCGCCGCCTCGATGGCCCTCAAGGACGCCGTCGAGAAGGCTGATCCCACGATCCTCGAGCCGATGATGCGGGTCGAGGTCACCCTGCCGGAGCAGTTCATGGGCGACGTCATCGGCGACTTGAACAGTCGCCGGGGGCTCGTCGAGGGGACGGACATGCGCGGCACGACGACGGTCGTGCGGGCGGCCGTGCCGCTTGCCGAGATGTTCGGCTACGCCACGGACCTGCGGTCGATGACCCAGGGCCGAGCGAGCTATTCGATGGAACTGTCGCACTACGCCGAGGTGCCTGGGCCTCTCGCCCAGGAGCTCGTCGCCAAGTCCCGCGTTTCCTAGTCGGTCGGTCCGAGGAGCCAGGAGCAGCCCACGATGGCCAAGAAGAAGTTCGAGCGAACCAAGCCGCACGTGAACGTCGGCACGATCGGCCATATCGACCATGGCAAGACGTCGCTCACCGCGGCGATCACGAAGTACCTCGCGCTCAAGGGCAAGGCCGAGTACCGCGCGTTTGCACGCCGACTACATCAAGAACATGATCACCGGCGCCGCCCAGATGGACGGCGCGATCCTCGTCGTCGCCGCGACCGACGGGCCGATGCCCCAGACCAGAGAGCACATCCTCCTCGCCCGCCAGGTGGAGGTCCCGTACATCGTCGTCTTCCTCAACAAGGTCGACGCGGTCGACGACCCCGAGCTCCTCGACCTCGTCGAGCTCGAGGTCCGCGAGCTGTTGAGCAAGTACCAGTTCCCGGGTGACGACATCCCGGTCATCCGTGGCTCGGCGTTGCAGGCCCTCGAGGCCACCGGCGGCGTCGACGATCCGGCCTACGCGCCGATCCAGGCGCTGATGGATGCCGTCGACAGCTACATCCCGACCCCCGAGCGGGCGATCGATCGGCCGTTCCTCATGCCGGTCGAGGACGTCTTCGGGATCAAGGGCCGGGGCACCGTCGCCACGGGCCGGATCGAGCGCGGGATCGTCAAGGTCGGCGACGAGGTCGAGCTGATCGGGGTCAAGGCGACCAGAAAGATCGTCGTCACCGGGGTCGAGATGTTCAAGAAGCTGCTCGACGAGGGCCGAGCCGGCGACAACGTCGGCTGTCTCCTGCGGGGCATCGAGCGCGACGAGATCGAGCGCGGCCAGGTCCTGGCCAAGGCGAGCAGCATCAAGCCCCACACGCAGTTCGCGGCCCAGGTCTACGTCCTGACCAAGGAGGAGGGCGGCCGGCACACCCCGTTCTACAACGGCTACCGGCCCCAGTTCTACCTCCGGACGACCGACGTCACCGGGAGCATCGGTCTGCCCGACGGGGCCGAGATGGTCATGCCCGGCGACAACGTCGAGATGAGCGTCGAGCTCATCACCCCGATCGCGCTCGAGACCGGCCAGCGGTTCGCCATCCGCGAGGGTGGCCGGACCGTCGGTGCCGGCGCGATCACCAGCATCACCGAGTAGCCAGATGGCCAAGCAGCGAATCCGGATCCGCCTCAAGGCGTACGACCACCGACTGCTCGATCAGTCGGCGGCCCAGATCGTCGAGACGGCCCAGCGTACGGGTGCCGACATCGTCGGCCCGGTGCCGCTGCCGACGCGGATCGAGAAGTTCACCGTCATCCGCTCGCCGTTCATCGACAAGGACAGCCGGGAGCAGTTCGAGATCCGCACCCACAAGCGGCTCGTGGACATCCTCGACCCGTCCTCGAAGACCGTCGATGCCCTGATGCGACTCTCGCTGCCCGCGGGCGTCGACATCGAAATCAAGATGTGACGCTGCGATGAGTGTTGGACTGATCGGCCGCAAAGTGGGCATGACCCAGGTCTTCACGGAGGATGGCACGATGGTTGCCGTCTCCGTGCTCGAGGTCGCCCCGAACGTCGTGACGCGCCTGCGGACGCCTGCCGTGGACGGCTACGCGGCGGTCCAGCTCGGAACTGACGTCAAGAAGCGGCTCTCCAAGCCAAAGGCCGGCCAGCTCAAGGGCCTGCCGTCGGTCGGCACCCTTCGCGAGTTCCGGACCGACGACGCCTCCGGCTACGAGGTCGGCCAGACACTCGCCGTGGCCGACATGTTCGCGCCCGGCGATCTCGTGGACGTTACCGGCGTTTCGAAGGGCAAGGGCTTCGCCGGCCACATCAAGCGCCACCACTTCGCCCGGGGTCCCAAGACCCACGGTTCGGATCATCACCGCGAGCCCGGCTCGATCGGTCCCGGGACGACACCCGGCCGCGTCTACAAGGGCGTCCGGATGGCCGGCCACATGGGCGACGAGCGCGTCACCACCAAGAAAGTCCAGGTCGTCCGCGCCGACGCTGATCGGAATCTGCTCCTCCTCAAGGGCAGCCTCCCGGGTGCGCGGGGCAGCCTGATCCTCGTGAAGAAGGCCTGACCGATGCCCCAGACCACCCTCTACGATCGGACCGGCGCCTCCGTCGGCAGCGTCGAGCTCAACGACGAGCTCTTCGCCGCCCCGGTGAACGTCGCCGTGCTCCACCAGGTCGTGACGGCCCAGCTCGCCGGCCGACGGGCCGGCACACACGACACGAAGACGCGCGGCGAGGTCCGCGGCGGCGGCAAGAAGCCGTACCGCCAGAAGGGCACCGGTCGCGCCCGCCAGGGCTCGAAGAGCGCTCCTCACTACCGTGGCGGCGGTGCCGTCTTCGGGCCACACCCGCGCTCCTACGAGCAGCGGCTGCCGAAGAAGATGCGGCGGCTGGCGCTGCGCGGCGCACTGACCGCGAAGCTCGGCGATGAGGCGATCCGCATCATCGACGCGTTCGCGCTCGAGCGGATCAGGACGAAGGACTTCGTCGGCATCCTGGCCGCGCTCAACGCGACCGGCCGGGTGCTCGTCGTTGCGCCCTCGTCGGACGCCCAGCTCAAGCTCTCGGCACGCAACCTGCCGACGGTGGACGTCATCCTGGCCGACTCGCTCAATGTCGTCGACCTGATCAAGGCGGACACCGTCGTGATCGAGCAGCCTGCGCTGGCCCGGATGGAGGAGGTGTACCTGTGAGCGCACTCACCGCTCCGGAGATCATCCTCCGCCCCGTCATCAGCGAGAAGTCGATCGACGAGTCGAGCCGCGGCAAGTACACGTTCGCGGTCCATCCGAACGCCAACAAGATCCAGATCAAGGCGGCGATCGAGGAGCTCTACAAGACGGACAAGGTCACCGTGGTGGCCGTCAACGTCCTGACGAAGCAGCCCGGGACGAAGTCCACCGGCACGCGCCGCGGGCGGATCACCGGCCGGATCTCCGGCTGGCGCAAGGCCATCGTCACCCTGGCCCCCGGCCAGAAGATCCAGTTCTTCGAGGGGGTCTAGCCATGCCCTTGCGGAGCTACAAGGCCACCTCGCCTGGGCGACGGTCCATGACCCGCTCGACGTTCGAGGAGATCACGACCGACCAGCCGTACAAGCCGCTGCTCGAGCCGCAGAAGCGCGGGTCGGGGCGGAACAACGCCGGCCGGCTCACCGTCCGCCACCGCGGCGGCGGCGAGAAGACGCACTACCGTCGGATCGACTTCAAGCGGGACAAGTTCGGCGTTCCGGCACGGGTTGCGACCGTCGAGTACGACCCGAACCGCTCGGCTCGGATCGGCCTGCTCCACTACCGGGACGGCGAGAAGCGCTACATGCTCCTCCCGCAGGGTCTCAAGGTGGGGGACTTGGTGCTCTCCGGTCCCGAGGCCGAGGCGCGGGTGGGCAATGCGCTCCCGATTGCCAACATCCCCCTGGGCACGACGATTCACAACATCGAGCTCATTGCCGGCCGGGGCGGCCAGATCGTCCGGTCCGCCGGCACGGCCGCCCAACTCCTCGCCAAGGAGGGTGACCACGCGCAGGTGCGGCTCCCGTCAGGCGAGGTCCGGCGAGTGAGCATCAAGTGCATGGCCACCGTCGGCCAAGTCGGTAACCTCGACCACGAAAACCAGAGCCTCGGCAAGGCTGGCCGTGCCCGTCACATGGGCCAGCGGCCGGAAGTCCGGGGCGTCGTCATGAACCCGCGCGACCATCCGCACGGCGGCGGCGAGGGCAAGTCCCCGACGGGGATGCCGCCCAAGACGCCGTGGGGCAAGCCGGCTATGGGCTACCGCACGCGACGTGGCAAGACCACCTCGCGGCTCATCGTCCGCTCGCGGCGCCGGAAGTAGCGGGGAGGCAGGCACAGGATGTCCCGTTCCATCAAGAAGGGCCCGTTCGTCGAGGCCCGACTGCTCGGCCGGATCGAGGAGATGAACAAGCGCAGCGAGAAGCGGGTCGTGAAGACCTGGTCGCGCGCGTCCGTGATCTTCCCGACGTTCATCGGCCACACGGTCGCCGTCTATAACGGCCGCAAGCATGTCCCGGTCTACGTGACCGAGAACATGGTCGGCCACCGGCTCGGTGAGTTTGCCCCGACCCGCACCTACCGCGGGCACGGCAAGCACACCGACCGGACCACCAGTCCGAAGTAGGAGCGGCCCACCGTGCGTGTCTCCGCCACCGCCAAGTACCTCCGCGGCTCCACGCGGAAGGCCCGCCTGGTCGTCCAGGCGATCAAGGGCCGTCCCGTGGAAGAGGCCGCCGCCGTTCTCCGGTTCATGCCGCAGCACGCCGCCCGGGACGTCGCCCGCGTGCTGAAGAGCGCCACGGCGAACGCCGAGAACAACCTGAACCTGCCTGCCGACGATCTGGTCGTCCTCGACGCGCGCGCGGACGAGGGACCCACGATCAAGCGCTGGCGGCCGCGTGCTCAGGGTCGGGCCTTCCCGATCCACAAGCCGCAGACCCACATCACCGTGACCGTCGGAAACCGGGAGGCCTGACAGATGGGACACAAGGTCCACCCGTACGGCTTCCGCCTCGGGGTGACGCGCACCTGGACCGCCAAGTGGTACCAGGACAAGGAATACACGAGCCTCCTCAAGGAGGACATCACGATCCGCGAGCTCGTCGGCAAGCGACTTGCGAACGCGAGCGTCAGCGGCCTCGAGGTCGAGCGGAACTTCGGCCAGGTCACGGTCACCGTCCATACCGCCAAGCCGGGAATCGTGATCGGCAAGGGCGGCCAGAACGTGGAGATCCTTCGCCAGCAGATCGGCGCACTGACGAAGCGCAAGGTCAAGCTGGAGATCAAGGAGATCCGCCAGCCGGAGCTGGACGCCTACCTCGTCGCGGTCAACATCAGCCAGCAGCTGACTCGCCGAATCGCCTTCAAGAAGGCGATGAAGCAGGCCATTCAGCGGTCGATGAAGGCCGGTGCGAAGGGCGTGAAGATCATGGTGGCCGGGCGCCTCGGCGGCGCCGAGATGGGCCGACGGGAGTGGGACAAGGAGGGACGGATCCCCCTCGGGACGCTCCGGGCGGACATCAGCTACGGCCAGATCCACACCCCCACGACCTACGGCCGGATCGGCGTCAAGGTCTGGATCTACCGCGGCGACTTCGCCCCTGAGCGACCCGTCGCGCCGCCGTCGGCGGTCCTTGGGCAGGGGGTCTGACGATGCTCCTTCCCAAGCGCGTGAAGCACCGCAAGGTGATGCGAGGCCGGATGTCCGGCGTGGCGAAGGGCGGACATTTCGTCGCCTTCGGCGAGTTTGGCCTGGCCACGACCGAGCCCGCCTGGATCACCAGCCGGCAGATCGAGGCCGCCCGGCGCGCGATGACCCGATCGGTCAAGCGCGGCGGCAAGATCTGGATCCGCGTCTTCCCTGACAAACCGGTCACGAAGAAGCCCGCCGAGACCCGAATGGGATCGGGCAAGGGGGCGCCGGACCACTGGGTCGCGGTCGTCAAGCCCGGCCGGATCCTGTTCGAGATGGCCGGCGTCGGCCGAGAGGAGGCCGCCGAGGCGATGCGCCTCGCCGCCCACAAGCTGCCCGTGGCGACGCGTGTCGTCGTTCGCGAATCGGCCCTGGTGGAAGGAGCCGACGATGGACATCGGTAAGATCCGGGAGCTCTCGGACGCGGAGCTCGAGACGGCCCTTCGCGAGGCAAAGCAGGACCTCTGGAGCGCCCGGTTCGCGCTGTCGACCCGGCAGTTGAATGACACGAGCACGATTCCGCAGACCCGCCGACGGATCGCCCGGATCCTCACGGTCCAGCGCGAGCGGCTCACCACGGGACCGGCTCCGGCCGGTCGGATGTCGGCGTGAAGGACCCAGACATGACTGCATCGACCAGCCCCGCCCGGGGACAGCGGAAGACGAAGACCGGACGGGTCGTCAGCGACAAGATGGACAAGACGATCGTCGTCTCCGTCGAGCGCCTGGCTCGCCATCCGCTCTACAAGCGCGTCGTCCGGCTGACGACGAAGTTCAAAGCCCACGACGAGCTCAACGATGCCCACGTTGGCGACACCGTGCTCGTTGAGGAGTCGCGACCCCTGTCCGCGACGAAGCGCTGGCGCCTCGTTCGCGTGCTTGCCCGCGCCGGCGAGCACGGATCGACCGCCGATCTGGTGGCCGAGGAAGCCGAGGTCTCGGAGGCGATCCACGCCGCGGCGCACCCAGGCCGGACGCGGCACGAATCCGCCAACGATGACGACGCAGCGCGGAGCGCGGCCGATTCGGCGGCCGAGGAGGGCGCGTGATCCAGCCGCAGTCGCGCCTCAAAGTCGCCGATAACACCGGCGCGCGGACGATCCAGTGCATCCGGGTCATGGGCCGGTCGCTCAAGACGACTGCCGGTGTGGGTGACGTGATCATCGCGAGCGTGAAGCAGGCCATCCCGAACGCCGCCGTGAAGAAGGGCGACGTGGTCCGGGCCGTGATCGTACGGACCGCGAAGGAATACGGCCGGCCGGACGGCAGCTACATCCGGTTCGACGAGAACGCCGCCGTCCTCATCAACAACCAGGGCAATCCGCGTGGTACCCGGATCTTCGGTCCGGTGGCCCGAGAGCTGCGGGACAGGAACTACATGAAGATCGTGTCGCTTGCCCCGGAGGTGCTGTAATGGGCGCCCGGGTCTACGAGCACGGCCACCCGACGCGCGTCCCTGAGATCCGCAAGGGCGATCTGGTCGTCGTCATCGCCGGCAAGGACGCTGGCAAGCGCGGCAAGGTCGAACGCGTCATCCGCCGGACTGCCAGCCGGGGCGCCCTCCGGGTGCCCTACCGACGAGGCACGCCCACGAGCGGGATCTCCGTCGTGGTCGAGGGCCTGAACATCGCGAAGCGGCATTCGAAGCCGCGCCAGACCAGTGGCCGGACGGACCGGATGCCGAAGATTCAACAGGGCGGAATCCTCGACCTCGCGATGCCCCTCGACGTCTCGAAGGTCATGCTCGTCTGCCAGAAATGCGACCGGCCCACCAGGATCGGCCACACCACGCTCGAGGACGGGCACCGGATCCGCGTCTGCGGGCACTGCGGGCAGGCCCTGGAGGTGACCGCGTGATCGCGAGCCGTCTCCGGGATCGCTACCAGGCCGAGGCCGTCCCGGCCCTCCAGAAGCAGTTCAGCTACGTCAACCCGATGCAGGTGCCGCGGCTCGACAAGGTCGTCGTGAACGTCGGCCTCGGCGAGGCTCTGACGAACGCCAAGGCGATCGACGCGGCGGTGAAGGACCTCGCCACGATCACCGGCCAGAAGCCGATCGTGACGAAGGCCAAGCGCTCGATCGCCCAGTTCCGTGTCCGGACTGGCAACCCGATCGGGATCAAGGTCACGCTTCGTGGGCATCGGATGTGGGACTTCCTCGAGCGGTTCTCGCTCCTGGCGCTCCCTCGGATCCGCGACTTCCGAGGCGTCCCGAGCCGGTCGTTCGACGGGCGCGGCAACTACTCCATCGGTCTTCGCGAGCAGATTGCGTTCCCGGAGATCGACTACGACAAGGTGGACCGTCTCCGCGGGCTGGAGATCAGCATCGTGACGACGGCGAAGACCGACGAGGAATCCAAGCGCCTGCTTGAGCTCCTCGGCATGCCCTTCGCCTCGTAGGCGCGGGGAGGGAGACCATGGCCAAGAAGTCGATGATCGCCAAGGCGAAGCGGGCGCCGAAGTTCCCGGTCCGCGGCTACCACCGCTGCTTCGTGTGCGGCCGGCCGCGGGGATTCATGCGCCGGTTCGCACTGTGCCGGATCTGCTTCCGGGAGCGCGCGCTCCAGGGCGAGCTGCCGGGCGTCACGAAGTCGAGCTGGTAGGACACCGATGAACATTTCCGACCCCATCGCGGACATGCTCACGCGCGTGCGCAACGCGTCCCGGGCTCGCCACCTCGAGGTGGTCGTGCCGGCGTCGCGGACGAAGCGTGAGATCGCCCGCATCCTCAAGACCGAGGGCTTCATCGCCGACTGGAGCGAGGAGCAGGCCGGCCCCGGCCACGCGATCCGCCTCCAGCTGCGCTACGTGGACGGCAAGGTGCCGGTCGTGTCCGGGCTGAAGCGGATCAGCAAGCCCGGCCTGCGCGTCTACGCGCGCAAGACCGACATCCCGCGCGTCCTCGGGGGACTCGGCATCGTCATCGTCAGTACGAGCCAGGGGATCATGACCGGCGCGCAGGCCCGCAAGGCCCAGCTCGGCGGCGAAGTCCTGGCCTACGTCTGGTAGGCGAACGATGTCGCGAATCGGTCGCCTGCCCATCGCCGTTCCCGCAGGAGTCGACGTCACGATCGACGGCTCCCGCGTCACGGTGACGGGTCCGCGCGGGACCCTCAGCCGCGAGCTGCATTCGGACATGCTTCTGACCCGGGACGAGGGGACGTTCGTCGTCGCCCGCCCGACCGAGCAGAAGATGCACAAGCAGCTCCACGGGCTGACCCGCACGCTCGTCAACAACATGGTCGTCGGGGTGACGGTGGGCTACCGCAAGGGCCTCGAGATCACCGGCGTCGGCTATCGCGCGGCGCTCGTCGGCAGGAAGCTGCAGCTCAGCCTGGGCTATAGCCACCCTGTCGAGATCGAGCCGCCCGAGGGCATCAGCTTCGAGGTCGAAAGCCCGATCAAGCTGGCCGTCGTCGGCATCGACAAGGAGCTCGTCGGCCAGGTGGCCGCCGAGGTACGCGCGTCGCGCAAGCCGGAGCCGTACAAGGGCAAGGGCGTCCGCTACGCCGGCGAGGTGATCCGTCGCAAGGCCGGCAAGGCCGGCAAGATCGGCGGCAAGAAGTAGGTATTCGAGGTCGATTGGAATGACGCAGGTCGCCAGCCGCGGCGCCGCCCGACGCAAGCGCCACGAACGGATCCGCCTCCGCCTGGAGGGGGATGCCGCGCGGCCGCGACTCGCGGTCTTTCGCAGCCTCAAGCACATCCATGCCCAGATCATCGACGATGCGTCCGGCACGACGCTCGCCGCCGCGTCCTCGCTGGAGAAGGAGCTTCGCTCCGGATCCGGGACGAAGACACAGGAGGCAGCTGCCGTCGGGCGGCTTCTCGCAGCGCGGGCGAAGTCCGCGGGCGTGGAGCGCGTCGTCTTCGATCGAGCCGGGTTCCGGTACCACGGGCGCGTCAAATCGCTCGCGGACGCCGCCCGCGAGGCCGGACTCGACTTCTAAGGAGCTGATGTGGCACGCATCGACCCGAACAAGCTCGCGCTCGAGGAGCGCGTCGTCCAGATCAACCGCGTCGCGAAGGTCGTCAAGGGCGGCCGGCGCTTCAGCTTCAGCGCGGTCATCGTCGTCGGCGACGGCGCGGGCCATGTCGGCGTCGGGCTGGGGAAGGCGGGCGAGGTGCCAGAAGCGATCCGCAAGGGCGTCGAGGACGCCAAGAAGCACCTCATCCGGATCCCGATGGTCGGGACGACGATCCCGCACGAGGTGAAGAAGGAGTTCGCGGCCAGCAGCGTGCTGCTGAAGCCCGCCTCGCAGGGCACCGGTGTCATCGCCGGCGGCTCCGTCCGCGCCGTCGTCGAGTCCGCCGGCGTCCGCGACATCCTGTCGAAGGTCCACGGGTCAACGAACCCGGTCAACGTCACCCGGGCGACGCTCGAGGCGCTCCGGTCGCTCCACTCGGCCGAGGAGCTGTCGGCCCGCCGCGGTGTCGCGCTTCGAAGCCGCATCGCCGGTCAGCCGGCTGCGGGGGAGGCCAGCAGTGCCCGGTAGGCTCAGGATCACCCAGGTCAAGAGCACGATCAGTCACATCGCGCGGAATCGGGCGACGATCAAGGCGCTCGGCCTGCACGGGATTGGCAGCACCGTCGAAGTCGCGGACAACGAGGCGACCCGCGGCATGGCCCGCCAGGTCCGCTTCCTCGTCACGGTCGAGGAGATCTCGGACACCTCGAACAAGGAAAAGGCGAAATGAAGCTGCACGACCTCCGGCCGGCGCCAGGTTCCCACACGCAGAAGCACCGGGTCGGCCGCGGCATCGCGGCGGGCCAGGGCAAGACGGCCGGCCGCGGCACGAAGGGCCAGAAGGCCCGCGCCGGCGGTTCGATCCCGGCCTGGTTCGAGGGCGGCCAGACACCGCTTCACCAGCGGATTCCGAAGCTCCGTGGCTTCAGGAACCCGTTCAAGATCGACTACGAGATCGTGAACGTCGGGGCGATCGCCGGCCTCGTCGAGCTCGGCGTGCTCGAGGCCGGCGAAATGCCCGGGGCGACGAAGAAGAGCGCCGCGCCGGCGCCGATCACCGTCAACCAGGAGATCCTCCGCGCCGCCGGGCTGGTCCGATCGCTCGACAAACCGATGAAGGTGCTCGGGAACGGCGACCTCTCGACCGCCCTGTTCGTCGTCGCCTACGCGGTCAGCTCGACCGCCCGGGCGAAGATCGAAGCGGCCGGCGGTACGGTCTCGCTCCTCGAGGTCCCGATGACCCGCCTTGCTCCCATCGGCCTGGAGCCCGAGGCGGCGACCGAGGTCGCGACCGAGCTCCCGGCCGAGGCCGCTCAGGCAGCCGAGGCTGCGGTCGCCGCGTCGGACTCGGCAGCGGACGCCTGACCCGTGTTCGAATCCCTCCTGAACGCGTTCCGTGCGCCGGACATCCGGCGCCGGATCCTGTTCGTCCTCGGGATCCTCCTGGTCTATCGGCTCCTCGCCCAGGTGCCATTGCCGGGCGTCGACCGGCAGCAGCTCGCCGCGTTCTTCGAGAAGAATCAGGCGTTCGGGATCCTGGACCTGTTCGCCGGCGGCGGCCTGTCATCGCTGTCGATCGTCGGGTTGACGATGAATCCCTACATCAACGCCTCGATCATCATGCAGCTGATGCAGGGGGTTATCCCGTCACTGCAGGCACTCAGCCGAGAGGGTGAATACGGACGCCAGCGGCTCAACCAGTACACGCGCTACCTGACCGTCCCGATGGCGTTCCTCCAGGCCTTCGGGATCCTGTCCGCGCTCAACGCCGATGGGATCATCGTCGGGGGCTTCGGGCTCGGCAACGCGTTGTCGTGGGTCCAGATGGTCACCATGGTCGCCGGCGCGGTGATTCTCATGTGGCTCGGCGAGCTGATCACCGAGAAGGGGATCGGCAACGGCATCAGCTTCATCATCTTCGCCGGCATCGTCAGCCGGGCCCCATCCGCGGCGGCCTCGCTGCTGACCGGCGGCCAGTCCCTCCGCGACGTCCTGCTCTTCGCCGTCCTGGCTGTCGTCGCCGTCGGCGTCATCATCTACATCCAGGAGGGCCAGCGGCGGATCCCCATCCAGTACGCCAGCCGCGTCCGCGGCCGCCGGATGTACCAGGGTGGGCAGACGTTCCTGCCCCTTCGGGTGAACCTCGCCGGCGTGATCCCGATCATCTTCGCGGTCTCGATCCTGCAGTTCCCCGCCCAGCTCGCGCTCTACTTCTCGTATTCGACCGTCGAGGGGGTTTCGAACGTCGCAACGGCCATCGCCAACTTCCTGGCCTCGACGACGGTCCAGTACGCGGTCATGTACTTCCTCCTGACCGTCGGGTTCACCTACTTCTACACCGCGTTCACGTTCAAGCCGGACGAGACCGCGGAGCAGCTCAGGAAGAACGGCGGCTTCATTCCCGGGATTCGGCCCGGCCGGCCCACGCAGGACTATCTCGCCCGGGTGGTCTCGCGGATCACGATTGCCGGGGCCCTCTTCCTCGGCACGGTCGCCGTCGCGCCGGTCATCGCCGGCGTCCTCGACCCGTCGCTCCGCGGCGTGGCCCTCGGCGGGACCGGCCTCCTGATCGTCGTCTCCGTGGTCGTCGAGACGATGAAGCAGATCGAAGCACAGCTGATGATGCGCAACTACGAAGGCTTCATCCGGTGACCGCGCCCGGCCTGGCGGGCCATCGCGGCGTTGCCGCCTGCGCTCCCTCGCTCACGTACGTCAAAGTACGCTCGCTCGGGTGCTCGGCGGCGCCTGGCGCTGACCTCGCCATCCCGGGCGCGGTGACGAGGGACGGCCGAGCCGGGATGAGCCGCCAGCGACGGCGATGACCCTCATTGTCCTGCTCGGCGCACCGGGTGCCGGGAAGGGCACGCAGGCGGCGGTCCTCCGGGACCGCCTGGGGATTCCGCACGTCGCGACGGGGGATCTGTTCCGGGCCGCGATCCGCGAAGGCACGCCGGTCGGCCGCGAGGCAAAGGCGTACATGGACGCCGGTCAGCTCGTCCCGGACCGCGTGACGATCCGGATGCTCGAGGAGCGACTGGCCGCGCCCGATGCCGCGGACGGGGCGATCCTGGACGGCTTCCCGCGCACGGCCGTTCAGGCGGCGGCGCTCGACGACTTCCTCGGCCGTCGCGGCTCGCGGGTGGACGCGGCACTCCTGATCGACGTTCCCGCCGAGGACCTGGTCGACCGGCTGTCCGGCCGCTGGATCTGCCAGGCAGCAGGGCATCCGTACCATGCCACGATGAACAGGCCGCGCGCCTCGGGCGTCTGCGACGTCGACGGGTCGCCGCTCGTGCAGCGTGCCGACGACCGCCCGGAGACGATCCGGGCTCGCCTCGCCGGCCAGCTCGACGACCTCAACGCCGTGGTGGAGCACTACCGGTCCACGGGCGCCCTGCGCACCGTGAACGGCCTCCGTCCGATCGCTGAGGTATCGGGGGGTCTGCTCGAGGCCCTCGAGGCCGGCACGGCCGGCGTGGCGTGAGGTGGTGACCCGCAAGTCCCGGCGCGAGATCGAGCAGATGCGTCGAGCCGGCCGCATCGTCGCCGAGGTCCTCGCCCTCGTCGAGGGCGAGCTCAAGCCCGGCGTCACGACGGGCTACCTCGACCGCTTGGCGGAGCAGCACATTCGGGAGGCCGGGGCGATCCCCAGCTTCAAGGGCTATCTCGGTGGGGGCCGCTACGGCAAGGGCCCGGCCGCGTACCCGGGCAGCCTGTGCGTCTCCATCGACGACGAGGTCGTCCACGGCATTCCCGCCGAGCGCCCCGTGCGGGAGGGCCAGATCGTCGGGATCGACGCGGGCGCGGCGGTCGGGGGCTGGCACGGCGACGCTGCCCGGACCTTCGTCGTCGGCACCGTGGCGCCGGCGGTCGAGGATCTCGTCGCCGCGACGCGCCTCGCCCTGATGGCCGGCATCGCCGCAGCCGTACCTGGCAACCACATCGGTGACATCGGCGCGGCGATCGAGGACATCGCCGTGGCGCATGGATACGGCATCGTCCGGCCGTTCACCGGCCACGGCATCGGCACCCAGATGCATGAGGCGCCAAACGTCCCGAATTACCGAACCGGCAGCCGCGGTCTCAGGCTCGAGCCCGGGATCTGCCTGGCGATCGAGCCCATGTTCACCCTGGGCGGCCACGAGGTCCAGGTCATGCCGGACCACTGGACGGTGGTCACCGTCGACGGATCGCTCGCCGCCCATTTCGAGCACACGATCGCCGTGACCGAGAACGGTCCGGAGATCCTGACCACGGTCTGAGCGGGCAATTGCCCGATCGGACGAACATCTGATACGCTACGCGTTCGTGTGTCGGCCCGCCGGGCCGGCACTCGCCGTGAGAAAGGGACACAGCACCGCCCGTGGCCAAGCGAGACGCGATCGAAGTCGAAGGGACGGTTCTCGAGCCGCTCCCGAACACCATGTTCGCCGTCGAGCTGGAGAACGGCCACCGTGTGCTGGCCCACATCTCCGGCAAGCTCCGGATGAATTTCATCCGGATCCTGCCGGGGGACCGCGTTCGGGTCGAACTCTCCCCGTACGACCTGACCCGCGGCCGCATCACGTACCGCCTGAAATAGCCGCCGTTCGTTGCCCCTGGCGCGAACCAACACGTCGAGGATCCGTTGAAAGTCAGAGCCTCCATCAAGGCGCGCTGCGACAACTGCAAGGTGATTCGCCGCCACGGCACCGTGATGGTCATCTGCACGAACCCGAAGCACAAGCAGCGGCAGGGGTAGCAGTCCGATGGCACGCATCGCCGGCATCGACATCCCGCGCGAAAAGCGCGTGGAGGTGGCCCTCACCTACATCTTCGGGATCGGCCTGCCAACCGCCCAGAAGATCCTGACCCAGACGAACGTCAACCCGGACACCCGGGTCCGTGACCTCACGGAGGAGCAGGTCAACCGCCTCCGCGAGCTCATCGACCGCCGCTTCAAAGTCGAGGGGGACCTTCGCCGCGAAGTGGCGCTCAACGTCAAGCGGCTCATCGAGATCGGCTCGTACCGTGGCCTCCGCCATCGGCGGAACCTCCCGGTGCGTGGACAGCGGACCAAGACGAATGCCCGGCAGCGGCGCGGACCGAAGAAGACGGTCGGCGCGCGACGCAAGGCAACGAAGTAGTGACGAGGGATATCGACACGCATGGCTGAGCGGAAGCGGGCCGTCAAGCAGCGTCGCCGGGAGCGCAAGAACGTCCCCCAGGGGCACGTCCACGTCCAGGCGTCGTTCAACAACACGATCATCACGATTACCGACCCGATGGGATCGGTGGTCAGCTGGGGGTCCGCCGGCGTGGCCGGCTTCAAGGGCTCCCGCAAGAGCACGCCCTATGCCGCCGCCATGTCCGCGGAAATCGCCGCCCGCAAGGCGATGGAGCACGGCATGCGCCAGGTTGAGGTCTACGTGAAGGGCCCGGGCGCCGGGCGGGAGCAGGCCATCCGGTCGCTCCAGACCGCCGGCCTGGAGGTCACCGCGATCACCGACATCACGCCCATCCCGCACAACGGCTGCCGCCCGCCCAAGCGGCGCCGCGTCTGAGCCGAGACAGGATCCCATGGCCCGATATACCGAATCCGTCTGCCGCCTTTGCCGCCGGGAGGGCACGAAGCTCTTCCTCAAGGGCATGCGCTGCTACTCGAAGAAGTGTGCCTTCGAACGCCGGCCGAGCCCGCCCGGCCAGCACGGCGTCCGCCGCCGGAAGATGGGCGAATACGGCATCCAGCTGCGTGAGAAGCAGAAGGTTCGTCGCGTCTACTCGGTGCTCGAGCGGCAGTTCCACAACTACTTCGTGGAAGCCGGGAACCTCGACGGCGTGACCGGCGAGAACCTCCTTCGGTTCCTCGAGACCCGCCTCGACAACGTCGTCTTCCGCCTTGGCTTCGCGACGTCGCGCGCCCAGGCCCGTCAGCTCGTGTCGCATGGCCACTTCGCAGTGAACGGCGTCCCGACGGACATCCCGTCCTACGAGCTGAAGCCGGGCGACCGGATCGAAGTCCGCGAATCGCACCGCGAACGCGAGCCGTTCAAGACCGCCAAGGAGACGCTCCGCTCCCACCAGGCGCCGGAGTGGCTCAGCATCGAGCCGGCCCGCCTCGCGGGCTCGGTTCTCAGCCTGCCCCGCCGCGACCAGATGCCGCTTGACCTTAACGAGCAGCTCGTGGTCGAGTACTACTCGAGGTAACCCCCGCCCATGATCGAACTCGAGAGCCCGCAGATCGAGCCCATCGAGGAACTCGGCACATACGCCAAGTACGAGGCCGGCCCCCTCCAGGCCGGCTATGGCGTCACGCTCGGCAACGCCCTCCGGCGCGTCCTCCTCTCGTCGCTGGAGGGCGCCGCGGTCACGTCCATCCAGATCCGGGATGTCTACCAGGAGTTCTCGACGATCCAGGGGGTCAAGGAAGACGTCACCCAGATCGTCCTCAACGTCAAGAAGCTTCGCCTGAAGAGCTTCGCCACCCACCCCGTCCAGCTCCGCCTCACGAAGAGCGGCGCCGGCCCGGTGATGGCAGCGGACCTCATCGAATCGGCGGACGTCGAGATCGTCAACCCGGACCTCGTCCTGATGACGCTCGATTCGGACGATGTGACCATCGAAATGGACCTCACCGTCGAGCGGGGCGTCGGCTACCTCGGCGCGGAGCGCGCGGAGGCGCTGCCGATCGGCGTCATCGCCGTCGATGCCATCTTCACACCCGTTCGCAAGGTCAACTACTGGGTCGAGGGCATGCGGGTCGGCCAGGTGACCAACTTCGACAAGCTGACGATCGAGATCGAGACTGACGGTACGATCAGCCCCGAGGAGGCCCTCAGCCGGTCCGCCCAGATCCTCGTCGAGCAGTTCCGCCCGTTCATCACGATCGGTCAGTCGGCGATGCCGGGTGACCGAAGCGGCGTCGGGGTGCCGCAGCTGCCGCCGAACATGCTGGACATGCCGATCGAGGAGCTCGACCTGCCGATGCGGGCCTACAACTCGCTGAAGCGCAACAACATCGTGAAGGTGGGCCAGCTCCTCCAGCTGAAGGACGACGACCTCCTCCGGATGCGCAACTTCGGCAAGAAGTCACTCGACGAGATGAAGGAGCGCCTGCGGATGCGCGGCTTCATCCTCCCGGAGAGCGAGCCGTCGTCGTTCGACGGCGATGCCGAGATCGAGGAGCCGGACGAAGCCGACGCGCCCTTCGAGGGCGAGGACGCCTGACGTGGCCCACCGGATCGACGGCCGCAAGCTGAGTCGCAAGATGGGCCCACGGCTGGCCCTCTACAAGAACCTGACCGTCTCCGTCCTCCGCTACGAGCGGGTCAAGACGACGGATGCGAAGGCCAGGGAGATCCAGGGCCGCGTCGAACGGGTGATCACGCTCGCGAAGCGAGGCGGTCTCGCGGCCCGCCGGACGGTCGTCTCGGAGTTCCCGAACGAGCCGCTCGTCGTCACCAAGCTGTTCGATGAGATCGCCCCGAAGTACGCTGACCGGACCTCCGGCTACACCCGGATCGTAAAGATCGGGCAGCGCTCGGGCGACGCCGCCGAAATCGTCCAAATCGAACTGGTGTAACGGCAAGCTGAGTAACCCGTCGTCGCTGGGCCGCGGCCAGGCCAAGGCGGAGCGGAGCACGCGAGCGAGCGCACTTCAACGTGCGTGAGCGAGCGAGCGGACGCGCCAACGCAGGGATGGCCCGGCAGAGCGACGACCCAAGAGGCGCCGGAGACGGCGCGCCGAAGGCGGATCGGGTGATCCGATATCGCGCCACGGTGGAATACGATGGCACGGATTTCGCCGGGTTCCAGGTGCAGCCTGGGGCCCGGACCGTCCAGGGGGCGCTCGAGACGGCGCTGGCCCACCTCTCAGGTGGTGTTCGGCACCCCGTCGACGGCGCGGGTCGGACGGACGCCGGGGTCCACGCGCTGGGGCAGGTGATCGCCTTCTCCTACGCGGGACGCCTCTCGGCGACCGAGCTGACCGAGGCCCTCAACGGCCTGCTTCCGCCGGATGTCGCAGTTCGCGGCGTCCGACGGGCAGCGGAGGGCTTTCACCCTCGCTACGCGGCGCGATACCGGGAGTATCGCTACACCGTCTGGAACGGGCCGCGGAGCCCGCTCCGGGAGCGCACCGCGCTCCGGGTGCGGAACCGACTGGACGTGGACGCGATGGGGCGAGCCGCGACGGCCTTCGAGGGCCGTCACGACTTCAGCGCCTTCGGCGGGGCCGATCCGCGGCCGGTCCGAACCGTTCACCGCGTTCGGGTCCGGCGGGAGGGGCACCTGGTCATGATTGACGTCCGGGCCGACGCCTTCCTGCGCGGGATGGTCCGGCGCATGGTCGCCGCGCTGCTCGCGGTGGGAGCGGGCAAGATCGACGAGACAGCGGTCGCCGCAGCGCTTGCGGAGCGGCGACCGGCCCTCGGCGGGGCAGCTGCCCCGGCCCGGGGACTGTGCCTCCGTCGCGTCGTCCTGGGACGGCGAGCGGGGCGAAGGAACGGAGAAGACGAGGAACGATGAACGCCAAGACCTTCACGGCTCGGGAGAGCGAGATCGAGCGACGCTGGTTCGTCGTGGATGCGACGGGCCAGACACTCGGCCGCCTCGCGACGCAGGTCGCGCGCGTCCTCTCCGGGAAGCACAAGCCCACCTATACCCAGCACCTGGACACAGGCGACCACGTGATCGTCCTCAACGCATCGAAGGTGGCCGTCACCAGCGACAAGGTGGAGAGCAAGCGCTACGCCCGCCACAGCGGCCACCCGCAGGGCTTCAAGGAGGAGTCGTTCGGCAAGCTCCTCGATCGCCGCCCCGAGGAGGTCATCCGGCGCGCCGTGAAGGGCATGCTGCCCCACACCCGCCTCGGGACCCAGCAGCTGCGGAAGCTCAAGGTCTACGCCGGCAACGATCACCCGCATCAGGCCCAGCGGCCTGAGCCGCTTGCCTGACAGAGGAGCCATCGATGTCCACCCTTGTCTTCAATTCGGGGACCGGCCGGCGCAAGACCGCCGTCGCGCGCGTTCGGCTGATGCCGGGCGAGGGCGAGATCGTGGTCAATGGCCGCTCGCTTATGGAGCACTTCGGGAACGCGATCAATGAGGCCGACGTCCGGATGCCCTTCCGGGTCACCGGCACCGAGGGTCGCTTCAACGCGATGATCAAGGTCGAGGGCGGCGGCGTCACGGGCCAGGCCGGCGCGATCCGCCACGGCATCGCTCGGGCCCTGCTCGAGCTCGACCCCGACGGCCACCGGCTGTCGCTTCGCCAGGCCGGGCTCCTGACCCGCGACCCGCGGATGAAGGAGCGCAAGAAGTACGGGCTCAAGCGCGCCCGCAAAGCCCCCCAGTACACGAAGAGGTAGCGGCGCACCCGGCGGCCGGCGGCGGCGTTGGCCGCTGCGCTCCTCGCTCACGGACGTTCGAGTCCGCTCGCTCCGGTGCTCCCGGCCGCCTTGCCGGCGGCTCGCCATGCGCGCCGCTGGGGTCGGTCCTGCACCCGGCGGCGGGCGGCGGCGTTGGCCGCTGCGCTCCTCGCTCACGGACGTTCGAGTCCGCTCGCTCCGGTGCTCCCGGCCGCCTTGCCGGCGGCGCGCCATGCGGACCGCTACAGTTGGCGCGTGAACGTCGCTCGTGAGCCGATTGCCCGATGAGCGGCACGCCTGATCCGACCCGACCGCTCCGAGGGCGGGACCTGATCAGCGCAGCCGACCTGGCGCCGGACGAGGTCCGGCGCGTCTTTGCGACTGCCGAGCGCCTGAAGGCCGAGTTCGCCGTCACACGTCGCCATGCGCAGCTGCCGTTGCTCCGACGAACCCTCGCGATGCTCTTCGAGCGGCCGAGTCTCAGGACCCGCGTGACGTTCGAGGCCGGGATGATCCAGCTCGGTGGCGGTGCCATCCAGCTCACGGCCGGCAATGTCGGCTGGGGCGTCAGGGAATCGGTCGCTGACGTTGCCCGCAATCTCGGATCATTCGTGGACGCGATCATCGTCCGGACGGGGCCGCACGAGGTCGCCGTCGAGCTGGCCGCGCGGGCCGACATTCCCGTGATCAATGCCTTGACCCTGCACGAGCATCCGTGCCAGGCGCTCGCCGACGTGTTCACGTTGCACGAGATCTTCGGATCCCTGCGCGGGCTCGTCGTCGCCTTCGTGGGTGACGGCAACAACGTCTTCCACTCGCTCGCGCTCATCGGGGCCGGGCAGGGGGTGGAGATCCGGCTTGCCCATCCGCCCGGCTACGCTCCGGACCCTGCTGTGGTGGCCCGGGCAACCGCGCTCGCCGAGGCGAATGGCGGACGGGTGGTCCTCGCCAACGATCCGCGGGCGGCGGTCGACGGGGCCGATGTGCTCTATGCGGACGCCTGGACCTCGATGGGCCAGGAAGCGGAAACGGAAGTCCGGAGCGCTGCCTTCGCCGCGTACCAGGTCAACGAAGCCCTGTGTGCGATCGCAGGGCCGGATGCCCGTGTCATGCACTGCCTGCCCGCCCATCGCGGCGAGGAGATCACCTCCGAGGTGATGGATGGACCCCGGAGCATCATCTTCCAGCAGTCAGAGAACCGGCTGCACGTCCAGAAGGGACTGCTCGTCGAGGTCCTTGGCGACCCGGCGTAGGATGCGGGTTCGATGAGCCAGGCCCTCTACGAGCAGTACAAGGAGGCGCTTCGGCGCGGCCACGTCGCGGCCCGGCATGGCCGGCTGGACGCCGCCGAGGCGGCGTATCGCACGGCCGCGACGATTGCGCCGGATCGTGCCCTCCCGTTTGTGAGCCTGGCCGGCGTGCTCCGTCGGCAGGACCGGCTCGACGAGGCGCTAACGGCGTTCGACGCCGCCCTCGCCCGCATCCCCGGTGACGAGGGTGCCCTGCGAGGTCGCGCAGAGCTCCACGCCGAAGCCGGAAGGCGGTCGGCGGCCGCCAGCGACCTCGACGCGCTCTCCCTCGTGCTCGAACGCGCGGGGCGGCTTGCCGATGCCCTCGACGCCGCCGCTCGGGCTCTCGACCTCGCGGAGTCCCGATCACGGCGGCGGGACGTCGACCGTCTTCGTGCGCTGGTCGACGCTGCCGCGCGGCCTCCGGCGATGGACGCTGGGACGCCGCCGGAGCACCCAGACGGCGCACCCGCCGACGAGCCGGCGGTGAGCCCCTCGTCGTCGGAAGAATCCCGTCCCGACGCGACCATCGAGGCGCCACCCGAACCTCGTTCACCGGGGTCCGACGCCGCACCGGCGCCGCCGGACCCCGCCGTCCTCCGGGCGGTCGCCGATGCGCTTCTCGATAGCGGCGACCTTGCCGGGGCCACCCAGCGGTACCTTGCGCTGGCGGCGCTCTACCGTTCGGAGGGCCGGTACGACGCCGCGATGGACACCTGCCTCGCGCTCCTTGCCGCGAGCCCGGCAAACCATCGGCTGCAGCTCGAGATCGCGGCGATCCAGGCCGACGGCGGCTGGCTGGACTTCGCCACCGAGAAAGTTCGGCTGCTCGCCAGGCTTGCCGACCTCGACGGAGACGGGGACGTCCGGGCGGCCATCGACGCATTCGCGGCGGAGCGCGGTCTCGGGCCGCCGGAGGCAGCGGCCGCCCGCTAGCGGGCTCCGCGACCTGGCGCCCGCCGGCCCGGTCGGGCGGGTCCCTGACGCGCTCCGGGCCGACAGGCACCCCTGGCCGAGACAGGCACCCCTGGCCGTCGGGGATGCGATGCTACACTCGCCCGACGATGCCGGAGCTCCTCGCGTCGATCCTGGATCAGGTTCGGCCCACGACCTTGCTCGACATCGGGCTCACGGCGGTCCTCATCTACTGGTTGTTCAGCCTGATCCGCGGGACGCGGGCCGTCCGACTCGTCATCGGCGTGAGCGTCTTGTTCGTCGTCTATTTCGCGGCCCAGGCGCTCACGCTGCGGCTCCTCACCCAGATCCTCCAGGCGGGGGCCGTCGTCGGCTTCCTGGCGCTGGTGGTGATCTTCCAGCCGGAGTTGCGACGCGCCCTCGAGCGGATCGGCCGGGTTGGATCGTTCGCCTGGCTCTTCCCCGCCGAGAATCGCGAGGCGGACCGCGTCGCGGCGCAGGTGGCGCGTGCCGCGGCGCTGCTGTCCGGAGAGGGCCATGGGGCGCTGATCGTTCTCGAGCGTGACACCGGCCTCGAGGAGATCGCCGAGACGGGAGTCATGGTCCACGGCGACCTCTCCGTCGACCTCCTGCGGACGATCTTCATGCCGCGAGCCGCCCTCCACGACGGCGCCGTGATCCTCCGCGGCGCCACGATTCTCGCCGCCGGCGCGCTCCTGCCTCTCGCGGAAACCACCGTCCACAGCGAGCGCCTCGGCACGCGGCATCGGGCTGCACTCGGGATCACCGAGCAGACGGACGCGGTGGTCGTGGTGGTCTCCGAGGAGAACGGTCAGGTCAGCCTCGTCGAGCGCGCTCGGATCGTCCGCAACCTGAGCGAGCTCCAGATGGCCCGCTCGCTCCGAGCCCTGCTCCATCCGCAGGCCGACCGTGGCCGCTTCCGGCTCCGCTTGACCGCCCCGGGCCAGGCCGAGCCGCCCGGGACCGGACTCAGCCAGCGATGATCCGCGCCCTCCGCATCATCACCCACAATTGGCCGCTCAAGGTCGGCGCCGTCGCGCTCGCGACGCTGCTCTATGCGGGTCTCGTCGTCTCGTCGAGCGCCAAGCTCTTCGAGGGGAGCGTCCCGATCGAGGCGACGGGCCTCACCTCCGATGTGACCATCCTGTCCGATCTGGGCGGCGTACGGGAGATCCGCTACCTCGCTCCGGAAGACCTCGGCCTCCGTCTTGACAGCGCCAGCTTCCGCGCTACGGTCGAGCTCGGAGCGCTGGATCCGCCGAACGGGCGGCACTCGGTCGCCGTTCGCGTCGTCGCGGTGGACCCGCGGATCCAGGTGCTCGACTACCAACCGCGACAGATCGTCGTGCAGCTCGACGCCGTGGTCAGCCGGCTCGTGCCCGTCCGGGTCGCGATCGGGCCCGTCCCGACGGGCCTTGATCTCGGCGATCCACGGACGGAGGCCGCCAATGCGACGGTCACCGGCGCAGCGTCGGTCATCGAGAAGGTCGCCGAGGTCCAGGCGAGGATCTCCGTCGATGCGTCCGGCATCGACGTGAACCGGGTCGTCGACCTCCTGCCCGTCGACGCCGCCGGCGAGCCGCTGCTCCAGGTCGACGTGTCGCCGGCATCGACGCGCGTCCGGCTCCCGATCTTCACCGACCGCCAGACGAAGACGCTGCCGGTTCGGCCGGTGATCGCCGGCTCGCCGGCCGCGGGCTTCGAGACCGCATCCGTGGCCGTCGATCCGATCGTCGTCGCCGTGGAAGGCGACATCGATGCCCTGGTGGTGCTGGAGGTCGCCGATACCGCCCCCGTGACGATCACCGGGGCGACCTCGAATGTCGTCGCGACGACGGCCCTCGAGCTGCCCGACGGCGTCCAGTTGCTCGGCAAGGCGACGGTCACCGTTACCGTCACCCTCCGCCCGGTGACCGCGACACGGACCTTCGAGGCCGGCCTCCTGCTCGTCGGGGCCCGCGCGGATCGTGCGTACGCCCTGTCCACGGATCGCGTCCTCGTCACGATCGGCGGGTCGGTTGCGGACCTGGACCGCCTGTCCGGTGCCGATCTCGCCGTGACGGTCGACGTCACGGGCCTGGACGACGGCACGTTTCAGGTGGCCGTCGGCACGAATCTGCTCACCGGCCTTACCCTGATCGGCGCCAGTCCGGACCCGGTGTCGGTGGTCATCAGCATGCCACCGCCAACGCCCAGCCCGCCCTCCTAACCCGGCCCGGCCCGGCCCGGCCAGACCTCATCGCCCTCTACCGAGATCCGGAGGATCATCCGTCCGTGGCGCGCCTGTTCGGAACTGACGGCATCCGCGGCGTCGCCAACGTCGACCTGCGGCCGACGATCGCCTACGCGCTCGGCCGCGCCGTCGCCCACCGGCTCGCCGGCGGACGGGGCTCGATCGTCGTCGGCCAGGACACCCGCCGCTCCTGCGACCTCTTCGTGGCCGCCATCACGGCCGGGGCGGCGAGCCTGGGGACGGACGTCCACCGCGTCGGCGTGGTCCCGACGCCGGCCCTCGCCTTCCTCGCGGGGGCCGGCGAGTTCGAGGCCGGGATTATGGTCTCGGCGTCGCACAATCCCGCGTCGGACAATGGCCTCAAGGTCCTCGACCGAGATGGGCTCAAGCTCGACGATGCCGTCGAGGACGAGCTCGAGCAGCTGATCTGGCGCACGGAGGAGCTCGGCGGCGTCGGGAACGACGAGCTCGGGATCGCGATCGACGCCCGGCACCGGGTCGCGGCGTACGTGGACGACCGGACCCGCCTCGCGAGCGCCGTGCAGGCCGCGGGATTGCGGATCGTCCTGGACGCGGCGAATGGCTCCGGCGGGGAAGTCGCGCCGACCATCCTCGAGGCGACCGGAGCCGCCGTCGAGGTCATCAACGCCGCCCCCGACGGCATGAACATCAACCTCGGCTGCGGGGCCACCGATCCGGCCGGCCTGGCGCGGGTCGTCGCCGAGCGTGGCGCGGACGTGGGATTCGCGCTGGACGGCGACGCGGACCGGCTGATCGCGGTGGACGCCTCGGGGCGCGTCGTGGACGGCGACCAGGTGCTCGGCATCCTCGCCCTCGAGCGGCTCGCCCATGGGACCCTCGAGGGGCGGACCCTCGTCGTCTCCGTCCTCTCGAACGGCGGCCTCCAGCGGACGGTCGAGGCTGCCGGTGGAGTGATCGTGCAGACCCCCGTCGGCGACAAGTACATCCTCGAGGGGATGCAGGTTGCGGGCGCCGGCCTCGGCGGTGAGAAGAGCGGCCACGTCATCATCAGGGAGCGCACCACCACCGGCGACGGCATCGTCACGGCCCTCGAGGTGCTCCGGGTGATGACGCGCGCCGGGCGGCCACTCGCCGACCTTGCCGCGGCCATCCCGCTCCTGCCCCAGCAACAGCGGGCGGTGCGAGTCCGGCACAAGGATCAGTGGGAAGGGGACCCGGTCCTTCGACAGGCGATCCGCGACGCGGAGGCTCGGCTCGGGGAGGCCGGGCGGATCCTCGTCCGACCGTCCGGGACGGAGCCTGCCCTGCGGGTCATGGTGGAGGGCCCGGACGCGGCGGTCGTCGCCGAGCTGGCCGACGTTCTCGCGGCCGTCGCGAGCGAGCGGCTACACTGACGCGAGTGCCCTCTCCATCGAACCAGGAACCTCCCGGGGGCGGCCGGGCCACCAGACGAAGGACCTGACCCGATGTGCGGCATCGTCGGCTACACCGGACCCCGCGCGGCGGGACCGATCCTCATCGAAGGCCTTCGGCGCCTTGAGTACCGCGGCTATGACTCCGCGGGCATCGCCCTCGTGGACGAGGCGGGCGACCTATTCGTCGAGAAGAAGGCCGGCAAGCTCGCCAACCTGACCACGGCGATCGCCGACCGGACCCCCCACGCGGCCATGGGCCTCGCCCACACGCGTTGGGCGACGCACGGGCGGCCGAATGACCTCAACGCCCACCCCCACGTCGATTGCAGCGGGAAGATCACCGTCATCCACAACGGGATCATCGAGAACTTCCGCGAGCTCCGAGACGGACTCGAGGCGCGCGGCCACCGGCTCGACTCGGAGACCGACACGGAGGCGCTCGCCCACCTGATCGAGGAGGCGTACCGAGGTGACCTCGCCGACGCTGTCCGGGCCGCGCTCCGCCGGGTCGAAGGCGCCTACGCGATCGTGGTGATGCACCGGGACGAGCTCGGTCGGCTGGTCGGTGCTCGCCAGGACGTGCCGCTCGTGGTCGGTCTCAACGGTGAGGAGTCATTCGTCGCCAGCGACGTCGCCGCGATCCTCGCCCATACGAATCGGATCGTCTTCCTCGAGGAGGGCGACGTCGTCGACGTGCGCCCGTCGGGCGTCGTGGTGACCGGCGTAGACGGCGTCGTCCGCGAGCGGCCGGAGACGATCCACGTGCCGGAGATCGAACCACTTCTGCCCGCATTTCGGGAGATCACCCGGATCGAGCTGGTTGCCTGCGGCACGGCGTCGTACGCGGCGCTCGTTGGCGCGTCGGCGCTCGAGGCATGGACCGGCCTGCCGGCCCGGGTGACGGTCGGCTCGGAATTCCGCTACAGCCCGCCGCCGCTCGACGGGAAGACGCTCGTGATCGCGGTGACCCAGTCCGGCGAGACCGCCGACACGATCGCGCCGACGCGCCTGGCCCGCGAGCGGGGTTGCCCGATCGTCGCCGTGACGAACACGGTGGGATCCGCGATTACCCGCGAGGCGGACGCGGTCCTCTTCCTCCAGGCCGGCCCGGAGATCGCCGTGGCCGCGTCGAAGACATTCGTCTGCCAGGTGACGACGCTCGTCGTGCTCGCCGCTGCGATCGGGAGGCTGCGCGGGACGCTGACCGAGGCTGCCGAGCGGGAGCTCGGGGCGGCGCTCCGGGCCTTGCCGGATGCCGCTGCGCAGGCCGTCGAGTGGAATGCGCCGTTGGCCCGTGACCTGGCCCGCCGGTACGTCAACTCGCGCGGCTTCATGTTTGTCGGCCGTGGCTCCACGTATCCGGCGGCGCTCGAGGGTGCGCTGAAGCTGAAGGAGATCAGCTACGTCCACGCCGAGGGCTACCCGGCCGGCGAACTGAAGCATGGGCCGATCTCGCTGCTGGATGCGGAGTGCCCGCTCGTGGCGGTCGCGACCCGATCGTCCACTTACGACAAGCTGATCAGCAACGTCATGGAGGGCCGGGCGCGCGACGCCCGGGTCATCGCAGTCGCGACGGTCGGGGATCCCCAGATCGAGCGCTTCGCCGACGACGTCTGCTGGGTCCCGGAGACCCACGAAGCGGTGGCCGCGGCGCTCGCGATCAACCCCCTCCAGCTGTTCGCCTATCACGTTGCGATTGCCCGCGGCACGGACGTGGACCAGCCGCGCAACCTCGCGAAGTCCGTCACGGTCGAGTAACCGACCTTGAGTGGGCAACCTCCGCCCGAGGCCCGGCCGGCGCCCTCCGAGGCCCGTGGCGACGCCCCCGAGAGCCACCGGTCTGAGGATGGCGGAGCTCCGCGACCCCAGCCGCCCGAAGGCACTACGGAGCTTGGGATTGACATCATCAAGGTCGCCCGAATACGTGACACGCTGGCGCGCTTCGGCCCCCGGTTCTCGCGCCGGGTCCTGACGCCCGCGGAGCAGCGCTACGTCCGCGACCGGCCGGAGACGTTCGCCGGCCGATGGGCCGCGAAGGAGGCGGTCAGCAAGGTGCTCGGTCTCGGGGTGCGCGGCATCGGCTGGCGTGACATCGAGGTCGAGCGGCTGCCGACCGGTCAACCGTCCGTGCGACTCCACGGCCGCGCCGCGCAACGCGCCGATCAGCTCGGGATGGACCGGATCGCCCTGTCGATCACCCACGAATCGGACTACGCGGTGGCGATCGCGTTCGGTGTCCGGACCGCCGGCGGGCGCTACGTCTTCCCCCTCGACATCGAGGAGCGGCTGGACGATCGCGAGCGGCGCCTCCTCGCCCGAATGGAGCGCCTCCGGGGCCGCCACGGGGCGGTCGCCGCGGAGGGCGAGCATGGCTGATCGGCGGCTCGGCTTCGGGCGGCTGGAGGTCGAGCCCGGCCGGTCGAGCGAGTCCGGCGAGCCGGTCGTCGCCAGCGATAGCCGGGACCTCGATGACCGCTCGGTCGCGCGGCTTCTTCCGGCGCGCGAGGCGCGCGGCCACAAGGGGACCTTCGGAAAGCTGCTCGTCATCGCCGGTTCCCTCGACTATGCGGGTGCGGCACTCCTCGTCTGCCGCGGCGCCGGACGCGCTGGGGCCGGCCTGGTGACGCTGGCCGTGCCGGAATCGCTCCAGCCGCTCTTCGCGGCGAAGGTCGTCGAGGCGACCACGATGGCGCTGCCCGAGGACGACGTCGAGGAGGTGGACCCGGAGCCTGCCCTGGCGCGGATCCTGGACCACGAGCACGACGCGATCGTCCTGGGGCCCGGCCTTCGGCCGGGCCTCGCGACGACGGAGCTCGTCCGCGAGCTGATCGTCGCCGGGGAGGAGGAGTCCCCGGCCCCAATCGTCCTCGACGCCGAGGCGCTTCGCTCCATGGCGACCCTCGACGACTGGTGGTCCGGGGCGTCGCGACCGGCCGTCCTGACGCCGCACCCCGGGGAGTTCGCCCGCCTGCGGGCCGGTGCCGGGGCCGACGCGGCTGCCGACGGCGACCTCGTCGGGGACGACGCGGCTCGCCTGGTGGCGGCGCAGAACGCGGCCTCGGCCTGGGGCCAGGTCGTCGTCCTCAAGGGTGCCCGGACCGTCATCGCCGCCCCGGATGGGGGCGTCGCGGTCGCGCCGTTCGAGAACCCGGCGCTCGCCACGGGTGGGACGGGCGATGTGCTGGCGGGCGTCATCGGAGCCCTCCTTGCCCAGGGCCTGGGACCGTTCGATGCGGCTCGCCTGGGGGTCTACCTCCACGGGATGGCCGGCGAGGCCGTCCGCGAGCGGCTCGGCGACGCGGGGCTCCTCGCCTCGGACCTGCCCGACGCCATCCCGGCGGCGCGCAAGCGGCTCGTCGCCGTCGCCGACCGGTTTCGGTCCGGCAAGCGCCTCGGGTTCGCGGTCCGCGAGCCCGCGGGAGCCGGCGACTGAGCAGCAAAGGCACCCCACCGCCGATCGACGCCCGGCTCGCGGCCGCCGGTCTGCCGGCCCTGCCTCGGACGGCGTGGCTGGAGGTCGATCTCGACGCGCTCCGCTGGAACCTCGCGGCGGTGCGCCGGCTCGCCGGCGCCAACGTGCCGGTCCACCCGGTCGTGAAGGCCGATGCCTACGGTCATGGGGCGGTGCCGGTCGCCCGGACGCTCGAGGCGGCCGGTGCGGACGGATTCTGCGTCGCCGCCTACGACGAGGCGGCCGCGCTCCGTGACGCCCGCATCAGGCGGCCGATCCTCGTCCTGTACCCGGTTCCCGCGGCGTGGGCACCCGACGCGGCACGGCGCCGGATCGCTGTGACGGCCGGCGATCTCGACGCGCTCGACGCGATCCTCCGGGCCGCGGCGGCCGGGCCCGGCCGGCACCGGCTCAGGGTCCAGCTCGAGGTGGAGACCGGACTCGGGCGGGGCGGGTTCACGCTCGCGGCGCTGCCTGAGGCCGCGAAGCGGATCGTCGGGGCGCCGCGCGCCCGCCTCGATGGGCTGTGGACACATCTTCAGGCGCCGGAGGACCCCGGCGCCACGACCGTCCAGCTGGCGCGTTTCGAGGCCGCGGCCCAGGTCCTCCGGGCGGCCGGCCTCCGGCTGCCGCCCCGGCACGTCGCGGCGAGCGGCGCGATCGTCGCCGAATCCGCCGTCGCGTACGACGGTGTCCGGCCCGGGCTCGCCGTCTACGGGCTCCTGCCGGACGAGCTCCATGGGTTGCTCGCGCCGGCGGTGGTCGGCATGTTCCGGCCGGTCCTGTCGCTCCACGCCCGCCCGGTCCGGATCGCGTACCTCCCGGCGGGGTGGGGGATCAGCTACGGTCCGAGCTTCCGGACCGAGCGGCCGAGCCGGATCGCGACGCTGCCGCTCGGTTACGGCGACGGCTGGCCGCGGGCCCTCTCAAACCGCGCAGGAGCGCTCGTCCGAGGCGCAAGAGTGCCGCTCGTCGGGAACGTCGCGATGGACGCCGTCATGGCCGACGTGACCGACGTGCCGGGCCCGCCGGTCACCACGGACGACGAGTTCGTGCTCCTCGGAAGCCAGGGCGACCTCGAAATCACGGTCGCGGAGCTGGCGCATCTGGGCACCACGAATTCCTGGGAAGTCGTCACGAGAATGGCCCAGCGACTGCCCCGGGTGTACCATCACCGATCCGGACTGGAGGGCGTCCGGACGCTCGTCTCCGGAGGTCTCGGGTGACGCGCCTTGCATTGTGGAATGGGGACATCTGCGTCCTCGAGGTGGACGCAATCGTGAACCCCGCCAACCCGACGCTCTGGATGTCGACCGGGGTCGGCGGTGCGCTCAAGCGCGCCGGCGGCGACGAGATCGAGTTCGCGGCGGTCCATCAGGGTCCGATCGAGCTCGGCGACGCGATCGTCACGGGGGCCGGCAGGCTGGCCGCGAAGTCGGTCATCCACGCGGTCTCCCTCGACCGCAATCGGCGGACCTCGGGACCCGTTCTGCAGGCAGCCGTGCGCAGTGCGATGGCCCGCGCCAGGGAGATCGGCGTCTCCAGCCTCGCCTTTCCGGCGCTCGGGACGGGCGTCGGCGGGTTCCCCCTCGAGGAGGCGGCCCGGATCACCGTCACGACGATCCGCGATGAGCTCCGGACGAGCACCGGGATCGACAACATCATCTTCGCGCTGCGCGGACTTGCCGCCTACCGGGCCTTCGAGCGCGCGCTCGCCGAGATCCCGGCCGAAGCCCCATCCGAAGCTCCTTCCGAGACGCCGGCGGTGCTCCTCGCCGAGACGCTGGCCGAGCCGGCCACGGCGGCCAGAGCGACGTCGCCGCC